>JAJPES010000063.1 GCA_021166725.1 Burkholderiaceae bacterium | reverse complement strand
GGGTCGGTTGGGTGTCGGGTGCGTGGCGCTGGGGTTTGCCGCGCGACCGGCTGCGGCCGGTGGTGCCCCCGGGGGTCCCGGGCGTGCGTCGCAACTCGCCCCCCGCGGCCGGGGGCGGCCCAGCGCCCCTCGGCCGCGGGTGCGGATTTCCGAGGCAGGCCCGGGAAGCCCGCGCGCAGCACGGGCCGAAGCCGTGCGCGCGGCAAGGCGAAGCGACACGCTCGCGACAGCGATCCGACGCGCCGACGATCGCGTGCTTCATCGCTGCCAAACGCGCAAAGGGAGTCGGATGAGAGCGCTGCGTTTCATCGTGCCGGTCGCGGTCTTCGCGATCATCGCGTGGTTCCTGCTGGCCGGGCTCGATCGCAACCCGCGCGAGATTCCGTCGCCGCTGATCGGCAAGCCGGCGCCGGATTTCTCGCTGCCGGTCACGCACGATCTCGCGCGCACGTGGTCCCCGCAGGCGCTGCGCGGCAAGGTCTGGCTGCTCAACGTCTGGGGCTCTTGGTGCGCTGCCTGCCAGGTCGAACACCCGGTGCTCAACGATCTCGCGCGCACGGGCGAGATCCCGCTCATCGGGCTCGCTTGGAAGGACATGCCGGAGAACTCGATCGCGTGGCTGCGCAAGCTGGGCAACCCGTATTCGGTCGTCGTCAGCGACGTGCAGGGTCGCGTCGGTATCGACTACGGAGTCTACGGCGCGCCGGAAACCTTCCTGATCGACGGAGCGGGGATCATCCGGTACAAGCACGTGGGACCGGTCACGCCGGAATTGCTGCAGCAGAAGCTGCTGCCGCTCGCGCGCGAACTTGCGGCTTCATGAAGGGCTGCCGAGTCGTGAAAGCTCGCAACACCGTGCTCGCTCACCGAAGGACGCGTGCCCGTCACTGCCTCGTTGGATGGCTCGCAGCGCTGATCCTCGGTGCCGCCGCCTGGCTCGCGCTGCCCGGCGCAAGCGGCATCGCCTTCGCACAGTCGCAATCGCAACCGGCGCGCGAAGCGCCGGCGCCCGCGGCGAGCCTCCTGCCGACGCAGGCCGAGCGCGAGCGCTTCCACGCGCTCGCCGAGGAACTGCGCTGCCTCGTCTGCCAGAACCAGACGCTGGCCGACTCCGAGGCGTCGCTCGCCGCAGACCTGCGTCGCGAAGTCGAGGAGCTGATGCTGGCCGGACGCAGCGACGACGAGATCAAGGCGTATCTCGTGCAGCGCTACGGCGACTTCGTGCTGTATCGGCCGCCGGTGCAGCGGAACACCTGGATGCTGTGGGGCGGTCCGTTCGCGCTGCTCGTGATCGGTGCGGTGGTGTGGTGGCGCGTGCAGCGCTCGCATCGCGATACAGGCGCGGCGGCCAGGGACGGGCGCGATATCGACACGACCTTGGCCGCGCAGCAGCAGTTCGAGAGGCCCGGCACGGGAACTTCCGCCGGCGCGCAGGTCGTCAGCAACGCCGATCTCGAAAGCGCGCGTCGATTGCTCGACGGCTCCTGACGCCTGGGGCGCCTCCCTGCTATCGAGCAGGGCGCCAGGTCGCGCGGACCTTGGCTTCGTGCACCCGCAGATACGTTCCGTCGGGATTCTCGACGATCTGCGCGCAGGTTTCCTTGTTCGTCTCCCACTGCGTGCAGTGAAGCCCGCGCTCGTCGATACGCCATCGCCCGGTGATGTCGGCACGGCCCGCGCGCTGCGACACCACGGTGCCGTCGGGCCGGAACACAAGCGTCATCGCAGTATCACCCGTCTTGCCGTGCGCAACGATGTCGACCCTCGTGTCGCTGAAGCGCCGGGCGATCTCGTCGCCCGAGAGCGCGTGCTGTGCCCAGGCAACACCGGTTCCCACCAGGATAGACACCGCCGCGATGGCCGAGATCCGCAACAAGAATTGATTCATGCCGGTTCCCCCCCGAGCGTATTCTGCCCCCAGCGATCGGTGGTCAGCACGATCTTTCCGATGGCGCGCCGGTCACGAAGCTGCGCCAGCGCGCGGATCGCGTCCTCCAGCGGAAAGCATTCCGCCGGTTCGGCAGGCAGCAGCCCTTTTCCGTAGAGCGCGAACAATTCCCGCTGCACCCGCTGCATCCACTGCGGATGTCGTTGGCGGTAGTCGCTCGAATTCAATCCGATGACCGCGACGTTGCGAAGCAGGATGCGGTTCGCGGCGATGCTCGGAATCTGTCCGCCCGCGAAGCCGACCACCACGATCCGCCCGCGCCAAGCGAGCGAGCGGAAAGCTCCGTCGAAGACATCGCCGCCTACCACCTCCACCACCACGTCGGCGCCCTTGCCGCCGGTTCGTGCACGTACCTCGTCGGGAATCGAATCGCGCAGGCGCTCGCCCGACAACCGGATCGTCGCATCCGCGCCGGCGGCAAGTGCGGCGCGCTCCTTGCCGGCGCTGCCCAAGCCGGCGAGGACCTGCGCTCCCAGCGCCTTGGCCAGGCGCACGCAGGCCAGGCCCACGCCGCCCGCTGCACCGGTAACCAGCACGACCTCGCCGGGCTGCAGGTTCGCCCGATCGACCAGCGCGTAGTGGGCGGTCTGGAAGGCAAGCCCGAAACCGGCTGCTTCGAGAAAGCCCATCGCAGCGGGCAGCACGAAGCAGCTCGACTGCGGCGCGAGCACCCGCTCGGCGTGCGCACCGCTGTCGACGAGCACGAGGGCGCGATCGCCGGACCTGCAGCTATCGACATTCTTTCCGACGGACGACACGATGCCGGCCGCTTCCTCACCGGGCACGAACGGCAGCGACGGCCGCACCTGGTAGTGCCCGCCGATCACGAGCAGATCCGAGAAATTCACCCCGGCCGCCATCACGTCGACGACGACTTCGTCGTCGCCGGGCGTCGGGTCAGGCCAATCGCGCACGCGCAGTGCCTCGAGGTCGCCGAATGCCGGCACGACGACTGCCTTCATCGGATTCCTGCTTCGACCGGCTCGCGCATTTCGATGAACAGGTCGGGCGCGACCCGCTCGAGTTCTTCGAAAAGCGCCTTCACCGGAGCCGGCATGAGCCGCCGCTCGTTGATCACCGCATAGACGCTGAGCGGAGTGCAGCGGAACGACGGCAGCACCTTGCGCAGGAGCCCACTGCGGACCTCGTCGCGGCAGAAGGTGGCGACGGTTCGCGTGATACCGAAGCCTCCGATCGCCGCCTGTTTGCGGATGCTCGCGTTCGAACTGCGGATCGGCGAATCGGGAATCGGTACTTCGATCGTTCGACCGTCTGCATCGGCAAACCGCCATTGCAGGTCCTGCGACGACGCGATCAGTGCGAGTTGCGCGAGATCCTCCGGGCGGCGGATCGGCGGGTGCTGGTCGAGGAAGGCGGGCGACGCGAACAGCGCGCGCTCGAGCAGGAACATCCGGCAGGTCACGAGACCGGGGTCGGTGAGCTTGCCGTTGGTCATGACGAACACGACGTCGTATCCGCCGGCCAGCAGTTCGCGCACCGGCGCATATTGCACATCGACGGTGATCGCGAGTTGCGGATTTCGCGCTACGAGGTCGCGCGCTACCAGCGCCAGGTGGTGCGCACCGAATTCGTAGGGAGCGGCGATACGCAGCGAGCCGACGATCTGGCCGCTCGACGCGCGGAAATCGGAGGTGATGCGATCCACCTGGCCGAGCAGCGGGGCGATGCTCTCGTAGAGGGTGCGACCCCTCTCGGTGAGATCGAAGCGACGCTTTGTGCGATCGACAAGACGCACCGAAAGATTGTCCTCCAGGCGCCGTACGGCAAGGCTCAGGCTCGACTTGGGCCGGCCGAGCGCCCGCGCCGCGGCACCGAGACCGCCGTGTTCGACAACCGCGCACAGATCGATCAGGTCGCTCGGCCACGCGTTTCTCATCGCGGCATCGTCCATCAAGCTGAACAGGGCGTCCGCAATCTTAGACCTAGTGCACACCGCGCGAAGCGACTACCGTCGCTGGAAACGACGCGTCCGTCCATGAGATGCGCGAGGAGACACCGGAGATGCTCAGCTTCGTCCTGCGGGATTTCATCGAGTACGACCCGGCGTTGCGGGTTCGAAAGCCGATTCTCAAGGTCCCGACGCTCATTTCGGAGATCGTCTGCTACGAGCCCGGACAGTCGACCGCCTCCCACTACCATCCCGTTCAGGACGAGATCTGGGTCGTACTCGAAGGCAAAGGCGAGATATCGGTCGGTGAGGAGCGCCTTGCGGTCGAACCGACCAGCATGATCTTCATTCCGGCCGGTGTTCGGCATGGCTTGACTGCGAGCGCGAACAGCCGTCTCGTGCTGCTGTTCATCAAGAGTCCCGGCATCCCCGAAGCAGCATCTCTCCCGCTGGCAGGCACTGCGGCTCTGCCCGCTGCGACCTCGCCGGGCCAGAAGCTTCAACTCCAGGTTACCGACATCCAGGCCGAGGCGCGCGACGTCATCCGGATCGAGTTGCGCGCTCCCGGAAACACCGAACTCCCTGCGTTCGAGCCGGGCGCCCATGTAGCAGTCGAGCTACCCAACGGCCTGATCCGTCACTACTCGCTCAGCAACGACTGGCGCGAGCGTGACCGGTACGTACTGGGTGTCGCGCGCGCCCCGCAAAGCAAGGGAGGTGCAATCTTCATTCACCAAGCCCTGCGATGCGGCATGACCCTGCCCGTCCGCGCTCCGCGCAACGGCTTCCCACTCGATCCGTCGGCCACGCAGTACCTGTTCCTCGCCGGTGGCATCGGCATCACACCGATCCTGGCCATGCTCCGCTGGTGCGAGGCGAACAAGCGCCCCTGGCGACTGGTCTATGCGGTACGAAGCGCGCAACGCGCCGCCTTTCTCGAAACCCTCGGAACGATCGGCGGCGGCTCGCTCCATCTGCACTGCGATGACCGGCAGTCGGGCGTCTTCGATCCCGTCCCCTGGCTATCGGGCGCCCCGCAAGGGGAGCATGTCTATTGCTGCGGCCCGGCTCCGATGATGGCAGCCGTGAAGGCCGCCGCGAGCCATCGAGATCCGGGGACCATCCACTTCGAGTATTTCAACGCGCCGTCCGAAGAGGTGGCCGCATTCCCCGAGAAGAAGCCTTTCACGATCGAGCTTCGCCGCAGCGGGCGTTCCTTCACGGTACCGGCCGACAAGAGCGTCCTCGAGATCCTGGAACAGAACGGCGTTCCGCTGGTGAGCTACTGCCGTGAAGGAACCTGCCGCACCTGCGAAACGGGCGTTTGCGAAGGCACCGTCGAGCACCGCGATTTTTGCCTGACCTCCCAGGAACACGCGGCGGGAAACACGATGCTCGTGTGCGTCTCGCGCGCGAAGTCCGAACGTCTCGTGCTCGATATCTAGCCACGACCGAGTCCACGACTCGAGGGAGGAACAGATGGAAAAGAGAACGTTCCTTAAGAAATCGCTCGCTGTCGCGGGAGCGGCGGCTGCATCGGGCACCATCGGGTCGCTTGCGGCGCAGGAGCCGATCAAGCTGCGGATATCGCATTTCCTCTCGCCGGCTTCGCATCACCACACCAAGCTGTTCCAGCCTTGGGCGCAGCGCATCGAAAAGGATTCCGGCGGACGCATCAAGTGCGAGATCTTCCCGTCGATGCAAATCGGCGGCAAGCCCCCGCAATCGTACGACCTGGCACGAACCGGAGTCGCCGACATCGCCTGGGCGTTGCCCGGCTACACCCCGGGACGGTTTCCCATCAGCGGCGTCTTCGAGCTTCCGTTCATGACGGCGAAGACCGCCGAAGCGACGAGCCGGGCAATCTGGGATTTCTACAACGAGCACCTGAAGGAAGAGTTCAAGGATGTCCACCTCCTGACGACTCTCTGCCATGCACCCGGGCTCGTGCATACGAAGGATCGCCCGGTCACGAAAATGGAGGACCTGCATGGCATGAAGATCCGCCTGCCGACGAAGCCGGTTGGGGATGCACTGAAGCTGATGGGCGCGATACCCGTCGGAATGCCATTGACGGAAGCCTATGAAGCACTCTCGCGGAGCGTCGCCGAAGGCGTCACCTTGCCGTGGGAGGCCATGCGGTCGTTGCGTCTCTTCGAGCTCGTGAAGTACCACACCACAACCGACCTCTACACGACCGTGTTCACGATCGTGATGAACAAGCACAAGTACGAGAGTCTGCCGGCGGAGCTCCAGGCAGTCATCGACAAGAACACGGACTCGAACTTCGTTTCGGAGACAGGCAGAATGTTCGACGACGCCGAGTCGCAGGGCCTGCAGCAGGCAAAGGAACTCGGCCACGGGATCGGCGAACTTTCCGAAGCCGAAAAAGCGCGCTGGAAACAGGTGACTCGGCCGGTCGTCGACGCGTGGATTCAATCGACACCGAACGGCAGGGCCCTCTACGACGAGGCCAACCGATTGATCGCGAAGTACAGCGGCTAGCAAACTGTCCGAGGATGGCAGTCCCGAGCCGAAATCACATGTGATGCGACATGGTTCACTCCGTCCCGTTCAAAATGCCTCAGTACGTCATCGACCGCGTGATGAAGAAGCGCGGCCGACGGCGCGTGTTCGAGCGCTTCGAACCGCGCGAGAGCGCGCTGGTCGTCATCGACATGCAGGAGTTCTACGTTCGCGACGTGCCCGCGGCCGTGGCGATACTCCCGGCCATCGATCGCCTGGCGCGCGCTTTTCGCGAACGCGGCGCACGCGTCGCCTGGGTGAAGATGGTGGCCGGCGACAACGGCAGAAGCCTCTGGCCGCTCTATCACGACTACTTCTTCACGCCGGAGAACGCGCGTCGTCACCGCGACAACCTGACGAAAGGGCACCCAGGGCAGGAACTCCACGCCGATCTCCGCCCGCAGGCGGGCGACATCTACGCTGAAAAGCAGCGATTCAGCGCGTTCATTCCGAAATACTCCGACCTGCCGCAGCAGCTGGAAGCGCTCGGAATCCGCAACGTCGCCATTGCGGGAATGCTCACCAACTTCTGCTGCGAGACCTCCGCGCGCGATGCAATGATGCTCGATTACCGCGTGGCGATGGTCGCCGATGCGAATGCCGCGCGGTTCGATGACGACCACGACGTCGGCTTCCAGACGGTCTACCAGAGCTTCGGCGACGTCGTCACTGCGGACGAACTGCTCGACGAGATCCTCCTGCCCGCAACTCCGATCGCCGGCGCATGAAGACGCAGGTCGCCATCATCGGAGCCGGGCCCGCCGGCCTGTTTCTCGCCCATCTCCTCCAGCGGCAGAATATCGAATCCGTCGTGCTCGAGGCGCGCAGCCGCGAGCACGTCGAGGCACGCGTGCGCGCCGGCGTACTCGAAGCGGGCACCATCGACACGCTGAACCGCCTCGGCCTGGGCGAACGCATGGCGCGCGAAGGGCTGGTCGACAAGGGCCTGGACATCCGTTTCCGGGGGCGCACGATCCACATGGACTTCCCGTCGCTGGTCGGGCGCAACGTCTGCATCTATGGCCAGCAGGAAGTGGTGAAGGACCTCGTTGCCGCCCGCCTCGCAGCCGGCGATCCGCTGCTGTTCGATGCGGAAGTCGTGCGCCTCGAAGGACTCGACACCTCGTCGCCGCGCGTGCACTACCGCCGCCAGGGAGCGGACAAGACACTCGACTGCGTGTTCGTCGCGGGATGCGATGGATTCCATGGCATCTCGCGCGCGTCCGTCCCCGAGAGCGCGATCACGAATTACGTACGCAGTTACGACTTCGCCTGGCTCGGTATTCTGGCCAAGGCGCCGCCCTTGCCCGACATGACCTACGCCAACCACGACCGCGGTTTCGCGCTGTGCAGCCGGCGTTCGCGCAGCGTATCCCGCCTGTATCTGCAGGTACCGTCGTCCGATCGGCCCGAGAACTGGTCCGACGCGAAGATCTGGAACGAGTTGCATGCGCGCATGTTCGACGAGCGCGGAATCGAAGTGACCGAAGGCGAGATCTTCCAGCGCGACATGGCGCAGTTGCGAGCATTCATCGCGAGCCCGATGCAGCACGGAAACCTCTACATGGCAGGCGACGCCGTGCATATCGTGCCGCCCACCGGCGCAAAGGGCCTGAACATGGCGGTGGCCGATGCGCGCTTGCTCGCGCGCGGCATGGGGCAGTACTTCGGCGGCCGCTCGCGCGCCGAGCTCGACCGCTACAGCGAGCAATGCGGTCTGCGCGTCTGGAAGACGATCCGCTTCTCGACCTACATGACCGGCCTGCTGCACCGCTTCGCAGAACAGTCGCCATTCGACCGGGGCGTGCAGATGGCGGAGCTCGAGTACATCGCGCGATCAGAGGCGGCCCAGCGGTCGATCGCCGAGCAGTACGTGATGTTGTCGGACGTCGAGGACTGACCGGGATCGTCGATTCCCGCGCCTCGCGGGAGACGGCGGCCCATTGGATCACGATGGATTTCGACCGCGACCTTCGCAACGCCGCGCAACGAGCGCTCGCGGCGACCGCGCTCAGCCGGATCGCCGATGCGAACGCTCGTAGCTCCTCATCGCCGCTCCGATCGCCACGGTGACCATCGCCGCCGCCCCGGTGGCGATCCAGATCGACTGCCACCCGCCGCTGTACTGCGCAAGCGCGGCCACGGCGGGAGGCAATAACAACTGCCCGAGGCTCGATCCCTGCTGCATCATGCCCACGGTCGTCGAGATCGCATCGTGCGACGGCGCGTACGACGGGACGGTGGCGAACAGTGTTCCCGGAATCACTCCTGCCGACGTTGCGAACAGCAGGATCGCCACGTAGCGCAGCACGAAGCCGGACGAACTGCCGAACGCAAGCCAGGCGCAGCCGGCCATCGCAAGACCTGCGACCGCCACCAGCGCTCCGCGCGAGGCGCCGCGTTGCAGCAGGTAACTGGCCGCCAGATTGCCGGCCATGCTGATCATCACGGCGATCGCGGTCAACGTCGCGCTCCACTGCGCCGACAACCCCGCGTCCTGGTAGATGCTCGGCAGAAAGCTGAAGATCGCAGTGAACTGACCCGCGTAGAAGAGGAAGCACAGCGCGAGCAACCAGGGCCCTGCCGAGCACAACGTCTGTTGCACCAGCGCGGCGACGCGGACGCCATCGCCGAGCGAAGGCGCTGCCTCGACTGCGTCCGTCGGCGGACGAATGTGCGCGATTCGCGCAACGAGTACCGCGGCGAGCGCCGCGAGCACCGCGCATGCGAGCCAGACGCCTCGCCAGCCGATGACACCCGTCAGCGCAGGCGTCGCAAGCAACGCGATTCCCATGCCCGCGGGCATGTACGCGGACCACACGCCGAGCCAGCCGCGCACCCGGGCGCGCGGCACGAGGCCCGCGATCAGCGCCGGCGCGGGAAGCACCGTCACCAGATAGCTGATGCTCTCGAGCGCCCGGCTGGCGAACAGTGCGCCGGGCGACGACGCGAACGCGCCGAACGCGCTGGTGACTGCGCTGAGCAGGAGTCCGGTGATCATCGTGCGCCGGGCATCGAAGCGATCGGCCACCGAGCCCGCAACGGCACCGATCAGCGCCGGCCCGAGCATGAACAGCGACACCATCCAGCTGACTTGCACCAGCGACAGCTGGAACTCCGCCTGCAGGATCGGCAGCGTCGGCGGCAGCTTGCCGATCTGCATCGCGGAAGTAAGGCCCGCCAGCACGACGACGCCGGCGCGCGCAACCTCGCTCTCGACGCGCCCCGGCCCGGGACGGGAAACGGCGATCACGCGGCGACGGCTCGGGCGGGCATCGGCCGGATTGTAGCGGGCGCGAAAACTGGCACCATGCGCGCTGCCACGGAAACGGAGCCGCCATGAGTCTTCCCCCCATCCTTGCCGAGCGCCTGCGACTGCCGATCGTTGCTGCGCCGATGTTCATCGTCTCGAACCCTGCGCTCGTGCTCGCGCAATGCACGTCGGGAATCGTCGGTTCGTTTCCCGCGCTGAACGCGCGGCCGGCCGAGCAGCTCGACGAGTGGCTGACGCTGATTCGCGAAACGCTGACCGCCCACGACCGCGCGCATCCCGAGCGACCCTCGGCACCCTTCGCCGTCAACCAGATCGTGCACCGCTCGAACGACCGGCTCGAGCACGATCTCGAGCTGTGCGTGAAGCATCGCGTGCCGATCGTCATCACGTCGCTGGGAGCGCGCACCGACGTCAACGACGCCGTTCATTCGTACGGAGGCATCGTCCTGCACGACGTCATCAACGACAGCTTCGCGCGCAAGGCGATCGAGAAAGGCGCCGACGGCTTGATCGCGGTCGCCGCCGGTGCAGGCGGACATGCCGGAGGGCATTCGCCGTTCGCGCTGGTGCAGGAGATCCGCGCCTGGTTCGACGGTCCGCTGCTGCTGTCGGGCGCGATCGCCACCGGGCGCGGCGTGCTCGCCGCGCAGGCCACCGGCGCCGACCTCGCGTATATCGGTTCGGCGTTCATCGCCACCGAGGAAGCACGCGCCGACGCGGCCTACAAGCAGGCGATCGTCGACAGCGGCGCGCAGGACATCGTCTATACGAATCTCTTCACCGGCGTGCTCGGCAACTACCTGAAGTCGTCGATCCGCAACGCGGGACTCGATCCCGACAACCTGCCGAGCAGCGATCCGTCGAAGATGAACTTCGGCTCCGGCGAAAAGCCGAAAGCGTGGAAGACGATCTGGGGCTGCGGCCAGGGTATCGGCGCGATCGACGAGATCCGGCCGGCCGCTGCGTACATCGATCGGCTCGCTGCCGAATACCGTCAGGCGTGGGACGAGATGCGAGCGCTCGACGCTCACTGGAACGCACCGCGCGCCTGAGCCGGGCACGCCGCCTGCAACGTACCGGGCGCGCGGTTCTCCGTCGTCGGGGTAGTCGTGGACCGCGCAGGTCCACCGACTCACCGGAGGCGAAGCCGCCTTGCACACGCTCGGAATCAACGCCGCCTATCACGACTCCGCAGCCGCGCTGATCGTCGACGGCGAAGTCGTCGCCGCGGCGGAGGACGAGCGCTTCACGCGCATCAAGCACGGCAAGCGTCCGGTGCCGTTCTCGACCTGGCAGCTGCCGTTCGATGCGATCGACTTCTGCCTGGCGACGGCCGGCATCGAACTGCGCGACGTCGATCGCATCGCCTATTCGTACGACCCGTCGCTGCTCGGCGTCGATACCGTCGACGGGCAACTCGTACTGCCGATGCAGCCTTCGGCACACGCAGCCGCCGGCGACGACCCGTGGCATCCGCTGTTCGTCGCCTCCGTGGTGAACGCGCCGCGCCAGCTGGCCGGTGGCGCGCCGCATCATCTGCAGCGCCGCTTCCGCGGCCTGCATCACGAGGACATCGCCGCGCGCTGGGAGTTCGTCGAGCACCATCTTGCGCACGAGGCGAGCGCGTTTCTCGCGGCGCCCTTCGAGCGCTGCGCGGTGCTCACGATGGACGGGCGCGGCGAACGGGCGACGACGAGCTACGGTGCCTTCGACGGTAGCGCCTACCAGCGTCTCGGACAGATCGACCTGCCCGATTCGCTGGGACTGCTCTACGAGGACGTCACGCGCCACCTCGGCTTCCTGCACTCGTCCGACGAGTACAAGGTGATGGCGCTCGCCTCCTACGGTCGTCCGACGCTGCTGCCGGCCTTCCGCGAAGTCGTGCGCTTCGGAAACGACGGACGCTACACGGTGCACCGCACGCGACTTGCCGAGTTGCTCGGCGCCCCGCGCGAGCGGGGAGCACCCTTCGAAGCGCGTCACCGGGACATCGCGCACTCGCTGCAAAAGGTGCTCGAGGAGACCGTGCTGGAGATGGTCGGCTGGCTGCAGCGCGAAAGCGGCATGACGCAGCTCGCGATGGCCGGTGGCGTCGCGCTGAACTGCGTGCTCAATGCGCGCGTGCGCGATCGCAGCGCCTTCGACGAAGTCTGGGTGCAGCCGGCGGCGGGCGACGCCGGCACTGCACTCGGCGCGGCGCTGTGGATCGACTACCGCGAGCGCGGCGGCCGGCGCAGCTGGTCGATGCAACACGCCTACCTCGGTCCCGAATACGACGACGACGAGGTCGAAGCTTTCCTGCGCTCGTCGAAGCTGCCCTACGAGCGACTCGATGATGTCGCGTCGCGCGCCGCCGACCTGCTCGCCGACGGCCTGGTGCTCGGCTGGTTCCAGGGACGCATGGAGTTCGGTCCGCGCGCGCTGGGCGCACGATCGATCCTCGCCTCGCCGATCGACGCGGCGATGCAGGCTCGACTGAACGAGATCAAGGACCGCGAAGACTTCCGCCCGGTGGCGCCGGTGGTCGCCGAGGAGCGCGCCGCGCACTGGTTCGCGCGCGAGGGCCGCGGCATCGAAGCCGAAACACCGTTGCAGGCCCCGTTCATGCTGTTCGTCTACGACGTTCCGCCCGAGCAGGCGCGCCGCATCCCGGCGGTCACGCATTTCGACGGCACGGCGCGCGTGCAGACGGTGAACGCGAAACAGAACGCGCTGCTGCACCGGCTGTTGACCGCCTTCGAGCAGCGCACGGGCGTGCCGGTGCTGATCAACACGTCGTTCAACACGCGCGGTGAGCCGATTGTCTGCTCGCCGCGCGATGCGATCGAGTGCTTCTGGACGTCGCCGCTCGACGCGCTCGTCATCGGCTCGTTCCTGTTGCGCAAGCAGGCGGCGCCCGCCGGCGCGCGCGACGCGACGCAACGAGGCCGCTCGTGAGCGTGCTCGTCTCGGTCGTCGTTCCCACCTTTCGCCGGCCGGCGCTGCTCGCGCGCTGTCTGGACGCACTGCTCGCGCAGACGTTGCACCCCGCGCTGTACGAGATCGTCGTCGCCGACGACGCGCCCGCGGAAGCGGTGCAGACGCTCGTCGACCGGCTGCAGGCACGCGGCCGCTGCGCCTTGCGCTATGTGCCGGTGCGCGAGACGCAGGGCGCTGCCGGCGCGCGCAACGCCGGATGGCGGGCCGCATCCGGCGAGATCATCGCATTCACCGACGACGACACGGTTCCCGACCGGCGCTGGCTGCTCGCAGGGCTGCACGCCCTCGCCGCCGGCGCGAGCGCGGTCACCGGGCGCATCGAGATGCCGCTGCCGCAGCGCCCTACCGATTACGAGAAGGACGCCGCCGGCCTCACGCGCGCCGAGTTCGTCACTGCGAACTGCTTCGTGCGACGCGACGTGCTCGAACGCATCGGCGGCTTCGACGAGCGCTTCACGTCGGCCTGGCGCGAGGACTCCGATCTGCATTTCCGGCTGCTCGAAGCCGGCTGCCGAATCGAGCGCGCGCCCGATGCACTCGTCGTGCATCCGGTGCGCGAGGCGGGTTTCGGAGTGAGCCTGGCGCAGCAACGCAAGGTCGTGTTCGACGCGCTGCTCTATCGCAAGCACCCGCGCCTGTACCGGCAGCGCATCCGGCGCATGCCGCCGATCGAGTACTACGTGGCCGCCGCCTCGGTACTGGCGGCGATCCTCGCGACGGCGACCGGCCGGCCTCTCGGCGCGCTCGTCGCGCTGGTCCCGTGGCTGCTCGTCACGCTGTATCTCACTTCGAAGCGACTGCGCGGCACCACGCACTCGCCACGGCACGTGGCCGAGATGGCGATCACGTCGGCGGCGATCCCGCTCGCTTCGGTGTTCTGGCGAAGCGTCGCGTCGGTTCGCCATCGCGTGCTCTTCCTGTGACGGACCAACGGAGCCGACCATGCGAATCGACAGTGCAGGAACGAGGCGAACGCGGCCGGCGGCCAGGTCGGGAGGGTCGGGAACCCGACGGGTTCTGGTCGCCGGCGGCGCCGGACTGATCGGCTCGCACGTCTGCGCGCGCCTGCTCGAAGCCGGCAACTGCGTGCTGTGCGTCGACAATTTCCGCACCGGATCGCGCGCGAACGTGCGGCCGCTCGCCTCCAGGCCGCGGTTCACGATCGTGGAGCACGACATCGTCGAGCCGCTGCAGCTCGACTGCGACCTGATCCTGAACTTCGCGTGTCCGGCGTCGCCGCGGCACTACCAGGTCGATCCGGTCTACACGGCGAAGGTCAACGTGCTGGGCGCGCTGCACCTGCTGGAACTCGCGCACCGGTTGCAGGTGCCGATCCTGCAGGCCTCGACCAGCGAGGTCTACGGCGACCCTGCCGTGCATCCGCAGACCGAAGCGTACTGGGGACACGTCAACCCGATCGGCCCTCGCGCGTGCTACGACGAAGGCAAGCGCTGCGCCGAGACGCTGTTCATGGACTTTCACCGGCAATACGGAACGCCGATCAAGATCGCCCGCATCTTCAACACCTACGGCCCGAACATGCACCCGGACGACGGACGGGTCGTGTCGAACTTCATCGTGCAGGCACTGTGCGGCGAGCCGATCACGCTGTACGGCGACGGCACGCAGACGCGCTCGTTCTGCTACGTGGACGACACGGTCGCCGCGCTGCTGCGCCTGGCCGACACGCCTCCCCGGTTGACCGGTCCGATCAACATCGGCAACGCGAACGAAACGCGGATGATCGACCTCGCACGCCTGGTTCTCGAGCTCACTGCCTCGGCTTCGCCGATCGTCTTCGAACCCTTGCCGGTGGACGACCCGGCGCAGCGCCGCCCCGATCTCGCCCGCGCGCGCGACGAACTCGCCTGGCAGCCCGCCGTATCGCTGCGCGCCGGCCTCGCGCGCACGATCGAGTATTTCGACCGGTTGCTGCTGGGCGGTGCCGCCGGCTCGACGCTCGCATCCGGCGTCCGTTCACACAACACGCGCAACACCCGCACTTCCATCTGACGCCTGCCGCGACGCGAAGCGGCACGCCGATTGCTGCGCCGCTCCATCATCGGCAACCTTCGAGGCTTCGATGCAGTACCCGGTTCGGCGCGGCGCCGTGCACGTGCCGACTGCCCTGTCGGAGACGCACGGTGCGGCGGCTGCGCCGTTTCGCTCGTTCTGGATGGGCGGCTACGAAGGTGCGGATCATCGCAACGGGTCCGGCGTCGATCTCGACATGGCGCGCACGAACGCCCATCTCGAACGGATCGACGAGGACTACGCCGCCGCCGCTCGACTCGGCATTCGAACGGTACGCGAAAGCATCGGGTGGCGCGTCTCGGAACCGCAGCCAGGACACTTCGACTGGCGTCGGCTGCACGCCATCCGCTCCGCCGCCCGGCGCCACGGCATCCAGGTGCTGTGGACGCTGATGCACTACGGCACCCCCGACGACGTCAGCCTGCTCGACGACACGCTCATCGAACGTTTCGCACGCTTCGCCGGCGCCGCTGCCCGGGAACTGGTCGCTCACGATGAACGCGGCGCCTTCGTCACCCCGATCAACGAGATCGGATTCCTCGCCTGGGCAGCCTGCGAGTCCCGGCTGTTGCATCCGTACTGCGCCAGCACCTCCGGCGACGAGAGCAGCCGCGAGAGCGGCTATCTCGTCAAGCGCCGTCTCGTGCGCGCGGCACTGCGCGCAATCGAGGAAATCCGCGCACTGGATTCAGAAGTGCGCTTCCTGCACGTCGAACCGCTGATCCACGTCGCGGCTCCCGTCACCGCCGACCCGCAACGGCAGGCCGCGCTCGACGCGCTGGCGCGCGAGATCGACTCGTACCAGTGGCAGGCGTGGGACATGCTCTGCGGGCGCGAAGCCCCGGAGCTCGGTGGCTCGCCCGGTGCCGTCGACTGGCTCGGCGCGAACCACTATCACTCGAGCCAATGGGAAATCGTCTCCGAAAAGCGGCTGTCGTGGAGCGAGCGCGACCCGCGGCGCGCGCAATTCTCGACGCTGCTGGCGACTGCCTGGAAACGCTACGGACGTCCGTTGATCGTTGCCGAGACCGGTCACTTCGGCGCAGGACGCGCGCAATGGCTCGACGACGTCGCCGCCGAGGTCGCCCGCGCGCTCGATCGGGGCGTGCCGGTGCACGGGCTGAGCCTGTACCCGCTGGTCAACCGCAGTGACTGGGACGACGAAAACCACTGGCACGACAGCGGCCTGTGGGACGTCGTTCGCCGGGAGCGCCGCTTCGGCGATCGTCCCGACGGATCGCGACTGCTGAACCTCGAATGCGCCGAACGGCTGCGAAGCTGGCAGGCGCTGCTGCCCCGGAAACAATCCACGGAAAGCAACATGCCGCACCTGATCGTCTTCTCCCACCTGCGCTGGAACTTCGTGCGCCAGCGTCCGCAGCACCTGATGTCGCGCCTCGCGCGGCGCTACCCGGTGCTGTTCGTCGAAGAGCCGGTGCGCAGCGACGGCGAGCCCCGGCTCGAGACGCACGCCGGCGGCCCCGGCGTGCAGGTGCTGCGTGCGCACACGCCGCTGGCCGCAGCCGGCTTTCACGACGACCAGCTGCCGATGCTGCGCTCGCTGCTCGCCGGCTACCTGGGCGAGCACGGCATCGACGACTACCTCGTCTGGTGCTTCACGCCGATGGCAGTGCCGCTGCTCGGCTCGATGCGTCCGCGCGCACTCGTCTACGACTGCATGGACGAGTTGTCCGCCTTTGCCGCCGCGCCGCGCCAGCTCGGCCAGCGCGAAGCGGCGCTGTTGAAGGCGGCCGACCTCGTCTTCACCGGCGGACCGTCGCTGCACGAAGCCCGCTGCGCGCATCGCAGCGAGGTGCACTGCATGCCCAGCGCCGTCGAGGCGCTGCACTTCGCACCGCCACCGGAGGCCTTCGAGTCGGAGGAAGCACGCGACGCCGCCGAACTGCAGCGGGACATTGCGCATCCACGCCTGGGCTTCTTCGGCGTCGTCGACGAGCGCCTCGACCGCGAACTGGTCGCACGGCTGGCCGATGCCCATGCCGAATGGCAGATCGTCATGGTCGGTCCGACGGCGAAGATCGACCCCGCTTCGCTGCCGCGGCGACCGAACCTGCACTGGCTGGGCATGCAGTCGTACGCGCGACTGCCGTTCCTGCTCGCCGACTGGGATCTGTGCCTGCTGCCCTTCGCCGCCAACGCGGCGACGCGCTTCATCAGTCCCACGAAGACGCTCGAGTACATGGCCGCGGGCAAGCCGATCGTCAGCACCGCGGTCAAGGATGTCGCCACGCTGTACGGAGATGTCGTCGCGCTCGCCGACGACGCCGACGGCTTCGTTCGCGCCTGCGAAGCGCTGCTCGACGAAGCGCCCGCGGCGCGCAGCGCGCGCGAACAGCGGATGGCGGCCCACGTCGCGCAGTGCTCTTGGGATCGCTGCGTCGAACGGATCGACGAGCTGCT
Source organism: Burkholderiaceae bacterium (assembly GCA_021166725.1). Lineage (GTDB taxonomy): Bacteria > Pseudomonadota > Gammaproteobacteria > Burkholderiales > Burkholderiaceae_E > Zeimonas. The sequence goes on along the minus strand of JAJPES010000063.1, from coordinate 90,238 downwards.
GCAGGGCCACCTGGCGAGAGGGACGACGCCGGTGGCGATGCGCGAGCTCGCCGGCCTGGTAAACCAGGACGAAGCACTCGACGCCGAGCCGCTCGCCGCCGCCCAGCGCGCGCCGGCAAGGCGGGCGCAGCGCGACGTTCGCCACCTCGTGATCGGCGCCGGCCCCACCGGTCTGTCGGCGGCCTACCACCTCGGCCTGGCCGGCGAGACCGACGTGCTGCTGGTCGAGCGCGGCAAGCGCGTCGGCGGCTGGTGCCGCTCGATCGAGGACGGCGGCTTCGTCTTCGACTGTGCCGGCCACATCATGTTCTCGAACGACCCGTACGTGCTCGAACTCTACGACCTGCTGCTCGGCGAGAACCTGCACTGGCAGAACCGCGAAGCGTGGATCTGGAGCAAGGGCGTGCACACGCGCTATCCGTTCCAGGGCTCGCTGCACGGACTGCCGCCGCAGGTGCTCGAGGAATGCCTGATCGGCGCCATCGAGGCACGCTTCGGCTCGATCGACGGCGATGCGCCGGCGCACGCCGCGTCGCCACCGGCGAACTTCCTCGAATTCATCCACCGCGTCTGGGGTGCCGGCATCGCGAAGCACTTCGCCGTTCCGTACAACGAGAAACTGTGGGCGGTCCCGCTCGACGAGATCGAGACCTCGTGGCTCGGCGGGCGCGTCCCGCTGCCCGACCTCGCACAGATGATCCGCGGCGCGCTCGTGCCGACGCCGGCGCCGATGGGCCCGAACGCGCGCTTCGGCTATCCGCTGCGCGGCGGCTTCCAGGCACTGATGGACGCCTTCGTACCGCGCTTGCGCTGCGAGCTCGCGCTGGAGACCAACGTGCTGCACGTTTCTCCGCGCTCGCGCACGGTGCGGCTGGACGACGGCCGCTCGGTGGCCTTCGAGTCGCTGGTCAGCACGATGCCGCTGCCGCAACTCGTTGCCGCCTGCGGCGACGAAGCCCCGGAGACGGTGCGCACGGCAGCCGCCGCGCTGCGCCACGTTTCGGTGCGCTGCGTGAACCTAGGCATCGGACGCGAGCGGCTGTCCGACAAGCACTGGATCTACTACCCGGAAGAAACGGTCTTCCACCGCATCTTCCTGCAGGGCAACGCGAGCCCGCACAACAATCCGCCCGGCGGCTTCGGCCTGATCTGCGAGATCTCGTACAGCGAGCACAAGCCGCTGCCCTGCGACGGCGCTGCGCTCGTCGAGCGCGTCGTCGACGACTGCAGGCGAGTGGGCATCGTCGGCGCCGACGACCCGGTGCTCGTCGCCAACCAGATCGACATGCCGTATGCGTACGTCGTCTACGACCACGCGCGCGCCGCCAACGTGCAAACGATCCGCGACTGGTTCGCGCAGTTCGGCGTGATCCTCGCCGGCCGTTACAGCGAGTGGGAGTACTACAACTCGGATCACGCGTTCATCGCCGGACGTCGCGCCGGCGAACAGGCGCTGGCCGCCGACGCGCGCCGGCTGCGTACCGCATCAGCCTGACAGAGGCCGACGCGATGATCATAGACGCCCACCTGCACTGCACCGGACGCGAACGCGCCGACGACGTCCTGCGCTCGCTCGACGACGCCGGCGTCGATCGCGGCGTGCTGCTCGCGCCCTTCCTCGGCGACGGCTACTCGCTCGACGACTTCGAATCGCTCGAACGCGGCAACCGGCATCTCGCCGACCTGGTGCGCGGCCACCGCGACCGGCTCAGCGGCCTGGCGGTCGTCGATCCGCGCGACGAACGCGCCCCGCAACTGCTTCAGCGCGCGATCGAATCGTGGCAGCTCGACGGCGTGAAGATGGTGCCCACCGGCTGGTATCCGCACGACGAACGCGTGCAGCCCACCTTCGCCGTCGCGGCGGAACTGAAGCTGCCGATGCTCTTCCACAGCGGGATCTTCATCGACGGACGCTCGGGGCGCTTCTGCCGACCGGCGTTCTTCGAAGCGCTGCGCGATCATCCGGGCGCGCGCGTCACTCTCGCGCACCTCGGATGGCCGTGGACCGACGAAGCGATCGCCGTCGGCGTCATCGACCGCATCAACGGCGTCGCGCCCGACGAATGCGCGTTCCGCTTCGACATCTCCTTCGGCCCGCCGCCGCCGTACCGAAGACGGGCACTCGAACTCGCGCTCGAAGTGCTCGGCGCCGAACTGCTGCAGTTCGGCAGCGACTGCTTCCTGCCTTGCAGCGGCAGCCACATCGCCGAGCGGCTCGGCTGGGTGCAGGACCTGCTCGACGAGATCGACGTGCAGCCCGATGCGCGCGAGCGCATCTGGAGCGGAACCGCGGCCGCCTGGCTCGGCATCGAAGCGCGCGAGTCGGCGCCCGGACCGGCGCTTCGCCCGAGGTGCTGCTGATGGCCGACAAGCGCATTCACGTGCTCGAGGTCCTCGGCAACGCGATCGTCGGCGGCATGGAGACCTGGGTGCTGCGGCTCCTCGAACGGCTGCCGCGCGAACGCTTCACGGTCACCGCGCTCTGCCCGTTCGAGAGCTCGATCACCGAACGCCTGCGCGCGCTCGACATCGACACGATGGTCGTCTCGATGCCGCCCGACGATCCTTCGTGGGCCGCGCTGCAGGTGACCTGCGCGCTCGTGCAGGCGGCGAGCGTGGACGTGCTGCACGCGCATCTGCCGAACGCGCACATGCTCGCCGCATTGGCGGCGCGCCTGTCCGGCAAGCCGATCGTCACCACGATCCACGGCCTGCGGATGACGCCGCAGGATCTCGAAGTGCACCGTTGCACCGGCTCCCATATCCACACGGTGTGCCGCCAGACGTACTACGAGGCGCTCGGCGTCGGTGTCGACGCCGATCGCATCTGCTGCATTCCGAACGGCGTCGATACGAAGCGGTTCCGCCCATCGGCGCAACGACCGCACGTACTGCGCGACGCAATCGGCGTCGATGCGTCCGCGCCCCTCGTCGGCTTCGTCGGCCGCCTCTCGCCGGAGAAAGGGCCGGACCTGTTCGTGCGCGTCGCCGAACTGGCGTGCCGGGCGGCGCCCGACGCGCATTTCGTGCTGATCGGCGACGGCCCGATGCGCGACGAACTGCTCGCTCGCATCGACGAGGAAGACCTGCGCACGCGGGTGCACCTGGCCGGATTGCGCGACGACCTCGCGCAGATCTACGGCGAACTCGACCTGCTCGTTTCCACCTCGCGTTCGGAGGCGATGCCGCTGGCGCTGATGGAAGGAATGGCCTGCGGCGTGCCGATCGTCGCCACGCGCGTCGGCGGCGTGCCCGATCTCGTCGTGCACGGATCCACCGGCTTCCTCGCCGGATATTGCGACTGTCGAAGCGCGGCCGACGCGGTCGTCGAACTGCTCGCATCGCCGCGAAAGCGTGAGCGCATGTCGGAAGCCGCGCGCGCCCTCGCGCTGCAGCGCTTCGACCTCGACGACAGCGTCGCGCAGATCGCACAACTGCTCGCGCGCCTGTCCGCACCGCGCAGCGCAGGCCGCGTCAGCCCGCTGGGCGCAGACATCACGAGCAGTTGAACGCAACGAACGGAGCTCCGCCGTGCCGAGAAACGTCCTGCCCTCGATCGCCCCCACCCTCGCTGCCGCAGCCACCGCCTTCGGGGCCGCTTTCGCCGCCGCACGGCTGTGGAGGTCCCCGCCCGACGAACCGGTGCCGCTCGGGCGCGTTGCGCGGGCCGCCGGCGTCGCGCTCGGCGGCGTGGCGATTCCGGGCGAATCGAAGCGACAGCGGCGCAACCGGCAGGCGCATCGCGCCGCGCTGACCCGCGAGCAGGCTGCATCGGCCCCACCGCGCGGACTGCGCGGCTTCTACCGCCTGCTGGTCGACACGGTCTCGTCGTGGATCGAGGACTACGCGCCGAGCATGGGCGCGGCGCTGTCGTACTACACGCTGTTCTCGCTCGCGCCGCTGCTGTTGATCGTGCTGTCGATCGCCGGACTCGTGTTCGGCGGCGAAGCCGCCCGCGGCGAACTGTTCGGGCAGCTGCAGGGAATGCTCGGCAGCGACGGCGCAGCCGCCGTCGAGAACCTGCTCGCCAGCGTCCAGGTCAGCGGCAAGGGACCGCTGGGCACGGGGATCGGCATCGTGCTGCTCATCGTTGGCGCCACCACGGTCTTCGGCGAACTGCAGAGCGATCTCGATCGCATCTGGCGCAGGCCCCAGCAGCAGAAGTCGGGCGGCATCTGGAACCTCGTGCGCACCCGCCTGCTCTCGTTCGGCCTGATCCTGGCGCTCGGATTCCTGCTGATCGTTTCGCTGGTCGCCAGCGCAGCGATCTCCGCGCTGGGCAAATGGTGGGCGCCGGTGTTCGGCGGCTGGGAATGGCTCGCCCAGGTCATCAACATCGCCGTGAGCTTCGGACTGCTCACGGCGATGTTCACGCTGATCTACAAGCTGATGCCCAGCGTGGACATCGCCTGGCGCGACGTGCTGCTCGGCTCGACCGTCACCGCGCTGCTGTTCACGATCGGCAAGTGGGCGATCGGCCTGTACATCGGCACCAGCGGCGTCGGCTCGGGCTTCGGCGCCGCGGGCTCGATCGTGGTCGTGATGGTGTGGGTCTACTACTCGGCGCAGATCTTCCTGCTCGGCGCGGAGTTCACGTGGGTGTACGCGGGGCGGTACGGGTCGCGGGCAAAAGCGCGGAACGACAAGAGCGCTTCGGGCGTCTGATCGGCAGTGAGTCCCACGGGGGGACGACCGACGGGCCATCAACTGGGGCGCCGTCCGGTCGATAACGAGGGTTGACGCCCTTCGCCGATCAGGAGCCATGCAGCGGACCGAGCCCGCGCACGAGCCGAGCGTGCCTGCGGCCCCGGCCGCACGGACGGCGCTCGTACTGACGGGCGGCGGCGCACGCGCCGCCTACCAGGCGGGCGTATTGCGCGCGATCGCCCGCCTGCGCCGCCAATCGGGCATCCGCTCGCCGGCGAGTCCCTTCGACATCATCGTCGGAAGCTCGGCCGGCGCCATCAACTGCGCCGCACTCGCCTGCCACGCCGACGACTTCGACGGCGCCGTGTCGAAGCTCGGCCAGGTATGGCGCGAGTTCCACGCCGATCACGTCTACCGCACCGACTCGATCCGCGTCATCGAATCCGGCGCGAAATGGCTCTCGATGCTCTCGCTCGGATGGCTGATCGCGCGCTGGCACCGTGCGCGACCGCGGTCGCTGCTGAACAACGACCCGCTCGCTCGACTGCTCGCCGAGACGATCGACATGGAGCGACTCGACCGGATGCTGCGCGAGGACTTCCTGCAGGCCGTTGCCGTCACCGCATCGAGCTATTCGTCGGGGCGGCATTCCGTCTTCTACCAGTCGCACCGGTCGATCGAACCTTGGAGCCGCTCGCAACGCCACGCGATTCGCACGCGACTGACGAACGACCACCTGCTCGCCTCGGCGGCGATCCCGTTCCTGTTCCCAGCCGTGCCGATTCCGGTGCAGAACGTGCCGGAGTATTTCGGCGACGGCTCGATGCGCCAGACCGCTCCGCTCTCGCCCGCCATTCACCTGGGCGCGCAACGCATCCTGGTGATCGGCTCGGCGCGCACCAACGAGCCGGCCAACGGCACGCTGATCTCGCCCGACTACCCGAACCTCGCGCAGATCGCCGGGCATGCGCTGTCGAGCATCTTCCTGGACACGCTCACCGCCGACATCGAGCGCGTCGAGCGGCTGAACGAGCTGCTCGCGGCGTTGCCCGAAGAGAAGGCGCATCTCAGCGGCCTGCGCCGGATCCAGGTGCTGTCGATCACGCCCAGCAAACGCATCGACCGCATTGCGGCCGACCACGTGCAGGCGCTTCCGGTGACGATTCGGGGCCTGCTGCGTTCGGTGGGGGTGAGCAGCCTCGCCGGGGATCTGCGCGGGGCGGCGTTCGCGAGTTATCTGCTGTTCGAGGGGAGTTTTACGCGGGCGCTGATGGAGCTGGGGGAGAGCGATGTGCTGGCGCGGCGGGAGGAGATCGCGGGGTTTTTTGGGTGGGGGTGCCAGCGCCGCGAGGCGTGCGGAGAATCGATCCAGGCAAAGGTGCTGGCCAATGAAGTGAACACCATCGCTGATGAGTACGACGGCCGCTCAGTCGTCTCCGACCGCGGCCTCTGACGTAGGTGGCGGTATGAATGCGTGATCGTCTCGCCAGTGATCGGGCAACCGCGGCATAGACGAAAAGCGGATACTGACTGTATCTTCAGGTATCGCCTGGAGTTCGGTATAGCAACGAGTTCCGAATCCCGGTGTTCCGCTTGTTACGCCCGCGACTGCCATGTGTCGACAAAAATGAGCCGGTGTCGCTGCCGATGAGGAGCGACACATTCGACATCGCGTTACGCCGATTCGATAACGACGGGACGCAGAAAGTCCAATGTTCAAAGGAACTTGCATGCCGCGAGCGAGCAGGGCATTCGCGTCGTCGTGGCGTTAATTCGGTTCATGCGCCGATACAAAACACGTTAGACCGGATCAGCAGCTCCCTGCCAAGCTATGCAAGATCTACTAAGCGCTGACTTCCTCAAGTTCTTTGTTCCTCTGGCTGGCGCAGTTCTCGCCTGGTTTATGAACGAGAGGCGGCGCCGGGCATGGGAAGAGTATCTTCGCAAGGAGGAGCGATATCGGGCGCTGCTTCGAACTCTCTCTGGGTTCTACAAGCACGCAGCAAGCCCAAAGATACCGAGAGGAGTTCCTGGAGGAGTACAAGCGCTGTTGGCTTTACTTCAGCGACGAAGTAATCAAGGCAGCCAACGAAGCGATGGAGGTAATGGTCGAAGGAACAATTGTGCCAATGGAAGAACGGCTAGAACGGGTCGGAAGACTTGTAGTGGCGATCCGCTTGGACATGTTGCGACGCACATTGACCAGCAGTACGACGCTCGCTGCTCGCGACTACAAGGCGCATATATCGCCGGGCACCGATGCGGTCTAACACGTCGTCGCACCCGGCGTGCGACAGCCGGCTTCGCCGTCTGTCGCCCGCGGGTGAACTCCAACGTTAGGCGTCAGAAAGGCAGCCGTTGCGGGAGTTCCGATTTGCGGTCGGTTCAAAGGATGGGGCACGATCCATCGAGCGGACGTCTTGCGGCTTGCTGCGCAAGCCTCCAGCCGCCGCTCATGTCGAACGTTAGGCGTCAAAGAAGGTGCCGAGTCGAGTGCTCACGTAACATTTCTTTATGCCGACCAACGTCCACGAACTGATCTCCCGTCTTGAGGCAGATGGGTGGTGCCAGGTGCGGCAGAAGGGCAGTCATCGGCAGTACCATCACCCGAGCAAGCCCGGAACGGTGACTGTCGCCGGAAAGCCGAGCGTGGACGTGCCGCCCGGAACATTGAGCAACATCCTCAAGCAAGCGGGCTTGAAGAAGTGAGGTCGACATATGCAGTACCTCGTCGTCATCGAACGCGGACCAACGAGCTACGGGGCGTATGTGCCGGATTTGCCCGGATGCGTTGCAGTCGGTGAGTCGCGCGAAGAAGTGGAAACGCTTATTCAGGAAGCCATTGAGTTCCACATTGAAGGCTTGCGCGCAGACGGACACCCCGTCCCCGAACCGAAGTCGACAAGTCAGTTCGTACGCGTTGAGGCCTAACCGGTCCATCGAGCGGACGGCCATCGACCGGCTTCGCCGCCCACTGTCCGCCGCTCATGTCCGACGTTAGACGTCAATGTCGCCAGACGAGCGTGACCGCGTGGGAAAGCAACTTCGTGAGGCACTAAGACGCTCACGTGGACACGCTAGCTTCTTCGAGTGGCCTCTCAACCCCGATGAAGAAGAGGTGGGCGTCATTCTTTCTCTGTTCGAATCGATGGAGAAGGACGGAACAGTGGCGCTCACGCTTTCAGCGACAAGGGGTGGACCAATTCGAGCGGGACGAGCTTTCCCACCGTTAACGCGAGGCGCCCGTTCGTCAGGGACCGATCGCCGACGGAGCGCACCCTGGTTGTCGTCGACGGATCGGCCCGCTATCACGTCAGACGAACGCTTCGGAGCAAAGGACGCTCGACCCGCACCCCGGGCCGCTTTCGTGGCCGCTCCGCCGCGTCGAACCCGCCGAGCTCGAATTCGATGGCTCCATGAAAAAAGACGACTCCCTTTTCGCCGCCTCCGCTTCCTTTCTTTGCGGGCTGATCGTTTACATATCGATCCTCGCTGCGACGGGCCGGATCGAGGCCTGGGACGACGGCTCGTATTACCTGGTTGGAATCCCGTTCATGTGCTTCGTCGCCTTCGTCATCGGTTATCGGTTTCCGGTGATGCCCTGGCGATGGGCGCTCTGGATGGCCGCCGGTCAGGCGGTCGGTGCGCTGCTGAACGGTAGCTCTCTCTCGCTGCTACCGTTCGCAATCATTTTCATGACGATCATCTCCATTCCCCAGTTCATCGCGGCGCGCTTCGGTTCCAGGTTCGCAATCGGAAAAACCGGCGACTGATCACGGTTCACGACAAAGAAGGCGGAAAGTAGTGTCCTGGTTCCTGCTTGCTCTGAAGAAGTACGCGGCCTTTCGCGGAAGATCACAGCGAAGCGAGTACTGGTATTTCCTTCTTTTCTACCTGCTCATTGTTTTCGTGCTCGCATTTGTCGACGTGCTCCTCGGCACGTTCAGCGAAACCGGGGATTTCGGTCTGTTCTCCGGCCTGTTCATGCTGGCGATGCTGGTTCCGTCGCTGGCCGTAGGTGTCAGGCGTCTGCACGACATAGGCCGTACGGGCTGGTGGCTGCTCGTCGCGTTCGTACCAATCATCGGGGCGATCGTGCTCTTCGTATTCGCCGTCATGGATAGCGAGCGCGACACGAACGCATACGGGCCGAACCCGAAAGCGCTGCATGGGGCCGATGCTCCGGCATAGATCCGTGGGCGAAGCGCACCCGCTGAACCGAAGCGACTCGTAGATCCGCAGATCCGCCGACAGGCCGGGTTTGTGAGTGACCGTGGCCGGCTCCCGGATCTACGCCCGGTTCCGTAACCGATGCCCTGGCCTGACCCGGCCCGATGCGGCCCTGCACCCTGACGAACCGCGTTAGCCCTCTTTACACGCCCTTCCTCAATGTATACAGTATCCCGTCGACGCCACCGCTGATCCCCGCAGGCCTGCCGTTGGTCCCCTCCCTCGCCCCCGTAGAACGCGCTCCCGGCCTGGGTGACCAGGTCTACCAGGCGCTGCGCGCGCAATTGCGCAGCGGAGCCATCGCCGCCGGCCGACCGCTGCAGGAGGTCCAGCTCGCGCAGCAGCTCGGCGTCTCCCGCACACCGGTACGCGAAGCACTTACCCGCCTGGCCAGCGAAGGGCTGCTGGTTCTGTCGGGCCGCAGCTTCGCGGTTCCGGCGCTGACCATCGACGACGCCGAAGACATCTACGAAGTCCGCTTCCTGCTCGAAACGGCGGCCATGCGCCGCATCGCGCCGCTCTGCGCAGTCGACGAAATACGCGCGCCGATCGAAGAAGCGCTCGAAGCGGCCGCTCGCGCACACGAAACCGGCGACGTGCCGGCCTTTCGCGAGGCGCATGCTCATTTCCGCGCCGCGTGCCTGGCGCTCGTGCCGAACCGCCGCCTGGTGCGCGTCATCGAGCAGTACGGCGATCACCTGCAGCACATCGGCGCGCTCACGCTCGACGACCCGCAGATCCGCACGATCGTGCTCGACGGCCTCGAGCAGATCACCAGGGCATTGCGCGCGGGCGACGGCGATGCCGCGGCCGAGAGCACGCAACGGCACCTGATGCACGCACGTCACGCCTTCATCATCGCCATCGGACTGCAGGACGAGGAAGCCGCATGAAATACCGCGCCGAAATCCCCTACGGAGCCTACTGGAGCACGCCTTTCGCCCGCTGGCAGGGCAGCTTCTCGAACCTGAACAGCGTCGAGTTCGCCGCGCACGTCGCGCGCAACGAACTGAAGAAGCGCGACATCGATCCGTCGCGCTTCGATTACGGCGTGCTCGGCTTCTCGGTGCCGCAGAAGCATTCGTTCTACGGGCTGCCGTGGCTCACCGGCATGATCGGTGCGAAGAGCGCGGGCGGACCGACGCTGATGCAGGCGTGCGCCACCGGCGTGCGCACGCTGCTGGCCGCCGCGCAGGAGATCGAAGTCGGCATGGCCGAGACGGCGCTCGTCGTCAACTGCGACCGCACGTCGAACGGCCCGCACCTGTACTACCCGAACCCGAAAGGCCCGGGCGGCACCGGTGCCGCCGAGGACTGGGTGCTCGACAACTTCGGCTGCGACCCGCTCGGTCCGCACTCGATGTTGCAGACCGCAGAGAACGTCGCGAAGAAGCACGGCATTTCCACCTCGCAGCAGCACGAAGTGGTGCTGATGCGCGAGGAACAGTACCGCCGCGCCCTGGCCGACGACAGCGCGTTCCTCAAGCGCTTCATGACGCTGCCCTTCGACGTGCCGGCACCGAACTTCCGCAAGACGGCCGGCACGATGACCGGCGACGAAGGCATCTCGCAGTCGAGCGTCGAGGGCCTGGCGAAACTGAAGCCGGTGATGGAGGGCGGCAGCGTCACCTTCGGCGGACAGACGCACCCGGCCGACGGCAACGCGGCGATCGTCGTCACCACGCCCGAGCGGGCGCGCGAGCTGTCGAAGGACCCGAAGGTCGCGGTGCGGCTGCGCGGTTTCGGCCTCGCACGCGCAGAGCTTGCGCACATGCCCGAGGCAACGGTGCCGGCCGCGCTGCGCGCGCTCGAGCAGGCCGGCGTCGGCATCGCGCAGATGGCGGCGATCAAGACGCACAACCCCTTCGCGGTCAACGACGTCTTCTTCGCGAAAGCCACCGGAGCCGACATCGCGAAGATGAACGACTACGGCTGCTCGCTCGTCTGGGGCCATCCGCAGGCGCCGATGGGCACCCGCGCGGTGATCGAGGTGATCGAGGAGCTCGTGCTTCGCGGCGGCGGCCTCGGACTCTTCACCGGCTGCGCAGCCGGCGATACGGCGATGTCGGTCGTGATCGAAGTCGGCGACGCCTGAGAACCGCGAGAAGAGAAGAAAGACCGAACGAGGGATTCCGACGGGAGACGGGGAATGAGCCTCGACGAATGGATCGAAGACCACGCGAAGCGCACGCCGCAGCGCATCGCGATCCGCTTCCCCGGCCGTGACCTGAGCTATGCGGGCCTGTCGCAGCTCGTGCGCGACGCCGCCGCGGCACTCACGCGCAGCGGCGTCGGCCGCGGCGGCTGCGTTGCCTGGCTCGGCTACAACAGCCCGGAAATGCTCGCGCTGCTGTTCGCGGCGGCGCGTTTGGGCGCGATGTTCATGCCGCTGAACTGGCGGCTCGCGGCGCCCGAGCACCGGCAGATGCTCGCCGACTGCCCGCCCGGCGTGCTCGTCGTCGAGCCCGCCTTCGTCGGTCAGACCGACGCGTACCGCACTTCGTTGAGCGGTACGCGTCTCGTCTCGATGGGCGAGGCCCCGCAAGGCTGGGTCGGCTGGAACAAGTTTCTCGCCGACGCCGCCCACGGCGCCCTGCCCGCACGCGCAGACTTCGACGACGAGCCGCTGCTCGTCTGCTACACGTCGGGCTCCACCGGCAAGCCCAAGGGCGTACTGCTCACGCAGCGCGCACTCGCCGCCAACGCCGAAAGCAGCGCGGCGATGCACGACATGACGGCGGACGACCGCATCCTCACCACGCTGCCGCTGTTCCACGTGGGCGGGCTGAACAACCAGACGACACCGGCGCTGCGCGTCGGCGCCACCGTCGTGCTGCACCCGCGCTTCGACGTGGAGCCGACCTTCGACGCGATCGAACGAGAACGCATCACGCTCACCGTCATCGTCCCCGCCCAGTTCGACGCGCTGATGGCGCACCCGCGCTGGGCGAGTGCGGACCTGTCGAGCCTGCGCATGATAACGACCGGCTCGACGGTCATCGCCGAGAAGCTGATCCACTCGGTGCATGCGCGCGGCGTTCCGATGGTGCAGGTGTACGGCGCCACCGAAACCTGTCCGATCGCCGCTTACCAGCGGCGCGAGGAAGCGGTTCGCGTCGGCAGCGCCGGACGCCCGGCGAAGGACTGCGAACTGCGCATCGTCGACGATTACGCGCGAGACGTCGCCCCCGGCGCGAGCGGCGAGATCCTCGTGCGCGGGCCGAACGTGATGCGCGGCTACTGGAACGACCGCGCCGCCACCGACGCGGCACTCGTCGACGGCTGGTTCCACACCGGAGATGTCGGCCATTTCGACGCCGACGGCTTCCTGTGGGTCGACGGCCGCAAGAAGGACATGATCATCTCGGGCAGCGAGAACATCTACCCCGCCGAGATCGAGAACGTGCTGATCGAGTCGCGCGATATAGACGAGGCCTCCGTCGTCGGGCGCCCCGACGATCGCTGGGGCGAAATCGTCGTCGCCGTCGTCGTGCGCCATCCTGGCAGCACGATCGATGCCGCCGGCGTGCTCGCGCTGCTCGAAGGCCGCATCGCCCGCTTCAAGCACCCCAAGGACGTCGTCTTCGTCGACGCGCTGCCGAAGACCGCGCTCGGCAAGGTGCGCAAGGAAGAGGTACGGCGTTTCGCCGCGCAAGCGAGCGAAACCGGAATAAGCGCCGCGCAGGCGAGCGAAACCGACACGAGCGCCGCGCAGGCGCTGACCCACGCAGGAGCCCGAGCATGACGCTCAAGATCGGAATCGACGTCGGCGGAACCTTCACCGATTTCGTCGTCACGCGCGAAGGCGCCGAGCCGGCGATCTTCAAGACGCTGTCCACGCCGTCCGACCCGTCGATCGCGGTGGTCGACGGCCTGACCGACATCGCGGCGAGCATGAGCCCGCCGATGACGCTCGAAGCCTTCGCGCCGACCATCGACACGATCGTGCACGGCACGACGGTGACGACCAACGCCACGCTCACGCACACCGGCGCGAAGAGCGCGCTGCTCACCACCGAAGGCGTGCGCGACGCGCTCGAGATGCGCCGCGGCATCCGCGAGGAGCAGTACAACAACCGCTACACGAACGTGAAGCCGCTGGTGCCGCGCTACCTGCGCGCCGGCATCCCCGGGCGGCTCGACCGCAACGGCGCCGAGACGCAACCGCTCGACGTGGACGCCGTGCGCCGCGCGATCGCCCAGTTCCGCGCCGAAGGCGTGCAGGCGGTGTCGATCTGCTTCATGAACTCGTTCGCCAACGCCGAGCACGAGCGCGCCGCCGCGGAACTCGTGCGCAGCGAGATGCCCGAGGCCTACCTGACGGTGTCCGCCGACCTGCTGCCGTCGATCCGCTTCTACGAGCGCGTGAGCACGACGGCGCTGAACTCCTACGTCGGTCCGAAGCTGAACCACTATCTCGACCAGCTGGTCGCGCGGCTGAAGCGCACCGGCTTCGGCGGGCTGCTGCTGATCATGCAGTCCAACGGCGGCGTGATCACGCCGCAGCTCGCACGCGAGAAGGCCGCGCTCACGCTGCTGTCGGGTCCGGCGGGCGGGCCCGGTGCGGGCCTGTTCTACGTGCGCGCGCACGGCCAGAACAAGTGCATCACCACCGACATGGGCGGCACGAGCTTCGAGGCCTCGGTGTCGGTCGATGCGCCGATGATCAAGAACGACGGCGAGATCGCGCGCCACAAGCTCGCGCTGCCGATGCTCGACATCCACACGATCGGCGCCGGCGGCGGCTCGATCGGCTGGCTCGACGAAGGCGGCCTGCTGCGCGTCGGTCCGCAGAGCGCCGGCGCCGACCCCGGGCCGGCCTGCTACGGCAAGGGCGGCGAGCTGCCGACCACCACCGATGCCAACGTCGTGCTCGGCTACCTCGATCCGGCGTTCTTCGCCGGCGGGAAGATGAAGCTCGACGTCGAGGCCGCGCGCCGCGCGATCGAGACGCACATCGCCCGCCCGATGGGGCTGTCGGTGGAGGAAGCGGCCGCCGGCATGTACCGCGTGGCCTGCAACAACATGGCGCAGGGCGTGCGCGAGGTGACGATCAAGCGCGGCTTCGATCCGCGCGAATTCCCGATCGTCCCCGCTGGCGGCGCCGGGCCGATCCACGCCTGCGCTATCTGCGACGAGCTGGAGATCCCGCTGCAGATCGTGCCGCGCGAATCGTCGGTGCTGTGCGCCTTCGGCATGCTGATGAGCGAACTGAAGCACGACTACGTGCGCACCTTCGTCGCGCGGCTCGACTCGGTCGATTGGGAGCGGCTGGCGGCGATGGTCGACGAGATGGCGCGCGAAGGCGACGCGCACCTGGACGAGGAGCGCGTGCCGGCCGCGCAGCGGCGCACGCAGCTGAAGCTCGACTGCCGCTACATCCGCCAGTACCACGAGGTGTCTTTCGTGGTGCCGCGCGAACGGGTCGCCGCGCGCGACGCGGGCGGCATCGCGAAGCTCTTCCACGCCGAGCACGAGCGGCTGTACGGCTACTCGCTCGAACAGGAGGCGACGCCGATCGAGATCATCAACGTGCGCGTGCAGGCGATCGGCAACACGTCGAAGCCCGGTTACCGCAAGGACGACTGGCAGGGCGCCGACAGCTCGCATACGTTGAAGGGCCGCCGCGCTGTGTACGTTCCCGCGCGCCAGGCCTTCGCCGATGTGCCGATCCACGACGGCCACGCGATGCGCCACGGCAACCGTGTCGAAGGGCCGGCGATGATCGAACAGGTGACCACCGCGATCTTCGTGGACGCCAGCTTCGACTGCGTCGTCGACGCGCTCGGCTCCTTCGTGCTGTACCGCAAGGGCCGCGAGGATCTCGTTCGCGCCGCGCTCGGCGAGCGCCAGGCGCAGCAGCCGGCCGGAGTCACCGCATGAACGCACCCACCTCCCCGTCCCTGCACGCCGCGCAACCGGAGACGAAGATGAACGCCCCCGAAGCGACCGTCGCCATCGACCCGATCCTGCTGTCGGTGTACGCGCGCACCTTCAAGTCGATCACCGACGAGATGAGCATCTCGATGCAGATGACGACGCGCTCGCCGATCCTGTGCGAGGCGAAGGACTACGTCACCGGGCTGTACGACGGCGAAGGCCGCATGCTCGAGCAGACCGAGAACCTGCCGATCCTCGCGTTCTCGCTGGCGCCGGTGTGCAAGTACATCAAGGACTATTTCGGCGACGACCTGCATCCCGGCGACGTCATCTTCCACAACGACGTGTTCAGCCTGGGCAACCAGAACAACGACGTCGCCGTCTTCAAGCCGGTGTTCTTCGAAGGCCGGCTCGTCGCGTGGACGGCCGTCAAGGGCCACCAGGCCGACATCGGCGGCAACGTCGCCGGCGGCTACAACCCGAACGCGGTGGAAGTCTGGCAGGAGGCGCTGCGCATCCCGCCGGTGAAGGTCGTCGATCGCGGCAAGTTGCGCAAGGACGTGTGGAACCTGATCTTCGCCAACGTGCGGCTGGACATCGTCCAGCACGACATGAAGGCCGAGATGGGCGCTTGCACGGTCGGCGAGCGGCGCGTGCTCGAACTGCTCGGCAAGTACGGCCTGGCGAGCTTCGAGGCGCACAAGCAGGCGCTGTTCGACGCCACGCGCCGCATGATGCAGGCCGAGATCGCGAAGATCCCGAACGGGCGCTACTCCGGCGAAGGCCGCGTCTATTACGACGGGCGCCACGAAGGCTCGAAGTTCACCATCCGCGTCGACATCGACGTCGAAGACGAGCGCATCCGCTTCGACTACTCGCGCACCGACGCGCAGACCAACGGCTTCGTCAACGGCACCTTCACGTCGAGCGCGTCGGCCACCATCCTCACGCTGCTGCAGATGGTCAACCCCGACATCCCGCACAACGAGGGAATGGTCGAGCCGATCGACATCGTGATCCCCGAAGGGACGATCCTGAACGCCGCCTATCCGAAGGCAACCACCTTCGGCAACCACCTGTGCCCGCCCAACGCCGACGCGATCCAGCGCGCACTGGGCCCGGTGCTGCCCGATCGCGTCACCGCCGGCTGGAACAACCTGCTGGCATCGCTCACCACCGGCATCGATCCGCACACCAACGAGAAGTACGTCGACATCGGCTTCATGGGGCTGAAGGGCGGCTCGGGCGCGATGCTCGGCACCGACGGCTACGACCACATCGGCATGATCGCCGCCTCGGGCGGGGTGCTCGACCAGGACTACGAAATGTTCGAGCAGCAGACGCCGCACACGCTGCTGCGCCACGAACTGCTCGAAGACTCCGCCGGCGCCGGCCAGTGGCGCGGCGGACTGGGCGTCGAGACGATCTTCCGCATCGGCTCGGACGACACGCAGCTCGTCACCTTCGGCGACGGCGACTTCGAGCCGGCCTTCGGCCTGTTCGGCGGCGGCGACGCCGGCCTGAACTTCATTCGCCTCACCTACCCCGATGGCCGCGAGGTCGTGCCGCGCAACAAGGACCTGATCACCGGCGTGCCCAAGGACACCGTCTATCACCAGGTGGCCAGCGGCGGCGGCGGCTACGGCGACCCGAAGAAGCGCGACCGCAGCGTGCTCGCCGAAGAAGTGCGCAACGGCGTGATCTCGCCCGCGAAGGCGCGCGAGCTCTACGGCTGGGAAGGCTGACGATGGATTTCGCGCTCAGCGACGACCAGCGCGCGGTCCAGGAGACCTTCGCGCGCTTCTGCGACCGTCGCATCGCCCCCGAGGCGGCGGCGATCGACGAGGCGCATGAGTTCCCGCGCGAGCTGTTCGGCGAGCTCGCCGAGCTGGGCTTCTTCGGCATGCGCTATCCCGAGGAAGTCGGCGGCAGCGGCATGGCGTTGTCCGAGTTCTGCCTGGCGCTCACCGAGATCGCGCGCGGCTCGATGTCGCTCGCCGGCGCCGCCGCGATGCAATCGCTGATGGGAACGAAGTTCCTGCAGATGCTCGGCAACGCCGACATCGTCGAGCGACTGTTCCGCCCCGCGCTGCAGGGCAGGAAGATCGGCGGCATCTGCATGACCGAACCCGACTCGGGCTCCGACCTCGGCTCGATCGCAACCAGTGCGCGCAAGGTGGACGGCGGCTACGTCATCGACGGCCGCAAGACATGGATCACCTCGGCGCCGGTGGCCGACTTCTTCACCGTCTTCGCCAGGGCGGGCGACGAGAAGAAGCTCACCATCTTCCTCGTCGAGAAGCACTTCGACGGACTGCACGTCGGGCGCCCGATCCACAAGATGGGCGTCTGGGCGCTGCCCACCTCCGAGGTCTCGTTCGACGGCTGCTTCGTTCCCGATACGCACCGGTTGTCGAAGGAGGAAGGCGACGGCGAGGTGCACCTGAAGAAGACGCTCGCCGAGATCCGCATCATCACCGGTGCAATGGCGCTGGGCGTCGCGCGCGCCGCGCTCGACGAGGCGGTGCGCTACGCCGGCGAGCGCAAGCAGTTCGGCAAGCCGATCGACCGCTTCCAGGCGATCCAGATGAAGCTCGCCGAAATGGCCACGGGGCTCGAGGCCGCCACGCATCTCGTGCGCTACGCCGCCTGGCTCGCCGACGCGAAGCGCCCGCATCACAAGGAAGCGGCGATGGCGAAGCTGTTCGCCACCGAGACCGCCGCGTCGATCTGCGACCAGGCGGCGCGCGTGCTCGCCTCCTACGGCTACGCGATGGAATACCCGGTGCAGCGCTACCTGCGCGACGTGCGCTTCACGCTGATCGGCGGCGGCACCAGCGAGATCCTCAAACTCATCATTGCAAAAGAGGTCACGTCATGAGCACGAGCACCGTTGCTGCCGGAGCAGCCGCGCCGGCGGACACGCGCCGCATCCGCGTGCTGCTCGCCAAGCCCGGCCTGGACGGGCACGACCAGGGCGCCAAGGTCGTCGCGCGCGCGATGATGGACGCCGGCTTCGAGGTCATCTACACCGGGCTGCGCCAGTCGCCCGAGCAGGTCGCGCGCATGTCGCTCGACGAGGACGTCGACGTGATCGCGC
Source organism: Burkholderiaceae bacterium (assembly GCA_021166725.1). GTDB lineage: Bacteria > Pseudomonadota > Gammaproteobacteria > Burkholderiales > Burkholderiaceae_E > Zeimonas. Next base: position 72,381 of record JAJPES010000063.1, on the reverse strand, counting down.
TGTCCAGCCTGGCCGGCTCGCACCTGCCGTTCTGCCGCAAGCTGAAGACGCTGCTCGAGGCCGAAGGCCTGACCGACAAGCTGTGGGTGATCGGCGGCAACCTGCCGGCGCAGGACCACGACGAACTGCGCGCGCTCGGCTTCACCGGCATCTTCCCCACCGGCTCGAAGCTCGACGCGATCTGCGACTACATCCGGGAGAACGTGCGATGAACGATCGCGCCCCGATCGAAGCGAAGCCCGTTCTCAACGAATCGGGCCTGGAAGTGCAGCCGCTGTACACGGCGGCCGACGTCGACGACAGCGGCGGGCTGGCGATGCTCGGCCAGCCGGGCGAGTATCCGTTCACGCGCGGCATCCACCCGCTGATGTACCGCAAGCAGCCGTGGACGATGCGCCAGTACGCGGGCTTCGGCAATCCGCACGAGACGAACCAGCGCTTCAAGTACCTGATCGCCAACGGCCAGACCGGGCTGAACGTCGCCTTCGACCTGCCCACCCAGATCGGTCTCGATTCCGACGACCCGATGGCCGAAGGCGAAGTCGGTCGCGTCGGCATGTCGATCGACACGCTGCGCGACGTCGAGATCGCCTTCGACGGCATCGATCTCAGCAAGATCACCGTGTCGCTGACGATCAACGGCGCGGCGGCGATCCTGATCGCGATGTACCTGGCGATGGCCGAGAAGCGCGGCTACGACGTCGCGAAACTGCGCGGCACCTGCCAGAACGACATCCTGAAGGAGTTCGTCGGCCGCGGCACCTGGATCTATCCGGTGGAACCGTCGATCCGGCTGGTCGGCGACACGATCGAGTACTGCGCGAAGCACGCGCCGAAATACAGCCCGGTGTCGGTGTGCGGCTACCACATCCGCGAATCGGGCGCGACGCCGGCGCAGGAGATGGCCTACGCGTTCTGCATCGCGCGCGCCTACGCCGACGACGTGATCCGCCGCGGCCTGGCCGTCGACGAGTTCGCGGGACGCCTGTCGTACAACTTCAACATCTTCGGCAACCTCTTCGAGCAGATCTGCAAGTTCCGCGCCGGCCGCAGCCTGTGGGCGCAGATCATGAAGGAGGAATACGACGCGCAGAAGCCAGGCTCGATGTGGCTGCGCATGATCGCCGGCGGCGGCGGCGGCGGGCTCACCTTCGAGCAGCCCGAGATGAACATCGTGCGCGGTGCCTACTACGCGCTGATCAGCGCGCTGTCGGGCGCGCAGACGATGGCGCTGTGCTCGTACGACGAGGCCTACACGATCCCCACCGAATATTCGGCGCGCATCTCGCTGCGCACGATGCAGATCCTCATCGAGGAGATGGGGCTCACCGAAACGGTCGATCCGCTGGGCGGCTCGTTCTACATCGAGACGATGACGAACCGGATGCGCGACCTGATGAAGGAGATCATCGCCGACGTCGATGCGCAAGGCGGCATCGTGAAGCTGATCGCCGACGGCACGATCCAGTCGAAGGTCTCCGAGCAGGCGTACCGGATGCAGCGCGACATCGAGTCGGGTGCGTTCCCGAAGGTCGGCGTGAACTGCTACCGCAACGAGAAGGAGGAAGACCATCCGGTCGAATTCCATCCGTACAAGGAAGAAGACGCGCGACGGCAGGTCGAGGCGCTGAACCAGGTGCGCGCCGAGCGCGACGAAACGAAGGTGGCGAACGCGCTGGCCCGCGTGAACGCCGACGCGCGATCGGGCGTGAACCTGATGCCGGCGATCGTCGAGGCGGTGAAGGCCTACGCCAGCGTCGGCGAGATCACGCGCGAGATGGTCCAGGTGTTCGGGCGCTACCGTGAACCGATCCGGTTCTGACTGACATGGACATGCAGACAATCACCCATTACCTCGCGCCGCGCAGCGTCGACGAGGCCCTGCAGGCGATGGCCGAGGGCAACGCGACGCTGTTCTGCGGCGGCACCGACCTCTCGCCGCAGACCGAATCCGGCGCACGTCGCTATGCAGCGACGCTGCTGAACCTTCGGCGCATCGAAGCACTCGGCGGCATCGACACCGAAGGCCGCGAAATCCGCATCGGCGCCACCACCACCGTCAGCGAGATCCGCCGCAGCGCGGCGCTGGCCGAAATCGCGCCGGCGCTCGTCGAGTCGGCCGAGCACTTCGCCAGCGAGCAGATCCGCAACGCGGCATCGGTTGGCGGCAACCTGTGCAACGCCTCTCCGGCCGGAGACCTGAGCCCCCCGCTGCTGGTGCTCGACGCTTCGGTGGAACTCGCGTGCTGGCGTGACGGCGCCGTGCAGACGCGCCGGGTGCCGCTGGAACGCTTCTTCGTCGGCCCGGGCAAGAGCGTCAAGCGTGCCGAAGAGCTGCTGACCGCCGTCGTGTTCGATCGGCCGGCGGGCGATTTCGCGTGCCGGTTCCGCAAGTCGGGTCCACGTCCCGCTCTCGAAATCTCCACGGTGTCGCTGGCGCTCGGTGCGCGCGTTGCAGGCGATCGCCTGAGCAACGTGCGCGTGGCGATGGGGTCGGTCGCGCCGACTCCCTTGCGCGCGCGTCACCTGGAGGCGGCGCTCGAAGGCAAGCCGATCGACGCATCGAGCCTTGCCGCAACCGTCGCCGCCGCGGTGGCCGCGAGCGAGCACGACGCCAAGCCCATCGATGACGTGCGAGCCAGCGCCTGGTATCGCGGCCATCTCGTTCGAGTATTCGTCGAAGAGGTACTCCATGATCTGCGTCGAGACTGAAATCCGCTTCCGGCTCAACGGCCGCGAAGTGTCCGTGAAGATCCCGGCGACGATGAAGACGCTGGCGATGCTGCGCGACGTCCTCGACCTCACCGGCACCAAATACGCGTGCGGCGAAGGCGAATGCGGCGCGTGCACGATCCAGGTGGACGGCAGGACGGTCAACAGCTGCCTGATGTATGCCGCGGATTGCGACGGGCGCGAGGTGGTGACGATCGAGGGACTGCGCACGCCCGAAGGCCTGCACCCGGTCCAGCAGGCCTTCGTCGATCACGGCGCCGTGCAGTGCGGCTTCTGCATGCCGGGCATGATCATGCAGGCGAACTACCTGATCGAGAACGACCCGAATCTCACGCGCGAGGAAGCGCAGCGCGGCCTGGAAGGCAATCTGTGCCGCTGCACCGGCTACACGAAGGTGCTCGACGCCGTGCAGGCCGTGGCCGCGAGCGAAGCTCGCCGTGACAGGCCGGAGGCTCGCCGTAACGGCTCGGACGTGCGCCGCAAAGGTTGAGCGCATCCTCGATCATCCGATTGGCTCGAATTCCGCGGAGGCCAGCCATGGACAAGAAGTTCGATACCGCTTCGATCGCTTCGAAGAAGACCCTGATCGGCGGGCGCGTCAGGAAGCCCGACGCACCCGACAAGGCCACCGGCAAGACGCGCTACATCAACGACATGGTGTTGCCTCAGATGCTCGTCGGCAAGGTGCTGTTCGCCGGCCGGCCGCATGCGCGCATCGTGCGCATCGACACCACGGCGGCGCTGGCGCTGCCCGGTGTGCACGCGGTGCTCACCGGCAAGGACGCCGCCGACCTGAAATTCGGCTTCGTACGCGACAACGTCGCGCTCAAGGACAAGGTGCGCTGCGAGCATGACGAGGTCGCGGCCGTCGCCGCCGAGACCGAGGAGATCGCCGCCCGCGCACTCGAACTGATCGACGTCGAGTACGAAGACCTTCCGGGCGTGTTCACGCCCGAGGACGGCGCGCGCGAAGGTGCACCGCTGATCCACGACAACTTCGCCGGCAACCGCAGCCTGCATTTCGAGTTCCAGCACGGCGACCTGGCCGAGGCAGAGGCGAGATCCGACTTCGTCGTCGACAGCGTGTTCCGCCCGCACCACGTCACGCACTGCTGCATGGGCACGTCGTGCGCGATCGCCGACTTCGACCACAACGGCAAGCTGACGATCTGGACGCAGACGCAGTATCCGTACAACTACAAGATGGACCTGGCGCCGGCGCTCGGCATCGGTCCCGGCGACATTCGGGTGATCCAGCCGCCGGTAGGCGGTGCCTTCGGCTCCAAGCTCGACGTCTACCCGTACGAACCGATCGCCGCGCTGCTGGCGAAGAAGACCGGCCGGCCGGTGAAGGTGCTCTACACGCGCGAGGAGGAGTTCCGCGCCGCGCCGACGCGCCAGGCGGCGATCATCCACATGCGCACCGGCTGCACGCGCGACGGCGTGCTCACCTTCCGCACGGCCGACGCGCTGCTCGACAACGGCGCGTACACGTCCTGGGGGCCGACCATCCCGGTCATCATGATGCGCACCACCTCCGGCCACTATCGCGTACCGGTGGTCGACTTCAAGGCGCAGGCGATCTACACGAACAATCCGTACGCCGGTTCGTTCCGCGGCTACGGCAACGTGCAGACCACCTGGGCAACCGCGCAGCAGATGGACATGCTGGCCGACCTGGTCGACATCGACCCGCTCGAATTCCACCTGAAGAACGCGCAGAAATCCGGCGAAGTCACGCCGCAGCAATCGTTCCTGCGCGAGAGCGCTTTTGCGCAGTGCCTGCAGACGGCCGCCGAAGCCAGCGACTACAGCCGCAAGCGCAAGGAGTACGCCGCGCAGCGCGAGCAGCCCGGCCGCTACAAGAAGGGCATCGGGCTGGCCTCGTCGATCCACAACGCCGGCGGCGCGAAGATCCACAAGTCCGACGGCATCGGCACCATTCTCAAGGTGGACGATTACGCACGCGTCACGGTCATCACCGGCGCATCGGAAATCGGCCAGGGCATCGACGCCGTCATCACGCTGATCGTCGCCGAGGAACTGGGCGTGCCGCTCGAGCACGTGACGATCGTCAACAACGACTCCGACATCGCTCCATGGGACGTCGGCGTACACGCGTCGCGCACGACCTTCATCGCCGGCAACGGAACGCGCCGCGCGGCGCGCAAGGCGAAGGCGCAGATCCTGAACGCGGCTGCGCGGATGCTCGACGAACCCGTCGAGGGGCTCGAGCTGCGCGAAGGGTCGGTGGTGCGCGAGCGCGACGGCGTTGCGCTGATCAAGCTCGACCGCCTGCTGCGCCAGATGCACTTCCAGGCCGAGCCCGAACTGGTGATGGTCACCGACTACTACGAACCGAAGAGCGAACCCGAGGGCGCGAAGCACGTGTCCGACCATTCGGCGGCGTATGCGCATGCGGTGCACGTCGCAGAGATCACCGTGGATACGCTCACCGGCGAGATCAAGGTCGACAAGATCACCGTGGCGCAGGACGTCGGGCGCGTGATCAACCGGATGGGACTCGAAGGCCAGGTCGAAGGCGGCATCGCGATCGGCCTGGGCTATGCGTTGAGCGAGGACATGCGCATCGAAGCCGGCCACCTGAGGAACGCGTGCTTCCGCGACTACAAGCTGATCACGGCGCCCGAAATGCCGCCGATCGAGATGCACCTGATCGAAAGCGATTGCGCCGAGGGCCCGTACGGCGCCAAGGGCATCTCCGAACTGCCGACGATCGTCATCGCGCCGGCCGTCGCCAACGCGCTGTACAACGCGGCCGGCGTGCGCATCTTCGATCCGCCGATGTCGCCGGAGAAGGTCGCGCGCGCCATCCACGACCGGAAGATGCAGGCCGCCGCCGGCGCGTCGGTAACCCCGCTCGAAGGCGTGACCGCTTGAGCGCAGATGAAACTGAAGTACTTCGCCTGGTTGCGCGACAGCCTGGGCTGCGACTCCGAGACGATCGTCCTGCCGAAGGAGATCCGCACCGTCGGCATGCTGCTCGACTGGCTGCCGACGCAGGACGAGCGCTTCCGCAAGGCGTTCGAATTCATCGACGTCGTGCTGGTATCGGTCAACTCGCACTACGCGGAGCGCGGCTATCCGGTGCACGACGAGGACGAAGTCCTGCTGACCCCGCCGATCGCAGGTGGCTGAATTGAAACAGAAATGAAGCGTCGAACCGTCCTCTCGATGGAACAGGCGCTGTCGCTGCCGCACGCGACGCTGCGCTTCGCGCAACTGGGCTGGCGAGTCATCCGCATCGAGTCGGTCGGCGGCGGGGGCTTGCCGGGTGATCCGAACCGCTACATCGGCTCGCGCGTGGCCGACGACGACAGGCGCAGCTATTTCATCGCGCCGAACGTCGGCAAGGAAGCGATCGCACTGAACCTGAAGGACGCGCGCGCGCACGAGATCGTGCGCCGGTTGCTGCACGAACTCGACGTGGATGTCTTCTGCTGCAACACGGTCCCGTCGCGCTACGCGTCGCTCGGCATCGACCCGGCGACGCTGCGCGCGGCGAAGCCCGACCTGATCTGGGCCGGCATCTCGGCGATGGGCCCGCGTTTCCCCGAAGCGCCGGGCTACGATCCGGTGCTGCAGGCGATGGCCGGCTACATGGAGGTCACCGGCGACCCGAACGGTCCGCCGATGCTCTCCGGCATACCGGTCATCGACCTGAAGGCGGGCGACGAGGTCTACGCGAACGTGATGCGCGCCCTGCTCGAACGCCACGAGACCGGCCATGGCTCGGAGATCCACGTCTCGATGCTGCAGGCGGCGGCCTCGTGGCTCACCACCGTGCTGCCGCTGGTCGACTTCGACTGCGCGCCCAACGAGATCACCCGCGCCGGCAACGAGCACCGCAAGTTCATCCCGACCAACGTCTATCCGGCACGCGACGGCTTCGTCTACCTCGCCATCGGCAGCGACGTGCAGTGGCGCCGGCTGACCGCGATTCCGAAGTTCGCGTCACTGGCCAACGAAGTGCGCGCGACGAACGAGGGACGTCACCGCGAGCGCGAGGCGATCCATCGCGACATGGCGTCGGTCACCGCGCAGCACCCCGTCGAGCAGATTCTCGCCGACCTGCAGGACGCGAAGATCCCGGCGACGCGCATCCTCGACATCCGGCAGGTGCGCGAACTGCCGGCACTGCGCGATCGGCTGACGCACACGACGATGCCCGACGGCCGAACGATCCGCATGCAGCCGATGGCGGTCGACATCGAGGGCGCACGCACCGAGTTGCCGTTCCCGCCGAAGTACGGCGCCGACACGCGCCGCGTGCTCGCCGAGGCCGGCTACGACGGCGGGCAGATCGAAGCGTTCGTTGCCGAGGGCGTGGCCGCGTAAGCGATCCGCCACGCCGCAACCGTGCAGTCCGCGGAAAAATGATGTGGTACCAAACACTCTCGTCTAGTACCATCCGCCGAAACCTGCCCGTCGTGCTTGCAGCACGGCGGAATTGCCGAGGCTTGCACTGATGCGCATCGCCGTCCTGGGCGGCGGGAACGGCAGTCACGCCGCCGCCGCCGATCTCGCCGAGCAGGGACACGAAGTGCGGCTGTGGCGCCGCGACGTGCGCGCGTTGGCGCCGCTGATCGAGTCGCCACGCATCACGCTGGTCGATCACGCCGGGCGACGCGACGTGCGGATCGAATGCGCGACGCCCGATGCAGGCGAAGCGCTGCGCGGCGCCGAACTGGTGCTTGCACCCTGCCCGGCCTTCGCGCAGGCCGACATCGCACGCGCGGTCGGCCCGCATCTGCGCGACGGCCAGGTCGTCTACCTGCCCCCCGGAACCTTCGGCTCGTTCGCGATGGCGCAGGCCGTTCGCGACGCCGGCAGCCACGCGCGCGTTTCGTTCGCCGAGACCGGAACGCTGCCCTACCTCGCCCGCAAGCACGGCCCGACCGAAGTCGCCATCACGACGCGCGCGACGCGCCTGCCCACCGGCGTCTACCCGGCCGCCGACAGCGAACAGGCACTGGCCACGATCGCGCGCGCGTATCCGGCGATCGAGGCCGTCGAGGACGCGTTGTCGGCGGCGCTGATGAACGCGGGCCCCGTCATCCACCCGCCGCTGATCCTGATGAACGCAGGTCCGCTCGAGCATTTCGAGCGCTGGGACATCCACGCCGAAGGCACGCAGCCGGCGATCCGGCGTGTCACCGACGCGCTCGACGGCGAACGCATCGCGCTGCGCGAGGCGCTCGGCTACGCCGCGCCGCATTTCCCGCTGTCCGACCACTACGAGAACGACCGCTGGATGTACGGCAACGCGCACGACAAGCTCGTCGACAGCGGCGACTGGCGCGAACACATCGACCTGCGCAGCCACCGCTACATGCTCGAGGACGTCGCCTACGGGCTCGCGTTCCTCGTCTCCGTCGCCGATTGGGCGGGCGTCGCCTGCCCGGTCGCGCGCGGATTGCTGTCGATCGCCTCGGCGCTGGTCGGCGAGCCGCTCGATCGCGGCCCGCGCACGCTCGCCGCGCTCGGACTCGCGTCGCTCGACAGGCCATCGATGCGCGAACTGCTGAGCAACGGCAACGCCGCATGAACGTCGCCCCGTCGCGCCGCAGCCGCGTGGCAGCCCTGGGCGCGGGACGCATGGGACGCGGCATCGCCACCGCATTCGCCTACGCAGGACACGAGGTGCAGCTCGTCGACCTCAAGCCGCGCGAAAGCACGGCCACCGAGGCGCTGCGCCGGGACGCGTTCGCCGAGATCGACGCTTCGCTTGCCGCGATGTCGGCGTGGGGCGCCTTCGACGATTCGCTGCGCCCGCGGGTGTTGCGGCGAGTGCGCTTCGCCGCACGCGACGAAGCGGTCGAGGCGCTTGCCGATGCCGACTTCGTCTTCGAAGGCGTGCCCGAAGTGCTCGACGCCAAGCGCGAAGCGCTCGGCTTCGTCGGCGCGCATGCCCGCGCCGACGCGATCGTCGCATCGACGACCTCGACCTTCCTCGTCACGCAACTGGCCGACTTCGTCGAACGGCCCGAGCGCTTCCTCAACGCGCACTGGCTCAATCCCGCACACGTGATCCCGCTGGTCGAGTTGAGTGCGCACCAGAACACTGCGCCGCAGGCGCTGCGCTCGCTGCACGCGCTGCTCGAATCGATCGGCAAGGTGCCGGTGCACTGCAAGGCCGCGCCGGGATACATCGTGCCGCGGCTCCAGTCGCTGGTCATGAACGAGGCCGCGCGGATGATCGAGCAGGGCGTGGCGAGCGCCGAGGAGATCGACCGCGCGACGCGCTACGGCCTGGGCTTTCGCTTCGCCAACATGGGTGTCGTCGAGTTCATCGACTACGGCGGCAACGACATCCTGTACTACGCGAGCCGCTACCTGGCGCAGGCGCTGGGCGACGAACGCTATGCGTCGCCGCCGATCGTCGATCGGCACATGCGCGAAGGGCGCAACGGCCTGCGCGACGGCAAGGGTTTCCACGATTTCGACGGCGTCGACCTCGCGCGATACCGTTCCGAAACACTCGGGCGGTTGCTCGGCATGCTCTCGCACATGGGGCTGCTGCGCGCACCGGCCACGGACGAATTCGATCGACCGACGTCCACTGGAGGAGCCTCATGAAACGCAGCATCCTGCAAGCCCTCGCGCTCGCGGCCGCGGCCGCGCTCGCCGCCCCGGCCGCCAACGCCGAGATCCGCATCGGAGTATCGCTCGGCACCACCGGCCCCGGCTCGTCGCTGGGCATTCCGTACAAGAACGCCTTCCAGCTGATCCCCAAGACGATCGGCGGCGAACCCGTCACCTACATCATCCTCGACGACGAATCGAAGCCCGACAACGCGGCGAAGAACGCGCGCAAGTTCGTCACCGAAGACAAGGTAGACGCGATCATGGGGTCGAACGGCGTTCCGTCGGCGGTCGCGATGACGCAGGTGGCGGCCGAAACGAAGACGCCGATGATCGCGCTCACGCCGATCCCGCCGCTGGACGGCGATCGTGCCCACTGGAGCTTCGTCGTGCCGCAGACGACCGAGCTGATGATGAGCGCGGTCGTCGACGACATGAAGAAGAAGGGCATCAGGACGATCGGCTACATCGGCTTCTCCGACACCTGGGGCGACCTCGTCTACAACGCGATGCAGAAGCTCGCGCCCGAAGCGGGGATGAAGGTCGTCACCAACGAGCGCTACGGCCGGGCCGACACCAGCGTCACCGGCCAGGTGCTCAAGGTGATCGCCGCCAAACCCGACGCGGTCGTCGTCGGCGGTTCGGGTTCGCCGGCAGCCACTCCGCACATCGCGCTGCGCGAGCGCGGCTACAAGGGCCCGATCTATCACAACCACGGCACGGTGAACCTGGCGTTCATCCAGAACGGCAAGAAGGCCGTCGAAGGGGCGATCGCGCCCACCGGCGCGCTGATCGTCCCCGAGGAGCTGCCCGATTCGTACCCGACCAAGGCGGTGTCGCTCGATTTCACCAAGCGCTACGAAGCCGCCTTCGGTCCCGAGACGCGCAACGCCTTCGCCGGCTACAGCTACGACGCGACGCTGCTGCTGAACGCCGCCGTCCCCGAAGCGTTGAAGAAAGCCAGGCCCGGCACGCCCGAGTTCCGCGCCGCACTGCGCGACGCGCTCGAGCACGTGCACGACGTCGTCGGCACGCACGGCGTCTACAACCTGAGCTCGACGAACCACAACGGCCTCGACGAGCGCGCGCGCGTGCTCGTGGAAGTGAAGAACGGGGAGTGGAAGCTGATGAAGCAGTGAAGGGTCAAGGGTGAAGGGTGAAGGGGCCACCGCCCTCGACCTTCAACCCTCCCTGACGCGCGACAACTCACCGCCCGCTCGGTTGCCCTTCACCCTTCACCCTTCACCCTTCACCCTTCACGTGACCTTCGACATAGCGCTATGGCTCACGCAGGACGGCATCACCAACGGTGCCATCTATGCGCTGCTTGCGCTGGCGCTGCTGCTGGTGTTCGCCGTTACGCGGGTGATCTTCGTGCCGCAGGGCGAATTCATCTCCTATGCGGCGCTGTCGATGGGGATGTTGCAGCTGGGGAAGGTGCCGGGAACGGTCTGGGTGCTGGTCGGCGGCGGGCTGCTGGCAGCGGGCTTCGACACAGTGAAGGCGTGGCGCGAGCGCGCGCTGCATCGGCTGCCGCGCGTCGTCGCGATCTACATCGTCGTGCCGATCGCGATGTCGGCCGTCGCCTGGTGGGCTGCGCCGCGCAATCTCGATCCGTGGCTGCAGTCGCTCGTCGTTGTCGGGCTCGTGGTGCCGCTCGGGCCGATCCTGTATCGCGTCGCGTACCAGCCTCTGGCGAGCGCTTCGGTCATCGTGCTGTTCGTCGTCTCGATGGCCGCGCACTACGTGCTCACCGGCCTGGGGCTCGTGTTCTTCGGCGGCGAGGGCCTGCGCGCGAACGCGTTCTCCGATGCGAGCTTCGAAGCCGGGCCGCTGAACGTGAGCGCACAGAGCCTGGTCGTCGTCGTCGCGAGCCTGGTCGTGATGGCCGCGCTGTGGCTGTTCTTCGAGCGCACGCTGTACGGCAAGGCGCTGCGCGCCACCGCGATCAACCGCATCGGCGCGCGCCTGGTCGGCGTGCGCACCGAGATGTCCGGCAGCCTCAGCTTCCTGCTGGCGGCGTTCATCGGTGCCGTGTCGGGCGTCCTGATCGCGCCGATCACGACGATCTACTACGACACCGGGTTGATGATCGGCCTCAAGGGCTTCGTCGGCGCGATCCTCGGCGGCATGACGAGCTATCCGCTGGCGGCGCTCGGCGCGCTGGGCATAGGCCTGCTCGAATCCTTCTCGTCGTTCTGGGCGAGCGCGCTGAAGGAGAGCATCGTCTTCACGATCATCATCCCGGTGCTCGTCTGGCGCTCGCTCACCTCGCGCCACCACGTGGAGGACGAGGAGGAATGACGCGCGCGCGCCGGTCGGCCGGGTGGTCCGCGCAGTGGTCCACGCAGGGGCTCGCGCTGTGGCTCGCGCAGTGGCTCGCTCACTGGCCCTTCGTCGCATTCGCGATCGCCGTCGCGCTCGCGCCGCTCGTCGTTCCGGCCTTCTACGTCACGCTGCTCAACTACATCGGCCTGGCGACGCTGGTCGCGCTCGGACTGGTGCTGCTCACCGGCATTGCCGGCATCGTCTCCTTCGGCCAGCAGGCCTTCGTCGGCATTGCCGCCTACACGACGGCAGTGATGACCACCACCGCCGGGCTGTCTCCGTGGATCGCACTCCCGGCGGCGCTGGCGCTGGTCGGCGTCTTCGGGCTCGTGCTGGGCGCGATCACGCTGCGCCTGTCCGGACACTGCCTGTCGATCGCGACGATCGCCTGGGGCATCGCCCTCTACTACGTGTTCGGCAACCTGCCCGGACTGGGCGCGTACAGCGGCATCGACGACCTGCCGCCGATCACGCTGGCCGGCTGGCCGCTCGACACCGCGCCGCGCATCTACTACCTGATCTGGACGGTGACGATCGCCGCACTGGTGGCGGCGACGAACCTGCTCGACTCGCGCACCGGGCGTGCCCTGCGTGCGCTGCGCTTTCGCGGCGTCATGGCCGAGAGCTTCGGCGTCGATACCGCACGCCTGAAAGTGCTGATTTTCCTGTATGCCGCGCTGCTCGCCGGAGTGTCGGGCTGGCTGCACGCGCATTTCCTGCGCTTCGTCAGCCCGCACGCCTTCGGCGTGAACGCCGGCATCGACTACCTGTTCATGGCGGTGATCGGCGGCGCCAGCCACGTCTGGGGCGCCGTGATCGGCTCCTCGGTGCTGACGATGCTGCGCGAGTGGCTCAAGGACCTGCTTCCCGCGGCCATCCAGCGGACCGGCAACTACGAGATCGTCGTGTTCGGCGTGCTGATGCTCGTGCTGCTGCAGCGCACGCGCAACGGTATCGCACCTGCGCTCGCCCGCCTGCTGCCGGCGCCGAAGCGCCGTACTCCTTCGCTGCAGGCCGCGCCGCTACCGCGTCGCGAGCAGCCGACCCGCGGCGAGCCGCTGCTCGAGCTCGATGCGGTGCGCATCCGCTTCGGCGGACTCGTCGCCGTCAACCGCATGTCGTTCGAGCTGCGCAGCGGCGAGATCCTCGGGCTGATCGGGCCGAACGGGGCCGGCAAGACGACGATGTTCAACCTGATCACCGGCGTGCTGCAGCCGGAGAGCGGCCGGATCCGCTTCCTCGGCGAACGCATCGACACGCTCGGACAGCGCGGAATCGCACGGCGTGGCGTCGCGCGCACCTTCCAGCACGTGAACCTCGTCTCGTCGATGTCGGTGCTCGAAAACGTCGCGATCGGCGCGCACCTGCGCGGACGCAGCGGCACGCTCGCCGCGATGGCGCACGCCGAACGCGTCGAGGACGAGCGGCTGCTCGCCGAAGCGGCACGCCAGCTGCAACGCGTCGGACTGGGCGAACACCTGCACGAACCGGCCGGCAGTCTCGCGCTCGGCCAGCAGCGCATCGTGGAGATCGCGCGCGCGCTGGCGGCCGACCCGATCCTGCTGCTGCTCGACGAGCCGGCAGCCGGTCTGCGCTTCGCCGAGAAGCAGGCGCTGGCCGCGCTGCTGCGCCGGCTGCGCGACGAGCGCATCAGCGTGCTGCTCGTCGAACACGACATGGATTTCGTGATGGGCCTCGTCGACCGGCTCGTCGTGATGGATTTCGGCGAGAAGCTGGCCGAAGGCGCGCCGCAGGCGATCCAGTCCGACGCTGCCGTGCTCGAGGCATACCTGGGAGGAATCGAGTGACCGCGCCGCTGCTCGAAGTCGACGCGCTTAGAGTGTGCTACGGAAAGGTCGAAGCGCTGCACGGCGTCTCGCTGCGCGTCGACGAAGGATCGATCGTCACCGTCATCGGGCCGAACGGCGCGGGCAAGTCCACGCTGCTCGGCGCGATCATGGGCCTGTTGCCTTCCACCGGCCGCGTGCGCTACGCCGGAAACGATCTCGGAAGCACCGAGATCGAAGCCCGTGTGGCGCGCGGCGTGTGCCTGGTGCCCGAACGCCGCGAACTGTTCGGCGAGATGTCGGTGGAGGACAACCTGCGCCTGGGCGCCTTCCAGCGCGTGCGTAACGGCGAGCGCGGCGCCGACTCCGATTTCGGCGAGGTCTACGCGCGCTTTCCGCGACTGCACGAGCGGCGCACGCAGCTCGCCGCGACGCTCTCGGGCGGCGAACGGCAGATGCTCGCGCTGGGCCGCGCGCTGATGGGCAAGCCGCGGCTGCTGATGCTGGACGAGCCGAGCCTGGGCCTGGCCCCGCGCATCGTGCGCGAGATCATGCATATCGTCGCCGACCTGCGAAAGACCGGCGTCTCGATCCTGCTCGTCGAGCAGAACGCACGCGCGGCGCTGCAGGTCGCCGATCACGGCTACGTTCTCGAGACCGGCGACATCGCGCTCGCCGGAACCTCGGCCGAGTTGAGCGGAAACCCGCGCGTCGTCGAGTCGTATCTCGGGCTCGCCAAGCGCACGAACGAAGGCAAGGAAATCCACGCATGACGCATCGATTCGCGAACCCGCTGTTGGCCGAACCCGCGCGCGCGATGCCGCGGCACGTCGGAATCATCGGCGCCGGTTCGATCGGGCCGGATATCGGCTACTACCTGAAAAGCGCGCTGCCCACGCTGAAGCTCACGCTCGTCGACCTCGCGCAGCCCGCGCTGGACGCGGCGCTCGCGCGCTTTCGCGGCTACGCGGACAAGGCCGTCGCGCGCGGCAAGATGAAAGCGCAGGAAGCCGAGGGCGTGTTGCGCGACGTGCACGGCACGACCGACTACGACGCGATCGCCGGGTGCGACTGGGTGCTCGAGGCCGCCACCGAGAATCTCGCGTTGAAGCGACGCATCTTCGCCGACGTCGAAAAGCGCGTCGCCGACGATGCGATCATCACGTCGAATACGAGTTCCCTGCCCGCGGCGCGCATCTTCTCGGAGCTGCGCAATCCGCGCCGTGCCACCGTCACGCACTTCTTCGCGCCGGCCTGGCGCAACCCGGCGGTCGAGGTGATCGACTGGGAGCGCGTCGACGCCGGCCTCGTCGAGCACCTGCGCCGCTTCTTTTGCGAGACCGGAAAACTGCCGCTGGTCACGGCCGATGCACCCTGCTTCATGCTCGATCGCATCTTCGACAACTGGTGCAACGAATCGGCGCTGCTGCTCGATCGGGCGAGCGCCGCGCAGGTCGACACGGTGGCGTCCGACTACGTGCACGCGGGTCCGTTCTTCGTGCTGAACCTCGCGCACGGCAATCCGATCATCGTCGAGACGAACACGCTGCAGGCCGACGAGGAAGGCGAGCACTATCGTCCGGCGTCGATCTTCGGCTCGGTCGAGCGCTGGCTCACCGTCGCGCCGGGCAAGTCGGTGCCGGTGGAGGCCGAAACCGCGGCAGCGGTGCGCGACCGCCTGCTCGGCGTGCTGTTCTCGCAGTCGGTCGACATCCTCGATCGCGGCATCGGCGAACCCGCCGATCTCGATCTCGGCTGCCGGATCGCGCTCGGCTTTCGCGAGGGTCCGCTCGCGCTGATGCGCAGCCTGGGCGAGGCCGAAGGCGCGCGCGTGCTCGAACGCTTCGTCGCCGAGCGGCCCGGCATGCCGCAGCCGCGGCGCGCGCTCGGCGAATACCAGCGATTCGAACGCCACGTGCTGGTCGATGACGTGGCCGACGTGAAGGTGATCACGCTGCGCCGCCCCGAGGCGCTGAATGCGCTGCACGACGAGATGACCGACGAGATCCTCGACGTGATCCGCCGCCACGAGGACGATCCGGCCGTCGCCGGCTTCGTCGTCGTCGGCTACGGCACGCGCGCGTTCTGCGCCGGCGCCGACATCGGTCGCTTCCCGTCGATGCTCGGCGACGCCCGGGCCGCCGCGCAGTACGCGCGCGATTGCTCGCGGCTGCTCGTGCACCTCGATGCGATGCGCAAGCCGGTGGTGGCGGCGCTGAACGGAATGGCGCTGGGCGGCGGCTTCGAACTGGCGATGCGCTGCCACGCGCTCGTCGCGGTGCGCGGCGCGTCGATGCAGTTGCCCGAAGTCACGCTCGGCATCGTTCCGGGCATCGGCGCGATGGTCGTGCCCTATCGGCGCTGGCCGCGAGCCGCCGAGGTCTTCCACGCGATGCTGCGCAAGGGCGAGCGGCTCGGCGCCGAACGGGCGCACGAACTGGGCATCGTCGATGCGCTCGCCGCCGACTATCGCGAACTGATCGGCTGCGCGGTGGAGCGCGTGCATGCGCTGGCGCAGCGCATGCCGAGGATCACCGAAGGCGCGGTCGAGGTGCCCGGTTTCGGCGAGCGCGTCGAACGCGCATCCAACGGAACGGTGCTGAGCGCCACCACGATCGGCCTGATCGAGAAGGCGGTGCGGGAGGCGGCGGCTGCGCCCACGCTCGCGCAGGCGCTCGAGGTCGGCTATGCGTCGTTCGGCGCGAGCGCGTGCACCGCTGCGGCTCGGGAGGGCATCGCGGCGTTCGGCGAACGGCGCAGTCCCGACTTCGGACGCACGGGCTGAATGACGCTCGAACCGGACACCTCTACCTCGTGGAAAGCTCGAAGATGAAACGACTCCTCGCGCTCGCTCTGGCATTGCTCGCCCCGGCGCTGGGCGCAGGCGCTGCCGCGGCCGAAACGTGGCCGGCGCATCCGGTCCGCATCGTCGTCCCCTTCGGCCCGGGTGGCGGCACCGATACGGCGGCGCGGATCCTCGCGGAGCGCTTGACGCCGGCGCTCGGGCAGACGGTGGTCGTCGAGAACCGGCCCGGAGGCAATTCGGTGATCGCCACGCAGACGGTGGCGCGCGCGCAGCCCGACGGCTACACATTGCTGCTGACCACCGACATCCACGCGATCAACGCGGTGTCGGGGCAGCCGATGCCCTACGACTCCGTGAAGGACTTCGCGTTCGTCTCTCAACTGACGACGTCGCCGCTGATGCTCGTCGCGCATCCGGCGCTCGGCGCGCACTCGATCGGCGAACTCGTTGCCGCGGCGAAGGCACGGCCGGGGAAGCTCACCTTCGCGTCGCTGGGCACGACGAGCCCGCACTACCTCGGATTCCAGTGGTTCCAGCGGCTGGCCGGCATCGATGTCGTCGATGTTCCGTACAAAGGCGGCGGCCAGGCGCTCGCCGACAACCTCGGCGGCCAGATCGACCTGTCGTTCATCGTCGCCGGCAATGGAATCCGCCACGCGCAGGCCGGCAAGCTCGTCGCGCTGGCGGTGACGAGTCCGAAACGCTCGCCGATCGCTCCCGACGTGCCGACGATCGCCGAAAGCGGCTACCCGGAGTTCGCGCTCGTCAACTGGTACGCGATCCTCGCACCGGCCGGGACACCGCCGGCAGTCGTCGAGCGGCTGAACCGGGAGATCGGCATCGCGCTGAAGGAGCCGCAGGTCATCGAGCGACTCGAAGCCGCCGGGCTCGAACCGACGAGCGGCACGCCGGCCGAACTCGAAGCGCTGGTGCGGCGCGACATCGAGAAGTACGGGCGGATCATCGCAACGATCGCCTCGCCACCGGCCGGTGCGCGCTGAGCAGGGAACCTGGTGTCTCCGACTTCCGCACGATCAACGGTGCCATTGCAGCACGGCGCGTCCGCGGTGATCGGGACGCTCGAGCCATTCGAGCGCCTTCGCCGCATCGGCGAAGTCGAAGCAACGGCGCTCGACGCGCAACGACCCCTCCGCGATGCGAGCGAGCAACCCGGGTGCCGCGGCACGCCCCGCCGCTTCGCGACGCAGCATGTTCAACGGCAGCAAGGACACATCGCGCTGGATGAACCGCGTGAGATCGAGCGAGAGTTGCGCACCGCCGAGATAGCCGACGAGCACCGCGCGCCCGCCGGCCGCGACAACGGGCAGCAGTGCGGCGAGCATCGGGCCGCCCACCGTGTCGATCAGCAGATCGGCCTGCACGTCGTTCGGCGTGCGCGGCGCGACCCGCTCGACCACGATCGGTTCGACGCCCTTCGCCAGTTGCGCGATGCGCTCGGCGCTGCCCACCGCGCCGAAGACGCGCGCACCGGCGCCCAGCGCGAGCTGGCAGGCGACGCTGCCGACGGCGCCGCTGGCGCCGCTGACGAGCACGCGATCGCCCGCGCGCAGCGCCCCCACGTCGTGCAGCGCAACCCACGCCGACGTGCACGGCGAGAAGAAGCTCGCGCCCGCATCGAAGGACACGCTGTCGGGCAACGGCGAGAGGATCGTGTCGGGCACCGGGCAGCGTTCCCGCCAGGTGCCGTCCTCCTGCGTGCCGAGGCCGCCGCCGCGAAACCACACGCGCGTGCCGGCCGGGAGCGCTGCACCCTGCTCGACGACGCCGCTGCCCTCGATGCCGGGCACGTACGGCAGCATCGGCGGGCGAAGAAACTCACCGCGCCAGATCGTGCGATCGAGGTGTCCGACGCTTGCCGCCTCGATGCGCACGATGCTGCGACCTTCGCGCTCGATCGGCGCCGGCACGGTTTCCACCACCGGCGCTGCGCCCCACGCGTGAACACGCACCGCCTTCATCGCATGCTCCTTTGGATCGTCGCCGCATGAACCTGCAGATCGCACTGCTGCTGTCGCAGGACGGTATCACCAACGGCGCGATCTACGCGCTGCTCGCGCTCGCGCTCGTCCTGCTGTTCGCGGTCACGCGCGTCATCTACATTCCGCAGGGCGAGTTCGTCTCGATGGGCGCGCTCACGCTGGCGAGCTTCCAGGCGGGCCGCACGCCCGGCACGCTATGGCTGCTGATCGGCGCCGGCGTGGCGGTGGCGATCGTCGACGGCGTGATGGCCTGGCGGCGTGCACGCGAAGGCGCTGCGCACGCGCGCATCGCGTCGATCGTCGGCTGGAACCTCGCGTATCCGGCACTCGCGGCGCTCGTGCTCTACGCCTTCGACCCCGCCCGGCTCGCGCTCCCGCTGCAGGTGGCGCTCGCGCTCGCACTGATCGTCCCGCTCGGTCCGATGATCTATCGGCTGGCGTTCCAGCCGATCGCGCATGCTTCGGTGCTCGTGTTGCTGATCGTCGCTGTCGCCGTGCATCTCGCGCTGGTCGGCCTCGGACTGCTCTTCTTCGGCGCCGAGGGCACGCGCACGCCGTCGTTCTCGGACGCACGCTTCGAACTCGGTCCGATCGGCGTGAACGGGCAGACGTTGTGGGTGATCGGCGCCTCTCTGGCGCTGATCGCGGTGCTCTATCTGTTCTTCGAGCGCACGCTCTATGGCAAGGCGCTGCGCGCCACGGCGATCAACCGCGCGGGAGCGCGGCTGATGGGCATCTCCACCGTACTCGCCGGCAAGCTCTCGTTCGCCCTCGCGGCGCTGATCGGCGCGCTCTCCGGGGTGCTGGTCGCACCGATCACGACGATCTACTACGACACCGGCTTCCTGTTCGGCCTGAAGGGCTTCGTCGCGGCGATCGTCGGAGGCCTGGCGAGCTATCCGCTGGCGGCCGCCGGAGCGCTGCTGGTCGGGCTGCTCGAATCGTTCTCGTCGTTCTGGGCGTCCGCCTACAAGGAGGTGATCGTCTTCACGGTCATCATCCCGGTGCTGCTGTGGCGCTCGCTCACGTCGCGCGCCACCGGAGAGGACGAGTGAGCGCGCCGGCGATCGGAACGCAGCCCGCGCGATCGCGCGCGCTGCCGTTGCGCGCGGCGACGATCGGCGGCTTCGTCGCGCTGCTCGCGCTGGCGCCGCTCGTGCTCGCCGACTTCCACGTCACGCTGCTCGACTACATCGGTCTGTACGCGCTCGTCGCGCTCGGCCTGGTTCTGCTCACCGGCGTGGCCGGCCTCACTTCCTTCGGGCAGGCCGCATTCGTCGGCATCGGCGCCTACGCCAGCGCCTGGCTGACGACGACGCCCTCGCCGC
This sequence comes from Burkholderiaceae bacterium, assembly GCA_021166725.1. Classification (GTDB taxonomy): domain Bacteria; phylum Pseudomonadota; class Gammaproteobacteria; order Burkholderiales; family Burkholderiaceae_E; genus Zeimonas. The sequence continues at coordinate 52,793 of JAJPES010000063.1, read as the reverse complement.
CCGCGTGGCTGGCGTGGGCAGCCGGTTCGCCCTGGGCGGGCCTGGCGCTCGGCCTGGCGCTCACGCTCGTCGTCGCCTGGATGCTGGGCGCGCTCACGCTGCGCCTGTCCGGACACTACCTGCCGCTGGGGACGATCGCCTGGGGCATCAGCCTGTACTTCCTGTTCGGCAACCTGCAGTTCCTCGGCGGGCACACCGGCATCACCGGCATTCCGGCGCTCGAGGTGTTCGGCGTGCAGTTGCGCGACGCGCGCGGCTTCTACTACCTGATCTGGGCGCTCGTGCTCGCCGCGATCTGGATCACCAGCAACCTGCTCGATTCGCGCGAAGGCCGTGCGATCCGCGCGCTCAAGGGCGGCGCGGTGATGGCCGAATCGATGGGCATCGACACCGCGCGCGCGAAGATCGTCGCCTTCCTGATCGCGGCGCTGTTCGCGGCGCTGTCGGGCTGGATGTACGCGCACATGCAGCGCTTCGTGAACCCCACGCCGTTCAGCCTGGGCTTCGGCATCGAATACCTGTTCATGGCGGTGATCGGCGGCGCCTCGCACGTATGGGGCGCGGTCATCGGCGCCGGTCTCATCACGATCCTGAAGCAGTGGCTGCAGGACCTGCTGCCGGCACTGCTGGGGCAGACCGGCAATTTCGAGGTGATCGTGTTCGGCGTGCTGATGGTGCTGGTGCTGCATCGTGCGCCCGACGGACTGTGGCCGATCCTGGCGCGCCTGTTCGCGCCGCGAACGCGCGCCGCTGCACGCGAGGTTCCGCAGGGTGCGCCGCTGCAACAACGCGCGCTGCCGGCGCACGAAACGACGCTGCTCGAAGTGCGCGACCTGAGCAAGCGCTACGGCGGACTCGTCGCGAACCATCGCATCTCGCTCGACGTGCGCGCCGGCGAGGTGCTCGCGCTGATCGGACCGAACGGCGCCGGCAAGTCGACACTGTTCGATTGCCTGTCGGGAGTGATCCCTCCGACCGACGGCGAGGTGCGCTTCCTGGGCCGGCGCATCGACGCGATGCGCGCGCGCCGCATCGCGCGGCTGGGCATGAGCCGCACGTTCCAGCACGTGCGCCTGCTGCCGGCGATGAGCGTGCTCGAGAACGTCGCGATCGGTGCGCACCTGCGTGGCACGCGCGGCGTCGTCGCCGCGTCGCTGCATGCCGAGCGCGACGAGGAAAGGCGCCTGCTCGCCGAGGCCGCGCGCCAGATCGAGCGCGTCGGACTGGGCGAGCGCATGTTCGAAGCCGCAGGCAGCCTCGCACTGGGGCAGCAGCGCCTGGTCGAGATCGCACGCGCGCTCGCCGCCGATCCGTGCCTGCTGCTGCTCGACGAACCCGCTGCCGGCCTGCGCTATCGTGAGAAACAGGCACTGGCCGAACTGCTCGCACGGCTGCGTACCGACGGGATGGGCGTGCTGCTCGTCGAGCACGACATGGAGTTCGTCATGGGCCTGGCCGATCGCGTTGTGGTAATGGAGTTCGGCGAGAAGATCGCCGAGGGCTTGCCCGAGCAGGTGCAGAACGACCCGGCGGTACTCGAGGCGTATCTGGGCGGGATCGATTGAAACGGTTTCGAGGGCCTGTGATGCAGGCCCCGAGTTGGGTGCGGCAATCGCCGCACGGTGTTCGAATCGAAGTTCGACCGAGGGGAAGGAGGCAACGATGAAGTTTCGCAGTCTCGGATGGGCACTGGCGGGCGCGCTGCTGGCAGCGTCCGTGCCGGTGCAGGCACAGGTGAAGATCGGCGTGATCACGTCGGGAACCGGACCGACCGCGTTCGTCGGCATCCCGCAGAAGAACTCGGTGGCGCTGCTGCCGCGCAAGGTCGGCGACGTGGGCGTCGAATACGTATCGTACGACGACGCGAGCGATTCGACGCAGACCGTCCAGCTCACGAAGAAGCTGCTCGCCGAGGACAAGGTGGACGCGATCATCGGCCCGTCGGGTTCGCCCAACGCGATGGCCGTGCTGCAGTTCGTCGCCGAGGCGAAGACGCCGATGCTCGCGCCGGTGGGCACGAGCGCGGTCGTGCTGCCGATGGACGACAACAAGCGCTGGGCCTACAAGACGCACCCCAACGACGACGTGATCGCCGACGGGCTGGTCGAGGCGATGAAGGCGCGCGGCATCAAGACGGTGGGCTTCATCGGCTACAACGACCCGTACGGCGAGAACTGGTACAAGGTCTTCGCGCCGATGGCCGAGAAAGCCGGGCTGAAGATCGTCGCCAACGAGAGCTACTCGCGCCAGGACACCAGCGTGACCGGCCAGGTGCTCAAGCTGATCGCGGCGAAGCCCGACGCGGTGATGGTGGCCGGCGTCGCCGCAGGCGCGGCGTTGCCGCACATGCAGCTCGTCGATTCCGGCTACAAGGGACCGATCTTCCACACGCACGGCTCGGCATCGGGCGCATTCATCCAGATCGGCGGCAAGAAGGTCGAGGGCGCGCTGATCGTCGGTCCGCTGCTGCTCGTGCTGGACGAAATCCCCGACAGCGTGCCGACCAAAAAGGTCGCGCTCGAGTACGTGACGCAATACGAGAAGCAGTTCGGCCAGCGTCCGCCGATCTTCGGCGCCGGCGTGCACGACGCGGGCATGCTGCTGCAGCACGCGATTCCCGAAGCCGCGAAGAAGGCGAAGCCGGGCACGCCCGAGTTCCGCGCGGCACTGCGCGATGCGCTCGAGAACACGCACGACCTCGTCACCGCGCAGGGCGTCGTCAACATGTCGGCGCAGGATCACTCCGGCTACGACAAGCGTGGACGCGTGCTGCTCACCGTCAAGAACGGCAAGTTCTCGCTGGTGAAGGATTGATCCGGCTCGCCGGGCATCGTCGGCGACGCGCTGCGCGCCGTCGCGATCGCCCGCGCGTTGCCGCGTTGTAGATGCGCTTCGCGACGCCGCTCTGGGCGAGCGGCTTTCGCCCCTTCTTCCTGCTCGGCGTCGGCTACGGGGCGGCGCTGATGCTCGCGTGGGCGTTTGCGCTCGCGGCGCCCGATGCAGTGCCCTGGCCCGCGTTCGCCGCGCGATCGTGGCATGCCCGCGAAATGCTCTTCGGCTTCGCGACCGCGATCGTCGCCGGCGTCGTTCTCACCGCCCTGCCGAGTTGGGCGGGCATCGACGAAGTACACGGCTTGCCGCTCGCGCTGCTCTCCGCGCTGTGGATCGCCGGGCGCGCCGGCGTCTGGCTCGCGTCGGCCTGCGGCATCGCGTCGATCGCGCTCGTCGAGTTGCTGTTCGTTCCCGCACTCCTGGCCGTCGTGGCGCCGCGCCTGCTGCGGGTGACGAACCGGCGCTACCTTCTGCTGCTGCCCGTGCTGGCCGCGCTGTTCGCCGCGCAGTTCGCGGCGCACGGCTTGGTCGATGCTTCCGGCACCGGCGCCACGCGGGCGACAGCGCAGGCGGCGGTCTACGCGATCGTCGTGCTCTACGTGCTCGTCGGCGGCCTGTTCACGCCGGTGTTCACCGGGAACGTCCTGCGCGAACACGGCCGGGGAGACCAGGCTCCGTTCGTGCCCGCACTCGAAGCCGTGGCCGTCGCGCTCGTCGTCGCGCTCGCTGCACTCGACCTGTCCGGTGCGCCCGACGCCTGGGTCGGAGCCGCCGCCCTCGCCTGCACGCTCGTGCACGGCTGGCGCGTAGTGCGCTGGCGCGGCTGGCGCGCCAGCGAAGACCGGATCGTGCTTGCGATGAACCTGGGCTTCGCGTGGCTCGTCGCGGCGTTCGCGCTGCGCGCCGCCGCTGCGCTCGGCGGTCTCGTTCCGGCCGATGCCTGGGTGCACGCGTTCACCGTGGGCGCGCTCGGCATGATGATGCTCGGCCTGATGACGCGCGTCGTGCTGCGGCATACCGGCCGACCGCTCGGCGCGTCACCGCTGATCGCCGTCGCCGGCGCGACGATGTTCGCTGCAGCGCTGCTGCGGCTGGCGGCGAGCGTGCACGCGCTGGGCAATGCGCCGGTGGCGCTGTCCGCGTTGCTGTGGGCGCTCGCCTTCGCGGCCTGGCTGGCCTGCTGCGGACCTATGCTGCTCGCACCGAGCCTGCCGCGCAGGCCTGGTCCTGCGCCGGCTCGCCGGCCGGCGTCGCGTAGCGCGCGCGGATGAGCTGCGCGACGATCGCCACCGCGATCTCCACCGGTGCACGGCCGCCGAGGTCCAGGCCGACCGGCGCGTGGATGCGTGCGATCGCATCGCCCAGTCCCGCCTCGGTCAGGCGCGCCACGCGTTTGGCGTGCGTGCGCGTGCTGCCCAGCGCACCGATGTAGAACGCGCGGCTGCGCAGCGCAGCGATCAGCGCGGGGTCATCGAGCTTCGGGTCGTGCGACAGCGTGACGACCGCGGTACGCGCATCGATGCCGATGCGCTCGATCCCCTCGGCCGGCCACTCGGTGCTGACACTGACGCCGGGCAGCCGCTCGGCAGCGGCGAAGGCGCGACGCGGGTCGATCACGTGAACCTCGAAACCGGCCATCGCCGCCATCGGCGCGAGCGCCTGCGTGATGTGCACCGCGCCGACGACGACGAGCCGCGGCGGGCGGGCGTGGCAGCGCACGAACATCGGCTCGTCGGCGGCATCGAGTGCGCCGCTGCGGTCGGCGAGCGTGCGCCGGCGCGTCTCGTCGAGTTGCGCAGCGTCGAGGACGAGGTTGCCGCGCACGGCGTCTTCGCAGACGAGCGCCTGGGCGCCGTCGCGCAGGCAGGTGACGACGGCGAAAGGCCGCCCTGCAGCGCGTTCGGCCAGCATCGAATCGAAGAGTCCCGCGTCCATCGCAGCCTTCCCTTTCCTCGTTCCCGTTGCAGTGGTCGATGATTGCACGAACCGCGACTCAGCGCGCCTGCAGTCCACGCAGCAGCAGGCCGTACAACTCCTGCACGGCGTCGCGATAGCTGAGTCCCGCCTTCGTCAGGAAATCCGGCTCGCCGATGCGGCGCAGCGACGCGCTCATCACCTCGGCCACGAGGTACGGATCGACGCCGCGAAACACGTTGGTCCGCACGCAGTCGTCGATGAGCACCTGCAGTCCGGTCATCCGCTCGCGTGTATGCCGTTCCCACAGCGCGCGCGCCGGCGGGTACGACTGCACATCGCCCATCAGGCGCGTCGAAAGCTTGCGCGCTGCGTCGAGCGCGGGAGCGAGGTAGGCGACGATCGCCTCCTGCGCCGGCAGGCCGTGCGCGCCATGTCGTCCCGCCTCGCGCAAGCGCTTCAGGTAGCGATCGAACACGCGCAGGAACAATGCTTCCTTGCTCGGAGCCAGTTCGTAGAAGCTTCGACGCGAGCAGCGCAGGCGTTTCGCGAGCGCGGCGACCGTGACCTCGCGGAATCCCTCGTCGAGGAACAGGTTCTCGAGGGCATCGAGCAATAGCTCCTGCCTCGGCGTGGTCGGGCGAGCGCGGCGCGAATCGGGCACGGCACGCAGGATAGCGGCGAGGCATCGCAAAAAGAAGGACTGGTACCAAATCGTCAGTTTCAGTACCATCGTCGGAAAGCGCATCGACGGGACTCGCATGGGCTATCGGATCGGCATCGACGTCGGCGGCACCTTCACCGATTACCTGTTCCTCGACGCGAACGGCAAGACACGCGCACACAAGGTCCTGTCCACTCCGGACGACCCGTCGCGTGCAGTGGTGCAGGGACTCGCGGAGCTCGCCGAAGCCGAGGAACAACGGCTCGACGGCTTCCTCGGCCAGGTCGACCTCGTCGTGCACGGAACGACGGTGACGACGAACGCCGTGCTTACCGGGCGCACCGCGAAGACGGGCCTGTTGACCACCTGGGGGTTCCGCGATGCGCTGCAGATGCGGCGCGGCGTGCGCGAAGCGTTCTACGACAACAAGTTCGCCGCGCCGGCGCCGCTCGTGCCGCGCCGCCTGCGCCTGCCCGTGCGCGGGCGGATCGCCGTAGACGGCAGCGAGATCGAACCGCTGTCGCTCGACGACGTGGAGCGCGCCATCGAACACTTCGCCGCACAGCGGGTCGAAGCGGTGGCGATCTGCTTCCTGCACGCCTACGCGAACCAGGAACACGAAGAGGCCGCCGCCCGCCTCGTCGCGCAGCGCCTGCCCTCGGCCTACCTGTCGGTTTCCGCCCGCGTGCTTCCGCAGCTGCGCTATTACGAGCGCACGAGCACGACGGTGCTCAATGCGGCGGTCGGGCCGATCCTGCGCCGCTACCTGGACAACCTCCGGCGCCGGCTCGCCGACGCGGGATTTGCCGGCGTGCTTCGCGTGATGCAGTCCAACGGAGGCGTGACTTCGGCGCAGGCCGTCGCCGAACTGGCCGCCTCGACCCTGCTGTCGGGTCCGGCCGCCGCCCCCACTGCCGGGCTTGCCGCGATCGAGCCGCACCGCAGCGACCGATTCATCACGGTCGACATGGGCGGCACGAGTTTCGATGCCGCGCTGGTGATCGAAGGCGCACCTTCGATCACCAACTCCGCGACGGTGAACCGCTTCGCGCTCGCGCTGCCGTCGATGGACATCGCGACGATCGGCGCGGGCGGCGGCTCGATCGGGTGGATCGACCACGGCCTGCTGCGCATGGGTCCGGCGAGCGCCGGAGCCGATCCCGGGCCGGCTTGCTACGGGCGTGGAGGCACGCAAGCCACGTGCAGCGACGCGAACCTGCTGCTCGGCTACCTGTCCGCGGACTTCTTCGCCGGCGGCCGCCTTCGACTCGACGCCGGCGCAGCGCGCGAAGCGATCGAACGCGAGATCGCGCAACCGCTCGCGATGGATGCGACACGCGCCGCAGCGGGCATGTACCACGTGATGAACGTGAACATGGCATCGGCGATCCGCGAGATCTCCGTGCAGAAGGGCGTAGATCCGCGCGAGTTTCCGCTCGTCTGCGCAGGGGGTGCCGGGGCGATCCACGCCGCGATGATCGCGCGCGAACTGGGCATCGCACGCGTGCTGGTGCCGCGCGAGGCATCGATCTTCTGCGCCTCGGGAATGCTGCGCAGCGACCTGAAGCACGACTTCGTGCGCAGCCTCGCGCTGACGCTCGCCGACGGCACCGATCCGGCGCCGCTCGTCGCGCTCGTCGACGCGATGCTCGACGAGGCATCGTCGGCGCTCGCCGCCGAAGGCGTCGCCGCGGAACGTCGCCGCTTCGTGCTCTCGCTGGACCTGCGCTACCTGGGCCAGTACCACGAGGTTTCGGTCGAGACCGGGCTCGACACGGTCCGCGGGGGCCACTGGGCAGCGGTGCGCGAAGCCTTCCACGATCGCCACGACCGGCTCTATGGCTACGCGCTGCGCGAGGAAGCCACCCCGGTCGAACTGATCAGCCTGCGCGTGGCGGCGATCGGCGAGACCGACAAGCCGCCGCAGCAGCGCGAGGCACGCAGCGACCCGAACGCGGAGCACGCGCTGAAGGGAAGGCGCACGGTCTGGCAGCCCGAAGCGGATGCTTTCGCCGACACGCCCGTATACGACGGCGAGCATCTTCGCTGCGGCAACCGCATCGACGGCCCGGCGATCGTCGAGAAGCGCACGACGACGCTCTTCGTGCCCCGCGGCTTCCAGCTCGAAGTCGACCCTCTCGGCGGATTCCTCCTCGAAGACCTCCAGGAGGCTGTCGGACTATGGACAGAAACGCAGCGATGAACGGCAACGTCGGAAACGTCGACTCGATCCAGGCATCGGTGCTGCACCGCCGGCTGAAGTCGATCACCGAGGAAATGGGACTGACGCTGCTGCGCACGACGCGTTCGCCGATCCTCAACGAGGCGCGCGACTTCGTCACCGGACTGTACGACGCCCAGGGACGCATGCTCGAGCAGACCGAATACATCCCGGTGCTCGCCTTCGCGCTGCAGCCCGCGTGCGAGCAGGTCATCGCGCATTTCGGCGACGACATCCACGAAGGCGACGTGATCCTGCACAACGACGTCTTCTCCGGCGGCAACCAGAACAACGACGTGGCGGTATTCCGGCCGATCTTCCGCAACGGCAGGCTCTACGCATGGGCCGCGTGCAAGGGGCACCAGGCCGACATCGGCGGCGCGCAGGCGGGCGGCTACAACCCCGAGGCGCGCGAGGTCTGGCAGGAGGCATTCCGCATCCCGCCGCTGAAGGTGATCGAGCGCGGAAAGCTGCGTCGCGACGTCTGGCGGATGGTCTTCGCGAACATTCGCTATCCGATCGTCGAGGAGGACATCAAGGCGCAGATCGGCGCCACCCGCATCGGCGAGCGTGCGATGCACGAGTTGTGCGAGCGCTTCGATGAAGCAGGCTTCGATGCGTGCATCGACTACCTGTTCGCCGCTTCCGAACGGATGGTGCGCCATGAGATCGCCGCGATTCCCGACGGCGAATACACGGGCGAAAGCTGGGCGTTCTACGACGGCGTGCGCGACGGCTCGAAGATGCGCATCGCGCTCACGGTGCGCGTGGCCGGCGACGAGATCGTGTTCGACTTCAGCGGTTCGTCGCCGCAGACGCCCGGTTTCGTCAACGCCCCGTACTCGGCAACAGCCTCGGCGCTGCTGCTCACCTTCCTGATGCTGATCGACCCGCAGGTGCCGCACAACGCCGGCATCCTGCGGCCGATCCGCATCGTGAACCCGGAAGGCTCGTTCCTCAACGCCCGCTTCCCGGCCGCGACGACCTTCGGCAACTCGATCACCGGCCCGACTTCCGATGCGATCTTCCGCGCATTCGCGCAGGCGCTGCCGAAGATGGTGACGGCAGGCTGGAACCGGATGATGGGCTTCACGATCACCGGTCGCGATCCGCGTCGCGACCGCCCCTACGTGGACATCCTGTTCCTCGCATTGAAGGGCGGCTCGGGCGCGACCTTCGGCGCCGACGGCTACGATCACATCGGACTCATCAACTGCGCCGGCGGCATCCTCGCGCAGGACTACGAGATGTTCGAGGTACACGATCCGCACCGATTGCTGCGCCACGAGTACGCCACCGACTCGGCGGGCGCCGGCTGCTGGCGCGGCGGGCTCGGCGTCGAAACCGAGTTCGTCATCGAAGGCGAAGACGTCACCGGCATCGCGTTCGGCGACGGCATCGACGAGCGGGCGCGCGCCTTCGGTCTGTTCGGCGGACGCCCCGGCAGCGTGAACACGCTGGAGATCGTGCAGCCCGACGGCACGCTCCGGCGCCCGAAGTCCAAGGAGATCCTGCGCGACATTGCGCGCGGATCGGTGTACCGCCAGCACGCCGGAGGCGGCGGCGGATACGGAGATCCGCGCGAGCGTCCGGCGCAAAAGGTGGTAGACGACGTGCTCGACGGCTTGATCAGCGCCGAGGCCGCGTATGCCGACTACGGCGTCGCCGTCGATCCGGTGAACGGCGCGCTCGACGAAGCGGCGACCGCCCGGTTGCGCAACGCCCGATGACGCTTCCCCGCATCGATCACATCGGCATCGTCGTCGACGACCTCGAAGCGTCGATCGCATCGATGCAGCGGATGCTGCGCGGCGCGCCGCTCGTACGGCGTTCGATTCCCGATGCCGGCCTCGAGGTCGCCGAGTTCACCACTGCGAACCTCGTCGTCGAACTGCTGAAGTACACCGACGACGGCGACGGCTTCGGACGTGCGGTGATGGGGTCGGACCGCGGGGTGAACCACCTGTCGCTCGCCGTCGACGATCTCGACGCCGCGCTCGCCGGGTTGCGAGCGCAGGGCGTCGAGCCGGCCGACGGCTTTCCGCGTCGCGGCGCGCACGGACGCGTCGCGTTCCTGCCGCGCGACGCGGACACCGGCCTGCTGTTCGAGTTGTGCCAGCCCGACGCCGCGGACAAGCCCCGATGAGCGAGCGCCGGCTGTGGAACGAGCGCATCGAGTCGATGCCGCGCGATGCGTTGCGTGCGCTGCAATGGGAGCGCCTGCAGCGCCAGATGCGCTACGACTTCGATCGCTCGCCGTTCCTGCGCGCCAAGTTCGAAGCGGCAGGTGCGAAGCCCGACGACGTGCGCAGCTTCGACGATTTCGCGCGGATCCCGCTGACCACCAAGGACGAGCACCGACGCGCGCAGCAGGAGTCGCTCGACCGCCACGGCGACCCGTTCGCGCTGCTCGCCTGCGCGCCGCGCGACGAGATCGTGCGCATCAACGCCACTTCCGGCACGACCGGAACGCCGACGCTGTACACGCTTACCGCGCACGACATCGGCGTCGTCAACGAGATGCATGCGCGCAAGTACTGGCGCGCCGGCATCCGTCCGGGCCACGTGATGCTGCAGGCGCTGTCGCTGAGCATGTTCACCGGCGGCCTGCCGCTGTCGCAGGGGATCATGCACCTGGGCGCCTGCGTCGTTCCGGTGGGCATCGAGGGCGGCACGCAGCGCGTCGTCGACATCGCGCGCATCACGCGGCCGCACGCGATCGTCGCGACACCTTCGTTCGGCCGCTACCTGATCGAGGAAGCGCCGCGACTCACCGGCCGGCCGGCACGCGACCTGGGGCTGCGCTGGTTCTTCTGCGCGGGCGAAGGCGGCGGCGGCGACCCGGCCATCCGCAGCGCGCTCGCCGAAGGTTTCGGCGCGAAGGTCTTCGACCATACCGGCGGTGGGCACGCCTTCCACGGCATCTCGTGCGAAGGCGTCGACGAAGGCTGCGAAGGCATGCACTTCGTCTCGGAGGATCACTGCCTGCTGGAACTGGTCGATCCGCAGACGAAGGCTCCCATCGAGTTGGCACACCGTGCGATCGGCGAGATGGTGTTCACCTTCCTCGACTGGCGCGGCGGCCCTTTTCTGCGCTACGCGCTCGGCGACCTGTTGCAGGTCTACACCGATCCGTGCCGCTGCGGGCTTCCGGGCATCCGCTTCGCGATCCTCGGGCGCACCGACGACATGCTCACCGTCAAGGGCGTCAACGTCTACCCGCAGGCAATCGCCAACGAGATCTTCCGCTTCTTCCCTCGCGTGACGGGCGCCTTCCGCATCGTGCTCGGCGCGCCCGGCCCGCGGGTGACGCCGCCGCTGCGAATCCGGCTCGAGCACGCGGGGCTGGGCGATGCAGCGCTGGCCGCCCTCGAAAGCGAGATGCTCGCGCAGTTCCGCGAACGGCTGCGGATCCGTCCCGCCTTCGAATGGCTCGCGCCCGCAACGCTGCCGCGCGAGTCCGGCAAGACGAGGCACATCGAAATCGGACAACGGCAAGGAGACGACGATGGACATGCGACTGCACGGCCGTAGCGCCCTGATCACCGGCGGGTCGAAGGGAATCGGTTTCTGCATCGCCGGCATGCTCGCCGACGAAGGCTGCCACCTGCATCTGGTCGCTCGATCGGAGGCCGAGCTGGCGCAGGCGGCCGCGCAACTCGGCGAGCGCAGCGAGGTTCGCGTGCAGGTGCATCCGATGGACCTGTCCCGGCGCGGCTGCGCAGCGGAACTCGCGAAGCGCTGCGGCGACGTCGATATCCTGGTCAACAACGCCGGATCGACCCCGCGCGGCACGATCGAGGAGATCGACGACGAGCGCTGGCGTGCCGCCTTCGACCTGAAGGTGTTCGGCTACATCGACATGTGTCGCCACTTCTTCCCGCGCATGAAGGCACGCGGCAGCGGCGTCATCGTCAACATCCTGGGCAACGGCGGCGAGCGCGTCGATGCCGGCTACATCGCCGGCGCCGCCTGCAATGCGTCGCTGATGGCGTTCACGCGCGCACTCGGCGGAACGAGCGCCGACTTCGGCGTGCGCGTCGTCGGCGTGAATCCGGGCCCGGTCGCCACCGAGCGTCTCGTCGGGCTGATGCGCAAGGAAGCGACGACGAAGCTGGGCGACGCGGAGCGCTGGGCGGAACTGGGCCAGGGCTTCCCGTTCGGACGCGCGGCGACCGTCGAGGAGATCGCATCGACTGTGGTGCTGCTGGCGTCGGATCGTTCGTCGTACACGACGGGAACGATCGTGACGATCGACGGCGGGATGGCGAACCGCGGCTCGCTCATCTGAAGGGGGTACGCCGCTCCGCCGCTAGGCGCGCAACGAATCGACGAACTCCTCGACGATGCGCGCAAAGGTCTCCGGCATCTGGTCCGGTAGCGGCACCATCCCGCCCGGCACCTCGACGAGGCGGCTGCACGGTATCGCGTTCGCCACCCGCGGCGCGCGCGGCCAGGCGTGCGGATCGTCGGTGGGCGCGACGATCAGCGCCGGACAACCCACCTGCGGCAGCCGCTCCTCCATCCGATAGCGCGCCACCACCAGGTGCCCGTGCGATGCGCGCGGCCCCGCCTTGATCGCATCGACGACGAAGCGCTCGAGCAGGTCGACGTCGCCTTCCGGATACCACGGCTGGCGAATCCGCCACAGCTGCGCGAGATGCGCGCCGTCGGCGCGTCGCTCGACCCGATCGACCGCCGGCGCCTCCGCGTGAGAAGCACGCCAGGCAGCGTCCACGAAGGGCGGCGCCGACAGGACGACGCCTGCGACGCGCGCCGCATGCATCGCCGCCAGCTCGATCGCAACCGCAGCACCGGTGTGATGCCCGACGACCACTGCGCGCTCGACGCCCAGCGCATCGAGCAGCTGTACCGCAACCTCGGCCCAGCGCTCGATCGAGTCTTCACCGAGCGGCGGACGCGACGAGTCGCCGTAGCCGATCGTGTCCATCGCGATCGCGCGGAACCGCCGCCCGAGACGCGGCAGCACGTCGCGGAACTCGTCCCACGAACGCGGCGTCTGGTGCAGCAGCAGCACGGCGCGCCCTTCGCCGCAACTCGCGCAGTGGATCGTTCCGGCGGGCACGTCGACGAAGCGGCGTTCGATCGCCGGCGCTGTCGCGTCTTTCCGAAATCCGTTCATCTTCGCCACCGCTTTCCCGAAACCGATCGATGCAGCATCATCGCCGATACCGCGCGGGCGTCGCGATCCTGCCACGAGGGCACGCGTAGCTCGCACCACACCTCCCTGCGACGATGAGCGAGACGAACGACTACACGCGCTACCCCAGCGTCGTGCACATGCTCGACGAGGCCGCGCGCCTCACACCGCGCACCGAGGCACTCGCCTGCGGCGAAGAGCGCCTGGACTACGAAGAATATCGGCGCTGCGTGGCAGGCTTCGCCCGCGAACTGACCGCGCTCGGCGCAGCCGGCGAGCGGGTGGCGGTCGTGCTCGGCAATTCGATCGACACCTGCATCGCGTTGTTCGGCGCGCACGCGGCGCACGCGCAGGCGGTGCCGCTGAATCCGCTCTACACGGAGCACGAGCTGCGTCCTCTGTTCGCCGACGCGCAACTGCATGCCGTCGTCTACGCGAACGAACACGCGCAGCGCGTCGAGGCGCTCGCCGACGAGTTCGGCATCGCGCATCGCTTCCGTATCGGCGACGCGCATCGGCGGCTCACCGCGTGGCGCGACGACGCGGCCGCCGCGCTACCGGCGCCGCTTCCTCGCGCCGACCGGCTCGCCACGCTGCAATACACCGGCGGAACGACCGGCCGCTCCAAAGGAGTGAACCTGCTGCACGGCGCCGTCGCGACCAACGTACTGCAGCGCGAGGCGCTGCTGCCCACGCAACGCGGCGACGAGCGACTGCTGTGCGTCATGCCGCTCTTTCATGTCTATGCGGCGTCGATGTGCCTGCACAACATGGCGCACGCGCGCGCAACGCTGGTGATCCTGCCGCGCTACACGCCGGAAGCGGTGTTCGAAGCGCTCTCGCGCGAGCGGATCACGATCTTCGCCGGCAGCCCGACGCTGTTCACCGGGCTGCTGAACCACCCGGCCTTCTCGCGCGAAGCCTTCGCCACCTTGCGCGTGTCGTACTCGGGATCGGCCGCGCTGCCCGAGGAACTGCTGCGTCGCTGGGAGAAGGCCACCGGCGCGCCGGTGCTCGAAGGCTACGGCCAGTCGGAGGCAGGGCCGGTCGTCAGCTTCAACCCGGTGCACGGCGTACGCAAGCCGGGATCGGTCGGCGTGGCCCTGCCGCTCACCGAGGTGCAGATCGTCGACGCCGACACCGGCTCGCGCATGCTCGGCATCGGCGAAAAGGGAGAGATCGTCGTGCGCGGGCCGCAGCTCATGCGCGACTATCGCAATCTTCCCGCAGCGACGGCCGAAGCGCTGCGCGACGGCTGGCTGCACACCGGCGACATCGGCGAGCTCGACGCCGACGGCTACCTGTACGTGCGCGACCGCAAGAAGGAGATGGCGAAGGTCTCGGGCTACAACGTGTTTCCGCGCGAAGTCGAGGAAAGCCTCTACCGACACCCGGCGGTCGCCGAGGCCGCGGTCGTGGCGGTGCCGGACGACTACCGCGGCGAGGCGATTCGCGCGTACGTCGCGCTCGCCCCCGGCGCAAGCGCGACACCCGAAGCGCTCGTCGAGCATTGCCGCGAGCAACTCGCGCCGTACAAGGTTCCGGCGCGCGTCGTGCTCGTCGACGCATTGCCGAAGACCGTGGTCGGCAAGATCGACAAGCTGCGCCTGCGCGAGCAGGCGCGCGCGCAGCGCTGATCGAGTTTCGACGCGTTCGATCCCGACGGTCGGCGCGGCTGCTTCAGCCCACGCGCTCGACGTACACCTGCACCTTCCCCCCGCAGGCGAGCCCCACCTCCCACGCCTGCTCGTCGCTGACGCCGAACTCGAGCATGCGCGGCTTGCCGTCGGCGATCACCTCGATCGCCTCGGAAATGACGGCGCCTTCGACGCAGCCGCCGGACACCGAGCCGAGAAAGCTTCCGCCCTGCTCGACGGCGAGCAGGCTGCCCTCGGCGCGCGGCGACGATCCCCAGGTGCGAACGACGGTGGCCAACGCGACGCCCTTGCCCATCGCACGCCACGCGCGCATCGCCTCGAACAGTTCGTCGTCGCTAGCGTGCGGCGCGGGTGCGCGCCTGGGCCCGGTCGACGAATCGTCGGACGGCGACGCAGCCGACGAAGCGCCGTTCGATGTCGACGTACTCGCTTGCGGCGTCGCGGCGCGCCGCGCGACTCGCGTGCCCTTGCCCATCGCCTTCGCATGCTCGCCCAGCGCCGCAACCAGGTCGTCGATCCCCTCGCCGGTAGTCGCGACCGTGCGCAGCACCGGCACCGACCACTCGGGCCGGCGCCGCAGTCGCGACAGCGCGCGCATGTCGTCGTAGGTTCGCCTGGCGATCGGCGAATCGGCCTTGTTCACCACGAGGATGTCGGCTATCTCGAGGATGCCCGCCTTGATCGACTGCACCTCGTCGCCGAGCCCCGGCGGACAGACGACGATCTTCGTGTCGGCAAAGTCGCGGATCTCCACCTCCGACTGTCCGGTGCCGACCGTCTCGACGAGCACGACGTCGAAGCCTGCTGCATCGAAGAGATCGATGACGCGTCCGGCCGCGCGCGACAACCCACCCAGGTGCCCGCGCGACGACAGCGAGCGCACGAAGACGTCTTCGTGCGACGCCGCCTCGCCCATGCGCACGCGGTCGCCGAGGATCGCGCCGCCGCTCACCGGACTGGACGGATCGACCGCGACGACCGCGACCGAACGGCCGCGCGCCACCAGCGCGCCGAGCAGCGCATCGATCAGCGTGGATTTCCCGGCGCCCGGCGCGCCGGTGATGCCGACGACGTGCGCGCGCCCCAGGTGCGACGCGAGACCGGCGTGCAGTTCGTCGGCGCCGGGCCGCTCGTTCTCGAACATCGTCACCGCGCGCGCGAGCGCGCTGCGCGAGCGGCCGAGGATCGCCGGCAGCGAGACGGCTTCGTTCACCTTCGTTTCTCCTTGCTGTTTCGCTTCCATCATCTTCCAGGCTTCGCTGCGACGCCAATCGCGCACGCCGCTAGGGGCTTCGCGACGAGAGCGTTCCTTCGCCGGCGCGCTGCAACGGACGCTGACGAAACGCGAGCACCGCGCCCAGCGCAAGCGCCAGCGCCGAAAAGCCGAGGCCGCGCTGCAGGCCGCCCGCCGCGTCGGCGATCCAGCCGACGACGCTCGGGCCGACGATCTGTCCGAACGCGAAGACGATGGTGAACGCAGCGATGCCGCCCGCCCACAGCGAGGCCGGAAGATTGTGGCGCACGAGCGCGGTGGTCGACGCCACCAGCGACAGGAAGACACTGCCGAACAGCGCACCCGAGGCGAAGACGGCGACCGGGTGCGCGCTGAATACCGGCAGCACGGTGGCGACCGCGAGCAGCGCGTTGAGAAGACCCAGCGCCTCGCCGCCGCGCGCACGCTGCAGCAGCCCCGCCCACAGCCACGACGACGCGACGACCCCGACGCCGAGCAGCACGAAGAAGGCGATCGTCTGCCCGTGGCCGAGTCCCTGCTCGCGCAGCAGCGCGATGACGAAGGTCATGTAGCCGATGTAGCCGATACCGAACATGAAGTAGCCGGCCAGGCCGAACGAGAACGGACGCCATTCGAAGCCGCCCTGCGCCGGGTCGCGCGGCACCGGCTTCGCCGCGAGCGGGCGCGTGGGCGCCGACATCGCGAACGTGGACAGCGCGGCGGCGACGCCGAGCGCAACCCACGCCCACTGCCACGCGTGCACGACGCCGAGCGCCAGCAGCGGCGGAACGAGCAGCGCCGAAGCGACGATCCCCAGGCCGGTGCCGCCATAGAAGATGCCCAGCAACAGCCCCGCGCGCGACGCGTGGGCTGCGCCCAGGCGCGCGGCGAGCACGCCGCCCGAGACGAACAGCGCGGCACTCGCCACGCCGGTAAGCAGTCGCAACGCGTAGAGCGGCGCGTCGGCGAGCACGACGCCGTGCGCGACCAGCAGCAGCGACGCGGCGACGCCGCCGGCGAGCAGGATCGAGCGCGCGTCGTATCGGGCGAGCCAGCGCGGCGCGAGCAGCGCGCCGACCAGGTAGCCGGCGGCGTTCACCGTGTTCATCGCGCCGGCAGTGAGATAGCTCCAGCCGAGGTCGTCGCGCATCGGCTGCAGCAGCAGCGCGTACGAGAAACGCCCGAGGCCGAGTGCGATCGCCGAACCGAGCGCGAGCGCGAAGGCCACGCGCAACGCGTGTGCGGCGTCGTGCGAGTCGCGAGAGCCGCTCAACGCGCGCGCGGCAGCGAGAAGGCGATCACGACAGCCGGATCTCGCCGTCGAAAGTGACGTTCAGCTTCAGCCCGGCGACGTCGAGCGTCATCGTCGCGGGAAAGGAGTCGTGATCGCCGATGCGCCCGTCGGCGCGCGCCTGCGCAACCGCCTTCTCGATCTCCTGCTGCGAGCGCACGCCCACCGTGCGCAGGAACTTGCGGATGCTCTGCTGGAATGCTTCTTCGTCCATCTGGATCTCCGTTTCAGGGCGGGCTTTGCCGATAATGCCGCGCGAGCATCAGCGCGATCGCGCACGACGCGATGCGCGACTCGCGCGAATCGGCGCGGCTCGTGAGCACGATCGGAACCCTGGCACCCAGTACGATACCGGCGCTGGACGCATCGCCCATGTGTTCGAGTTGCTTGGCCAGCATGTTGCCGCTCTCGAGGTCGGGCACGACGAGCACGTCGGCCTGTCCCGCCACCGGGGAAACGATGCCCTTGATCCGTGCGGCGGACGGCGAGACGGCGTTGTCGAAAGCGAGCGGACCATCGAGCACGCCGCCGGCGATCTGTCCGCGGTCGGCCATCTTGCACAGCGCCGCCGCATCGAGCGTTGCCGGCATCGTCGGGCTCACGGTCTCGACTGCTGCAAGGATCGCCACGCGCGGGGTCTCGACGCCGATCACGTGCGCGAGATCGATCGCGTTGCGCACGATGTCGGCCTTGTCCTCGAGCCGCGGCGCGATGTTGATCGCCGCATCGGTGATGATGAAAGGACGCGGATAGGCGGGCGTCTGCATCAGGTAGCAGTGGCTTACGCGCCGCTTGGTGCGCAGCCCCCCCGCCGACGAAACCACCGCGCCCATCAGTTCATCGGTGTGCAGGCTGCCTTTCATCAGCGCCTCGACCTCGCCGCGGGCGGCGAGCTCCACGGCGCGAGCGGCCGCGGCGTGGCTGTGCGCGACGTCCTCGATGCGTACGCCTTCGAGCGAAACGCCAGCCGTCGCGGCCGCCGCCTCGAGCCGCGCGAGCGGCGCGACGAGCAGCGGATCGATGAGTCCCGCATCGCGGGCATCGAGTGCCGCCGACAGGCTCAACGGGTCGCACGGATGCACGACCGCGACGCGGATCGCGCCGAAGGGCGCGACGTGGTCGAGCAGCCGCTGCAGCCCGCCGCTGCCGACCGACAGCCGAACCTCCGGCAGCGCCGCGCGCGAGTACTCGATGCGCTCGTCGGGCGCCGTCACCTCGGCGTCGCCTTCGACGACCGTCTCGCCCCGCTCGTCGGTCGCGCGGCACAGCAGCCTCAGTCGTCGCGTCGCGGCGTCGCGAGCGACGACTTCGACCGTGATCGTCAGCGTGTCGCCGACGCGTACCGGCGCGGGGAAGCGCAGCGATTGCGAGACGTAGGTGCTACCGGGCCCGGGAAGGCGCGTTCCGACGAGCCCCGAGAACAACGCCCCCACCCACATGCCGTGCGAGAGCACCGAGTGAAATCGGATCGAGGCGGCAACGCCCGGATCGAGCGGCAAGGCGCTCTCGTCGCCGGATAGCACCGCGTAGAGCTGGATGTCCTGGGCGGTGAGCGTGCGTTCGAGGCTCTCGCGGTCGCCGACGTCGATCTCGTCGAAAGTGCGGTTGCGCAGCAGTCCGAAATTCCGGTCCGGTTTCAAGCGGTTCGCCTCGTTCGCTCGGTAGGTCGATCACCGTGCGCGGCGCAGCAGCGCATCGCACGAGACCGCATTTTCGGCGAAATGGAGCAGATCACCCGCCGCACGCTACGCATACCCCAAAAAAAACCAGGCCGAACGGCCACTGTCGAGGACACTCAGCCCTCCCAGTCGCCGTCGCGGCGAATGGCCGACAAGCGGCGGTAGTTCTCGGCCTGGTACTGCTCGAGGTAACCGCTCGGGTACATCAGCGGCTCCTGCAACAGCCCCCATTGCTCCATAGTGCGGCGATCAGCAGCCGCCCGATGCGCCCGTTCCCATCCCGGAATGGGTGGATGGTTTCGAACCGGGCGTGGATCAGCGCGACCCTGACCAGCGGCGGCAGGTCGGCGTCGGAAGCATGGATGAAGCGCTCCAGTTCCGTCAGCAGATCGGCCACTTGCTGCGGTGGTGGCGGCACGAATGCGGCGTTGCCCGGTCGCGTGCCGCCGATCCAGTTCTGCGAGCGGCGAAGTTCACCGGGTTGTTTGCCGGCGCCGCGCGCCCCATCGAGCAGCAGCCGATGGGCTTCGCACAGCAGGCGAACGCTGATCGGCAAGCCGGTGACTGCCCTCCCATCACGGCCGGTTGGGCGGCCACAGGCGTGCGGTGTGCACCAGGGCCAGGATCCACACGGTGTCGGCCTGCACCTCGTAGACCAGGCGGTAGCTCTCGTGCGGGATCAACTCGCGGGTGCCCGGAATTTGTCCCGGCCGTCCCATCAATGGGTGCTCGGCCAGTCGGCCGACCGCTGCCCCGAAAAGCTCATCCATCCGGATGGCAGCGAGCGGGTTGTCCTGGGCGATGAAGTCGACGATGTGGGCGCGGTCCTGCTCGGCGGCGAGGGTCCACAGGACCCTCATGCGTCAGCAGCGCCGCCGGCCTTGGCCCGCAGCGCGGCGCGACGGGCGGCGAAGCGCGCTTCGACGTCAGCGCCGCTGGCGACCTGGCCGGAAGCGATCTGCGCGCGCGCCGTCTCGACCTTGGCGCGAAGGAAAGCGTCGTACTCGCGTGCCTGCCGTTGACGCTCGACGAACTCGCGCATCAGCTCGCGCACGACCTGCGACGCCGGGCGGTGGCTGGCCTCGGCCTCGGCCATGAAGGCCTCGCGAAGCTCGGGCTCCAGCTTCATGGTGAACACGGCTTGTTTGGACATGACCGCCTCCGGTAAGGATGATATTGACGAAGTATATACAAAGTCAATACCTATCGCGATGCTTGCCCTGGGTGACCGGGGCCAGACCGCTCGCTCCAATTCAAGCCCGCTTGAATCTGTATCGGCACATCGAAGCAGGCACTCATACGACGCAGCCTCGGTCTCGATCCGGCACTCCATCGCCCGGTAGCCGCGCTGGCGCTTGTCCCATATCCGGAGCAAGGCTGGATGGCCGGCGTCCACGTACACCTCGCGCAGTTGCGCTTCGCTTCGTTCGCTGTGATCAACTTACGGCGGGACTTGCACCCGCAGGACTGCCCCCGTGCCGGGCGCACAAGAAAAAGCCCGCGCAGCGGCGGGCCTCGAGAACACTTGGCTTGCACTTGCGCCCCGGGTGGGGCTGCGCGGCGGTTGCGCTAAGTGCTTGTGTATTTGGTGGAGCGGAGGAGGATCGAACTCCCGACCTTCGCATTGCGAACGCGACGCTCTCCCAGCTGAGCTACCGCCCCGAAGAGCGCGGATTATACACGCGCACCGTGCACTTCCGGCCCGCCCTCTTCACTGCAGCTTGGTCAGCTCCGCACGAAACTCGCGCAGCACCTGCTCCGGTCGCTCCAGCCCCTTGGCGCGCGCCTCGGTGATCCACTTCAGCTCGATCGGCGAGGTGCGCGCACGCACCGCCTCGACGAAGGCGCGATCGGCGAAATTGGCACGCACGTCGTTGGCCTGCATCGCCGCCAGCGCGCGCCCGTCGACGTCGTCCCACGCGCGGCCGAACATGCGCGCGGCGTGCTCGCCCGACAGGCGAGCGATGGCGGCCTGGTCGGCGGTGCCGATGCGATCCCAGGTAGCCTGGTTCATCACGAACGCGAAGCTCGTGTTGTAGAGCCCGCCGGGAAAGACAATTCGATAGCGGATCAGCTTCTCCAGCCGCATCGAATCGATCGTCTCGGCCGGGCCGAACAGTCCGTCGATCGCGCCCGACGAGAGCAGCTCCTGCGCTTCGACCGAAGGCTTGAGCACGATGCTCACGCCGATCGCCTTGCCGACGTTGGCCACCATTCCGCCGTCGCCGCGCAGCTTCAACCCCTGCAGGTCGGCGAGCGACTCGACGGGCTTCTTCGTCGTATACAGCTGCCCCGGCCCGTGCGTGAACACGGCAATCACTTTCAGTCCGCGATGTTCGTTCTGCCGCGCGAGGTAACGGTCGAAGATGCGCTGGTAGGCGATCGAGTTCGCTTCGGCGGTGTCGCCCGAGAACGGCAATTCGGCCAGTTGCGACAGCGTGTAGCGATCGGGCGTGTAGGCGTGCACCGAATAGGAAACGTCGGCCAAGCCCTCGCGTACGGCATCGAAGGTGCCCGGCGGCGGCGCCACCGGCTTGGGCAGCAACTTGCAGACGACGCGCTTCGCGGTGGCCTCGGCGACTTCGTCGCACCACTTGCCCACCGTCTGCGAAAGCACGTGCCCCGCCGGAGCCCAGCTCGACACGTTCAGCGTCACCTGTTGTGCCGCGGCCGGACCCGCGGCCATGAAGAACGCGATCGCGCCTGTCACCGTGCGCCAGTTCGCGACGCCCATTTGCCGTTGTCCACTCCCGTTCGGATGCGGTGCGCAGCGCGCGCCGCATCGCCCGCCGAAGTATAAGCACGCGCCCGCGACGACCCGGGTCGCCACGGCCTTCGCGGCAGTGGGGGATTACCCGGAGGCGTGCGCGTCGGAGGTTCGTTGCGACCGGACCTGCCGCTCGAAGACGCGCAGGTCGACGCCCGGGACGAACAGCTCGATGAAGCTGAGCGCGAATCCGCGCAGGAAGGCGTCGCGGCGCACCGCCAGCTTCACCGAGTTCATGCCGAACAGCGCTCCGGCGGGCATCATCGCCAGCCCGCGGTCGTGCGGCGGGTCCCAGGCCAGGCCGGTGACGATGCCCACGCCCAGCCCGATGCCCACGTAGGTCTTGATCACGTCGGAGTCGATCGCCGACAGGACGATGTCGGGTCGCAACCCGGCGTCGGCGAATGCGCGGTCGATGCGCCGGCGGCCGGCGAACTCTTCGACATAGGTGATCAGCGGATGACGCACCAGCGCATGCAGCGACAGCGGCTGGGCGAGCAGCGGATGTTTCTTCGGCACGATGACGACGTGCTCCCACTCGAAGGCGGGAATCGCAAGCAGTTCCTCGGCATCCTCCGGCACCTCGGTGGCAATCGCGAAATCGACCTCGCGCGCCAGCACGAGCTGGGTGATCTGGCTCGGGCTGCCCTGCAGCAGCGTGAGGTGCACGGCCGGATAACGCCGGCGGAACTCGCGCACGACGCTCGGCAGCGCGTAGCGCGCCTGCGTGTGCGTGGTCGCCACGCGCAGTTCGCCGTCGTCGCGCGCGCGGTAGTCGGCCGTCACGCGCTCGATGCCGTCGATCTCGGCGAGTACGCGTTCGGCGCGCTCGAATACGGCACGGCCCGGATCGGTGAAGCCGAGGATCCTCTTGCCGTGGCGCACGAAGACGTCCACGCCGAGCTCGGCCTCGAGCTCGAGGATGCCGCGCGACAGCGCAGGTTGCGAGGTGCCGATGGCCTGCGCGGCTCGCGTCAGGCTAAAGCCGTGGCGTGCGGTTTCGCGCAGGAAGCGAAGCTGCTGCAGGTTCATCGGGGCTCGGTTGCCGGTACGCTGCCGCACGAGCGGGCGCAACGAGCGGGCATGACGGATTCGTTCACAGCTTCTTCAGGGCGCGCGGCACGACCGGTCGGGGAAATAGCGATCGCAAAAATAGCACGCGTGGCCGGGCAGCCAGCGAGGGACGGCGTAGTAGCGCCTGCGGATTTCGTCGAGCACACGGTCGCGATAGACCTCGTAGCGAAAGCCACGGCCGTCCACCAGATGGAAGGTCGCTCCGCGCACGGTGATCGTCCGGTGAGTCGCCCGGTCGAAATACGCATCGAACTCGCCGATGCGATCGCTGCGACGTCGCACGATGAGAATGTCCTTGCCGTCGAGCGCGCGAAAGTCTGTGAGGATGTCGTCGTGCCGCGCGTGGCTCGTTCCGCGGCCGAAGACGATCACGTGCTCGCCGAGCGCGTCGCCGATCGTCACCGCAGGCGAATAGCCGTCCGAGGCGATCACGTGCGTCTTGCGCCACGGTGCGAGCGCGTCGGCCAGCTCGTCGCCGTGCACCGTCATCACCAGCCCCGGGTAGCCGCTCCACGCACGGAAAGCCTCGGTCGGCACGACGGCGAGCGCGCCGATCACGAGCCAGTGCAGCAACGCGAACACCGACGCGAAGGCGAGCGCGCGCGCCATCGAACGCGCGCTCGCCGCAAGCGCGAACCACAACACGGCCGGAAAGACGAAGCTCGCCAGCCAGTGCAGCCCGATCGTCTTCACCAGAGACAGCAGCGCGAAGATCGCCAGCGGCACCAGCGCGAGGAAGCGCAGCGCGCGTCGATCCCGTGCGGCGTCCTCGCCCGTCACGCGCGACGCTTCTCGCACGCCGCGCGACAGCCGCCACGCCACCGGCGGCGTGAGCACGTAGGCGACGCTCACCGCATAGAGCAGCGGCGTTCGCCACGACAGCCCCGCGTCGCCGTGCCGGTTGATCAGGTTGAACATCACGTTCGGCCAGCAGTTCTGCACGTTCCACGCGATCTGGATCGCCGCCGCGGGCAACGACCCCGCGACGATCCACAGCAGGCCGCGCAGCGACGCCGGCGTCGGTCGCGTGATCGCATGCACGAACAGCGCGATCGCCAGCAGCCCGGCGAAGTATTTCGACAGCAGCGCACCCGACAACGCGAAACCGCACAGCAGGTAGTCCAGGCCGCGCCCGCTCGCCAGCGCGCGCAGATAGAGCGCAACCGTCAGCGCGGCGAACAGCATCAGCGGAATGTCGGTGGTGATCGCGACGTTCCACGCGTTCAGCGGCACGAGCAGCAGCAGCGTGGCCGTCGTCCACGCGAGCGCCTCGCCGCGCCGGCGCATCAGCGCCCAACCGAGCGCAGCCACCAGCGGCGGAGCCAGCAGCGCCGGCAGGCGCAGCACGAAGCGGGCGTCGGAGACCCGCTCGAGCAGCGCGAGCCACCAGCCGATCATCGGGGGATGGTCGTAGAAGCCCCAGTCGGGGTGGCGGCCCCATTGGGCGAAGTAGGCTTCGTCGCTGGTCATCGGCAGCGCGGCGGCGAACCACGCGCGCAAGGCCGTCAGCACGAGGAGTGCGATCCAGAAACTGCGGCGCGCCCGATCGGCATCGCCGAAGGCGCGTTCGAAATACGACGTCATCGACGCAAGAAAAAGGGGCGCACATCGCTGTGCGCCCCAAAAACGGCAGGACCTGCCGCCGAAACGGCAGAGACCGCTGCCAGTACGGCAGCGTTCGCTGCCCCTCCTCCTCCTCCTCGAATGCCGGCCATCCTAATCGACGTCCCGGCCATCGTCCATGGCTTTTGCGGCGCGGCGCGTGCGGGCTTTCCCGAGGTTCGCGCGTACGCGAACGCTCGGAAAGCGCACTCGGCGCTCACCTTGCACGATCGACCCACGCGAGCATGCCCAGCGCGAGCACGAACGCAGCGATGCTCGGAATGCTCACCGAAACGAGCGGCGGCCAGGTGTTGAGCAGACCCAGGTGCGAGAACAGCCCGTTCAGGAAGTGGAATGCGATGCCGAGCATCACGCCGGCGAAGACCTTGTACCCGATGCCCCCGGCGCGCGCCTGCAGGTATCCGAACGGCAGCGCGAGCGCCATCATCACGACGACGGCGAGCGGATAGACGACCTTCTTCCACAACGCGATCTCGTACTGGGCGGCGTTCTGCCGGTTCTCCTCGAGGTGGCGCACATAGCGATACAGCGCGAGTGCCGACATGCGGTCGGGCTGCACGAGCAGCACGCCGAGCAGCGCCGGCGTGAGTTCGCTGCGCCAAAGGCGCTGCGCCTCGTGCGTCTGCCTGGTGCGCACCAGCGGCGCATCGCCGGCGAGCGTCACCTCGTCGAACCGGGTCGCATCGACGTCCTCGAGCAACCAGGCGTCGGGCGGCGCGTAGTGCGCCGAGCGCGCCTCGACGAGTTCCGAGAGCCGCATCTGCGGATCGAACTCGAAAACCCGCACTTCGCGAAGCGTTCCGTCCGGCATCAGCTCGCCGATGTTCACGAAGCGAAGCCGCTCGACCTCGCCGGCCTGGTTGCGCACCGAGTCCTTCAGCCACAGCCCGGAACGGAACTGTCCGCCGGCGGATGCGCCTATCGCCGTCAACCGCAGCTTCTGCGCGAGGCGCTCGGCGGGAGGCGCCAACCCTTCGCCGACCAGCGCGGTGAGCAGCGCGAAGACGAGGCCGATGCCGGCGACGGTGGACAGCGCCTGCCGTCGGCCGAGACCGGCCGCGCGCATCGCCGTGAACTCGGAATTCGATGCGAACTGCGCGAGCGCATAGATCGCGCCGATCAGCGCCGCGATCGGCATCAGCTCGTAGATGTGCGCCGGCAGGCCGAGCAGCACGAAGGCGACGGCGTGCTGCAGCCGGTAGCCGGCGCGGCCCACGTCGTCGAGTTCGTTGATGAAGTCGAAGAACGCGAACAGCGCGAGGAAGCCGAACAGCACGAAGGCGACGGCGGCGCCGATCTGCGTGCCGAGATACCGGCGCAGCACTCTCATCGGCCACGCCTTCGTGACGGACGCGTTCCTCCGATCATGCGCGCGCGGCGCGCCAGCGCGCGAACCAGCGCCGAGGCAGTGTCGTGCGCCGGTGGAACAGCCAGGCAATGAGCAGCAGCATCGCCAGGTGCAGCGGCCACACGCCGAAGGCGAACGAGGCGCGTCCCTGTCCGATGCGCGACTGCACCACGGTGATCAGGTTGCTGTAGACGAGGTAGATCAGCAGTGCCGCCAGCAGGTTCACCGAGCGCCCGGCGCGCGGATTCATCGCCGACAGCGGAATCGCCAGCAGCGCCATCAGCACGGCCGATACCGGCAGGCTGATGCGCCAGGCGAGCTCGCCCAGGTTGCGCGGCGACGGATCGGCGACCAGTTCGCGCGTCGACTTGAACTTTGCGCGGTCCTCGGCGACGACCGTGTCGCGCGGTTCGAGTCGCAGACCGTAGCGGCCGAATTCCATCAGCCGGAAATCGGCGCGACCGCGCGTGCCGTCGTAGCGGCGACCGTCCTCGAGCACGAGGAAGCGGCTGCCGTCGGGCCGATTCTCGATGCTGCCGCTGCGCGACACGACGACGCTGAGCGCGTCGCCGCGCGACTGCGTGACGAAGACGTTGCGCACCTCGGTCTGCGCGTCGTTCAGCGACTCGACGAAGAACACGCGGTTGGCGGAGACCGATTCGCGAAAACGCCCGGCGGCCACCTGCGAGACATCCTCGCGCTGCGCGAAGCGCTGCTGGTATTCGTTCGCCTGGCGGTTCGCCCAGGGTGCGACGATGAACGCGACGAGCGCGACGAGCAGCGCGATGGGCACCGCCACGCCGAGCACGGGCCGTATCCAGGCGGTGAGGCTCATTCCGCTGGCGAACCAGATCACCATCTCGGAGTCGCGGAACGCGCGCGTGAGCGACATCAACACGGCCACGTACACGGTGAGCACGAGCAGCACCGGCAGTACGTTGATCGAATTGAACGCGATCAGCGGCAGGACGCTGGCGGTGTCGACGCGATCGCTCGCTGCGCGACCGAGGAAGCGGATCAGCGACGTCGTCAGCATGATGACGAACAGCGCGGCGAACACGACTCCGGCGAGATTGAGCAGGTCTCGTCGCAGTGCCTTTTCGAAGAGCATCGCGGGACGACCCTCGTATAATCCGCCGGTCGACTCTCGAGAAAAACAAGCGATGAAATTTAGCACAACGACTTCCGCCGCCGCACGAGCACGCGCCGGCGTCGCGCTCGTTCCGGTTCTCGGCGGCAGGCTGTGCGGCAGCGCCGCGCAGGCCATCGACGAAGCCAACGGCGGCCGTCTCTCGCGCCTGCTCGCGTCCGGCGACCTCGGGAAGAAAGCGGCGGCGACGCTGTCCACGCACCTCGACGGTTCGATCGCGCGCGTCGTGCTCGCTTCGTTCGGCAAGGACAAGGAGGCGAACGAGAAGTCGTACATCGACACCGTTCGCGCCGCGTACAAGGCGGCCGGCTCGTTCTCCGCCGACGACGCGCTTTCGCTGCTGCACGATGTCCCGGTGGCCGGGCGCGATCTTGCCTGGAAAGTGCGCGTGCAGGCGCTCGCGGGGCGAGACATCGCCTACCGCTTCGAGCAGATGAAGAGCGAGCCCGACCCGAAGCCGCCGCGGCCGAAGCGCGTCGCGCTCGCGCTCGAGCGCGCCGACGCCGCTGCGGCCGGGCGCGAGATCGATCGCGCGAGCGCGATCGCCAACGGCATGGACCTCGCGAAAGACCTCGGCAACCTGCCGGCGAACGTGTGCACGCCCACCTATCTCGCCGACACCGCGCGCAAGCTCGCCCGCGAGTTCGGCCTGAAGTGCGAAGTGCTCGACGAGAAGCAGATGCAGGCGCTCAAGATGGGCGCGCTGCTCGCGGTCGCCCGCGGTTCCGCGCAGCCGCCCAAGCTGATCGTGCTGCGCTACCAGGGGGCGGGCGCGAAGCAGGCGCCCATCGTCCTCGTCGGCAAGGGCATCACCTTCGACACCGGCGGCATCTCGCTGAAGCCCGCGCCCGAGATGGACGAGATGAAGTTCGACATGTGCGGCGCGGCTTCGGTGCTGGGCACGATGCGCGCCGTCGCCGAAGCCAAGGCGAAGGTGAACCTCGTTGTCGTCGTGCCCACCACCGAAAACATGCCTGGCGGGCGCGCCACCAGGCCGGGCGACATCGTCACGACGATGTCGGGGAAGACGGTGGAAATCCTCAATACCGACGCCGAGGGGCGGCTGATCCTGTGCGATGCGCTCGAATACGCGAAGCGCTTCTCGCCGGCCGCCGTCGTCGATGTCGCCAACCTCACCGGCGCCTGCGTCATCGCGCTCGGACACCACCACTCCGGCCTTTTCTCGCCGAACGACGAACTCGCCGGCGAATTGCAGGCGGCGGGGCGCGAAGTGGCCGACACCTGCTGGCGGATGCCGCTCGACGACGCGTACCAGGAGCAGTTGAAGTCGCCTTTCGCGGACGTCGCCAACATCGGAGGGCGACCGGCCGGCTCGGTCACCGCTGCCTGCTTTCTGTCGCGCTTCACGAAGGACTACACCTGGGCGCATCTCGACATCGCCGGCACGGCGTGGCGCTCGGGCACGAACAAGGGCGCGAGCGGGCGGCCGGTGCCGCTGCTCACGCGCTTCGTGCTCGCGCGGTCGGGGGCGGCTTGACGGCGCCGCGCGCCTGCGCACGCGCCTCCCGCGCCTGCGCGCACGCCTCCCACCCGCGCAGCGCTGGAGCATGACGCGAGTCGATTTCCACTTCAACGCGCCCGACAAGATCGCCTACGGCTGCCGACTGGTGCGCAAGGCGTATCGCGCGAAGCACCCGGTGCTCGTCTGGTGCGACGACGAAGCCCGTCTCGACGCCTTCGATCGCCTGTTGTGGAGCGACCCGCCCACCGACTTCGTCCCGCACGTGCGCGCCGGCAGTGCGCTTGCGGCGCAGACGCCGATCCTGCTCGCGCACGAGTCCGCCGACACCCATGCACACGACGTTCTCGTGAACCTCGGACAAATCACGCCGCCGATGTTCGCGCGCTTCGAGCGGCTCATCGAGATCGTCGGCACCGACGAGGACGACCGCATCGCGGCGCGCGAGCGCTGGCGCTTCTATCGCGATCGCGGCTATCCGATGACGCGGCACGACGTGGGCGGCACTTCCGGCTGAACGAAGCGATGGACAGCGACGACGAACTGCAACGCCTGGTCGCGCAATTGCGCCATGCGTCGGACGCCGAAACGAGAGCCGATCCGGGCGACGAGGCGATCCCGATGCTCACCGAAGTCGTCGAACTTCCCCGCTACGACGCGGCCGAACTGCCGCAGGCGCTCGCCGACGTCGACTGGGCGCACCTGGCGCTGCGCGTGCAGGAAAACGTGCTCGAGCGCCTGCTCGGGCGCTCCGAGGCGCTGATCGACGACGAGATGCAGGCGGGACTCGAAGCCGTGATCTCGCGCGCCACCGAGTCGCTCGCCGCGGAACTGCGGATGACGCTCGCGCAACTCGTGCGCGACCTGGTCGCGCGCGCCGTCACCGACGAGCTGACGCGCGTGCACGACGAGATCATGGGAGAGCGCGGGCGCGGGTGACTCCGGAGACGACCGCGTGATATGCCGAATCTCACTATCCACATACAGACGAAGACACACTGCGGCGCGCCCGCATCGAGGCGGCACGGCGAGGGATGAGCGTTTCCCGCTACGTCGGTGCGGTTCTCGCGGAAAAGCCGGGCAAGGACGACGAATACGAGCGCGCGATGCACGACTTCTTCTCGCACCGCCCCTATCTCCGCCAG
Source organism: Burkholderiaceae bacterium (assembly GCA_021166725.1). GTDB lineage: Bacteria > Pseudomonadota > Gammaproteobacteria > Burkholderiales > Burkholderiaceae_E > Zeimonas. Next base: position 23,552 of record JAJPES010000063.1, on the reverse strand, counting down.
CAGGTTCGCGACGATACGCGACGCTGGCCGACGCGTGACGAGTTGCACGAGAGAGGCCGGTGAGCCGCTCGTTCGTCTTCGTCGACACCAACGTCCTCGCCTACGCAAGAGACCTTCGCGAACCGGCGAAGCAGACGATCGCCCAGCGTTGGCTCGAAATCCTGGCAGAGCGCCGTGCCGCACGCCTTTCATGGCAGGTCTCGAGCGAGTTCCATTCGGTAGCAACCCATCCGAAAAAGCTCGCCAGCGGTGTCCGCGCGGGCACGCGCCGACGTCGTCGCGCTGCAGGCATGGAATCCGTGTCCCGTGGGACGGCATGCTGTTCGAGACAGCCTGGCGCCTGTCCGATCGCTATCGCTTCGCCTGGTGGGACGCGCTCATCGTCGCGGCCGGTCGTCGGTGCGAGTGTACGATCCTCCTGTCCGAAGATCTGCACGATGGGCTCGTCGTCGATGGCGTGTTGCGAATCATGGACCCCTTCGCGCCCGGCGCTCCCGATCCCGAGTCGCTCGACCTCGGGCAGGTCTGACAGCACTGCCGCCCGCTCCTCCACGCGATGAACACTTCCCACCCACAGGACCGCTCGACCGCTCCCGTCGCCGACGCCGCCGGCGAATCCGCCGCTGCGCACGACACCCCGAACGAGCTGGCCAAGAGCTTCGAGCCCGCCGACATCGAATCGTTCTGGTATCCGCTGTGGGAGTCGCGCGGCTACTTCGCTGCCGGCGACGCCGAAGGCGCGCCATCGTTCTCGATCCAGCTGCCGCCGCCCAACGTCACCGGCACGCTGCACATGGGGCACGCGTTCAACCAGACCGTGATGGATGCGCTCACGCGCTATCACCGGATGCGCGGCGACAACACGCTGTGGTTGCCCGGCACCGACCACGCCGGCATCGCCACGCAGATCGTCGTCGAGCGCCAGCTCGATGCGCAGCGCGTCACGCGGCACGATCTCGGCCGCGACAGGTTCGTCGAGCGCGTCTGGGCGTGGAAGGAGGAATCCGGCTCGACGATCACGCGCCAGATGCGGCGCATGGGCGCCTCCACCGACTGGTCGCTCGAGTACTTCACGATGGATCCGAAGCTGTCGGCCGTCGTGCGCGAAGTGTTCGTGCGACTGCACGAACAGGGACTCATCTATCGCGGCAAGCGGCTGGTGAACTGGGATCCGGAACTCCTGACCGCAGTGTCCGATCTCGAGGTCGTCAGCGAGGAGGAAGAGGGCCAGCTCTGGCACATCCGCTACCCGCTCGCCGACGGCAGCGGATCGATCACGGTGGCGACCACGCGGCCGGAAACGATGCTCGGCGACACCGCCGTGATGGTGCATCCCGAGGACGAGCGCTACGCGGCGCTGGTCGGCAAGACGGTGCTGCTGCCGCTGTCGGGGCTCGGTGACGAGCCCGCCTTCGACGCCGCGTCGCTGCCGCTGCCGGCCCTCGTCGCACGCGGCGCCGAGCGGGGATGGCGCCAGATCCCGATCATCGCCGACGCCTACGTCGATCGCGAATTCGGCACCGGCGCGGTCAAGGTGACGCCCGCGCACGATTTCAACGACTACGCGGTCGGACAGCGCCACCAGCTGCCGATGATCGGCGTGCTCACGCTCGACGGCCGCATCAACGAGAGCGCGTCGCCCCGCTATCGCGGACACGGGCGCTTCGATGCGCGCCGGATGATCGTCGCCGACCTCGAATCGCTCGGCCTGCTCGAATCGGTGCGTGCGCACAGGATGATGGTGCCGCGCGGCGATCGCACGAACTCCGTCATCGAGCCGATGCTCACCGACCAGTGGTTCGTCGCGATGAGCAAGCCCGCCCCGGCCGACTCCATGCTCGCCGGCGGCAGCATCGCGCAGCGCTCGCTCGAGGCGGTCGCCGACGGGCGCATCCGCTTCGTGCCCGAGAGCTGGAAAGCCACCTACGATCACTGGCTGACCAACATCCAGGACTGGTGCATCTCGCGCCAGCTCTGGTGGGGGCACCGCATCCCGGCCTGGTACAAGGCCGACGACGACGGTGCGCCGCTGCACGACGGCAGCGTGTTCGTCGCTCGCAACGAAGACGAGGCGCGCACGAAGGCGCGCGCGGCCGGCTGGAACGGGGCGCTGGTGCAGGACGTCGACGTCCTCGACACCTGGTTCTCGTCGGCGCTGGTTCCCTTCTCCACGCTGGCCGACCCGAACGAGCCTTTCCGCGACGGACAGCCGAACCTGCTGCCGGCGCTCGCGCGCTACCTGCCTTCGTCGGTGCTCGTCACCGGCTTCGACATCATCTTCTTCTGGGTGGCACGCATGGTCATGATGACGCTCGCGTTCACCGGCGAAGTGCCTTTCCGCGACGTCTACGTGCACGCGCTCGTGCGCGACGCCGAAGGCCAGAAGATGTCGAAGAGCAAGGGCAACACGCTCGATCCGATCGACCTGATCGACGGCATCGCGCTCGACGCACTGGTGGCCAAGCGCACCCGGGGACTGATGAATCCGAAGCAGGCCGCGTCGATCGAGAAGCGCACGCGCCACGAATACCCGAAGGGCATCCCCGCCTTCGGCGCCGACGCGCTGCGCTTCACCTTCGCCTCGCTCGCCGGACCGGGGCGCAACATCAACTTCGACCTGAGCCGCTGCGAGGGCTACCGAAACTTCTGCAACAAGCTGTGGAATGCCACCCGCTTCGTGCTGATGCACTGCGAGGGGCGCGACAACGGCTTCGCACCGCACACGGCCGAGCAGTGCGGCCCGGGCGGCTACCTGCACTTCGGCACGCTCGAGCACTGGATCGTCTCTCGGCTGCAGCGCACCGAGGCGCAGGTCGAGCGCCATTTCGGCGACTACCGCTTCGACCTCGCCGCGCGGGCGATCTACGAGTTCGTCTGGAACGAATACTGCGACTGGTACCTCGAGCTGGCGAAGGTGCAACTGCAGGGCGACGACGAAGCGAGCGCGCGCGCCACGCGGCGCACGCTGCTGCGCGTGCTCGAGGCGGTGCTGCGGCTGGCGCACCCGGTCATCCCCTTCGTCACCGAGGCGCTGTGGCAGAAGGTTGCTCCGCTGGCAATGCGCTACGGCGAGCGCGGCGAGCAGTCGCTGTCGGGCGACGACCTGCAACGGGCGATCGCCGAGCGCCGCTACTCGATCATGACGCAACGCTTCCCGCAAGCGAACGAGTCGCGCATCGACGAGCGCGCCGAAGCGTGGGTCGCCGAGCTCGAAGCGATCATCGAAGCCTGCCGCGCGTTGCGCGCGGAGATGGGCGTTTCGCCCGCGCAGAAGCTGCCGCTGGTCGCCGTCGGCGACGCGCAACGGCTCGCCGCGTTCGCGCCCTACCTGCGCGCGCTCGCGCGCCTGGAAGAAGTTCGCATCGTCGATCGACTGCCCGAGGGGTCGATCGCGCCGGTGCAGGTGGTCGGTGAAACGCGCCTGATGCTCGCGATCGAAGTGGACATCGACGCCGAGCGGCAGCGGCTGGACAAGGAGCTCGCGCGGCTGGACGCGGAGATCGGCAAGGCGCAGGCGAAACTCGCCAACGCGAGCTTCGTCGATCGAGCGCCCGCGGCGGTGGTCGAGCAGGAGCGCGCGAGGCTGGCGTCGTTCGGCGCTACGCGCGAACGGGTGAACGAGCAACGCGCGCGGCTGGGGTAGGTGCCTGTGCAGCGCGTCGCACGAATGCGACGGTGATGGGGCCGGCTGCTCCGTCGGCTCAGCGACGCTTCAGATAGAACGTCCACTCCCGCTCGCCGACGTCGGTGCGCACGAGCTCGTGCCCGGTCTGGCGGGTAAACGCTTCGAAGTCGCGCTTCGAACCCGGGTCGGTCGACATGACCTTGAGCACCTGCCCGCTGGGCAGGTCGGTCAGCGCCTTCTTCGCACGCAGGATCGGCAGCGGGCAGTTCAGGCCGCGCGCATCGACTTCACGATCGAAGTGCACGTCGTTCTCGGTCATTGCTCTCTCGGGAAATCGGAAGGGAATGCCCGGAGTCTAGCAGCGCGCACGGAGGCGGTTCAGGCTGACGATGCCGTGCGCCGGCTCACCGCGATTCCCGGCTCGCGGAGATTCCCGGCCCTGCGCGCCCGGATCAGCTTCCGGCTTCCTCGTCGCGCTTGCGAACGGGAAGATCGACGAACTCGAACGGCAACCCGCGCGCGCGCATCCAGTCGGCGACCGCCAGCCCCGTTCCCGCGCGCCAGGGTTTCAACCGCTCGGGCGCCACCATCCGGTATTCGACGAGCTCTTCGGACAGCGTGACGGTGCCGCGCGCGATCGCGTGATAGGCGATGATCACCTCGTTCTTGCGCACGAAGTCGTAGACGCCGATCAGCGTGGCGCTCTGCACTTCGAGGTCGGTCTCCTCCTTGATCTCGCGGCGGATGCCCTCTTCGGGCGTCTCGCCCGCTTCGAGAAAACCGGTGATCAGCGCAAACATCTTCGCCGGCCAGGCGGCATTGCGCGCGAGCAGGATCTCGTCGCCGACCTGCACGAGACCGGCGACGACCGGCGCCGGATTGTTCCAGTGAGTGAAGCCGCAACCGCGGCACGTGCTGCGCTCGCGACCGCCGAGTGTTTCGGCGGCAAGCGGCTGCGCGCAGCGCGGACAGAAGCGGTAGTCGGGATGGAGCATCGAGCGGTTGCGGGACGATGTACCGTCTAGGAGGCTGTCGGACTATGGACAGGGGTCGCGCAGAGGACGGCAGCCTCCTAGCGCGCCGCGATGCTTGCCGTCAGCCGCCCGAAGCCCGGATAAAGGTCGCGGGCGATCACGTACTTGCGCGCGAAGCGCCCCCACGCCTCGCCGCGCGCCACGGCGTCGGCGAAGCCGGCGCGATCGACGATCGTCGTTCCGCCGAGCAGCGTGACGCCGCGCGCGAACAGGTCGTCGGGCACGCAGCCGCCACCCGGACCGACCAGCGCCAGCCAGCGCGCCGCGCGCACCGAGGCGAGCACCGCGTCGAGCGTGTCGTTCAGCAGCACGGTGGTCGTGCAAAGCACTTTCGTGCAATCGGCGAGCTCGGCAGGTTCGAGCGTCACGCGCCAGCCGTCGTGCTCGCCGACGAGGCGGCTCTGCAACTCGAGCACCACGAGTGACGCGCCGGCACCGACGATGCGCGGCACGAGCGGGCCGAACAGGCCGACCATGCCGATGCGCTCTCCCGGCTGCGGATCGAGCGAGCCGATCGAATCGGAGGCGGTGTCGAGCGCGTAGCCGGCCTCGCGAAAGAAACGCTGCGAGATCGCGTTGACGGCGGCGAAGCCGAGCGTGCGGCGCACCGGATCGTCGTCGAGGTAGCCGCGCGCAAGCTCGAGCGCGGGTACGCCGCGCAGCGCCGCCGCCGGATTGTCGCCACGCAGACGAGCGAAGGTGTCGCCGAGCAGCAGGAACGACAGCCCGATCGATCCGTCGTCGAGCTCCACACCACAGAACTCGGACTCGCGCGAACCCTCGTCGGCCGCGAGCGGAAGATGCACGGCGGACACGGCGGGCAGCGGCCCGAGCGCGGCGATCGCCTCGATGCGGGCGAGCAGTTCGTGCGCCAACGCGCGCCGGCTCTTGCCGCCGACGGCGCTGTTCGTCGCGCGCAAATCGGTCATCGGCAGCGGCAGTGGCACGGCAGATTCATCGACTCGCTTCAGCCACGGGCGCGCACCCAGTCGGGCACGCCGGCGAGCGCCTGCGCCAGCCGCGCGGGTTCGCTGCCGCCCGCCTGCGCCATCTCCGGCCGTCCACCGCCCTTGCCGCCGACCTGCTGCGCGACAAAATTCACCAGCTCGCCCGCCTTTACCTTCGCGGTGGCGTTCGACGTGACGCCGGCGATGAGGCTCACCTTCGCGCCATCGACCGCTGCGAGCACGATCGCCGCACTCTTCAGGCGGTCCTTGAGCCGGTCCATCGTCTCGCGCAGCGTCTTCGTATCGGCCCCGTCGAGCGTGGCGGCGAGCACCTTGATGCCGTCGACCTCGACCGCCTGCTCGACGAGATCCTCACCGTGCGAACTGGCGAGTTTCGACTTCAGCCGCGCCAGCTCCTTCTCGAGCGCGCGCACGTGATCGAGCGACTGGCCGATGCGCGAAACCAGCTCGCCCGGAGCGGCCTTCAGCATCGACGCCGCCTCCTTCGTGCGTGCGTCGAGCGCCTGCACCCAGGCTACGGCGTTCTCGCCGGTGATCGCCTCGATGCGGCGTACGCCGGCAGCGACGCCGCCCTCGGCAACGACCTTGAACAGCCCGATGTCGCCGGTGCGCGCCACATGCGTGCCGCCGCACAGCTCGCGCGAGCTGCCGATGTCGAGCACGCGCACCTCGTCGCCGTACTTCTCGCCGAACAGCGCCATCGCACCGCTGCGCACCGCATCGTCGAAGGCCATCACGCGCGCCTGCGTGGGCGCGTTCGCCAGCACCTCGCGGTTGACGATCGCCTCGATGCGACGGATCTCGTCGTCGTCGAGCGGCGCGTTGTGCGCGAAGTCGAAGCGCGTGCGATCGGCATCGACCAGCGAGCCGCGCTGCTGCACATGCGAGCCGAGCACCTCGCGCAGCGCCTTGTGCATCAGGTGCGTGGCGGAGTGATTTCGCATCGTGCTCGCGCGGCGCGCGGCGTCGACCGTCGCGTCGAGCCGGTCGCCGATCGCCAGCGTACCTGCCGCGAGCGTGCCGTGATGACCGAATACCTCGGCACGCACCTTCTGCGTGTCGTCGACGTCGAAGCGCACGGCGCCGCCCTGCGCGACGAGCACGCCGGCGTCGCCCACCTGCCCGCCCGACTCCGCGTAGAACGGCGTGCTGTCGAGCACGACGACGCCGCGCTCGCCGGTCGACATCTTCGCCACCGACGTGCCGCCCACGTACAGCGCGACGATGCGCGCATCGGACACGTTCAGCTGCTCGTAGCCGTGGAAGGCCGTGCGCTCGCCCTCGTAGTCGAGCGCCGCCTGCGCGCGGAACTTGCCCGCCGCGCGCGCCTGTCGGCGTTGGCGCTCCATCGCCTGCTCGAAGCCGGCCTCGTCCACCGCCACCCCGCGCTCGCGGCAGACGTCTGCGGTGAGGTCGAGCGGAAAGCCATAGGTGTCGTAGAGCTTGAACGCCGTCTCGCCGTCGAGCACGGCGGGGCTGGAGGCGAGCGCGCCCTCGAGGATCGCCATGCCGTTGTCGAGCGTCTCGCCGAAGCGCTCCTCTTCCTGCGCGAGCACCTGCTCGACGCGCACGCGCGCGGCGCGCAACTCGGGGTAGGCCGCGCCCATCACGCGGTCGAGATCGCCGACCAGCTCGTGGAAGAAAGGCTCGCGCCGCCCGAGCTTGTAGCCGTGGCGCAGCGCGCGGCGCACGATCCGACGCAGCACGTAGCCGCGCCCTTCGTTGCCCGGAATGATTCCATCGACGATCAGGAATGCGCAGGCCCGGATGTGATCGGCGATGACGCGCAGCGACGGACTGTCGAGATCCTTCGTGCCGGTCGCGCGCGCAGCGGCTCGGATGAGATCCTGGAACAGGTCGATCTCGTAATTGCTGTGCACGTGCTGCAGCACGGCCGCCAGCCGCTCCAGGCCCATGCCGGTGTCGACGCAGGGATGCGGCAGCGGCGTGAGCGTGCCCATCTCGTCGCGGTCGAACTGCATGAACACGAGGTTCCAGATCTCGATGTAGCGATCGCCCTCGGCGTCGGGGGAGCCCGGAGGGCCTCCGGCGACGCTCGGGCCATGGTCGTAGAAGATCTCGCTGCACGGACCGCACGGGCCGGTGTCGGCCATCTGCCAGAAGTTGTCGGACGCGTAGCGCGCGCCCTTGTTGTCGCCGATGCGCACGATGCGTTCGTGCGGCACGCCGATCTCGTCGGCCCAGATGCGGAACGCGTCGTCGTCTTCCTGATAGACAGTGACCCAGAGCTTCTCGACCGGCAGCTGGTAGACCTTCGTCAGCAGCTCCCAGGCATACGCGATCGCCTCGCGCTTGAAGTAGTCGCCGAAGGAAAAGTTGCCGAGCATCTCGAAGAACGTGTGGTGCCGGGCCGTGTAGCCCACGTTCTCGAGGTCGTTGTGCTTGCCGCCGGCGCGCAGGCTGCGCTGCGAACTCGTCGCACGCGTGTACGAGCGCGTTTCGCGCCCGGTGAAGACGTCCTTGAACTGGACCATGCCGCTGTTGGTGAACAGCAGTGTCGGGTCGTTGGCGGGAACGAGCGAACTCGACGGAACGACCGTGTGTCCCTTCGATTCGAAGAACTGCAGGAACTTCTCGCGGATTTCGGCCGACGTCATTTCGCGGAGCGGCGGATTTTGGGGGGAACCGGCTATTTTACCTTGAGGCGTGAAGGGTCAGATCGTGGGATCTCGCGACAGCAAAAGCGGATCTCATGCCGGATTTCCTTACACCTGCGCGAGCAATCTCCGACGGGATCGAATCAAGCCGTTGATTTCACTAGATTTCACCCGAACCTTGATGCCGGCCCAAATCTTGCTTGCGGCTCCTGCATCTAATCTTTGCAATGATTCTGCGAGAGGTGGCGACATGACAAAGCTATTCGCGCGCGCAGCCTGCACCCTGGCACTCGCTATCGCGGCGGGCGGCGCGTCGGCGGCACAGATCTACTGGACCGACTGGACCGGCGTCGATCGGGACCCGGGAACCGGATTCCAGGGCGGCGGCACGATCACGACGCCGACCTCCACGGTTACCGTTACCTACACCAACCCGCAGGGCGTTGGGTTCTATCAGACGAGCGGCGGGAACTACTACTACAGCGGGGGCACCGACGGCCCCACCGGCACTTCGCCCTACACGAGCAGCGCAGTCGACAACCGGCCGGCGACTACCGATATCGTCGCGCTGCAGTATGCGGGAAGCCAGACACTCAGCTTCTCGCAGGCTATCGCAAACCCCGTTTTCGCCTACGTGAGCCTGAACGGCAACGGATACGCCTTCGATCAGGACTTCGACATTCTCAGCTTCGGCAACCCCTCGGATGGCGGCAACGCATGCGGCTACTACGGTTGCGGAACGTCCTACAAGCAGGTCGTTACCGTGGGTGGCAAGACCGAATACCAACTCCTCGGAACCGGCGAACCGCATGGCACCCTGCAATTCAAGGGAACTTTCGACACGGTAAGTTGGCGCAGTCTGAGCAATGAATACTGGAACGGCTTCACCGTGGGCGTCCAGGGAACAGCGGTCGAATTCTGCGAGGCGAACCCAACGGCGCCCGGTTGCACACCGAACGGTGTACCGGCGCCAGCCTCTCTCGCTCTGCTCGGACTTGGGTTGGTGGTACTCGCGGCGAGACGCGTCGCACGTCGTGAAACGATGTGAACGCCAGCGAACGGACGCGGTCGTGGCTTTCAGCGAGATCCACTCGACGATGTCCGCGATCGGGGCAGGTCGGCGACGAGCGCACACGGGACATCCGTAGAACGTAGGTTCGCCCTGAACCGACGAAGGACGCGATGACATCCGCGCTGAACGGCATCCGCGTCCTCGATCTCTCCCGCGTCCTGGCCGGTCCCTGGTGCTCGCAGAACCTCGCCGACCTCGGTGCGGAAGCGATCAAGATCGAGCGGCCGGGCGCGGGCGACGACACGCGTAGCTGAAGGCCGCCGTTCCTGAAGGATCGCGGCGGCAACGACACGACCGACGCCGCCTACTACCTCGCAGCGAACCGCAACAAGCGTTCGGTGACGATCGACATCCCCAGCGAGGCCGGCCAGCGCGCCGTGCGCGGACTCGCGGCGAGATGCGACGTCGTGCTCGAGAACTACAAGGTCGGGCAACTCGCGAAATACGAGCTCGACTACGACAGCCTGCGCGCGATCGACCCGCGTCTCCTCTTCTCGGACCTGATGACCGGCATGTTCGCCACGCAGGCCGTGCTCGCTGCACTCTTTCACCGCGAACGCACCGGAGAAGGCCAGTACATCGACGTCGCGCTGCTCGACGTGCAGATGGCGATGCTGGCGAACATGAACGCGAACTACCTGGTGAGCGGCACGCCGCTCGCCGATCTCATCGCCGAACGCCCGGCGCACTTCTGGCTCGGGGGCCTGGAGCGCGCCGGCGTCCCCTGCGGGCCGATCAACGATCTCGCACAGGTGTTCGACAACGAGCAGGTGCGCGCACGCGGCATGCGCATCGCCCTCGAACGCGACGACGCGGGCGAGATTCCGCTCGTCGCCAGCCCGCTGAAGATGAGCGCGACGCCACCTTCGTACCGGCTGGCGCCGCCGCGCGTCGGCCAGCATACGACGCAGGTGCTGCGCGAGCTGCTCGGCTACGACGACGACGCGATCCGCGCGACCCAGGGAGCGCCGCAGGCGGACGCCTGATCGGGGGCACGCCGTATCATCGCCCCGTCTCGCGCGGTCGATCGCCGCGGCCGCGGCCGCTTTGTTTCCATTCCCTTCCTTTCGCAGGAGTACCGATGTCCCGCCTTCCTTCGTCGCTTCGACGCCGCCTGGTGGCGCTGCCGGCCGCTGCCGCCCTCGCCGGCGCTGCAGGAATCGCCGCGCTGCCCTCGACGGCATCGGCACAGTCGTGGCCCGAGCGACCGATCCGCTACGTCGTCCCTTATCCGCCGGGCGGCCCGCTCGACCTGGTCGCACGCGCGCTGGCGGAGAAGCTCGACGCATCGCTCGGCCAGCGCGTGATCGTCGAGAACAAGCCGGGTGCCGGCGGCAACATCGGCGCCGATCTGGTCGCGAAGGCCAAGCCCGACGGCTACACGATCGTGATGGGCGCGGTCGCCACGCACGCGATCAACCCGTATCTCTACGCGAAGATGCCCTACGACGCGAACGCGGACTTCGCCCCGATCACGCGCATCGCCAGCGTGCCGAACGTGCTCGTGATGAATCCCGAAACTGCCGCGAAGCTCGGCGTGAACAACGTCGCCGATCTCATCGCCTACGCGAAGCGCAATCCCGGAAAGCTGAACTACGCGTCGGGCAGCAACGGCAGCGCCGGGCACCTGGCCGGCGAGCTGCTCGAGTCGATGGCCGGCATCGCCGCCGTTCACATTCCTTACAAGGGCGCAGCGCCCGCGCAGCTCAGCCTGCTGTCGGGCGAGACCGACTTCCTGTTCGATAATCTCGCGTCGGCCGCGCCGCAGATCCGCGCCGGCAAGCTGAAGGCGCTCGCCGTGACGACGACCGAGCGCTCGAGCTTCTTTCCCGACGTGCCGACGATGTCGGAGAGCGGCCTGAAAGGTTTCGACATCGACACCTGGTTCGGCGTCTTCGCGCCGGCCGGCACGCCGAAAGACGTGGTCGACCGGCTGCACGACGAGTTCGCGCGCGCGCTCGCCAGCCCGGAGATCGTCGAGCGACTGTCGAAGATGGGCGCGAAGCCCGCGCCGTTGTCGCCACAGGCCTTCGCCGAGTTCGTGCGCGCCGAGCAGAAGAAATACGAGAAGATCGTGAAGGCGTCGGGCGCGCGGGTCGACTGAGCGACGAGCGGTTACGAGAGAGAAAATGCTGCGCCTCGCGGCGCAGCGGTCCGGCTCGAACTACCCGAGTGCGCCGGCAGTACGTGCACCACGTCGCCGAGGCAACCCCGCGCGCCGCCCGATCACAAGCCCGAGAGCGCCGAGCCCGAGCAGCGCAAGGCTCCCCGGCTCGGGGACGTTACCGTAGGCGTGGTTGTCCGTCTCGAACGCGTACGAGGTCGACGACATGCGAACGGTATTGAACGCCGGCAGTCCGAAGAAATTGAAGTAGGCCGCGAGGCTTTGTTCTCCGTTGGGAGCGGTAGGAACCAGCGCAGCCGCGTCCGAACCGCTGAACGAAAACACCTGCGTCCCGCCGTCCCAGAAGCTCAGCGTGTTGTAACTGTCGATCGAACCCCAGTACAGGCCGTAGTAGTTGTATGGGCCGCCCAGCGAGATCTCGGCCGTACCCGAACTCTGCCCGAAGGGAACCGTGAGGTACTGCGAGGTGTTGTTGTTCGGTCCGCTGTTGGGCGGCGCAGCGTAGAAGCCCGGAAGCGAACCGCTAACGACGGCGGCGTCACCGGAGAGCGACCATCCTGCCGGGTACGCACTATCGAAATCGACCATCGTCACTCCAGGCACCGACGAGTGGTAGCCACTCGCCCCGCCCGGCGTTCCGCCCACCGTGACGGTGACGGCAAGCGCCGAGGCGCTGAACGCTATCGACGCCGCCACGAAGGCGCCTGCAGCAATGCCTGCTTTCATCCGGATTCTCCCCATCAGATTGTTCGGCGTTATAAGCAACAACTGTACCAGCAAAATATGATTTTGTTTTTCAATGACTTACCAAATACGACTCTAAGCACGGCGCAGAAGATGTAAAGGATTGTCAACTTTCTCGACGTGACCCATTCACGCCGCCGGCCCGACCGGCGCCGCCCGTAAGCCACCGCAAGCAACCAATCGATCGTCGCCGGCTCGCACGACAGCTCTCGCTGTCCGACGCGTGGACGCTCTGTCCGCGATCGAGCGCCGATTGCCCGGCGCGTCTACCCGAGCGGCGCCATTTCGAACAGCCGCTACTTGCCGTACGGCGGGCTCGCGGTGACTACCGTCGCTTCGCGCTCGCGTTGCAGCCACGCGAGCGCGCCCGAGCTCTCGGTCCAATCCTTTATGGTGGCGGTTTCGACCGGCCACCCCCCGAACCGCAGGCCGGAGCAAGGCATCGTCAACAGGAGGAGTCGCAGATGAGCCAACGGCAGTACGAACCGATCACCCCGCACCGAGTGTCCTTTCTCGGGCTCGGCGTGATGGGCTATCCGATGGCGGGGCACCTGAAGCGTGCCGGCCACAAGGTAACGGTCTACAACCGCACTGCCGCGAAGGCCGAGCAGTGGGTCGGCGAGCATGGCCAGGCCGGCGCGAGCGCGAGCGCGCCCACGCCGCGGCAGGCCGCGCACGAAGCCGACGTCGTCTTCGCCTGCGTCGGCAACGACGACGACCTTCGCTCGGTCGTGCTCGGTGAGCATGGCGCGCTCGCCGGCATGAAGCCCGGCGCCGTCTTCGTCGATCACACGACCGCGTCCGCCGAGATCGCGCGCGAATTGCACGCGGCGGCCGCCGGGCGCGGCTTGCACTTCATCGACGCGCCGGTGTCCGGCGGCCAGGCGGGCGCAGTGAACGGTGCGCTCACCGTCATGTGCGGCGGCGAGCCCGAGGTCTTCGCGCGCGTACAGCCGGTGATCATGGCCTACGCGCGCGCCTGCACGCTGATCGGCGCCCCCGGCGCCGGCCAGCTCGCGAAGATGGTCAACCAGATCTCGATCGCCGGACTCGTCCAGGGTCTGTCGGAGGCGATCGCGTTCGGTCAGGCCGCCGCGCTCGACATGAAGCTCGTGCTCGAAGTCATCGGCAAGGGCGCCGCGCAGTCGTGGCAGATGGACAACCGCGGCACCACGATGATCGACGACCGCTTCGACTTCGGCTTCGCCGTCGACTGGATGCGCAAGGACCTCGGCCTGTGCCTGGGCGAAGCGAAGCGCAACGGTGCGTCGCTGCCGGTCACCGCTCTGGTCGATCAGTTCTACGGCGACGTACAACGCATGGGCGGCGCGCGGTGGGACACTTCGAGCCTGATCAAGCGGCTGCGCAAGGCCTGAACCGCGACTCCGGGCCGTTGCGCCGATCTATAGCAGCGTCCCGCGAACCCCTCACCTCTCGCAACAAAGGACAACCAATGGCCTACCAGACGACCGCCTCCGGGCTGCAGTACGAGGACGTGGTCGCCGGCAGCGGCGACGAAGCGCAGAAAGGCGACGAAGTGCGCGTGCATTACACCGGCTGGCTCTACCAGAACGGCGCCGCCGGACGAAAATTCGATTCGAGCAAGGATCGCGGCGAGCCCTTCGAGTTCCCGCTCGGCGCGGGCCACGTGATCCGCGGCTGGGACGAGGGCGTGACGGGGATGAAGGTGGGCGGCACTCGACGGCTGATCATCCCGCCGGATCTGGGCTACGGCGCGCGCGGCGCGGGCGGGGTGATACCGCCGAATGCAACGTTGTTGTTCGAGGTAGAACTGCTTGCTACCTGAAGCGAGAAGCGTCAAAAGGTATAGCGCGCCTCCGCCCACACCCGGTCGCTGTTGTCGAAGCGCCCGAACATGCCCAGCGGATTGCCGTCGAAAGCGTCGACCCCGGTGCGAAAGCGCAGGTTCGCGTCGTACTTCCACGTAAGCATCGCGCGCAGCAGTCGGTCGCTGCGATTCAGGCTGCTGATGCCGAGGAACTCGGCATCGACCCGATCGGTCATCTGGCGCGAGACGAGCAGGCTCGCGCCGTTCTCGTAGCGCTTCATCCCGATGTCGCGGTCGTGGTTCAGGAAGGCGCGCTGGAAGAACTGCGCGTTCACGCGCCAGCGGTCCCCCGGTGTCAGGTCGACGCCGGCGATCCAGTCGAGCGTTCGCAGTTCGACGACGCCGTCGCTCGCATCGAGCGGCAGCGTCTGGAAGCCGCGCCCGCGCGTGTAGACGGCTTCCGCCTTGAAGACGATCCCTTCGAAATCCTTCGAAACCGTGCCGCCCACGCGCGTGACGAGATCGTGTCGCGGCTCGTAGAGAACGGTGGGCGTGGGCCCGGGAACGATCGAGCGATAGAACGCCGCCTGCGTGTCCGGCGCGCGGTAGACGAAACCCGTCCAGTCCCAGCCGCCGATGAGGGTGGACAGGCGCATGCCGATTCCCGAATTCGACAACTTCCGCTTCGGCCGCTGCTCGCCGTCGATCGCGTAGCCAAAGCCGTCGTAGCGCAGCGGAAACGGGTAGAACTCGGCGCCCGGCTTGCCGATGTCGTCGACCTCGGGCCACGGCAGCCAGACGAATTCGAGGTGCGAATCGCCCTGGAACCACTCGGCACGCGCCGCCCATTGCGGGATGCGGATCAGGTCGAACTCGGGCAGCACCGAGTCGCGCAGATCCTTTGCCGAGACGACGTCGGCGAAGAAGAGCCCGACCATCTCGCCCCAGATGATGTTCTGCTTGCCCAGGCGAAACTCCCAGTCGCCGCGCGAGAAATCGACGTAGGCCTCGTGTAGTCGCGCCCAGGCGCGCTGATCTTCGCGCACGGCGCGCGGATAGTGATCGGACCACGCATACGCACCGTCGAGGTTGGCGCGCGCCGACAGGTGCCACTTCATGCCGTTGCCCCACGCGCCGCGGCCGGCGATCTCACCCAGCGTGCGCAGGTGCGTGAAGTGACCGGGGCTCGGCCACGCGTAGGCGGTATCGACCTGCAGCCACCCGTTCCAGCGCGTGGCCTCGGCGGCGAGACCCTGGCCGCCGAGGGAGAGATCGGGAACCGCGGACTGCGCGTGAGCCGGTCCCGACAGCGCGACCAGCATCGCGGCCACGGACAGCGGCAGGCGCGACACCACACGGCCCGACAGCGACGCAGGAAGCCCGCACAACAATGAAAGACGACCGCGCAGCGACATGAGACGCGCGCGCAGCGACGCGGCGCGCGTGCGCTGCGAACCGGGAGCGCCGCGGGCACCGCGGGCCGATGGAAGCTGACTCATTCTTCTTTCTCCTCTTCCGGAACCCCGCCGTCCTGTGGCGTGACCATCGTCCACCTGGCGCCATGCCGCACGCCGAGCCCGATCACGCGCCCGTCCTCGATGCGAACGAGCCGATCGGCGGCGGCGATCACCCGATCGTCGTGCGTCGAGAAGACGAAGGTCGTCTTGTACTTGCGATTGATCGCCTTCATCAGCCGCAGGATCTCGCTGCCGGTGTCGTGATCGAGGTTCGCGGTGGGCTCGTCGGCGAGCACGATGCGCGGCTTGACCGCCAGAGCGCGCGCGATCGCCACCCGCTGGCGCTGCCCGCCCGAGAGCTGGTTCGGCCGATGCTTCGCATGCTTCGTCAGTCCGACCAGATCGAGGAAGCGCGCAACGCGCTCGTGCCGTTCCTTCTTCCCGATCTCGCGGAACTGCAGCAACGGATACTCGACGTTCTCCCAGGCCGACAACACGGGGAACAGATTGAAGGTCTGGAAAACGAAACCGACGGTGCGCGCGCGGTAGTCGGCGAGCTGGTCGGGCGTGCGCCCGCTGACGTCGTGACCGTCGATGACGATGCGACCCGAGGTCGGCGTGTCGATGCACCCTATGAGGTTCAGCAGGGTAGACTTGCCGCTGCCCGAGGGGCCCGCGATGGCCAGGAACACCCCTTCGTCTATGCTCAGGTCGACGTCGCGCAGTGCGTCGACCGTCTGGTTGCCGAGCAGATACCTTCTCGATACGTGTTCGAGTGTGACGAGCGCCATCCCCGGTTCCCGATCGGCCGCGAGCGGAATGCGGCTCGCGGTCCAACCCGAATGTAACCGATCCCCCACGACGCGCCGAACATGACGTTGTTGCTTCGCAAGCGCCTGGCGATCCCGTTGATCGCCGCCCTTTTCTCGCTGCCCTTGCATGCGAGTGCCCAGGAAACGCCGTCGCTCGACCCGGAAGCGACGCAATCGGGAGCGAAGGCGGGCGCCGGCAGTGCTCCTGCTGTCGAAGAAGGCAGCGACACGCGTGCGCGCGAACTGGTCGAACGCGCCGACGAAGTCCGTTTCCCGAAGCAGGCCTTCCAGGTGGAGGTGACCGTGCGCTCGAGAAGCGGAGACGAAGAGCTGCTGCCGCGGGTCTACCGGGTCTCCTCGAAGGGCAACGAGAACACGATCGTTCAGACGCTCGAACCGGCCATCGAACGCGGGCAGAACATGTTGCTGCGGGGTCGCGACCTGTGGGTCTTCCTGCCGAGCGTTTCACAGCCGGTACGACTGTCGCTGTCGCAGCGCCTCACCGGACAGGTAGCCAACGGCGACCTCGCACGTGCAAACTTCTCCGGCGACTACACGCCGACAATCGTCGGCAGCGAGAAGATCGACGGAGTCGCTTACACCGTGCTCGAGCTTTCCGCGGCGCAGCGCGGCGTCACTTATCCGAAAGTGAAGTACTGGGTCCGGGCATCCGACGCGCATCCGCTGAAGGCCGAGTTCTATTCGGTATCGGGTCGGCTGCTGAAGACCTGCACCTACGAGGACTACAAACCCCTCGGCGGCCGCTCGCGTCCGACAAAGCTCGTGATGACCGACGCGCTGAAGCCGGGAGACGTCTCGGTGCTGACGTACAGCGAGTTGAAACTCGTCGACCTGCCGGACCGCTTCTTCACGAAGGACTACATGAAGCGGCTCGACTGACCTCGCTGCAGGAAACCGGCCGTACGACAACCGGTGCTCGACCGCTCATCCGTCAGGCAAGGAAACCCTGCAGCTTCGGTCGCACGATTCCGATAACAATAAGGAGAACGAAAGCCGTCGAATTCGACAGGAATCGGAATTGAACTTCGCCGCCGCAGACAGGGTCGACGCAGACACCGACGCGCTCGACCCGCAGACGATCATCGCCGTCGGAGAAGGGACGGACGCATGGATACCGAGACGTAGCCTCCGCAGCGAGCCCCACCTGGCTCCAGTCGACCCCGATCGACTTCGCACCGCACGAGGAGGATCGATGCTCTCCACCGTGCGCGACGAGATCGTCCGCTTCAAGATCCGGCTTGCGAACACCGAGGGCAGCCGCAGTTCCGCGAGCTACCTGATCCAGAAGATGTACGGGTGGCGCGGCTACGCGGTTTCCCCGCTGTCGGCCGACAAGCGGCCCATCACCATCGTCGCCTCCGACGGTGCGCAGGCGCTGGCGACGATCTCGATCGGCTTCGACTCCCAGGAAAAGCTGCTTGCCGACGAACTGTACGGTCCGGAACTGGATTCGCTGCGCGCGGGCGGTGCGCGACTGTGCGAATTCACGAGACTGGCCGTGGATCGCAACGAGCAGTCGCGCGAAGTGCTTGCGATGATGTTTCACGTCGCTTACATGTATGCGCGACGCTTCGCGAACTGCACCGACCTGCTGATCGAGGTGAACCCGCGCCACGTGCGGTTCTATCGGGCGATGCTCGGCTTCGAGGCGATCGGAGAGGAGCGCACCTGCCCGAGGGTAAACGCGCCCGCGGTGCTGCTACGGCTCGATCTTTCCTACGCGCAGCGGCAGATCGCCCGCTTCGGCGGGCACCGCGAGTGGGCGACGAAAGTGCGTTCGCTCTATCCGCTCGCGTTCTCGCCCAGGGAAGAAGACGGAATCTGCGGGCGGCTGCGCGAGTTGGGCTGAAGACCCGGCGCGGCCGGGGCGGGGCTCCCGGGTCCGATTCACCCCCGGGCGGGCCGTCGCGCCAGGACGTTATAGCAGTTGCCGGACACCGACTCGGAAACGATCTCGTACCCGATCGATTCCAGTCGTTCGCGGACGTCCTCCCGGCGATAGGGCGTATAGAGGATCCCCTTGCGCATTCCCCATCGATTGATCCGCTCGGCAATCGTGCGGAACGGCTCGATCGTGCGCGGATAGAGCAGCACGTTCGCCGCGAGCGTCGCTCCCGGCTTCATCACGCGGAACACGTCGCGCAACGCGGCGTCCACGTCGGGAAAGGAGTGAACCGAGTTCGCGATGTTCGCCGTGTCGAAGTGCGCATCCGGAAACGGCAACGCCGCTGCGTCCGCATGTCGCACCTGGACGTTCGGCTGGCCCGCGAAACGCCGGTGGGCGCCCACCAGCATCGATTCCGCGTAGTCGATCGCAGCGATCTCGCGCTCGGGCAGTCGTTTCCCCCTGCGCCATCTCAGGACCAACTCGAGCAGCGTTCCGCTGCCGCACGCCACTTCCAGATGCCGCGGACCGAAGTTCGGCCCGAAGAAGCGCAACTGGTTCCACAAGGTACTGTTGTAAGCGAAGGTCAGGATGAAGAAACCGCGGATGTCGTACCACCACGGTGGCGCCGAATAGGCCTCGGCGATCTCGTCGCGGCTCTTTCCGCTGGATGAGGCTGGCATCGTCACTCCACGCTGACTGATCGTTTCCTTGCCTCAGCGGCGACACGTTACCCGTGAACGCGTCCAAGACCGAGGAAGGGGCTCAAGCGGTTGTCGAATAAGTTTACAGCGACCGCAGAGGATGTAGCCGAACAAGACGCCAAGCAATTGATTTTTAATGACTCTAGAGAGATGGCACAACCGTTGCTTCAATGGGTATGGCAACGTCTCGATTCCCTGGGAGCAACCATGAAACTGAAAAATTTCTTCTCAGTCGCAGCTATCGCCGCGAGTGCTGCTTTGGCAGCCACTTCGGCCAATGCGTTCCCGCAATTCACCGTCGACGCGACGGCATACGGTGGTAGCACGTTCCAGGCCGACAAGATTACCGGCGGTTATAACGAGGTTATTACCTTCACCTCCGGGTCGACTTTCAACCTCTCGTTGCTGGTGAACTTTGGCCAGTTCTTCAACGGGCCGACGCAGGTTCTCTCTACGGGAATCAACAATGACTACCAGTTGTACGCAACGTTTACCGGAAGTGGAACCTATTCCACGTCCGGCAGCTCTACGTCGTTCAGCCTCGATCCCGGCGGCTCTCTAGCGGTTTACCTTGATCCCGACCTCGATACCACGTTCTCGGCGCCGGCGACTGCCGTTCCTTGGGGCGTAACCCCCGGTACGAGCGACGTACTCATTGCGACCGGCGCAGCGATCATTGGCAACGGCAGTCTGACGTGCTCCGGGAGCAACAATTGCGGGAGTTTCGGTCAAACCACGAGCTTCACTTTGACCGATCCTGCCGGAACGTCGTTCTTCACCATGCCCGTGCCGTTCTACGACATGGCGATCACGACCGGACAATTCAATGGCTTCCCAATCGTGGTGGGTGGGTCACAGCTCTTGAACGGTTCGGCTGACACGGTCTTTCAACGCGTTCCCGAGCCCGGCACCTTGGCTTTGATCGGCTTGGCCGCGCTCGGCCTGGGCGTCGGAACACGCCGCCGCGCCAGCTGAATCCAGGTTGTACGCACGAAAGGCCCCGAGTGATCGGGGCCTTTTTCGTTCCAGGTCAGATTGCGTCAGCTACACGCTGTGCACGTCGCATCGCCGCCAGCTGCCGCCTGGCGATTCCGATCGCGATGCGCTGAATCGGATTCCCGTTGCCGCCCGGCCGCCAGGTGCGCCTGACCCGGTTCCGGTAGGCGTCGAACTGCATCCCCCGCGGAGCGCTCAGCACCTTGCCGCGCTCCAGCAGAAGTTTCAGCGCCTCCGTCGCCGCGATCCCCGCACTCAATTCACAAGCCATCGCAGTGGAGGGGCCCCGGCGCGCGACGAGATCGACGGCGCCGGGATCAACCAGATAGCTTCGCTGCAGCATTGCCGGCGATAGCCCGACGAGAAAGCGGATCGCCATCTCGTCTTCGTCGCAACCGTTCCAGCGGAAATACCGCTCGAAGCTCATTCCGCCCGGTACGAAGTTCAGCAGCGCGGCACCCATGCCGAGCGGCGCGACGGTGACTGCCGGGATCCGCCTTCGTTCGCATTCGGCGAAGATCAGTTTGCGGGCTTCGAAGGCGAAGAAATCGAGTCCGTCGACGTAGAGGTCGGCGCCTTCGAGAAAGCGATCGACGTTGCCGGAATGGACGCCATCGTTCTGGACCTGGATCGAGACGTCCGGGTTGATCTGCTCCGCCATCTCGGCAAGCACCTGCGCCTTCGGCCTGCCCATCGTGCGCAGCATCGCGCCGGCCTGCCGATTCAGGTTGACGACGTCGAAAGTATCGAAGTCGGAAACGTTGAAGGCGCCGATGCCCAGCCGGGTCAGCGTGAGCAGATGCGCGCCACCCACCCCCCCCATGCCGGCGATTGCGATGCGCTTCGCGCGCAGCCTTGCCTGCTCGTCGCGAGTCACCCACCCGATGTTTCGGGAGAATGCGCTCGAGTAGCTGAACGGGGCGGCGGTACTGTCGTTCATCACCGCCGATTATCGCAAGTCTGTCGGAAACCGGCGGGCGCGCGGACGAGCGGCGCCCCGCAGGCCCTCTCCGTGAACGGTCGCGAGGCCCGCCGCAGTACGATCCGCGTCATGCATGCCCTGCTGGCAGATCTTCGCCTCGCGAGCCGTAACGTGTTCCGGCACTGGCGACGCTCGAGCTTCGCGCTCGCGGCAGTCGCGAGCGGCGTTACCGCGCTGCTGCTCGCCGCCGGCTTCATCGAGTGGAACTTCTTCTTCTACCGGGAGTCGATGATCCGTTCGCAGCTCGGGCACCTGCAGATCCACCTCGCTGGCTACAGCGAAAAAGGAACCTCCGACCCCTACGCCTTCGTCTTCGAGTTGCCGAAACATGAATCCGACGCCGTTTCAGCGTTGAAACACGTGCGATCGATCGCACCGCGCCTGTCGTTGCAGGGGCTGGTCAGCTTCGGCGACGCTACCCTGCCTTTCGTCGGCGAAGGAATCGATCCGCGCCACGAGGCCGAACCCGGGCAGAGCGTCGTCGTTCGTGAAGGAAGGGATCTCGGCCCCGACGACCGCAATGCCGTCACGCTCGGCTCCGGACTCGCATCGAACCTCGGCGTTCACCCCGGTGAGCGCGTCGTGATGATGCTCAACAGTCCGGGGGGCGGCATCAACGCAATCGAGGCGGACGTGAAAGGGACCTTCACGACCGTCAGCAAGGCCTTCGACGATGCGGCACTGCGCCTGCCCCTGGCGGACGCTCAGCGGCTCGCACGCGTGCAGGGTGCCCAAAGCTTCGTGGTGTTCCTCGACGACACCGCTCGCACGCAGGAAGCGGTCGATGCGGTGCGCGCAATCCTGCCCGCCGATCGCTACGAGGTCGTGCCGTGGTGGGAGCGTGCGGACTTCTACAACAAGAGCGCGGCGCTCTTCGGCAAGCAGGTCGGCTTCATGAAGGTCGTGATCGGCCTGCTGATCGTGCTGCTGATCTCGAATACGCTGACAATGAGCGTACTCTCGCGCACGGGGGAGATCGGAACGGCGATGGCGCTCGGAGCCGATCGGCATTCGGTGCTGCGCCGCTTCGTGCTCGAGGGAGCGTTTGTCGCGATCGCCGGTGCCGTGCTCGGCGCGCTGCTCGGCCTCGCGCTCGCGGCCCTGATCTCGGCGATCGGCATTCCGGTTCCGCCCCCGCCGGGCATGAGCCACGGGTACACCGGCGAGATTCTCGTCACGCCGTCGATGATCGTCGACGCGATCGTCCTCGCCGTAGTCACGACGCTCGCGGCGAGCGCGTACCCGGCCTGGAAGGCATCGCGCATGGTCATTGTCGATGCGTTGCGGCACAACCGTGCGTGAGCCGCCGATGCTGAGGCTCGCCCTGCGCAACGTTGCGCGCCAGAAGGGCCGGACGCTGGCCACGCTCGCTGCGGTTGCCTTCGGCGTCGCCGCCCTGGTCCTGGGTGGCGGCTTCGTTCGCGACCTGTACGCGCAACTCGGCGAAGCGCTGATCCACTCGCAGTCGGGGCATATCCAGCTCGCGCGCACCGATTTCTTCGGCAGCGGCTCGCGCTTCCCCGAGAAATATCGGCTCGACGACGCGGCACGCCTCGCCGGGCAGATCGCGCAGCAGCCCGAGGTCGCGCAGGTACTGATGCGCACGCAGTTCTCCGCGCTGCTCAACAACGGCCACACCGACTGGCCGGTCGTCGGCGAAGGCGTTCAGCCCGAACAGGAGTCTCGGCTCGGCAGCTACCTGAAGATCCTCGAAGGACGACCGCTCGCAGCGGCCGACGCGTTCGGCATGATGATCGGCGACGGCGTCGCGAAGGCGCTCGACGTCGGGCCCGGCGATCGCGTGACGCTGCTGTCGAACACCGTCGATGGCGCGCTGAACACGCTCGACTTCGAAATCGTCGGCGTATTCCAGACCTTCTCGCGCGATTTCGACGCGCGCGCCGTGCGTATCCCGCTCGAGGCCTCGCAGGAACTCGTAGGCGCCGATGGCGCGAACACGCTCGTCGTCGAACTGAAGCGCACCGCCGATACCGACCGCTTCGCCGACGCGCTCGGTGCACGCTTCGCGGGTCAACCGATCGAGGTGCGCACCTGGGTCCAGTTGAACGATTTCTTCGAGAAGACTGTGCAGTTGTACGAAACGCAGTTCGGCGTGCTTCAGCTGATCATCCTCGCGATGGTGCTGCTCGGGGTGGCGAACAGCGTGAACATGAGCGCCTTCGAGCGCATCGGCGAGTTCGGAACGATGCGTTCGCTCGGCAGCCGCTCGCGCGAGATCTTCGGCCTCGTCGTCGTCGAGAGCGCCCTGCTCGGGCTCGCCGGCGCCCTGCTCGGCTGCGTTCTCGGTGCACTGCTCGCCGTCGTCGTTTCGGCGATCGGCATTCCTATGCCCCCTCCGCCGAACGCGAATGCCGGCTACCGCGCCGCGATCCGGCTCGCCAGCGATCTCGTCCTTTGGTCGGCGGTAGTGGGATTCGCCGGCGCGGTGCTCGCGTCGCTCGTCCCGGCGGCGCGGGTTACTCGCATTCCGGTCGTCGATGCGCTGCGCTACAACGTCTAGGAGGCTGTCGGACTGTGGACAGGGGTCGCGTTCGAGCCAGAAAGCCGCGAGGCAAGGCGCCGGTTCCAGTCGATAGCCGTGTAGCTATCGACCGGGTTCGGCAACGCCGCATCGCGGCTTTCTGGCTAGGGCAGAGGACGGCAGGGCGCATTGCCGCGTTGGGCGGAGGGGGCGGTTAACCCCCCGTAACACCCCAAAG
>JAJPES010000003.1 GCA_021166725.1 Burkholderiaceae bacterium | reverse complement strand
CCGGCCGCACGTTCGGCAGCGGCACCGATCGCCGCGCGTGCGCTCGCTGCGGCATCGCGTGCCGCCGTTGCGGTGGGCCGCGCCGGCGCTGCGCCGGCGGAAGCCGCACCCGTGCGCGCCGGGCGCGAAGCTTCCGGGGGCGTCTCGCGCGAAGCTTCCGCACGCGTCTCGCGGAAAGCTTCCGCGGGCGCCTCGCGCGAAGCTCCGGCCGGCGATTCGGCGTCCGCCCGCACCGGCGATTCCTCGTGCGCGTCGCCCGCGCCTTCCACCTTCAGCCGCACGAGGTCGCTGCCGACGGCGACGCTCTCGCCCGGCTCCGCGGCCAGCCACAGCACCTCGCCCGCCACCGGAGCCGGAATCTCGACGCTCGCCTTGTCGGTCATCACGATGACCAGCGACTGGTCCTCGCGCACGTGGTCGCCGATCTTGACCAGCCACTCGACGAGCTCGGCCTCGGCGACGCCTTCGCCGACATCGGGCAGCCGGACGGCACGCTCGGCCATTAGTCCTCCAGCGCTTCGAGCAGCGCGCGGCCGACGCGCGCCGGTCCAGGGAAGTACTCCCACTCGTGCGCGTGCGGATAGGGCGTGTCCCAGCCGGCGACGCGTCGGATCGGCGTCTCCAGCCGATGGAAGCAGTGCTCCTGCACGAGCGCGGCGAGTTCGGCGCCGAAGCCCGACGTGAGCGTGGCCTCGTGCACGACGACGCAGCGCCCGGTCTTGTTCACCGATGCGACGATCGCGTCGAGGTCGAGCGGGACGAGCGTGCGCAGGTCGATGACCTCGGCATCGACGCCGCTGGCTTCGGCCGCAGCGAGCGCGACGTGGACCATCGTTCCGTACGCCAGCACGGTGACGGCCGCGCCCGGCCGGCGCAGCGCCGCCTGTCCGAGCGGCACCGTGTAATGCCCGGTGGGGACATCGCCCAGCGGATGCTTCGACCACGGCGTGACCGGCCGGTCGGGATAGCCTTCGAAGGGCCCGTTGTACAGGCGCTTGGGCTCGAGGAAGATCACCGGGTCCGGGTCTTCGATTGCCGAGATCAGCAGTCCCTTGGCGTCGAGCGGGTTCGACGGGACGACGGTCTTCAGGCCCGCCACGTGCGTGAACAGCGCCTCCGGGCTCTGGCTGTGCGTCTGCCCGCCGAAGATGCCGCCGCCGGTGGGCATGCGCAGCACCATCGGAACGGTGAACTCGCCGTTCGAGCGGTAGCGCAGGCGCGCCGCCTCGGAGACGATCTGGTCGTAACCCGGATAGACGTAGTCGGCGAACTGCACCTCGGCGCACGGACGCAGGCCGTACGCGGCCATGCCGATCGCCGTGCCGACGATGCCCGATTCGTTGATCGGCGTGTCGAAACAGCGGTCGTGGCCGTATTTCTGCTGCAGGCCTGCCGTGACGCGGAACACGCCGCCGAAGTAGCCGACGTCCTCGCCGAACACGACGACGCGATCGTCGCGACTCATCGACACGTCGAGCGCGTCGCGCAGCGCCTCGATCATCGTCATTCGCGCCATCTCGCGGGCTCCTACACCCCGGCCTGCTGGCGCTGGCGACGCAGGTGCGGCGGCATCGTCTCGTAGACGCCTTCGAACATGTCGCGCGTGGACGGCTTGCCGCCGGCGTGCAGCGTGCCGTGACGCTCGGCGTCGCGTTGCGCGGAGACCACCTCGGCGAGCACGCTTTCCTCCAGTTCGCGGTGCTTCTCTTCCGACCACGCGCCGCGCACGATCAGGTGGTTCTTCAGCCGGATGACCGGGTCGCCGAGCGGCCACGCGTCGCTTTCGGTTTTCGGCCGATACGCGGAAGGGTCGTCGGAGGTGGAATGCGCGCCGACCCGATAGGTGACGTGCTCGATCAGCGTGGGGCCGAGGTTGCTGCGCGCGCGATCGATCGCCCATTTCGCGACCGCGTATACGGCGAGATAGTCGTTGCCGTCGACGCGCAGCGCCGGAATGCCGAAGCCCAGCCCGCGCGCGGCGAAAGTGCCCGAGCCGCCGCGCGCGATGCCCTGGAACGTGGAGATCGCCCACTGGTTGTTGACGATGTTCAGCACGACCGGCGCCCGATAGGTGGATGCGAAGACGAGCGCCGCGTGGAAGTCGGACTCGGCGGTGGCACCGTCGCCGATCCAGCCGGCAGCGATGCGAGTGTCGTGGCGGATGGCCGAAGCCATCGCCCAGCCCACCGCCTGCGGGAACTGGGTGCCGAGGTTGCCCGACAGCGAGAAGAAGCCATGCTCGCGTACCGAGTAGAGCACCGGCATCTGCCGGCCCTTCAGCGGATCGCGCTCGTTGGAGTAGATCTGGCACATCAGGTCGAAGACCGGATAGCCGCCGGCGATCAGCAGCCCCGTCTGGCGATAGGTGGGGAAGTTCATGTCCCCCTTGCGCTGCGCCTTGCGAAATGCGCAGCTCACCGCCTCCTCGCCCATGTGCTGCATGTAGAACGAAGTCTTGCCCTGGCGCTGCGCCATCAGCATGCGCGCGTCGAAAGCGCGCAGCACGAGCATGTCGCGCAAGCCTTCGAGCAATTGCTCGTCGCTCAGCAGGCCGGCCCACGGGCCCACCGCCTCGGCCTTGCGGTTGAGCACGCGAATGATCGAATACGCGTGCGTACGGATCGACTCGGCATCGACGTCGATCGGCGGACGCGCGACCGATCCGGCTTCGGCGATCCTGACGTTCGAAAAATCGGGCTGGTCGCCCGGGCGGACGGCCGGTTCGGGAACGTAGAAGCGAAGCGGTTCGGGTTCGGCCATGGTCGTTGCGGCAGCCTCGAAGCGACACGATCGGCGCGACCGATCGTGCCAGAAAAGAGAAGCCCGGGCGCTCGTCGGGGTCTGGGAGGCTGTCGGACTATGAACAGGGGTCGCGCAGAGAACGGCAGGGATGCAGTGCAAGGCGCGCGAAGGCGTCGATACCGGGCGGTATCGACGCCTTCGCGTAACGCGGCAATGCGCCCTGCCGTCCTCTGCCCTGCGGGTTCGAGCCCTGTCCATAGTCCGACAGACTCCCTGCCGCTATGCTCGATCTTTTGGAGGTGCACCCCATGGCGAAGTACGGTTTCAGCGTAACGCTCGACCAGCCCTTCGAGACCACCGTCGAACGCGTCGTCGCCGCGCTCTCGCAACAAGGGTTCGGCGTGCTGTCGGACATCGACGTGCAGAAGACGCTGAAGGCGAAGCTCGGCGTCGAGCGAGGCCCGTATCGCATTCTCGGCGCGTGCAACCCCGGCTACGCGCATCGGGCGATCGAAGCCGAGCCCGACATCGGCCTGCTGCTGCCGTGCAACGTGGTCGTACGCGCCGAGGCCGACGGACGCACGACCGTGGGATTCATGGACCCGGTCGCGGTGCTCGGGCTGGTGGACAACGCCGCCGTAGATCCGCTGGCGGCCGAGGTACGCGCGCTGCTCGAGAAGGCGTGCGACACCCTGCGGGCGACGCCATGAACGGGCTCGAGCCGCAAGCGCTCACCGGCCTGCTGTCGGGACTCTTCCCCGACACGCTCGGCATCGAGTGGATCGAGGCGGGCGCCGAGCGGGTTCGCGCACGGATGGAGGTGCGTCGCGCGCTGTGCACGTTGGGCGACGTGCTGCACGGCGGCGCGCTGATGGCGCTCGCCGATACGATGGGTGCGGCCGGCACCTTCGTGAACCTGCCGCCTGGAACACGCACGACGACGATCGACTCGAGCACGAAGTTCGTCGCAGCGGCTGCACTGGGCAGCGTCGTCGAGGCCGAGTGCACGGCGCTGCATCGCGGTCGCACGACGATGGTCTGGCAGACTATGATTCGCGGCGGCGACGGTCGCTTGTGCGCGGTCGTCACCCAGTCCCAGCTCGTCCTTCCCGGCTCATGAAACGCAATATCGTGATCCTGCAGGGCCATCCCGACCCGAGTCCGGCGCGCCTCGGCCATGCGCTGGCGGAGGCCTACGCGCAGGGCGCGCGCGATGCCGGACATTCGCTTCGGCGCATCGAGATCGGCAAGCTCGACTTCCCGCTGCTGCGTTCCAAGGAGGAGTGGACCTCCGGCGAACTGCCGCCCGCACTGAAGACCGCGCAGGAGGCGATTTCCTGGTCGCATCACATTGCGCTGTTCTTCCCGCTGTGGCTGGGCACGATGCCGGCGCTGGTCAAGGGCTTCCTCGAGCAGGTGCTGCGACCCGGCTTCGCCATACAGACCACCGAACAGGGGCAATGGCAACGCGCGCTGCGCGGACGCTCCGCGCGCGTCGTCGTCACGATGGGAATGCCGGCACCGATCTACCGCTGGTACTTCTTCGCGCACGGCGTGCGCGGTCTCGAGCGCAACGTGCTCGCCGTCTGCGGGCTACGCCCGGTGCGCCAGACGCTCATCGGGATGGTCGACGGCGGCGGACGCGGGCGCCACGAAAAGAGTTTCGCGAAGCTGCGCGAGCTCGGCGCACGGGCGCGCTGAGGCGGCGGCCTGCACCGGCCGTCGCCGCGCTCATCAGATCTCGAGCGGGTCCACGTCGAGCTGCCACGAAACGCGCGACGCCGTCGCGCGCAGCGCGGCCATCCAGTCGGCGAGGAATCGGTGCAACGACGCGCGCCGCGCCGACTCGACGAGCAGCTGCGCACGCTCGCGCCCCTGCAATCGGCTCATCGACATCGGGACGGCGTCGAAGACGCTGACCTCGTCGCTTGCTTCGCGCCCGGCCACCAATGCGCGCGCCGCTTCGAGGAAAGCGAGCGCCTCGGCCAGTTGACGCGCCTCGGCGCGCAGCATCGCCTGATGCCGATACGGCGGCAATCCGGTCTCGCGCCGTTCGGCCAGTTGTCGATCGGCGAAGCCCGCGTAGTCGTTCCGCGCGAGGAACGCGAACAGCGGATGACCCGGGTAGCGCGTCTGCACGACCATCCGGCTGTCGCCTCCACTGCGCCCGGCGCGGCCGGCGACCTGCATCAGCGTTGCGAACAGCCGCTCCGGCGCGCGAAAGTCGGCCGCGTAAAGCCCCGCGTCCACGTCGAGTGCGACGACAAGCGCCAGGCGACGGAAATCGTGCCCCTTGGCGAGCATCTGCGTGCCGACAAGAAGATCGACCTCGCCGGCGTGCGCGGCTTCGAGCACGCGCTGTGCGGCGCCGCGCCGGCGCGCGACGTCGCGATCGAGTCGCGCGATGCGGTGGCGCGGAAACAGTTCGGCGAGCGATTCCTCGAGCCGCTGGGTGCCGCGGCCAAGCGCGTCCAGATCGACGTTGCCGCAATCGGGACAGGCACGCGGCACCGATTGCTCGGCCGCACAGTGATGGCAGACGAGCCGATAGCGCGACGCGCGCGAAGCGACTGCGCCGGCGTCGTGCCCGGCAGTGCGCGATGCACCCGGGCGGTCGTCGACCGCGGCACCGCGTGTCGCGCCCGCGACGCGATGCAGCACGCGATACGCCGAGCAGTTCGCGCAGCGGCTCAGCCAGCCGCAGGCGGCGCAGGAGAGCACCGGCGCATAGCCGCGACGATTGACGAAGACGAGCGCCTGCTCGCCCTTGGCGAGCGTCGCCTCGATCGCCTCGATGACGCGCGGCGCGAGCGAGTGGCGCAATGTTGCGCCGGCCAGGTCCACGCATTCGACGGCCGGCAACATGGCATTGCCGATGCGCTCGCGCAACGCGTGCGAACGGTAGCGTCCGCGTCGCGTGGCAAACCAGGTTTCCAGCGACGGAGTCGCCGAGCCGAGCACGATCGGAATGCGTCGCTGCGATGCTGCGGCGATCGCCAGGTCGCGTGCCGAGTAACGCACCCCTTCCTGCTGCTTGTACGAAGCGTCGTGCTCCTCGTCGACGACGATGGCTGCCAGCGCCGGGAAAGGCGCCAGCACGGCCAGTCGCGTGCCCAGCACGACGCGCGCGCGTCCCTCTGCGACGGCGAGCCAGTGCGCCGCACGTTCGGCGTCGGGCATGTCGCTGTGCAGCAGCGCCACGCGCTCGCTCGGGAAGCGCGCGACGAGTTGCGCATGCAACCCGGGGGTGAGCGCGATCTCGGGAACGAGCAGCAGCACCTGTGCGCTGGCGTCGCGTGCGAGCACTGCGGCGAGCCAGTGCAGGTACACCTCGGTCTTGCCGCTGCCGGTCACGCCGTGCAGCAGGTGAACGTTGAATCCCGCGCTTGCGACAAGCGCATCGAGAACGCCGCGCTGTCCGTCGGTCAGGCCCGGAGCCGGTGTTTCGCCGGCAGCGGGCGGAACGCGCTCGGCCAACGCCTGCCAGCGGGCGCGGGCGCGATCGAAGGCCGAAGTGCGCGCGCGGCGCGCACCATCGGCGGCGGACACCGTCATCGTGCGCAGCAACTTCGGGATCGCCGGCATCGCGACCTCGCCCACGCCCCGGTGGTAATAGCGGGCGGCGAATTCGACCAGTTCGAACCACGCCGACGGCAATACCGGCGCATCGGCGAGCACGCGGTCGACGGCGCGCACGCGCGCCACGTCGATCTCCGGTTGCGCGCTCGCCCCCGCGACCAGACCGACGCGGCGCGCGCGCCCCCACGGCACGACCACCCACGAACCGGCCGGGAGCGCCTCTCTCCGCCACCCGGCGGGCAGCGAATAATCGAAAAGCGAGACGCCGAGTTGCGCGGCGGGCACGTCAAGTGCGATGCGGACGTAGCCTGACGATTCCTTGATCGGATTCGTCGACCCGGCATCAGCGTCTGCGCTCATCACAATTCGCTTTAACTTCGGCGCTCAATGTCGCGCCCCAAAAGCGCTTTTCCGGGTCGTTCACAAAAGCTGTGGACAAAACTGTGAACAAGGCGCCGACACCGTTCGCAAGGCCGCGTCGCATCGGGCTTCCCGGTCGGTTGCTCATTTTTTCAGCAACACCATTCCCTTGTAAATCAATGACTTGCATGACCGGTCGCGGCGATGTCTACAAGCAGACACCGCGGCCAAAGGTCAAGCGAGTTCTGTGTATAAGTCAGCGGTCACCCTCTATCGGGCGGTCCGTTTTCCGCTGTTTTCGGCAATGAGACGGGCGTCGCCCGTGTCAGCTCGAACGCAGCCGGCGACTGTAGGAATGGACGGTTTCGACCAGCACCGCCACGTTCTCGGGAGGCGTGAACTGCGAGATGCCGTGACCCAGGTTGAACACGTGGCCCGCGCCGGGCGCCGGCGCTCCGAAGGAATCGAGCACCCGCTGCGTCTCACGACGCACCGCGTTCTCGCCGGCCATCAGCACCATCGGGTCGAGGTTGCCCTGGATTGCGCAACGCCCGCCGATCCGCTCGCGCGCCCGGCCGAGATTCACCGTCCAGTCGACGCCGACCGCGTCGCAGCCGAGATCGGCAAGTTCCTCGAGCCAGGGGCCGCCGCCCTTGGTGAAGACGATCACGGGAATCGCCGGAGCATTGCCCGCCCCCGGTGCGCCGCTGCCGCGGCGCAACGCGGAGACGACGCGGCGCATGGGCTCCAGCGAGAAGCGCTGGAACGCGCCGTCGGCGAGCGCGCCGCCCCATGAATCGAAGAGCATCACCACCTGGGCACCCGCGTCGATCTGCGCGTTCAGGTACGCGGCCACGGCATCGGCGTTGACGGCGAGGATGCGCTCGAGCAGGTCGGGGCGCTCGTAGAGCATCGTCTTGATGCGCCGGAAATCGGCGCTTGCGCCGCCCTCGACCATGTAGCAGGCCAGCGTCCACGGGCTGCCGGCGAAGCCGATGAGCGGCACGCGACCGGCGAGCGCCGAACGGATCGTGCGCACCGCGTCGGTGACGTAGCGCAGTTCGCGTGACGGATCGGGAACCGCCAGTTGCGCGACCGCCGCCTCGTCGCGCACCGGGCGCTCGAAACGCGGTCCCTCCCCCTCGGCGAAGTACAGCCCCAGGCCCATCGCGTCGGGAATCGTCAGGATGTCGGAGAACAGGATCGCGGCGTCGAACGGGAACCGCTCGAGCGGCTGCAGCGTGACCTCGCAGGCGAGTTCCGGGTTCTTGCACAGCGCGAGGAAGCTGCCGGCGCGCCGGCGCGTCTCGTTGTATTCGGGAAGGTAGCGACCCGCCTGGCGCATCAGCCAGATCGGCGTGTATTCCGTGGGCTCGCGCCGCAGCGCGCGCAGGAAAGTGTCGTTGGCGAGTTCGGGCACAGCGCGATTCTACCCGCTCGCCGACGGCGCGAACTCGACGTCCGCCTCCTGCTGCGCGGTTGCGCCGCTGCCGCCGTGGCCTGCGTTGCGCGTATTGGCCCACGCCTTCGGCGACGCACCGGTGCGGGTGGCGAACGCGCGACCCAGCGCCGCCGGACTCGCATAACCTACTTCCCCGGCCACCTGCTTCACCGCGCGCCCTTGCTGCAGCAGATGCTGCGCGAGCGCGATGCGCCAGCGCGTCAGGTACTCGCCGGGGGCGACGCCGAGCACCTGCTTGAAACGCGCCGCGAAGCGCGCGCGCGACATCCCGGCTACCGCAGCGAGATCCTCCAGGTGCCAGTCGCGCTCGGGCTCGTCGTGCAGCGCGACCAGCGCCTTCGACAGCCGGGCATCGGCCAGACCGGCGAGCATGCCGGCGCCGACCAGTCCGTGATCGATGACGTGGCGCAGCACCTGCACGAGGAGCAGTTCGCACGATCGGTCGAGCGCCACCTGCCGGCCGCACAGTGCGCGGTCGGCCTCGCCGAAGAGTTGCGCGATCGTCGGCTGCGCGTCGCCCAGCGCCTCGAGCGGCAGCACGAGCACCTGAGGCAGCGCGGCGGCGAGCGGACCGACCGAGCCGCCGTCGAACTGGATCGACGCGCTGACGATGTCGGGTCGCGCCACCGCGTCGGGCTGCAACTCGTGCGGAAAGGGGCGCGGATAGAACAACAGCGATGCGCGGGCGAGTCGCAGCGGCGACCAGCCCGGATGCAGCGAAAGCACCGCGCCCGCGCGCAACAGGTGCAGCCGGCCGGCGTCGCCTTCGTCGCCGAAGCGGATCGGCGACTGCAGCACGCCGCTGCGATCGACGTGCGCGCGCGGGCTGAAGCGCGCGAGGAGGCTCGACAGGCGATCGGACATGCGCGGGGATCGGGCAGCGAAGCGCGCATTGTACGGGGGAGCGCCGGAATCGGTCTGCCGGGCCCCGGCGCGGCGACGCTCGCAGTGTGAACAGGCCCTAGTACGCCGACCTACAGGTATCGCAACATGAAAGCGCGTCTTCGGCCCCAGGACGGCGCTGCAAATTCTCGCCATAGCTATTGCTATGGCTGCGGTTTGCGCCTTGGCCTGGGGCCGAATCCATCGCTTTCATCTTGTTGCGATACCTGTGGGTCGGCGTACTAGACTCTGTGCTTCGCGATCATGGGAGAGGCAAAGGCGATGCACGAATCCGAGGAGCGGCCGTTTACCGACGAAGACTGGCGTCGATTGCTGCGCAACCTGCACGAGGATCCGGATCGGCCCGGACTGCGCGAGACGCCGGCCCGCGTGTCGCGCGCCTGGGAGCACTGGACCTCGGGCTATCTGCAGGATCCGGCCGACATCCTGAAGGTGTTCGAGGATGGCGCCGAACAGTACAACGAACTGATCGTCGTGCGGCGCATCCCCGTGTACAGCCACTGCGAGCATCACCTGGCGCCGTTCTTCGGCACGGCGACCGTCGGCTACGTGCCCGCCGGAAAGATCGTCGGCCTGTCCAAGCTCACGCGTCTCGTCGACTGCTTCGCCAAGCGGCTGCAGGTGCAGGAGCGAATGACGCGCCAGATCGCCGACGCGCTGATGTCGCACCTGTCGCCGGTGGCCGTCGGCGTGGTCGTGCGCTGCCGCCACCTGTGCATGGAGAGCCGCGGCATCCGCGCGATCGGCGAGGAAACCGTCACCTCGGCGATGCTCGGCGAACTGCTGACCAACCTCGGCATGCGCACGGAACTGCTGGCGCTGGATCGCTAGTACGCCGACCCACAGGTATCGCAACAGGATGAAAGCGATGGATTCGGCCCCAGGGCAAGGCGCAAACCGCAGCCATAGCAATAGCTATGGCGAGGATTTGCAACGCCGTCCTGGGGCCGAAGACGCGCTTTCATGTTGCGATACCTGCGGGTCGGCGAACTAGGAGGCTGTCGGACGCGCAACGCGGCAATGCGCCGTGCCGCCCTCTGCCCTGCGGGTTCGAGCCAGAAAGCCTCCTGGGAACGGCTCACCCGGGATTGCGGCCGAGCCGGCGCGCATTGGCGGTGGCGCGGCGGTGCACCGGCGCCAGGCCGATGCGTGCGATGTGCGGCGCCGAGCGCGCCCAACGGCGCGCAGCGCCGCTCCAGGCCGACTGCCATTGTGCGGCCGGCGACGCTCCGTACAGCCACCACGGCTGCATCACGGAACTCGAGAGGTCGAGCCATTGGCGACTCATCTCGGTGGACATCCGCCACATCGCTTCGAACCACGCCTCGGCTTTCTCGTCGAACATGCGACGGAACTCGTCGCGGTCGGCCTGCACCGGGAAAGCGCCGCCGGAGAGCATGCGCCGCGTGCGATGGGCGATCACCTGCGGCGCTGCCCAGCCGATCTCGAGCCACAGTTTCCCCACCTGCAACCACGGCCACGCGGCGTACAACGCCGGGGCAGATCGCAGGATCGATCGATTCGTCGTTCGGCGTGCGGCCATCGATGCCTCCTTCTGCCGAATCGTTGCATGTTTTCGGGTGACCCCGTACGCGCTACGATTGCTTCGGGTATGCGACTTGCTCGATGCACGCCACCTTGGCCACCCGTTCACGTTCGCAAGAAGGAGCGCAGCATGCAGACCGGCACGCAAACCACTGGGGGAAGCACTTCGTCGCACAGCGCGGGATCGTTCCCCACCGCTGAGGAAATGAAACGTCAGGCCGAACACGGTGCCGACCGAATGGCCGACAAGGCGCACGAAACCGTCGACCGCCTGTCGCAGAAAGTGCAGCCAACGATGGACGCCTTGACCGAGAAGGCATCACAGGCGGTCGATGCGGTTTCGCAAAGGGCCGACCAGCTCAAGGGATCGGGCGAAGCGGCGCTCGAAACCACCCGCAACTATGTGCGCGAGAACCCGATCGCGGCCATCGGCATCGCCGCGGTCGCCGGACTGCTGCTCGGCCGGATGAGGCACTGAACGTGGCCGCCCGGTACCCGAGTCCGCCGAGCACCGTCTCGCTGCGCGAGGCGGTGTACGACCTGTTCGAATCGCTGCGCGCCGCGCTCACTACGCGGCTCGAACTGGTCGCGCTCGAAGGCCGGCGCGCCGGGATCGCACTGGCGCAGATGTTGCTCGTCGGCGTGCTCGGGGCGATCCTCGGCATCTCCGCCTGGCTGGTCGCCATCTGGGGCATCACCTGGGGCCTGATGGCACTCGGACTCGCACCGTGGCTGGCGATCATCCTCGTCATCGCCGCCAACCTGATCGGCGCGTGGATCTGCGTGATGGCTGTGAAGAAGCTCGCGCAGCGATTGCTGTTCCCGGCCACGCTCAAGCATCTGCACGTGCGCAACCCGGCCGGCGCATCCTCGCTACCCGAGGAAAACGCCGCCGGCAGCACGATGGCCGGCGCCAGCCAGGAGCGCCCATGAAGGAACTCGATTACGAAGAACGGCTCGCGCGCGCCGACCGCGCGGTGTCCACCGCCGATTACGACGTACGGACCGCGGTGCAGATGCTGAGCAGCGGCGCGACGCCCCGCCTGGCGCAGATCGGCGCGGTAGCGGTGGCGATCGGCGTCGTCGGTGCGCTGCTGCTGCGCCGCGGGCGGCGATCGCATTCGCGACTGTCGAAGGCGATCGACTACACCGTGCTGCTGCCGCTGGTAGCCAACGTCGTTCCACGCATCGTCTCGATGATGTCCGCCTCGCAGCAGCCCGCTTATCGCGCACCCGTCGAACCTCGATACAAGCGCGACCGCGCGCGAACGCCATGAAACGCCACCGAGAAGCGCCCGAGGAAACCGCTGCGAGCGACGGCGGCGCGAGCACGTCGATGATGGCGCTTGCGCTGTTCGCCGGCGTCGTGGCCGGCGCAGCGATCGCGCGCTCCTGGTATCTCGACGAGCAGGCGCGCCGGCACGGCGAGAGGCGCGACCGGATCGAGCGCTGGGAAGGCGAAGGCGGCGCGCTGCCCGGAACGGTGGGCACCGGCGGCTCGGCGAACGCGACCCCTGTCCATAGTCCGACAGCCTCCTAGAGCCTGGTCGAATCGCGCACGGCGCCGCGCGCAGCGTTCGTCGTGAGCGCGGCATAGGCGCGCAGCGCGCCCGATACGGGGCGCACGCGCTGTTCGGGTTGCCAGGCGCCGACGCCGCGCGACAGGCGCTCTTCGCGCCGAACCTGCAGTTCCGCTTCGGCGACGTCCAGCCGGATCGTTCGCCGCGGGATGTCGATTTCGATCGCGTCGCCGTCGCGCACTAGCGCGATCGCGCCGCCTTCGGCCGCTTCGGGTGAAACGTGTCCGATCGACAGTCCCGAGCTCGCGCCGGAGAAGCGTCCGTCGGTGACGAGCGCGCACTGCGTGTCGAGCCCGCGCGCCTTCAGGAACGCCGTCGGCTTGAGCATCTCCTGCATCCCCGGGCCGCCCTTCGGGCCCTCGTAGCGGATCAGCACGACGTCGCCGGGCTGCACGCGATCGCCGAGGATGCCCTCGCGCGCCGCGTCCTCGCTCTCGAAGACGACCGCGCGGCCGCGAAAGCGCAGCAGCTTCGGATCGACGCCGGCGGTCTTGACGATGCAGCCCTGTTCGGCGAGGTTGCCGTAGAGCACGGCCAGGCCGCCGTCGGCGCTGTGCGCGTGCAATGCGTCGCGAATGCAGCCGCGCTCGACGTCGAGGTCGAGCGACTCCCAGCGGCGATCCTGCGAGAACGCACTGGTCGTTCGTTCGCCGCCGGGCGCCGCGCGGAAGAACTCGATCACTTCCGGCGTCGGCGATCGGCGCACGTCAAAGCGCTCGATCGCCGCGCCGAGCGTGGCTTCGTGCACGGTAGGCACCTCGCGGTTCAGTGCACCCACGCGATCGAGCTCGCCGAGGATGCGCCAGATGCCCCCGGCGCGGTGCACGTCCTCGACGTGCCAGTTCGGGTCCGAAGGCGAGAGCTTCGCCAGGCTCGGCGTCGCGCGCGAGATGCGGTCGACGTCGGTCATGCCGAAGGGCACGCCGGCCTCGTGCGCCGCGGCGAGCAGGTGCAGCACGGTGTTGGTCGAGCCGCCCATCGCGACGTCCAGTCGCATTGCGTTCTCGAAGGCCTCGAAGCACGCGATCGAACGCGGCAGCACGCTCGCGTCGTCTTCGGCGTACCAGCGGCGGGCGAGTTCGACGATGCGCCGGCCCGCGCGGGCGAACAGCGCGCGACGATCGACATGCGTGGCGAGCACGGTGCCGTTGCCGGGCAGCGCCAGGCCGAGCGCCTCGACCAGGCAGTTCATCGAATTGGCGGTGAACATGCCGGCGCACGAGCCGCAGGTCGGGCAGGCACTGCGCTCGTAGGCCTGCACCATCGCGTCGCTGGCGCGCGGGTCGCCGGCGACGAAAGCCGACGCAGCGTCGATCTTCGTCGTCGTGCCGTCCCAACGCACCTTGCCGGCTTCCATCGGCCCGCCGGACACGAAGATCGTCGGAACGTTCAGTCGAAGCGCTGCCATCAGCATCCCGGGCGTGATCTTGTCGCAGTTGGAGATGCAGACGAGCGCGTCGGCGCAATGCGCGTTGACCATGTATTCGACGCTGTCGGCGATCAGCTCGCGCGACGGCAGCGAATACAGCATGCCGAGGTGCCCCATCGCGATGCCGTCGTCCACGGCGATCGTGTGGAACTCGCGCGCGACGGCGCCTGCCGCCGCCACCTGCTCGGCGACGAGATCGCCCAGGTCCTTCAGGTGAACGTGCCCCGGGACGAACTGGGTGTACGAGTTGGCAATGGCGACGACCGGCTTGCCGAGGTCGCTCTCGGCGACGCCGGTGGCACGGAACAGCGCGCGCGCGGCGGCGTTGTTCCGCCCGGCCAGTGCGGTGGCGGAACGAAGAACGGGCATCGAAGGCTCCTGTGCGAATGCGTGAGGCGCACGGGAGCGCGGGCCCGGGCGCGGCGCTGCGATGATACGCGCGCCGCCGTGGCGCAAGGAGTGCGCCGCGATGGCGCGCGAGGCGCGAGCCGCGTCAGGCCCGATCGCGCAATTGCGTCACGCCCGACTGCTCGGCACAGTGGTCGCAGCAGAACATCCGCCCATCTGCCTCGAGACCATGGCCTATGATGCGGCAGTCGCAGTGACTGCAGGTGGGCGCGAGCGAGGCGATCGCGCATTCGAAGCTGTCGAAGGTGTGCCTGCTGCCCATCATCACGACGTCGAAGGTCTTGTCGTACTCGTTCCCGCATTTTTCGCAGCGTTGCATGTCGTGCTCCCGGAGGTGGAGCGCAGGCGGCGCAAGACCGATGCCTGCGGGCGAGGTGCGTGCGTCCGTCCGCCGCGCCGTGCCGTCCGTCCGTCGCGGCGTCGGGCAAGTAGGCCGCGAAGCGGTCACAGTGCGTTCACGATACTGCCTCGAACGAAGGAACGAATCGATGAAGATCCAGGATCTGCGCGCGACGCTGGCGCTCGCCGGCGTTCTCGCGGCGGCGGCGGGCTTCGCGCCGGCCGCCTCGGCAACCGACGTCGGCGTCTCGATCCAGCTCGGCCAGCCCGGCTTCTACGGCCGCATCGACATCGGCAATGCGCCGCGCCCGATGCTGGTCTACCCGGAACCGATCATCGTGCAGCCGGCGCCGGTCGCCGTCGTGCGGCAACCCATCTACCTGCACGTGCCGCCCGGACACGCGAAGAACTGGTCGAAGCACTGCTACAAGTACTCGGCGTGCGGCCAGCCCGTGTATTTCGTCCAGGACCAGTGGTACGAGAACGTCTACGTGCCGCAGTACCGCAGCGCGCACCGCGGCGATCGACATTACGTGCGCGAACACGTCGGCGGACGCGAATACGTCGGCAGGCGCGAACGCATCGCCGAGCCGGGTCCGCGCAGTGACGGGCGCGGCTACGGTCATCCCGGCAAGGGGCACGGGAACGGCAACGGAAAAGGCAAGGGTCGCGACTAGGAGACTCGAAGATCGTCCGCGCGCCGCGCAGCGGCGCAGCCTGCATCGCGCGGCTAGACTCGTGCGATGAACGCCTTCGCCGCAACCTCGCACCCGACGGCCCGCGCACGCCGGCGCCCGCGACGGTGATCCTCGTACGCGCGCTTGCGCTGCTCGGCCGGCAGGCACGCTGGGCGCTGCCGGCCGGCGTCTTCGTCGGCGTAGCCGTGCCGGTGCTCGCCGAACTGCTGCGCCCGCTGCTCAGCGTCGCGGTGATCGGCACGCTCACCGCCGCACTGTTGCGCCTCGACTGGAAGCAGATGGCCGACGCGGCACGCCGCCCGGCACTGCCGGCGTTGTTCGCCGCGTGGCTGCTGGTCGCGTCTCCGTTGATCGTCTGGGCGCTGACCGCAGCGGCCGGGCTCGACGACGAACTGCGCCGCGTGCTCGTGCTGCAGTCCGCCTCGCCGCCGATCGGCTCGGCGGCGGTGTTCGCGCTGATCCTGGGACTGGACGGCGTCGGCGCCGTGATCGGCACCGTCACGACGACGCTGCTGCTGCCGCTGACGCTCACGCCGATCGTCGGCACGCTGCTGCCCGGCAGCGGCCTGCAGGTCGACCTGGCCGCGTTCTTCGCGCGCGTGTCGATGTTCGTCGCACTGCCCTTCGTGCTCGCCGCGCTGCTGCGTCGCACGATGGGCACCGAGCGGCTCGAACGCCACGACGAACTGCTCGCCGGGTTGAACGTGGTCCTGCTGGTGATCTTCGCGATCGCGGTGATGCAGGGCGTCACCGATCGGCTGCTGCGCGATCCGGGCTACATCGCGCTGCTGCTGCTGGTGGCCAGCGCCTATGCCCTCGTGATGCACGTTGCCGGCTGGCTGCTGTTCAGGCGCCTGGGCGTCGCCACCGCCTATACCTGCGCGGTGATGAGCGGCAACCGCAACGTCGGGCTGATGCTCGTCGTCACCGCCGGCAGCGCCGGCGAGGCATTCTCGCTGTACACCGGAATCGCGCAGATTCCGATGTACTTCGCGCCGCTGCTGCTCGGTCCGTTCCTGCGCCGCAGTCGCCGCCTCGCTACCGGGGCTGCGCGAACATCGCGTTGATCTCGGCGTAGCCGACCGCCTCCGCACCGAAAGCGAAGCTGCCGTGGTCGCGGATCTCGCGCGCGGCGCGCAGGAACGCGCCGAGCGCCGCGCGCGACAGCGCGCTGCCGACGCTGATGCGGCGCACGCCGAGCGCAGCGAGTTCGGCGACGTTCATGCGTAGCGCGGGCGAGCCCATCAGCACGTTCACCGGGCGGTCGACCGAGCGTACGACCTCGGCAACGGCCTCGCGCGTGGGCAGTCCCGGCGCATAAAGCACGTCGGCGCCCGCGTCCTGGTAGGCCTGCAGCCGGCGGATCGTGTCGCGCAGGTCGGGATGGCCGACGAGGTAGTTCTCCGCCCGCGCGGTCAGCGTGAACGGGAAATCGAGCGAACGCGCCGCCTCCGCCGCCGCCCGTACGCGCTCGACCGCGAGCGCGAACTCGTACTGCGGGCGATCGTTGCACGTGTTCGTGTCCTCGATCGAGCCACCGACGGCACCCGCAGCGGCGGCGCGAAGGATCGTCTCGGCGGCCGTCTCCGGATCGTCGCCGAAGCCGTTCTCGAGATCGGCGCTCAACGGCAGCGCTGTCGCGTCGGCCAGCGCGCGCACGTGCACGAGTGCCGTGTCGCGGTCGATGCGGTTGTCGGCAACGCCGAGGGCGAACGCGCAACCGGCGCTCGTCGTGGCGAGCGCTTCGAAGCCGAGCGACGCGAGCAGGCGCGCAGTGCCGATGTCCCACGGATTCGGAATGACGAAAGCGCTGCCCTCGCGCTCGTGCAGCGCGCGAAAGGCCCGGCCCCTGCGCTGCAATGCGGATCTCGTCGTCTGGTCCATGCGATCGGCTCCATGCGGGGGCGACGACGCGCGCCGTCGCGTGGGGAAAGCGGTAGCTGGTTCAGCCGCGACCGGGCGCGCCGCCCGCTTGCGTCCCGGCGGCGAGTGCGCGCGTGATCTCGGCGGCCGGCAACTCGCGGCAGCCGCTCGTGTTCTGGCCCGCCCACAGCGGCGAGAAGTCGCCGCTGCCCATCGATTCTGCCCGCGCGCGCAGCGGCGCGACGGCAGACGCCGCGTACGGGAACGCGGGCGCCTGTGCGCAGATGGGGCCCAGTTCGCGCACGATGCGGTTGACGATCGCGCGCGCCGGCCGCCCGCTGAACACGTTGGTGAGCGTCGTGCATCGCGCGGAACTGCCGGCCAGCGCCGCGCGATGTACCGCGCTGGTCTTCGCTTCCGGACACAGCAGGTAGGCGGTGCCGACCTGCACGCCCTGGGCGCCCAGCGCGAGCGCGGCGGCGACGCCCGCCGCATCGGCGATGCCACCGGCGGCGATGACCGGAACGTGCACCGCCCGCGCGACCTGCGCAACCAACGCGAAAGTGCCCATCTGCGAGGAGAGATCGCGGGTGAGGAACACGCCGCGGTGCCCGCCCGCGTCGAGCCCCTGCGCGATCACCGCATCGGCGCCGTGCGCTTCGAGCCACAGCGCTTCGTCGACGGTGGTGGCGCTCGACAGCACGCGCGCACCGCAAGCCTTCACCCGCGCGAGCAGATCGGGCGCGGGCAGCCCGAAATGGAAACTGACCACCGGCGGACGCAGCTCGTCGAGCAGCGCCGCAGCCGCGTCACCGAACGGCATGCGCGACGCGCCCTGCGGGATCGACGCTTCGTCCACGCCGAGTTCGAGGTAGTAGGCGTGCAGCGCCGCGCGCCATTGGCGCTCGCTCTGCGGATCGGGCGCCGGCATCTCGTGGCAGAAGAAGTTCAGGTTGAACGGGCGGTCGGTGTGCGCGCGGATCGCCTTCACCTCGTCGCGCACTGCGTCGGCCGGGAGCATCGCGCACGGCAGCGAGCCCAGGCCTCCCGCCTGCGAAACGGCGGCAGCCAGCGCGCTGCCCTGCACGCCCGCCATCGGCGCCTGCACGATCGGCAGATCGATTCCAAGCAGATGCGGCAACGACATCGACGCCTCCGGCCGGTTCTTCCGTCGCCGATCGTACCCGCGCCCGACGCAATGTCGCTGCGCGCTCTTCCCTCGGACAGGGGCATCCTCTACGATTCTGCGCACAACGAGAACATGCGATGGAGGAGACCATGGCCGGCAACGCGGCAGGCGTGCCGGTCGTCGCCGATCTCGGCGCGATCGTCAAATGGTTGGACAAGCGCGGCCGGCTCGTGCGCGTGCGCTCGGAAGTCGACCCGGCGCACGAGCTCGCGGGCATCGCGTCGCGCTTCGAAGGCGGAGCGCGCGCCGTGCTCTTCGAGCGCGTCAGGGGCAGCCGCTACCCGGTATTCACCGGACTGTACTGGTCGCGCGAACTGCTCGGCGCATTGTTCGATCGACCGGAACGATCGCTGCCGCAATACGTGTCGCAATGCATCCGCGCCTGGCAGCAGCGGCCGGTCGCGCCGGTGGTCGTCGAATCGGGCCCGGTGCTGCAGGTCACCGAGCCCCGCGTCGATCTCTCGAAGCTGCCCATTCCGGTGCACGCCGAGAAGGACGGCGGTCCGTATTTCGACGCCGGCGTCGTCATCGCGCGCGATCCGGAAACCGGCGTGCGCAATGCGTCGATCCAGCGCTTCATGGTGATCGGTCCCGATCGGCTCGCAATCAACATCGACGCCGGCCGGCACCTCGAAACCTATCTCGAGAAGGCTGCCGCGCGCGGCGAGTCGCTGCCGTTCACGCTCAACGTGGGCGTCGGCCCCGGGCTGCATTTCTGCGCGGCCACGCCCGCCGAGGCCGCGCCGATCGACACCGACGAGCTGGGCATCGCCAGCGAGTTCCACGGCCAGCCGCTGCAGCTGGTGGCGGGAACGACCTCTGCGGTGGAGATGGTCGCGCACGCGATGTTCGCGCTCGAATGCGAGATGATTCCCGGCGAGCTGCACGACGAAGGCCCGTTCGCCGAAGTCACCGGCTACTACGCCACCGTCGCACCGCGCCCGCTGGTGCACGTGCGCCGCATCCATCGGCGCCGCCAGCCGATCTTCCAGACGATCCTCTCGGGCGTCGAGGTCTTCAACTCGGTCGGCCTGCTCGGCGAGGCGAACGTGCTCGCGCTGCTGCAGAAGCAGGTGCCGGGGGTGAAGGACGTCTGGTTCTCTCACGGCGGCTGCGGCTTCTACCACGCGATCGTCCAGCTCGCGCAGAAGCGCGCCGGCTGGGCCAAGCAGGCGCTGATGGCCGCGTTCGCCGCGTTTCCGCCGCTGAAGATGGTCACCGTGGTCGACGACGACGTCGACATCCGCAATCCGTCGGACGTGGAATGGGCGATGGCCACGCGCCTGGACCCGGAACACGGGATATTGCGGATCGACAAAGTCTTCGGTCACGGACTCAATCCCTCCTTTCCCGACTACTTCGGCAGCAAGGTGGGCTTCGACGCGACGCGACCCTTCCCGCAAACCGCCGCCTACGACCGCGCGAAGGTGCGCGAGGTCTCGCTCGACGCCTTCGACATCCACGTTCCCGATCCGATCCAATGAGGTGACCGCATGAACCGCCGAACCTTCTCGAAGCTCGCTGCTCCCTGGCTCGCCGGACCGCTGCTCGCGGGCGCGGTCGCGCTCGCCGCACCTTTGCCGGCACGCGCCGCCGACATCACGCTCACCTACGCATTCTTCGCGCCGGCCGGCACCTTCCCGGGCAAGCAGATGCAGCACTGGGCCGACGAGCTCGCCAAGCGCACCAACGGCAAGGTCGCCGTCAAGACCTTCCCCGGCGGCACGCTGCTCGGCGCGCGCGAGATGTACGACGGCGTCGCCAAAGGCGTCGCCGACATCGGACTGGGCGCGCCTTCGTACGACCCGGGACGCTTTCCGCTGACCTCCGGCGTATCGCTGCCGGTCGGTTTTCCCAACGCCACCGTTGCCAGCCGCACGCTGTGGGAGCTGACGAAGGAATTCCAGCCGAAGGAGTACGACGGCTACAAGGTAATCGCGATGTTCACCACCGAGCCCGGCTACATCCAGTCGCGCAAGCCGGCGGGCAACGCCGAGCAGCTGGCCGGCATGAAGCTGCGCGCGGCCGGCACCGGCGTGCCGGTGCTGCAGGCG
Organism: Burkholderiaceae bacterium; assembly: GCA_021166725.1. Taxonomy (GTDB): domain Bacteria; phylum Pseudomonadota; class Gammaproteobacteria; order Burkholderiales; family Burkholderiaceae_E; genus Zeimonas. Next base: position 1,163 of record JAJPES010000003.1, on the reverse strand, counting down.
CTGGGCGCCGCACCGGTCGGCATGCCGATGCCCGAGGTGCCGCAGTCGGTGCAGACCGGCGTCATCGACGGCACGATGACGTCGCGTGAAGTGCTGCAGGACTTCAAGCTCGCCGAGACGCTGAAGTACGTCACCGACTACCCGACGGTGGTCGTCACCTTCGCTGCCGTCATGGACAAGAAGCGCTGGGACAAGCTGCCCGACGACGTGAAGAAGGTGATCGACGAACTCGGCCCGGAAATGGCGATCTGGACCGGCCAGTATCACGACAAGGAGAACGTCGCGCGCGCGCTCGACTGGGCGAAGAAGAACCACCAGCTGCAGATCGTCCCGGTCGCCGACGACGAGCGCAAGCGCTGGGACGCCAAGCTCGAGCCGATGGTCTCGCAGTGGGTCGACGAGATGAAGGCGAAGGGGCTGCCGGCCGAGCAGTACCTGAAGCGGATGCGCGAACTGCGCGACCAGTTCGCACGGCAGTGAGTGCTCCCGATGACGGGTCGCCGTAGCGCGCTTCGCTCCCTTCGCCTCACGCCGCGCCGATGAAGACGCTTTTCGCGCTCGATGCTTTCGTGAACCGCGCGCTGGCCGCCGTCGCCGGCCTCGCGCTGATCGCGATGATGCTGTTCACGGTGGCCGACATGGTGCTGCGCGCCTTCGGCCATCCGGTCGCCGGCTCCTACGAGGTGATCGGCTGGCTGTCGGCGGTGGCGATGGCGCTCGCGCTCGGCTATGCGCAACTGCACAAGGGGCACGTCGCGATCGACCTCGTCGTCCAGCGACTGCGTCCGCGCACGCGCGCCGTCGTCGAGGCGCTCACTGCTCTTGCCTCGCTGCTGCTGTTCGCCGCCGTCGCCTGGTACGTCGCCAGCTACGGCGTCGTACTGCATCGCAGCGGCTCGCTCTCCGAAACGCTGAAGGCGGTGGTCTATCCGTGGGTGTACCTGGTGGCGATCGGCTCGGGAGGTCTTGCGCTCGCGTTGCTCGCGGATTTCGTTCGCGCGCTTGCGCGCGCGTCGGGAAGGGGGAAGGGGGGAAAACCGGGAAAACCGGGACCGGCGGGACCGGAACCGGGGAAAACGGGGTGGGGGCCCCGGGGGAAGGTTACGCGGGGGGTGCCCCGGTGGGGCGCGGTTTCACCCCGGCCCCCCGGGCCCGCGCAGGGC
>JAJPES010000012.1 GCA_021166725.1 Burkholderiaceae bacterium | reverse complement strand
GGCGCGCTGCCGGTGCCGGTGCAGATCATCAGCAGGTTCGAGCGCGGATGGTTCGGCATCAGGAACGACGTGCCGAAGGGGCCGGTGACCTGCACCGTGTCGCCCTTCTTCAGGTCGCAGACGTAGTTCGAGCACACGCCGCTCACCGGCTTGCCCTGGTGGTCGGCGGTGACGCGCTTCACGGTGAGCGCGACGTTGTTGTAGCCGGGACGCTCGCCGTTGCGCGGGCTTGCCACCGAGTACTGCCTCGGGTGATGCGCCTTGCCGTGCGCGTCGACGCCGGGCGCGACGATGCCGATCGACTGGCCTTCGAGCACGGGAAAGGGCATCGCGCCGAAGTCGAGCACGATGTGATGGGTGACGCTCGACGCGTCGGCTTCGGTGACGCGGAAGTTGCCGACGACGGTTGCCGTCACCGGGTTCTTCGGTCCGTACAGATTGGCGTAAGGATGCGCGGCCGACCACGGCTTGATCGTCGAGCCGAGCCGCTTCGAGACGGTTGCAGCCGGCTCGGTCGAACCGAAGGAGGCCGCCGACGCGACCAGCGCCTCGGCCTGCGCGGCAGCCTCGGCTTCTGCGTCGATCGACGACGCGGCGGCATCATCCGCGCCCTCGGGCAACGGCGCCTCCTCCGGCAACTCGTCCCACAGGAACTGCTCGGCGATCGGGTACGCGGCGCTCTTCAGGATCCGCCGCCAGTTGTCGATCGCACCGGTCGGGCACGGCGGCACGCAGGCCATGCAGCCCTGGCACACGTCGGGCTTGACGACGTAGTTGCGATCGTCGTGCGTGATCGCGCCGACCGGACACGCTTCCTCGCAGGTGTTGCAGCGGATGCAGATCTCGGGGTCGATCAGGTGCTGGCGGATGACGGTGTCGGCGCCCGGCGATGCGACGGCGGACGACGGCGGCACGAGTTCGGCAGTGACGGCAGACATCTTCGAGGTTCCAGGCGCGTCCGAAAGAAAAAGGAAAAAGGGGTCAGACCACAATTTCGAGAAAACGGGAGAAAACGTGGTCTGACCCCGTTTTCTCCCCGTCCTCTCGCAGCTTCAGTTGAAGCGCACGTACTCGAAGTCGATCGGCTGGCGGTTGATGCCCATCACCGGCGGCGCGATCCAGCCGGCGAACTTGCCCGGCTCGACGACGCGACCCATCAGCGATGCAACGAAGGCGCGATCCTCGGCACTGGGCAGCCACTCGTTCTCGTGCGACTTCCATTCGGCGTCGGAGACGACCTTGCCCTCGGGCGATACGCGCAGCCCGGCGAGCGTGCCGATCTGCCGGTTGAAGGCCTTGTGCGGCACCTTCAGGCGGAACGGGATGCCGGCCTTCTCGATGACGCGGTTCCAGCGGTTCACCCCGGCGATCGAGTCCTTGATGTAGTCGTCGCGCAGCACTTCGTTCAGCGCATTGAGCATCGGCACTTCGCGCTCGACGAGCTTGCCGTCGACGACGTCGAGCACCGGATACATGGATCCGTGCAGCTTGTGGTCGTCGCTGCGCTTGCCTTCGTCGAAGCGTCCCTTGAGTCCCGAGCTGTAGAAGATCGCCGCGTTCGACGACTGGTCGGCGCCGAACAGGTCGATCGTCACGCTGAAGTGGAAGTTCAGGTAGCGCTGGATCGTCGGCAGGTCGATCGCACCTGCCGCACGAATCTTCGCCGGATCGTCGGTCTTCAGCTGGTTCATCACGTCGCAGGTGCGCTGCACGACGCGCGAGACGCCCGACTCGCCGACGAACATGTGGTGCGCTTCCTCGGTGAGCATGAACTTCGTCGTGCGCGCGAGCGGATCGAAGCCCGACTCGGCGAGCGCGGCCAGCTGGAACTTGCCGTCGCGATCGGTGAAGTAGGTGAACATGAAGAACGACAGCCAGTCGGGCGTCTTCTCGTTGAAGGCGCCGAGGATGCGCGGATTGTCGGCGTCGCCCGAGCGGCGCGCGAGCAGCGCTTCGGCTTCCTCGCGACCGTCGCGACCGAAGTAGCGGTGCAGCAGGTAGACCATCGCCCACAGGTGGCGGCCTTCCTCGACGTTCACCTGGAAGAGGTTGCGCATGTCGTACATGCTCGGCGCAGTGAGGCCGAGGTGGCGCTGCTGCTCGACCGACGCCGGCTCGGTGTCGCCCTGCGTGACGATGATGCGGCGCAGGTTCGCGCGATGCTCGCCCGGCACGTCCTGCCACGCCGCTTCGCCCTGGTGGTCGCCGAAATGGATCTTGCGATCGGCTTCGGCGGGGTTCAGGAAGATGCCCCAGCGGTAGTCGGGCATCTTCACGTAGCCGAACTGCGCCCAGCCGCTGGGGTCCACGCTGATCGCGGTGCGCAGGTAGACGTCGAAGTTGCGCGAGTTGTCCGGGCCCATGTCCTTCCACCAGTCGAGGAAGCCGGGCTGCCAGTGCTCGAGCGCGCGCTGCAGCGTGCGGTCTTCCGACAGGTTGACGTTGTTGGGGATCTTGTCTGCGTAATCGATCGTGCTCATGGTTCGCTCCCGATTCTCGTTACACCCGGTTCCAGTCGAAGGCCGCCTTCTCGCCCTTGCCGTACAGCTTCAGTGCGCCCTTCTCGCCTACGGCATTCGGGCGGTTGAAGATCCAGTTCTGCCACGCAGTGAGACGCCCGAAGATGCGCGTCTCCATCGTTTCCTGGCTGGCGAAGCGCAGGTTCGCTTCGAGCCCGGTGAGCGCATCGGGCGACATGGACGCGCGTTCCTCGATCGCGATGCGGATCTCGTCGGCCCAGTCGATGTCGTCGAGCGCCGCGGTGACGAGGCCCAGTTTCTCGGCGCGCTCGGCATCGAGCGGCTCGCCGGTCGCGGCACGCGCGGCGGCAAGGGGCTCGCGCTCCTCGTAGAAGCGGCGTTCGAGGCGCGACTGGCCGTTGACCATCGGATACCAGCCGAAGTTCGCCGAGGTGAGCGTCATCTTCGGCGCCTTCTCCGGCTCGTCGGGCAGCATCAGCATGTAGGCGCGATCGGCGGCGAAGGCCAGCTCGGCCAGCGTGCCGACGAAGCACGAGCCCGGCTCGACGAGCGCGAACAGCGTGCGCGAAGAGACGTCGAGCCGCGCGAGCGTCCGACGCAGCATGCCGATCGTCTCGCGCACGAACCAGTGTTCCGCGTGCTTCGCGAGCGTCTCGTCCATCCGCTTCACCGCTGCGGGGTCGCCTTCGGTGCGCAGCAGCCAGATGCCGATATCGAGCACGTTGGTGCGCATCGACAGGATCGCGTCGTCCAGCTCGCGCGCCATCTGCAGCGGCCACCAGCCGGCGCCGGCGGCGACGATCGCATCGACGTCGGTCGGCTGCGCGCCCTGCGGCGCCTTCACGGTAAAGGTGGCGGTGCGCCGTGTGCGATCGATCTGCACGTCGACGAACCGGTAGTGGTAGCCGGCGTCGTCGACCGTGCGCTCGATGCGCGGCAGCGCGACGCCTTTCGCGTCGGCCGGGCGATCGCTCTCGGCGGCGCGCGCCTTCGCGCGCTCGGCAACCGCCTGCGCGAACTGCTGCGGGCGCGCGATCTCGTCGACCAGGCGCCAGTCCTTCGCGCGCTGGCCTCGCACGCCTTCGGTGGTCGTGCAGAAGATGTCGGCGAGGTCGTGGCGAACCTTGCGCTTGTCGGTGACGCGCGTCAGGCCGCCGGTGCCGGGCAGCACGCCGAGCAGCGGCACTTCGGGCAGCGAGACCGCCGACGAGCGGTCATCGACCAGCACGATGTCGTCGCAGGCCAGCGCCAGCTCGTATCCGCCGCCGGCGCACGAGCCGTTCAGCGCGGCGACGAACTTCAGCCCCGAGTGGCGGCTCGAATCCTCGATGCCGTTGCGCGTCTCGTTGGTGAACTTGCAGAAGTTCACTTTCCAGGCATGCGACGAGGTGCCGAGCATGAAGATGTTCGCGCCCGAGCAGAACACGCGGTCCTTCAGGCTGGTGACGACGACGGTGCGCACCTCGGGGTGCTCGAAGCGGATGCGCTGCAGCGCATCGTGCAGTTCGATGTCGACGCCCAGGTCGTAGGAATTCAGTTTCAACTTGTAGCCGGGACGGATGCCTGCGTCCTCGTCGATGTCGAGCGACAGCGTGGCAACCGGGCCGTCGAAGGACAGCTTCACATGCTTGTAGCGCGACGGTTCGGTGCGGTAGTCGACCGGTGCAGGCGCTGCCTGCGCGGCGCTGGTTTGCGCGCCGTGCGGCGCGGAGGCGTTCGACGAAGTCGCGGTGGGTGTCGCGACCGTTGCGGAAGTGGTCATTCGAAAAGGCTCCTCTGGACTCCCTGCCTGGCACGGCGCCTCGGCAAGGGCTAATGCAATATAGTGCGTGTCAGCAGCGAGTTCATGCATCATGGTGCATTAGAGTTCCGCTGTCAAGCACTCGAATGCATGTCGGGGTTAATGCGAATCAAGAGGGGCGGCGGGGTGGCCGTGGAAGCCGACGTGCATTGGCAAGCTGCCGGCGGAAGCCTCCGCGGCGCTGCGCCGCCCCTGTCCCGCCAGAATGAGCCTGCAGGGGGGAAGACTGGCGATAGCCCGCCCCCGGCAACGGGGAAAGGGCGCGCGAGCTGGGGCAGATGCGCCCAGCGCCGAGGCCGGCACGTGCCTGGACTCGTCGCGCCCCGAAACGCGCACCTTGCGCACAGTCGAGCCGGTCCTTCGATCGCCGTGCGCGATGGCGTTCGTTCGCCGCGCATTTCTCGCCGCGCCTTCGACGGTGTCCGAACGAATGCGCGTATTTCGCGCATTCCGGGCGCGATGCCTTTCAGGGGCCTGCCCGAGGTGGCGGCGGCACCGCGCCGCCGACCGCCGTCAGCCTGCTTCCGCGATCGCGGCGCGCACCTGCGTGCGCAGTCCGGCAAAACATTGCTCGAGCGTCTTGCCGCTCGTCCGATACGTGAGATCGGCCTTCGCGTAGAACGACGCGCGTCCGGCCAGGATGCGGCGCAGGTCTTCCATCGCACCGGCGCCCGACATCGGACGCAGATCGCCCTGCTCGCGCACGCGGCGCATGTGGTCCTCGGGGTCGGCCTGCAACCAGACCGTATAGCAGTGCGCGAGCACGAGATTGAAGGTGGCGCTGTCGGAGACCAATCCGCCCGGAGTGGCCATGACGACCTCGGGAAAGATCTGGATCACTTCCTCGACGGCGCGCCGCTCGTAGCGCCGGTACGCGTTCGCGCCATACAGCGAATGGATCTGCGGAATGCCGCAGCCGGCGAGCTTCTCGATCTCGCGGCCGAGTTCGACGAACGGAAAACCGAGATCGTCGGCAAGCATGCGGCCGAGCGTCGACTTGCCGGCGCCGCGCAGTCCCACCAGTGCGATGTGGCTGCGGCGCAGGCGCTCGTCACCGGTGGCGTTGTCGAACAGCTCCGAGAGCTTCAGTCGCGCACGGCGCAGATCGGCTTCCGAGCGGTTCTCGAGCAGCTCGCGGATCAGCAGCCACTCCGACGAGTCGGTCGTCACGTCGCCGACCAGCTCGGCCAGCGCACAATGCAACGCTGCGGCGAGTTGGTGGAGGATCAGGATCGACGCATTGCCGTTGCCGTACTCGAGGTTGGCCAGATGACGCTCCGAGATGCCGGCGGCCGCCGCCAGGGCCTTGCGCGTCAGCCCGCGCCGCGCGCGCAGCGTGCGAACGCGTTCGGCGAGCGCCGGCAGCACGGTCGCAGCGGCGACGGCAGGCTCGCCCAGTCCATTGCCGGGCGAAGCGACGGGCGCTCCGTTGGTGTCGGGGCTGCTGCTGCCGACCGACGACGCGGAAGGCTGGAAATCGGCGGAGGAGCTCATGCGATGGAAATGGGCAGCTCGGTTCGACATGCATTCTAGTGCTTGACGCTCGCCGAAGAAAAGCACTATCGTTCATGCCCTCGGTGAATGCCCCATCCGGAAAGGCCATGACCCAATTGCTCGAAAATCATCTCGGCGGACGCTGGCAGACCGGTTCCGGCGCCGGCACGCCGCTGTTCGATCCGGTGCTCGGCAGCGAGCTCGCACGCATCTCGTCGGCCGGTCTGGACCTGCCGGCCGGCTTCGACCACGCGCGTCAGCATGGCGGAGCAGCGTTGCGAGCGCTCACCTACGCAGAGCGCGCGGCACTCCTGGCTCGCATCGCCGAAACGCTGCAGGGCCAGCGCGACGCGTATTTCGACATCGCGCTGCAGAACTCGGGCACGACGCGCAACGATTCCGCGGTCGACATCGACGGCGCGATCTTCACGCTCGGCCAGTACGCACGCTGGGGCGCGAAGCTCGGCGACGCTCGCTGGCTGGCCGACGGCGCCGCTGCACGACTGGGCAAGGACGGCAGCTTTCAGAGCGGGCATGTGCTCACTTCCCAGCGTGGCCTTGTCCTGTGCATCAATGCGTTCAACTTCCCGGCCTGGGGACTGTGGGAGAAGGCTGCACCGGCGTTGCTGTCGGGCGTGCCGGTGGTCGTCAAGCCGGCCAGCGCCACCGCCTGGCTCACGCAGCGGATGGTCGCCGACGTCGTGGCGGCCGGCGTGCTGCCCGACGGCGCACTGTCGGTGATCTGCGGCTCGAGCGACGGGTTGCTCGATGCGCTGCAGCCCTTCGATCTGCTGTCGTTCACGGGTTCGGCCGACACGGCGCGCGCGATCCGCGAACACGCGGCCGTGCTGCGCCACGGCGTGCGGATGAACTCGGAAACCGACAGCCTGAACAGTGCGCTGCTCGGGCCCGACGCAACGCCGGGCACCGATTCCTTCGCATCGGCGGTGCGCGAGGTGGTGCGCGAGATGACGATCAAGGCCGGCCAGAAGTGCACCGCGATTCGGCGAGTGCTCGTGCCGCAGGCGCATGCGCGCGAAGCGACCGACGCGATCGCCGCGGCGCTCGCCGGCGTGAAGGTGGGCAATCCGCGCAACGAGAACGTGCGGATGGGATCTCTGGCGAGCCGCGCGCAGGCGAACGCCGTGCGCGAAGGCATCGCGACGCTCGCCGGCGCGGCGAAGCGCGTGTATGCCGGCGACGAATCGACGCTCGTCGACGCCGACGCGGCAGTCGGCGCCTTCGCGATGCCGCACCTGTTCGCCGTCGACGACGCCGACGCGTCGAGCCTGGTGCACGACGTCGAGGTATTCGGCCCGGTGGCCACCGTGGTTCCGTATCGGGACGCCGCGCACGCTTTTGCGCTCGCACGCCGCGGCTCCGGCTCGCTGGTCGCGTCGGTGTTCACCGCCGACGAGGAATTCGCCGAACGGGCGACGATGGAGATCGCACACGCACACGGCCGCGTGCACGTCGTGACGCCCGCGGTCGCGAAGACGCACACCGGCCACGGCAACGTGATGCCGATGTCGCTGCACGGCGGACCGGGTCGGGCCGGCGGCGGCGAGGAACTCGGTGGCTTGCGCGCGCTCGCGTTCTACCACCAGCGCAGCGCGGTGCAGGGGCCGCAGTCGCTCGTCGAATCGATCCTCGGCAAGGCCGGCGCGTTTCCGGACGCCTGATGGCCACTCGTCGGCGAGCGTCGGCAGCGGGCGGCGCGCGCCGGCACTCGCCGGTTGCACCGGTGCGCGTCGAGCCGCATCGGTGCACGGCGCTGGAGAAGCGCCGCCTCCTCGGCGCGACGCCGTTCTTCTCGGCACTCGGCGACGGCCAACTCGATGAAGTCGCGGAGCGCTTCGACCAGCGCAACTTCACCGTGGGCGAGACGATCCATCGCGCCGGAGACCCGGCGGAGCGGCTGTCGATCGTCGTCGCCGGGCAGGTGAAGATCGCCCGTCCGACGCCCGATGGACAGGACGTGCTGCTCGCGCTGCTCGGTCCGCAGGAACACTTCGGCAGCCTGCTCGAACTGGGCGACGCGGTCTATCGCGACGACGCCGTCGCCCACACCGACTGCTGCGTGCTGTCGACGGGCGCCGAATCGTTCCACGCGCTGGTCGTGCGCTTTCCGTCGGTGGCCAACGCAGCGCTGGCGCTGGTGGCCGCCCGGCTGCGCGAGGCGCAGGCGACGATCGAACAGCTGAGCACCTACCCGGTTCCGCGGCGCGTGGCGGCCACGCTGCTCGCGCTCGCCGACCGGCTCGGCACCATTCGTCCGTGCGTCGATAGCGACGACCACCGCGGCGTCGGCAACAGCGGCGACGGCCACGACGACGAAATCCTCATCGACGCGACGCTGTCGCGACAGGATCTCGCCGACATGACCGGCGCGACCGTCGAGACGGTGAGCCGCGTGCTCAGCGACTTCCGCCGCCGCGGGTGGATCGACAGCGGTCGCCAATGGGTGTCGGTGCGCGACCGCGCGAGCCTGAAAAAGGTCGCGCACGGCTGAGCCTGGCGGCGCGCCGCAAGCGCAGTAGATTGCGCTGCGTCATTCATCGAACGCCGCGCCCGGCCTACCGTATCTCCGAATCCGCCCGTCCGGGCACTCTTTCGGAGAACGAACAATGAGCACCCGCAAGACCATCCTGCGCAGCCGCGAGCTGAACTGCCCGTCGTGCGTCGCGAAGATCGAGCGCGCACTGCGCGAGATCGACGGCGTCGCCGAAGCGAAGGTGCACTTCGCCAGCGGTCGCATCGAAGTCGAGCACGACCCGCAACGCGCCGAAACTTCGCGTCTCGTCGACGCGATCGCACGCGTCGGCTACACCGCGCAGGTGTCGCCGCTGTGACGGGAGTCGCAGCCTCGGCACCGCTGCCGCGGGCGACCGGCGCCGCCGCCCGCCGGTGGCAGCGGCTGCGTACGCCGGCCGGACGACGCAGCGCGGTGCTCGCCGGCTCCGCCGTACTGCTCGTCGCCGGACTCCTCGCCGGACGGATCCCGTCTCTCGCCGCCGCACAGCAGGCGCTGCTCGCCGCCGCGGCAATCGTCGCCGGCGCCGACATCGCTCGTCGCGCCTTCGACGGACTGCTGCGCCGACAGTTCACGATCGACCTGCTGGTGACGATCGCCGCGGTGGGTGCGCTCGTGATCGGCGAAGCGTGGGAAGCGGCCGCCGTCACCTTCCTCTTCGTCTTCGGTGCGTGGCTCGAAGCGCGCACGCTCGATCGCACGCGCGACGCGCTGTCGGGGCTGCTCGAGCTGGCGCCGGTGAGCGCACTCGTCGTACGCGACGGCGCGACGGTCGCGATCGATCCGGCCGAGGTACGACTGGGCGAGACCGTTCTCGTGCGCCCCGGCGACCGCGTGCCGGTCGACGGCATCGTGCGCGACGGCCGCTCGACGATCGACGAGAGCGCGATCACCGGCGAGTCGGTGCCGGTCGAGAAGAAAGCCGGCGACGGCGTCTACGCCGGAACGGTATCGGCCGACGGCATGCTGCGCGTCGAGGCCACGGGCGTCGGCAGCGACACCACGCTTGCGCGCATCGTCCACCGCGTCGAGCAAGCGCAGGAAGCCAAGGCGCCGGTGCAGCAGACGATCGAGCGCTTCGCCGGCTGGTACACGCCGTCGATCATCGTGCTCGCCGTCGTTGCAGGACTCCTCACCGGCGACGTGGCGCTCGCGCTCACGCTGCTGGTCATCGGCTGCCCCGGCGCGATGGTCATCGCGACGCCGGTGGCGATCGTCGCCGGCATCGGACGCGCGGCACGACGCGGCATCCTGATCAAGGGCGGCGAGCACCTGGAGACGATCGGCCGCGTGCGCACGCTCGCACTCGACAAGACGGGCACGCTGACGCGTGGAAAGCCGGTGCTCACCGACATCGTAAGCCTGGCGGCGGGCACGTCCGACGACGAGGTGCTGCGCTGGGCGGCGATCGCCGAATCCGGCTCCGCGCATCCGCTCGCGCGCGCCGTGCTCGACGGCGCGGCGGCACGGCTGGGTGGGCGAGTGCCGCAACCCGAGCGCGGCGAGGCGATCCCGGGCCACGGCATCCGCGCCTGGTGGGGCGGCCACGAAATCGACGTCGGCACGCCGAAACTGCTCGAGAAGCGCGCGATCGCGCTCGACGAACCGGCCCGCAATGCCCTCGCGTTGCTGCAGGACGAAGGCAAGACGGCGATGACGGTCGCGCTCGACGGGGCCGTCGTCGGCATCGTCGCCGTCTCCGACCTGCCGCGCTCGGAGGCAGCAGCCGTCGTCGCGGAACTCGGCTGCATCGGCGTCGAGCGCGTGGCCATGCTCACCGGCGACAACCCGCGCACGGCAGCGAGGGTCGCCGGCGTGGTCGGCGTGAACGAAGTGCACGCGTCGCTGCTGCCCGAAGACAAGCTGCGCTGGATCGAGGCGGCGCAGGCGCGCGGCGAGGTGGTGGCGATGGTGGGCGACGGCATCAACGATGCCCCGGCGCTCGCGATAGCCGACGTCGGCATCGCGATGGGCGCCGCCGGCAGCGACATCGCGCTGGAGACGGCCGACATCGCGCTGATGACCGATCAGCTCGAGCGCATTCCGGAGGCGTTGCGCATCTCGCGCGCCACGGTGCGCGTGATCCGGCAGAACCTGGCGATAGCGCTGCTCACCGTGGCGGCGTTGCTCGCCGGCGTGCTCGCGGGCCACGTGGACATGGCCGGCGGCATGCTCGTGCACCAGGGTTCGGTGCTGGTCGTGATCCTGAACGCGATGCGACTGCTGCGCGGCCGCGCGCCTGCGCAGCAGCCTCGGCTCGCGCCGGCGCTTCAGTAGCCGCTTCAATAGCGATACGTGGCCGCCGCTCCGCTCGGCACCGGCATTCGCTCGGACGGCACGACGACCACTTCGCCTCCTTGCCGAAGCACCGCCTCCGCAAGGTCGTCGAGCAGGTCGTCGATGCCGGGGTGCGCCAGATCGTCGAAGCGCACGGCGCCGGTCTGCGCATCGAAGGTGCCGGGAACGACGCGGTCCGCGTCGATCAGCAGCGTCGCAACGCGCCCGGCGACGACCGCGTTGCCGATGTCGGCGAGATCGCTCGACGCGAGGTGGCGCGCGCGCGCCGCCTCGAAGGCGCCGACCAGTCCGTCCAGCCGCTCGAGGTAGTAGGGCTGCACCAGTTCCCAGGCGCGCGCGCGCAGCGATTCGATCGGCATCGAATCGGGGTGCGAGTACAGCGCCGCAGCCGCCAGCGACGGGTTGCGGCTCACGCGCCGGAACAGATGGTGGTTCTCGGGCAGCGCCGCGAGCAGCAGCGGCGACGCGTCGTGGCCGCCGTGCTCGGCAAGCACGCCGCGATCCACCGCGCGAAAGAAGCGTTCGGTTTCGCGATCGACGGCGTCCTGCTTGACGTCGGTGCCGTGGCGCGTGACCTTGCCGGCGGCCGGCGAGCCGTAGTGCCGCGTGGCGCGCTCGACGTCGCGCTCGTCGCCCGAAACATCGGCCGGCGTGCGCGGAACACCGGCCATCCATTCGACCTCGTCGAGCGAATCGCGGTTGCCTTCGTAGAGCTTCGCCTCGCTGCGGCTCAGCCCGAGGATGCGATAGCGATCGGCCGACTGCAGCATGCGCAGCAGCGGCTTCAAGTGGAACGAATCGGCGACGATCGCGCGTTCGGGCACGCTGCGCTGCAGCCGATAGGCGCGAAAGAAGCCCGGCGCCGCCAGCACGGCCAGCCCGTCGAGCGCCCGATTCCAGAAAGCCTCGTTCTCCGCCAGCGCGTGGAACGGCTCGAGCAGCGTACGCGTCTCACGGTTCGGATACTGCCGTCGCAGCGACTCGTCGAGCGTCTTTACGCCGTTCCTGAAACGGATCGGATCCTGCTGGTTGTCGGGGTGCCTGCGATGCGTAGCCTGGTACAGCGACAGGCACGGACCTTCGCGCGGCTGGAGCAGTTCGGGGAAGTCGTCGGCTAGTGAGGGCACTGCGCTTCTCCTGGAAAAGACAATCCGTGATTCTCGGCTTTCGGTTCCGCAGGCATCATGAGTCCGGTCAACCCGAGGGCGAAGCCATGACCGAACACGTCTACAAGCACATACAGCTCACCGGCTCGTCGGAGACGGGCACCGACGACGCGATTCGCAAGGCGATCGCCAAGGCGAACGAGACGGTGCGAAACATCCAGTGGTTCCGCGTGGTCGAGACGCGCGGTCACGTCGTCGATGGCGAGGTCTCGCACTTCCAGGTGACGATCGACGTCGGCTTCACTCTGGAAGGCTGAGCCGGCGCGAGTTCGTGAGCCACGGAACGATCTTGCCGTTCGAGATCTCGCTCACCATGTGGCGCACGCCGTGGAAGAGGTCGACGAGCGCAGTGGCGACGAAGGCGCCGAGCTGGCTCGCGCGCATCGTCGGTGCGCCCGGGCGGTAGATGCCTCCGGCCGGTTTCACCGCCACGCCGTGGCCGTACACCATCTTCCCGCCCAGATAGGCGGTGTAGCCGAGCAAACCGACCGCCGCCAGCCCGCTCGCCAGGTACAGCGCGCCCGGGCGCTCGGTGCGCGCGCGCCACGACGCCATCCCCAACGCCGTCGCGGTAACCGCGGCGTTCAGGTTCCGGTGCGTCATCAGCATGTCGCGTGCGTCGCCTTCGTTGACCTCCTCGGCGGCGATGAGTCCGGTGCCGGCGGCCAGGACTGCGCCGGCCGCGGCGGCCCGAATGGCGGTGCGGCCGACCGCGCGCAGCGCGTCGTCGTCGCGCACGGCGCCGAGAAAATCGGCGGCGACCGCGAAGGGCAGCAGCGCAATCGGCAGGTGGACGAGGGTCGGGTGCATTTCTTCGAGACGGATCGCCATGTCCGGCACTCCCTGTTCATCGAAATCGCGGACGATGCCGCAAGCCGTACGCCCGGCCGATGGTAGCGTTGCGGCTTCGGCGCGGGAGGGCCCGCGCCGCGACGCGATTGGACGCTACGCAACACTTCGAGGAGCACAGGATGGATCGCCCGGTGAAGTCTCCGTTCACGCTGCAGACGGTCGTGCGCTTCACGCACACCGACCCGGCCGGGTACGTCTTCTTTCCCCGCTACTTCGAGATGCTGCAGGCGGTGGTCGAGGACTGGTTCTCCGAAGCGCTGGGCATCCGCTACTCGGAGTTCATCCTCGAGCGCCGACTCGGCACGCCGACCGCGCGCACCGAATGCACCTTCGTCGCGCCGTGCCTGCTCGGCGAGCACCTCGACCTCACCGTCTATCTCGAGCACATCGGCTCTAGCTCGCTGCGGTTGCGCTTCGTCGGAACGGTGGCCGGCGAGCGGCGGCTCGAGGCGGTGTCGACGCTGGTCGTCATCGGCCTGGACGACGGGCGTCCGCGGCGCATCGACGACGACCTGAGAGGGCGGCTGGATGCGTATCGGGCAGCGCAGGGCGAGCCGACGTGGGCGCCGCCGAGGGTGCGCTAAGCGGGCGCGCTCCCAACGCGCCGCGAACCGTCCGGCTGCACGAAGCTATGAGCGCCCGAGCACCACCCACGCATAACGCGCGCGAAGCGGCCGGTCGGCGCCATAGAGGTAAGGCAACGCTACTCGCTGCATCTCGCCCTCGTGCTTCGCCAGGCCGAGCTTTCGAAGCAGCGCCGGCAGTCGATCGTCGCTCGCGATGACGATGCGGGGCTGGCGACTCGCTGCCTCCGGAACCGCTTCTCCCGCCAGCACGATCCTCGAATCGGGAAACTGCACGCGCAGGCGGGCCGCCAGGCGGCGCTCGTCGCTGACGATCACCCCCCGCGTGAAGCCATCGGCGCGCAACGCAGCCGCGAGCGCGCCGGTCGGCTCGTTCAGGTCGCCGGGTTTCGCGAAACGACCCTCCACGGGCGCCTTCGCCGCGAGCAGTACGAAGATCAGCGCGCCGAAGGCGAGCGTCGCACGACGGTAGGCGCCGGCGCGCGGCCCCTCGGCGAGCATCGGCCGCACCGCGAAGAACATCGCCGGCAGCACGAACAGGCCCGGCACGAACCAGCGCGGCTTGAAGTGCGTCACGCCGCCGGCGACGACAAGGAAGACGAGCAGCGCGCCGAAGAGCAGCAGGTAGACGCGAGCGATGCGCTGCGCATCCGGATCCCCGGGCGCAGACCACGCGCGACGCCCGAAAAAAACGAGCACGACGATCCACCACGGCGTGACGAAGCCCACGAACGCCAGCAGCGCGCTGCCCAGCCCGGCCAGCCAGCCGGCGAGGGCGGAAGCGTGCGCGAGATCGGCGCCCATCTTCGACATCGTCCCTTCGCTCGCCAGTTGCCAGTGCCCGAACAGCCACAGCGCATGCGGCGCGACGACGAGCGCGGCCACGACGATCGTCCACGCGAGGCGCACGCGAAAGACGCGCCGGCGCAACTGCGGCACGACGAGCGCCGTGCCGGCGAGCAGCGCGGCGAACGCGACGTTGTTGTACTTCGCGAGCACGGACAGGCCGAGCGCGATTCCGAGCCAGACGTACTCGCCCACGCCCGGACGTTGCGCGACGAGCACGAACGCATGGACGAGCGCCGCGGCCGTCGTCGTCGCCAGCACCGTATGCGTGAGATCGCGCTGCGCGTCCCACGACAGCGAAACGAGCCAGAGCATCGACAACGTGCCGAGCCACGCCGCACGCGCCGGCATCACGCGCCGCGCCGCCAGCAGCGTGAAAGTCCACGCGGCGAACAGCATCGCGTTCTTCGCCAGCGCCAGCGAGAAGACGGACACGCCGAACACGCGGAAGAACGCGTGCTGCAGCCACGTATAGAGCGGCGGCTGCGTGCCGTAGCCGAGCGCCAGCGTGCGCGCATCCAGCGTCTGCTCGGCCTCGTCGAGTTCGAGCGAGTCGGAGACGAGCACGCGCAGCGCGACCTGCGCGGCGAACCAGCCGAACATCAGCGCGATAGAAAAGCGCGCGTCGTCGCCGGCGAGGCGCGAAGCGTGCGGTCGGGAAACGAGGCTCGTCACGGGCGGGACGTTGCGTGAGGCGTGCATCATTGCACGCTGCACACGCGCGGCGCGAGACAATCGGGGCGATGAACGAACCGCTTTCCAGCTACCGGGCGGCCGATCCGGTCGCCGAGAACGACCGCGACGGCGACGCCGACGGCATTGCCGACCTGCGCCGCGGCACCGGCCCGCTCGCCGTATCCGGCTCCGCGCCGTCGCTCGCCCGCCCGATCGACGTCTCGATCGTCATCCCGATGCTCAACGAGGTGGAGAACCTGCGCGAACTCGTCGAGAGCGTAGGCGCCGCGCTCGAGCCCACCGGATGGCGCTTCGAGCTGATCCTCGTCGACGACGGCTCGCACGACGGCTCGGCCGCGCTGCTGCGCAGGCTCGCCGAAGACGTCGACTGGCTGCGCCCGGTCGTCCTCGCGCGCAACTACGGCCAGTCGATCGCACTGCAGGCCGGCTTCGACCGCGCGCAGGGCCGCTACGTCGTCACGCTCGACGCCGACCTGCAGAACGACCCCGCCGACATTCCGGCGATGGTCGAGCGGCTCGAACAAGACCCCGAGATCGACGTCATCTCCGGCTGGCGGCAGAACCGGCAGGACAAGGCGCTGTCGCGCCGGCTGCCGTCGGTGCTCGCCAACCGTCTGATCTCGCGCGCCACCGGCGTGCACCTGCACGACTACGGCTGCGCATTGAAAGCGTACCGGCGCGCGATCATCGAGCGCATCCATCTATACGGCGAACTGCATCGATTCATTCCGTCGCTGGCGAGCGAAGCGGGTGCGCGCATCGTCGAGGTGCCGGTGCGCCACCACCCGCGCACGCGGGGCACGTCGAAATACGGTATCGACCGTACCTTCCGCGTCGTGCTCGATCTGGTGCTCGTCGTCTTCTTCCTGCGCTATCGGCAGCGCCCGCTGCATGCGTTCGGCGGACTCGGCCTGTGGCTGGGGGTGCCGGGCGGCGCGATCCTCGCGTACCTGCTGGCACTGAAGCTGCTCGGCGAGGACATCGGCCAACGACCGCTGTTGCTCACCGGCGTGATCCTCGTGCTGATCGGCGCGCAACTGATCGTCGCCGGGCTCACCGGAGAGCTGCTGATCCGGCTGTATCACGAAGGCGGTCGGCGACCCCAGTACCACACGCGCGAGCCGATCGACGAGCACCGACGAACGCGATCGCGAGTACGCAAGCCGATGCACGGCGACGCATCGCGATGAAGCAGCGCGCACTGCGCTGGCTGCGCGTGTTCGCTGCGTTCGCGCTGCTCGGCGGCGTCGTCTGGCTCGCCGGCCCTACGCGCGTGCTCGAAGCGATGCGCGGCGCGGACCCGCGCTGGCTCGCGCTCGGCCTGGCGTCGAACGTCGCCGCCAACACGTTCTCGGCGCTGCGCTGGCGCGAGCTCGCGCGCTGGTTCGGCATGCTCGCGCCGCGCACGTGGGCGCTCACCACGTATTTCCACGGGGTCGCCGTCAACGCGCTGCTGCCCGGCGCCGTGGTCGGCGGCGACATGCTGCGCGCGTTCTCGCTGCAGCGGCTCGGCCATCCGGGCGTCGAAGCCGGCATGAGCGTGCTGCTCGACCGATTGAGCGGACTGTGGATGCTGTGCGTCGTCGGCTTCGTCTCGATCGCGTGGGGCGCCGACAGCGAATCGACGCGCGCGCTCGCCGCGCGCTGGCCCGCGCTCGCCGGTTCGCCGCTCGTGCAGACCGCGCTGCTGCTCGCCTTCGCATCGCTCGCCGGACCGTGGCTCGCGCTGCTCGTACTGCGCCGCTGGCTGCCACGGCGCGACAGCCCGCGCCTGGTGCGCATGCACGACGCGCTGCGCGGCGGCCACGCGGGACGCCACTACGTCGCGCAGATCGTGCTGTCGACGATCGTGCAGCTGCTCGCGATCGCGTCGCTCGTCTGCGCGGCGCGCGCACTGCAGGTGGACATCCCGTTCTGGGCGATGGCCGCGTGCGCGGTGCCGATCTTCGTTTTCGCGACGCTGCCGGTGAGCTTCGGCGGTTGGGGTACGCGCGAAGCGGCGGCGGTGCTCGCACTCGGCGCATTCGGCATCGCCGCGCCGACCGCCGTGACGATCTCGATGGTCTACGGACTGTACGGCCTGGTGCAGGCGGTCGGCGGACTCGCGCCGGTTCCGCGCGTGCCGCAGGCGCCGGCGACCCGCTAGCCCGGGCGCGGACGCTGCTGCCGGTTCGCCGCTACCGCAACCCGTGGTGCGCTGGTAGTCTTCGCCTCGGCGTCCGCAGCGCACGTCGCCTTCCGGAGTTCCCCCTTGTCTTCCGATCCAGCAGCCGGCGCACCGGCCGCCGTCGCGCCCGCCGGCGCGCGCGTCGTTGCCGTGCGCAACGGACGCATTCCCTTCGAGATCCTCGCCCTGATCGCCGTCGTCGGCGCCGCCGCGGCCGGCCGCCTCGTCGAAGCGGCGCTGGTCGCGTTCGTCGTCGGGCTCGGCGCGTGGCCGAGGCGACGGCTGCGTGCGTGGCCAGCGGCTGACGAGGCGGGCGGAACGAGCGGGTCGAGCGCCGCCGGGCTCGTCTCGCTTGCGACGCGCGTGGTGTCCGCCTTCACCGAGTGGTTCATGCCGCTGACGTTCGCGCTGGCGGCGGCCGTGCTTCTGCGAAGCGCGGACATCGCGCTCGCGCTGACGCTGTTGCTCGTCGCGTCGCCGCAGGCGCTGCTCGCGCTGCCGCGATCGTCGCCGCTGTGGTTGCGTGCGCTCGCGGCGACGATGGCAGCAGCGCTGCTCGCCGCGACGCTCGCCGGCATGCTCGGGCTGGTGACGGCGGCGCTGCTGCAGCAGGCCTCGATGCTCGCGGCACGCATCGCGCCGCGTTCATCGTCCGCGCGCGTTCAGCGCCCGACGTAGCGCCCGAAGCTCTCGCGCAGCGCCTGTCCCGACAATCCGCTGCGCAACAGCAGCGACAGCAGGATGCGCGAGCGCAGCCCGCCGAGCCACCCGGCGGGCATTGCGCCGCGCCGGAGCAAGTCGATCTCCGAGCCCTCGAAGCCGTAGGTCTTCGTGAAGGCAGGACCGGCCGCCACGCGCACCGACAGGACGACCGGCAGGTGATCGACGAGGTCGCCGATCAGCGGCGCGACGTTCGCCGCGACGTGCCCCGCGCCCATCGCTTCGATCACCGCGCCTCGATAGCCCAGGCCGGGGAGCGCAGGCAGCATGCGCCCATCGTCACCGAGCGCCATCCGCAGGAGCGCCACCGGCGCTTCGTCGGTCGACGGCGGGAGAGCGACGCGCGGCGTGCGCTCGAGCCTCGCGTGCAGATGCACTCCACCCTCGGCAACGGAACCGATCGGTCCGGCCGACGGCGAAGCGAACGCCGACGGCAGCGCGGTGTGCATCTTCTGCACGAAACGCGCGGCGTGCACCTCGTCGTTCAGCACGACCAGCGCCCCCAGGCCGCGCACGCGCTCGCTCGCTGCGACGATCGTCGCGGCCAGCAGGTTCGCCGGACCATCGGCGCCAGGCATCTGCGGGCCGCGCATCGCTCCGGTGACGACGACCGGCGCATCGCCGGCGACCAGCAGGTCGAGGAACCATGCGGTCTCCTCGATCGTGTCGGTACCCTGGATCACGACCGCGCCGTCGACGCCCTCGGCGAAGCGCGCGTCGAGCAGCGCCGCGAGCCGGATGAGGTCGTCGAAACCGAGCGATGCGCCGGGGATGCGCAACATCGAATGCGCGGCGATATCGGCCACGTCTGCGAGGCCGGGGACGGCCGCGACCAGTTCCGCTGCGCCGAGCGTCGGCGCGATGCCTGCGGCCGCGGCGTCGCGCGTCATCGTGATCGTGCCGCCCAGCGACACGAGCAGCACCCGGGGTCGATGCATGCGAAGCTCCTTCGACGACGTGCGGGCCGCCGGCTCCAGCGCCGGTTCGACGAACGTGCGGCGAGCGCGCCGCTCAGCTGGCGACGCAGCGCTGGCGCTGCTCGCCCAGCCCGTCGATGCCCAGCGTGATCACGTCC
Organism: Burkholderiaceae bacterium; assembly: GCA_021166725.1. Classification (GTDB taxonomy): domain Bacteria; phylum Pseudomonadota; class Gammaproteobacteria; order Burkholderiales; family Burkholderiaceae_E; genus Zeimonas. The sequence continues at coordinate 121,133 of JAJPES010000012.1, read as the reverse complement.
CCCGGCTTCAGGTACGACGGCGGCTTCTGCCCCATGCCGACGCCCGGCGGCGTGCCGGTGGAGACGATGTCGCCGGGTTCGAGCGTCATGAAGCGCGAGATGTACGACACGAGCGTCGTCACGCCGAACACCATCGTACGCGTGCTGCCGTGCTGGTAGCGCCGGCCGTTGACGTCGAGCCACAGCGCGAGCGCCTGCGGATCCGCGACTTCGTCGCGCGTAACCAGCCACGGTCCCACCGGCGCGAAACTGTCGTGGCCCTTGCCCTTGTCCCACTGGCCCTGCCGCTCGAGCTGGAACTCGCGCTCGGAGACGTCGTTGACGATGCAGTAGCCGGCCACGTGGTCGAGCGCGTCCTGCTCGGAGACGTACTTCGCGCGGCGCCCGATGACCACGCCGAGCTCGACCTCCCAATCCGTCTTCTGCGACCCGCGCGGAATCTGGACGTCGTCGTTCGGCCCGCACACCGCGCTCGACGGCTTCAGGAACAGGATCGGCTCGGTCGGCACCGGCATGTTGCTCTCGGCGGCGTGGTCGGAGTAGTTCAGGCCGACGCAGACGAGCTTGCCGATGTGCGCCACGCACGGGCCGATGCGTGCGGCGGAGGAAGCCTCGGGCAGCGTCGTCGGGTCGATGCGGCGCAGCGCGTCGAGCGCCTTGCCGTCGAGCGCGCGCAGGTCGATGTCGGCCACGTGCTCGGAGAGGTCGCGCACACGACCGTCGGCATCGACGATGCCGGGCTTCTCTTTCCCGGGGGGGCCGAAACGAAGCAGCTTCATCGCATTTCCTCCCTTCAGGCCGCGAGCACGCGTTCGACCGCTACGCCGCGACAATCCATTTCGTATTCGAGCCCGAGCACCGGCGGGCGGTTGAAGTGCCAGGTGACGCCTGCTCGCATTGCGCCGCGGCGCACGAGCTCTTCGCCCAGGAACGGATGGATGTCGTGCACCGTGTACACCTGCGTCGCGGTCGCCGCACGCCAGTCGAAGCCGAGCGCGCGCATGCGGTTCTCCATCTCCCTCAGCACCCAGCGCGCCTTGGTGCGGATCCCTTCGGGCGAGACGTCGCCGCGCGCGATTGCATTGTCGCGATAGTCGCCCTTGCCCTCGGGTGCCTCGGCGCTGCCTGCGACGACGAAGGACGGTGCAGCGCGCTCGTCCGGCACCGTATAGCTGAAAGCAAGGAAGCCCGGCTCGGCCGGGGGATCGAGCTCCGGACAGACGTTGCTGCGCGCAACCGGATTCGCATCGTCGATGATCTCCCAGCGCCTGAGCGTGCCGGTGTAGATCTCGTTGAACTCGCGGAATCCCGCTTCGGTGAACGGCGCCGGCGAACGCAGCTCGCAGGCGCAGAACGCAAGGTTCGGGCGGTCGAGCGACTTCAGGTGCTGCTCGATGCGCTCGAAGCCCTCGCGCAGCGGCACGACCCGCGAGAAACGGGCGCGCTCGATGCGGAATCCCGCTTCCGCGGCAACCCCCGCCGAATACTGCGAGACGGCCGGGATGTAGCGATAGCCGCCGCCGACGAGGATCCGAGTGTTCATTGCATCCACCTCCAGACAGGAAAAGAAAGCGACACGCGAGCTTCAGTCGGCGAGCGCGCCGAGGTACGCACGGCGCACCGCCGGGTCGGCGAGCAACGCAGCACTGTCGCCGTGCTGCGTTACTCGTCCGGTGTCCATCACGTAGGCCGTACGCGAAACCTCGAGCGCTGCGACGACGTCCTGCTCGACGACGAGGATCGTCAAGCCCTCGCGGTTCAGTGCGGTCAGCGCCTCTACCAGTTGCTCCACGAGCAGCGGAGACAGCCCGAGCGAAAGCTCGTCGATCATCAGCAGGCGCGGCGCGCTCATCAGCCCGCGACCGATCGCGCACATCTGCTGCTCGCCGCCCGACATCGTTCCTGCAGCCTGCCGACGCCGCTCCTTCAGCTTCGGGAAGATCGCATAGACGTGCTCCAGGTCGTGCGATACGCCCTTCGGGTCGTGCCCGCGCAGGTAGGCGCCCATCAGGAGGTTCTCCTCGACGCTCATCGCGCCGAACAAGCGTCGCCCCTCCGGCACGTGCGCGATCCCGTGCGCGAGAACGCGCGCGGGGCCCACGCCCTGCACCTCGGCGCCCTGCCAGAAGATGCGACCGGCACGCGCCGGCACCAGCCCCGAGACGGTGCGCATCAGCGTCGACTTGCCGGCGCCGTTCGAGCCGATCAGCGCCGTGATCTCGCCTTCGCGAACGCAGAGGTCCACCCCCCACAGGACGGTCACCTGTCCGTAGCCCGACTGCAGCCCTTCGATGCGCAGCAACTCGCCGCGTTCGCGTGGCGCGATCACTGCGCAGCCTCCGTCGCGCGCTGCGCGTATTTCTTGCCCAGGTACGCCTCGACGACCTGCGGGTTCGAGACGACCTGTGCCGGCGAGCCGTCAGCGATCAGCGCACCGTTGTGCAGGACGACAACGCGCGAAGACACCGACAGCACGACCTTCATCAGGTGTTCGATCAACACGATCGTCACGCCCGAGCCGGCGATCCTGCGAATGAGCGCCATCGCCTGCTCGACCTCGGCCGAGTTCAGGCCCGCGTTCACCTCGTCGAGAAACAGCAGCTTCGGGTGCATCGCCAGCGCCTTCGCCAGTTCCAGTCGCTTGCGCATCGCCAGCGTGAGGTTCGCCGCCGGCAGCGAGGCGCGCTCGCTCAAGCCCACGAAAGCGAGCTTCTCCTCGGCCACCTGCCGCGCCTCGTGCATCGATCCGCCCGACGAGAACAGCGCAGCCGCGCGCACGTTGTCGAGCACCGACAGTTCGGGGAAGGGCTGCACGACCTGGAAGGTGCGTGCCAGCCCCGCCCGCGCAGTCCGGTACGGCCGCAGCCGAGTGATCTCGTTGCCCTCGAAGAGCACGCGCCCGCTGCTTGCGGTGTGAACGCCGGTGATGACATTGACCAGCGTCGTCTTGCCGGCGCCATTCGGTCCGATGAGCCCGAGCACCTCGCCCGCGCCGATCGAAAGAGACACGTCGACGAGCGCCTGCAAACCGCCGAAGCGGCGCGACACCGACTCCAGCCGCAGCAGCTCAGCCATGACCGCCCTCCCTCGCCGCACCGCGCAGCGGCGCTGGCGCAGCGACCGCGCCGGTCGGCGCGTCGTCGCCGGCACCGGCTCCGTTCGAGCGCGGCGCCCGGCGAAGACGCGCGCCGATCGAGATCATCCCGTGCGGCAGGAACAGCAGCAGCACGACGATCAGGAAGCCGAGCACCCCGCTGTGCACCTGCAGCCAGTTGCGCCAGACGAACTCCTCGATGCCGAGGAACGCGAATGCACCGATCACCGCACCGACCGTGCTTCCGAGGCCGCCGAGCAGGACCATGACGATCGGCTTGACGGCGAGCAGGATGTCGTAGACGTCGGGCGGCTCGATGTAATGCACCCAGCCGGCGTAGAGCGTGCCCGCCATCGCGACGAACACGCCCGACAGCGCGAAAGCGAGCGCCTTGTACAGCGTTGCGTTCACGCCGATCATGTCGGCCGCCGGCTCGTTCTGCCGGATGCACGCCAGCCCGAAGCCCAGCCGCGAGCGCTCGACGACGAGAACGACGAGCACGCAGGCCAGCAGAAGCGCCCACATCGCCAGGAAGAAGAAGGTCGCTTCGTATTCGATGCTGCCGCCGCTGCCCAGGTCGAGCGGAATGTTCAGCCCCATTCCACCGCCGGTGAGATCGGTCGCCGAGTTGGTCAACTCGCGCAGCACTTCGGCCACGGCAAGGCTCGCGATGGCGAAATAATGTCCGCGCAGGCGCAGCAGGACCCAGCCGAGCAGCATCGCCGTTGCGAAGGCCATCGCGCCGGCGGCGGCGATGGCGATGGCCAACGGCGCGCCCTTGGCCAGCAACACACCGCCGGTGTAGGCGCCCAACCCGAAGAATGCGGCGGTCGCAAAGGACGGATAACCCGCCATGCCGCCGATCACGTTCCACGAGACGGCAAGGATCGCGTACAGGCAGGCGGTGGTGCCCAGCCGCAGCGTGTACGACCCGCCGAACCACGGCAGCGCGGCCAGCGCAACCAGGGCGACGACGAGCGCGAGCTTCGCGTGCTTCGTCACATGCCCCTCCGCGCGGTACGTCGGTTCGCTGAGGCAGTCATTCGAAGCCCCGCTTTCCGAGCAGGCCCTGCGGCCGGAAGACGAGGAAGCCGATCAGCAACGCGAAGGACAGGGTCACCGCGTGCTCGGGTCCGATCGCCAGCGCGCCGAAGCTCTCCACCAGGCCGAGCACGAGCCCGCCCAGCACCGCGCCCGGCACGCTGCCCAGGCCGCCGAGGACGCAGACGACGAAGGCCTTGCCCAGGTAGGGGATCGACGACAGCGGCGAGATCGGAAAGATCAGCGCGAGCAGCACGCCGGCGCACCCCGCCATCGCAGCGCCCAGCCCGAAGGCAGCCGCGTAGGTGACGGGAACATCGACGCCCATCAGCCGTGCAGCGTCGCGATCGAGCCGCACCGCGATGATCGCGCGGCCCATCCGTGTCCGGCGCAGCAGCACGTACAGCGCCGCCGTGAGCACGAGCGCGAAGGCGGTGGCGACCAGGCGGTCGACCGGAACGACCACCGAGCCCCACGCGACGGTGCCCAGCGGCGGGTCGAGGATCAACTTGCGATAGTCGGCCTTGAACGCGAGGATCATCGCGTTGTTCAGGATGAGATCCATGCCGAAGGTGAGCGTGAGCGTCACCAGCACGGGCGCGGCCATCACCCGGTTGAGCACGCCGCGCTGCATGAGGAAGCCCATCGCGTAGAACAGCGGCGCGGCAATCGCCAGCGTCACCCACGGGCTGAAGCCGAGCGAGTGGTAGGCGCCCCACGCGAGATACGAACCGAGCACGATGAACGAACCGTGCATCAGGTTGATCACGTTGAGCACGCCCCACACCAGCGAGAAGCCGGCCGCGATGCACGCGTACAGGCAGCCGAGCACCACGCCGTTGACGAGGATCTGCAGGAGCATTGGATTCGCCGGGGAAGATGGCGGCGCGGGCGCGCTCGCTGCCCGAGCGCGTACCCGCGTGCCTGCCGCTCAGTTGCCGCGGTTCACTGCGACATGCCGACGCCGAGCTTCAGTTCGCCCTGCTTGATCTCGGGCGGATGCACGACGACGGTCTTTCCACCCTGGATCTGGAACACCGGCGGTTCGAGCGAGTCGATCTGCCCGGTCTTGCCGAAGTGCACCGGACCCCAGAAGGTCATCACGTTCATCCCGGCAAGCGCATCGCGCACCTTCTCGCGATCGAGCGATCCGGCTTTCTCGATCGCCATCTGGAACAGCGCACCCGAAACAGACGACGAGGCCTGCGCGTAATCGGGCGTCGCGTTGTACTTCTCGCGGAACAGCTTCACGTAGTTGTCGGCCGTGCCGAAGATGTCCTTGCCCTGGTAGCGCACCGCCGGATGCCACCACGCGGCGCTGCTGATGTTCTCGGCGCCGGCGCCGGCCGCGTCGATGAACTCCTGGTACGCCGGCCCGGCGATCATCGTCACCACCGGCGCGCCGATGCGCTGGTCGGACATCTGCTTGCGGATCAGCACGAGGTCGTTGATGTAGCCGGTGGCGAAGATCCAGTCGGCGTTGGCCGCCTTCACCTGCGCGAGCGCCGACGAATGGTCCATCGTGTTGATCGCGTATTTCTCGAACATCACGACGTCCATGCCGTGCTGCTTCGCCGACTTCTCCATCTCCTGCGCGATCGCCAACGGGAAGAGATCGTTGCGCGCGATGATCGCCACGCGCTTCACCTGGGGCGCCTTCTGCGAGACGATCTGCGTGAGCGGCGTGGTGAGAGTGTCGTTCGGCGTGAAGGTGCCGAACAGGTACTTGTAGCCCTGGTCGTACACCTGCGACGACGACGCCGTCGAGGCGATCGTCGGCATCTTGTACTTCTCGCTGACCGTGCTCGCCGCCTTCGCAGCGCCCGAACCGAAAGGCGAGAACAGGAAGTTCACCTTCTCCTGCGTGATCAGCTGCTCGGCCGCCTGCACCGCGCGCGGCGTGTTCGACTGGTAGTCGGTGTAGACGATCTCCACCTTCATCTTCTTGCCGCCGACGTCGATGCCGCCGGCCTTGTTGACCTGCTCGGCCCACAGGTCGTATCCCTGTTGCTGCTTCAGCGCCTCCGGTGCGAGCGCGCCGGTGAGCGGCAGCGGGGCACCGAAGCGGATCGTCTCCTGCGCGGAAGCGCCGGGGGCGAGGACGAATGGCGCCGCGGCAAGGGCGGCGCAGGCAAGGGTGCGGCGAAGCGAGCGTTGGATCATTGGCGTCTCCTGTTTCGACGTGGACGTCCGTCGTTTATGGGGAACCGAGTCTACTGGCCGCGCCGCATGCGGGGAACCGCTGAATTGCGAGCGCAGCGTTCTCGAAAAAAGAACGCTCCGAAAGCGCCGCGTGCCGATGCAGATCTCGGAACCGCTGCAGGCGGAACGGATCAGCCCGGCGCAGGCGCGGCGGACCCGGACGAACGTCTGCGCCTCGGCGGCGACATCATCGCCTTCATGCAGTCGACGGCGGCAGCGGCCGCCGGCGACAGGGTGCGCGCGGCACTCGCCACCAGGGTCACGCCGGTGGCGCTGAGCAGCGGCTCATCGAGCGGAACCGCGGCGAGCCGGCCCTCGGCGACCTCGGCGCGCACCGAATCGAGCGGCAGGAAAGTGACGCGGTCGCTCGCGAGCACGAGGCGCCAGGCAAAGGCGAGCGTGTTGGTCTCCACCACCGTTCGCAACTGCAGTCGATGCATCGCGCGCACGCGGTCGATCAACTGGCGAATGCCGAACGACCGGTTCGGCAGCACGATCGGCCAGCGGGCGACGTCTGCGAGCCGGCACTTGCGCTTCCGTGCGAGCGGGTGCGCTGGGCGCAGGATCGCACACAGCGGCTGGCTCATGAACGCGAGTTCGAGCAGGTCGCGGCGCGGCGATCCGCCGAACACGATGCCGAAGTCCACCTCGTGCTCGGCCACGGCCTCCGCCACGCGCTGCGAGCCGTAGGCCGAGACGTCGAGGCTGAGTCCGTCGTGCTCGGCGAGAAAGCGCTCGGTGAATGTGGTCACCAGCCCGGCGAGCAGCCCCTCGACGCAGGCCACGTCGACGTGCCCGCGATGCAGAGTCTCGTATTCGTGGATCTGCGCGCGCAGCGCGTCGAGTCGCAGGCGCGAGTCGTCGGCGAACTCGAGCAGCAGTCGGCCGGCGGCGGTGGGCGCCATGCCGCGCGCACGGCGCTCGAAGAGTTGCACCCCGAGCTCCTCCTCGAGCGCAACGATCTGGCGACTGATCGCGCTCTGCGCGACGAACAATCGTTCGGCAGCGCGACGCAGCGAGCCGTGCCGCGCGACCTCGCGGAAGTACCTTAGACTCGCCGTCTCGATCAACCCCGGCCTCCGTCGTTCGAGCGCGCAATGGTACCGATCGGCGCGGGCGCCGCCGTGAAACATCTGGCCGCCACCCGAGCCCTGCGGGACGAGCCGCGAAACGCCACGAAGCAGAAGCACGAAACGAACATGCAGACCGAAGCAATACTTTCACCGTACGACGGAGCAACGGTCGGACACATGCCGGTGTCCGGCGAGCCCGAGATCGAAGCGGCGATCGGCCGCGCGCAGCGCGCCTTCCAGACGCTGAAGCGCCTGCCCCGGTTCGCGCGCGCCGACGTGCTCGACCGCGCATCGTTGCTCGTGCGCAAGCGCCGCGACGAGTTCGTCCGCCTGATCGCGGCCGAAGCGGGAAAGCCGCTGTACGACGCGCGCGGCGAGGTCTCGCGCGCGACCTTCAACCTGGCGAACGCGGCAGCCGAGGCGCGCCGCTTCGGCGGCGAGGAAGTTCCCCTCGACATGGACGCCGGCGTCTTCGAATACCAGACGACCGATGCGAGCGGACGGGCTCTCTCCCTCGATGCGCTGGACGCCGAAGCGCTCGCCAGGATTCGACGCCGCGTCGGCCTCGCACGCCGCTATCCGATCGGCCTCGTGCTCGCGATCGCGCCGTTCAACTTCCCGCTGAACCTCGTGCTGCACAAGGTGGCGCCGGCGCTGGCCGTAGGCAATGCGGTCGTGCTGAAGCCCGCACCGCAGACACCGCTCACCGCGCGACTGCTGCAGGAAGTCTTCGCCGAGGCGGGACTGCCCGAAGGCGCCTTCGAGATCTGCCATTGCCCGGTGCCGCTGGCAGAGAAGATGGTGCGCGACGAGCGCTTCGCGATGGTCAGCTTCACGGGCAGCGCGAAGGTCGGCTGGCACATCAAGGAGATCGCGGGGCGCAAGAAGGTCGCGCTCGAACTCGGCGGCAACGGCGCAGTGATCGTTGCCGAAGACGCCGACCTCGACTACGCGGCCGCGCGCTGCGTGCGTGGAGGCGTCGTCTACGGCGGACAGTACTGCATCGGCGTGCAGCGCATTCTCGTGCAGCGCAGCGTCGAGAAGGCCTTCGTCGGCAAGCTCGTCGCCCGCGTCGAAGCATGCCGCGTCGGCAACCCGCTCGACGAAGGGATCGACGTCGGACCGGTGATCGACGAAGGCTCGGCGAAACGCATCCAGTCCTGGGTAGACGAAGCCGTGGCGCAGGGCGCACGCCTGCTCAGCGGCGGCAAGCGCGAACGCGCCGTCGTCCGGCCCACGGTGCTCACCAACACGCGCCCGGGGATGAAGGTAGAGGACGAGGAGATTTTCGGGCCGGTGCTCACCGTGAACGCCTACGACGACTTCGACGAGGCGGTCGCGCGCGCAGCCGACTCGCGCTACGGACTGCAGGGCGGGATCTTCACGCAGGACCTGCGTCGGGCGTTTCGCGCGATCGACGAATGGGAAGTCGGCGGGCTGATGATCAACGACGTGCCGATCTACCGCATCGACAACATGCCCTTCGGCGGCTGGAAGGAATCGGGCTTCGGGCGCGAGGGGACGCGATACGCGATGGAGGAGATGAGCGAGATCCGGCACTTGGTGATCAATTACGGCTGAGGCGGCGGGCAGGGGCGGCGGGGCCCGGGAGCGGGCTCCGGGCTCCGGCTCCGGGCTCCGGCTCCGGCTCCGGCTCCGGCTCCGGCTCCGGCTCCGGCTCCGGCTCCGGGCTCCGGGCTCCGGGCTCCGGGCTCCGGCTCCGGGCTCCGGGCTCCGGGCTCCGGCTCCGGGCTCCGGGCTCCGGGCTCCGGGAGCGGGCGGCGAATGGAGCGGGCAGGGACTCGCGGCACGTCGTCCGGCATATGGATATGCGCGATCGCGATTCGGATGCGCAGCGCGACATCGATCGACAGACTGCATCAGGTCGCGCCGACCCCCTTGGTTGTCGACGCGCGTCCCGGTCCCGCACGACACGAGCCGTCACATCATGAAGCCTCTGTACCTTGCCATCGCCCTCTTCGCGGCGACGCTTTCGAGTTCCCACGCCCAGGTACCGATGCAGGACTGGCAAGGCCTGGCCATCGCCGCCATCACCTCCGCCGAGAAGGGAACGGTGCGCGACATGGTGCGTGCCGGCCACTACTACCGCACCGGCTTCGGCGTGCACCGCGACTGGACACAGGCCGTGCGGTGGTACAAGCAGGCCGCGCGCGCGGGCGACGCGAACGCTGCTTATTGGGCCGGCAAGCTCTATCTGCAGGAGCAGCGACCGGCCGAAGCGCGGGAATGGTTCGCGCGCGCCGTCGGCATGAGCCTCGAGGAAGTGCAGGCAAGCTGGGAACTCGGACGGTTGTACCTGCACGGCACGGGCGTCGAGCAGGACAAGCATCGCGCGGCAGCGCACTTCTTCAACGCGGCGGCGCTCGGTTACGCCCCGGCGCAATACGAACTCGCGCAGTTGCTGCGCGAGCAGGGCGACGAAACATCGGCTGCGCACTGGCTTCGACAAGCAGCCGAGCAGGGTCACCCGGCCGCCGCGGCGCAACTGCACGCATGTGCTGCGTCGGGCGGCGAAAACGTCGCGCCGAAGCGCGCGGAATGCGTGACGACGCAGCACGGGTAAGCGGGCCGCGGCGGGCGGTGCAGGCGTGAGACGGCGTCGAAGCGATGCGTTGCGCCTCGGCCGGGCGCAGCCTCGGCCGGACGCATCGGGCGGTACAGGCGTGACGCGGAGTCGGAGCGAACCGTTACAACTCGTCCGAGCGCAGCCTCGGCCGGGGGCAGCCGCCCGGGCGCACACGCAGCGCAGCGAAGAACGCTGCGCCGACAACCCTCAACCCTGCGTCTCGTCCTCGATCATCGAGAACAGATGCCCCATCCGGGCCTGCTTCGTGCGCAGGTAGCGCAGGTTCGACGAGTCGAGCCCGACCTCGATGCCGACGCGCTCGGCGACGTCGACACCCGACGCGCGGATCGCGTCGACCTTTGCCGGACTGTTGGTCATCAACCGAAGCGAGCGCACGCCGAGGTGCTCGAGCATCGGGCGACACACATCGTACCGACGCAGATCGGCGTCGAAGCCGAGGGCCAGGTTCGCATCGACGGTGTCGGCGCCGCAGTCCTGCAGGCCGTAGGCGCGGATCTTGTTCATCAGCCCGATGCCGCGCCCCTCCTGCTGCAGGTACAGCACGACGCCGCGGCCTTCCGCGGCCACGCGCTGCATCGCCTCCTGCAGTTGCGCGCCGCAGTCACAGCGCCGACTGAACAGCGCGTCGCCGGTAAGACATTCGGAATGCACGCGCGCGAGGACCGGAGCGCCGTCATCCACCGTGCCCAGCACCAGCGCGAGATGCTCCGCACCGGTGTCGGGATCGACGAAGCCATGCAGGCGGAAAGTCGCCCACGGAGTGGGAAGCACGCAGGAACCGACGTACTCGACGTGAGTGGCGAGCTTTCCGGCGGCGACTTCGTCCATGCAATCACTCCTTCGTCGGCTACCCTCGGCCGAACAGCTTGTTCGCGACCTCGGCGATCGCCTTGCCCTGGAAACGGGCGCCGCCCAGATCGATCTCCGAAGGCTGGCGCGAACCGTCACCGCCGGCAATCGTCGTCGCCCCGTACGGACTGCCGCCCACGACCTCGTCGATCTTCGTCTGCGCCTGGTAACTGTACGGCAGCCCGACCGTCACCATGCCGAAGTGCATGAGGTTGGCGAGGATCGAGAACAGCGTCGCCTCGTTGCCGCCGTGCTGCGTGGCGCTCGATGCAAACGCGCCGCCGACCTTGCCGTTCAGCGCGCCGCGCGCCCACAAGCCACCGGCCTGGTCGAGGAAGTTCGCCATTTGCGACGACATGCGCCCAAAGCGGGTGCCGGTGCCGACGACGATCGCATCGTACTCGGCCAACTGCTCGATCGTCGCGATCGGTGCTTCCTGGTCGAGCTTGAAGTGCGAGGCCTTCGCCACCTCGGCCGGAACGAGCTCGGGGACTCGCTTTACGTCGACCTGCGCGCCGCCCTCCCGCGCGCCTTCGGCTACCGCGTAAGCCATCTGCTCGATGTGACCGTAGGACGAATAGTAGAGAACGAGGACTTTAGCCATGGGTTGCTCCTGTCGGATGGTGGAAGCGTGTCTGGAAAGTGCCGACAGGATAGATTCGGAACGATCGCGGTACTAGATGGTGTGAGGGCAACTCATTGTTCCGGATGTGGTGGTAATTGGGGTGGTGGCGGGCGGCGGTGCACGCGGTAGGGGGCAGGCGGCCGCAGGCCGCCGGCCGCAGGCCGCAGGCGCACGCCACCACACGCCGCCGCCGCCGCCGCACGCCGCACGCCGCAGGCCTTCAAGCGGCACACCGAAATGCTGTGAAACGCAGCATTTCGGGTCACAGGAGACTCTCCCCGGCCGAAATTGCTGTGTTTGGCAGCAAAAAGCCGACTGCTTCGCCCAAGTTGCGCAACCGCGACGGGCGCACAGCGCATCCGGGCGCCGGTTGCACAGCGCGTCCGCGCGCCGGTCGCACAGCGCGTCCGAGCACCGGTTGCACAGCGCGTCCGAGCACCGGTTGCACGGCGCGTCCAGAGCACCGGTTGCACAGCGCGTCCGGGCCACCGGTTGCACAGCACCTCCCGGGCACCGGTCGCACAGCGGGTCCTGGCCACCGGTTGTACAGCGCGTCCGGACGCCGGTCGCGCAGCACCCCCGGGCACCGGTCACACAGCACCCCCGGGCACCGGTCGCGCAGCACCCCCGGGCACCGGTCGCGCAGCACCCCCGGGCACCGGTCGCGCAGCACCCCCGGGCACCGGTCGCGCAGCACCCCCGGGCACCGGACCCTCGGTCGCAGAACCTAGTCCGTTCGTGACGATTGGAACGACCGAAGCCACTCATGATGCATCCATGGCCAACCAGCAATTGCTGCATCTCGTCGCGCGCGTTGCATCGGGGGCGCGCCCGTTCCGTCGTCGGCGAGCCTGCACGGATCTCTGGCGCCGTATCGCGCGGAACTTCGACGTCGTCGCCCTGGCGCTGATGCCGGATCACGTTCATCTGCTCGCGCAGATCGACAACGAGACGGCCTTACGCACCTTCGGGCGCGTCCTGTCGGCATTCCGGCTGGCGATGCGGGCGACCGCGATGCCGGAACTCGCGTTCGAATGGGAGCCGCTTCCGCCGCCGGAAAAAGTGCAGCGCGACCGCCGGCACATCGCGCGCACCATCCGATACATCCACTTGAATCCCACTCGCGATGCGCTGTGCAGCGACCCGCTCGAATGGGAGTGGAGTACGCACCGAGACTGGATCGGTGCCGTCGCCCGGCCCTGCGTCGACCGGAATCGATGGGCGCGAGCGATGGGCAAGCGCACGTCGTCGTGCACTGCCTGGTTGCACCAGTACGTGTCTGCCGATCCGTCGGTGGCTCGCAGCCTCCCGCCGGCCGACGTCGAGCCCTTCCTGCGGAGTGCACGGAAGGACGCCTCGATCGACGCGCTTCTGACGGCGGTCCCGCAGGCGCTGCGAAGCGATCGAGTCCTGCCACGCAAATTCGGCGTTGCCGAACGGCGGCTCTTCCTGCTTTCCGCAGCACGATGGACTCGCTATTCGGCAACCGAACTGGCTCGGCACGTCGGATGTCATCCGACGAGCGCGCAGCGAACGATTCGGCAGGAGCGAGAAGCCAAGGAGCGGGGCGAGGCGCACCCTGGAACCGAAGACCCGATTGTCGCGAGTCAGCTGCCGCGTAACGTGCTCACGTCAGAAGAATTGCATGCGATGGCGCTGATCCTGGCGGATCCGCGATTGACGATGCAGCGTTCGGTCGAAGCAGCCGCGGTTGCGGGAAAGTAGAGCGCACCCGACGCGCTTCATGACGCCGGGTGCCGAACGACGCTGAATCGGAGGCAGCGTGTCCTCGACCGATGTGGCGCGGCCGTTGGTCGCGGGCGCCGGCTGCACCGATCGATCTTCGGCCCGCGCTGGCGGCAAGCGTTTTGCGGCGAAACCCTGCAATTAGGGTCGGGGAGGGTCTCCTACGGCCATGAATGCTGCGTTTCACAGCAATTCGGCGGGCGAAATGGGGCACGCCCGACGCTCCCCGATGCTCGATGCTCGACGCTCGATGCTCGACGCTCGACGCTCGACGCTCGACGCTCGACGCTCGACGCTCGACGCTCGACGCTCGACGCTCGACGCTCGACGCTCGACGCCCGACGCCCGACGCCCGACGCCCGACGCACACGCCCACGCCCACACCCGACGCCCACGCCCGACGCCCACGCCCGACGCCCGACCCAACCACGCCCCGACTCCCGTCCGCACAAACGCATCGACGCCAGCCGCGCGGTGCAGCACCGGATCCATCGGCGGTCATGCTCGGCGAGCCCTTCCACGCCACCACCACGGGTCGTTGTTCCTGCTCGTGAGCGCTGCTTCAGGCGCTGCTTGCCCGACGTTTTGCGCGGTCGCCTGGTACGACGGCCTCACGCCCGACGCCCGACGCCCGAGGCCGACGAGCAGCAGCGCATCAAGCTCCTGCGTCCTTCCCACACGTCATCACGTCATCGTTTCGCTGTAAAACGCTGCGTTTTCAGCCCGACGATCGCTTCCACAGCTGGAAATGCTGCGTTCCGCAGCATTTCGGAGCGGGTCGGAGCGGACGGACCGGAGCGGGTCGGATCGGGACGGAACGGACCGGGTCGGCCCGGATCGGGTCGGCGGGTCGGGACGAGGCGTGCACGCCCAAGCCCGCGTGGGCGCCCCCTACAACACCGACGCCAACACCCTCCTGGCCTCCTCCTCCCCTACCCCCGTCCGCCGCACGTAATCGGCAAGCTGATCCTCCCCGATCCGCCCCACGTTGAAATACTGCGAGGCCGGATGCGAGAAATAGAACCCGCTGACGCTCGACGCGGGCATCATCGCGAAGCCCTCGGTCAGCTGCATGCCGATCGCTTCCGCGTGCACCGTCTCGAACAGCGCGCGCTTCACCGTGTGCTCGGGGCAGGCCGGATACCCCGGCGCGGGGCGTACGCCGACGTACTTCTCCGCAACCAGCTCGGCGTTGGTCAGCGTCTCGTCGGGCACGTATCCCCATAGCTCGCGTCGCACGCGCGCGTGCAGGCACTCGGCGAAGGCCTCCGCCAGCCGATCCGCCAGCGCCTTCAGCGTGATCGCCGAGTAGTCGTCGAGTTCGCGCGCGAACTCGTCGAGCTTCTTCTCGATTCCGACGCCCGCCGTCACCGCGAACAGGCCGATCCAGTCCTCGTAACCCGAAGGCCGTCCGTCGACGAGCTTCGGCGCGATGAAGTCTGCCAGGCACTTGTTGTCGACGCCCTCGTGCTTCTCGACCTGCTGGCGCAGGTTCCTCCAGGTGAACGCGACCTTCGACCGCGTCTCGTCGGTGTAGACCTCGATGTCGTCGTCGTTCACCGAGTTCGCCGGCAGGAACGCGACGACGCCGTTGGCCTGCAGCCAGCGTTCCTCGACGATGCGCCTCATCATCGCCTTGCCGTCGGCGAAAACGCGTCGCGCAGATTCGCCGACCAGCGGGTCTTCGAGCAGCGCCGGGTAGCCGCCGTGCAGGTCCCACGCCTGGAAGAACGGTCCCCAATCGACGTAGCGCTCGATCTCGGCAAGGTCGTAGTCGCGGAACTCGCGGCGTCCGAGGAAGGTCGGCCGCGGCGGCGCGTAGGTCGACCAGTCGATCTTCGGCCGGTTGGCACGCGCCGAGGCGATCGACACGAGCTTCGGCCCTTTCTTCGCCGCATGCTGCCTGCGCACGCGTTCGTATTCGTCGCGCACTTCGGCGAGATACGCGTCGCGCTGCTCGTCCGACACGAGGCTCTGCACCACCGGCACCGAGCGCGATGCATCGGGCACGTAGATGACCGGACCCGAGTAGTGCGGCGCGACCTTCACCGCCGTGTGCACGCGCGACGTGGTCGCGCCGCCGATCAGCAGCGGTACGTTGTTGTCGCGGAAGTGCGCATCGCGCTCCATCTCGCGCGCGACGTGCGCCATCTCCTCGAGCGACGGCGTGATCAGCCCCGACACGCCGACGATGTCGGCGCCCTCTTCCTTCGCCTTCGCCAGCAGCGCGGCGGCCGGAACCATCACGCCCATGTTGACGACTTCGACGTTGTTGCACTGGAGGACGACGGCGACGATGTTCTGGCCGATGTCGTGCACGTCGCCCTTCACCGTGGCCACGACGACCTTGCCGCGCGACGACACGTCGGCGCCGCTCGCCGCCAGCAGGCGCTTCTCTTCCTCGATGAACGGCACGAGATGCGCCACCGCCTGCTTCATCACGCGCGCCGACTTCACCACCTGCGGCAGGAACATCTTCCCCGAGCCGAACAGCTCGCCGACGATGTTCATGCCGTCCATCAGCGGGCCTTCGATCACCTCGATCGGCCGTCCGCCGCGCGCGTCGATCTTCGCGCGCACTTCCTCGGTGTCGTCGACGATGAAGGTCGTGATGCCGTGCACCAGCGCGTGCGCCAGGCGCTTCTCGACCGGTTCGCGGCGCCACGCGAGGTCCTCTTCGGGCTTCGCGCCGCCCTCCCCCGGCTTCAGCGTGGCGGCGAACTCGATCATCCGTTCGGTCGCGCTCTTGCCGTAGTCGGGATCGCCCGGCGCCACGCGCGGCGGCCGATCGAGCACGATGTCCTCGACGCGCTCGCGCAGCGCCGGATCGATGTCGTCGTACACGCCGATCATCCCGGCGTTGACGATCGCCATCGTCAGCCCCGCCTGGATCGCGTGATAGAGGAACACCGTGTGGATCGCCTCGCGCACCGCGTCGTTGCCGCGGAAGCTGAACGAGAGATTCGACACGCCGCCCGATACCTTCGCGTACGGCAGGTTCGCGCGGATCCAGCGCGTCGCCTCGAGGAACGCGACTCCATAGTGATCGTGCTCGTCGATGCCGGTGGCGATGGTGAGGATGTTCGGATCGAAGACGATGTCCTCGGGCGGGAAATCGGCCCGTTGCGTAAGCAGCTCGTAGGCGCGCTTGCAGATCTGCGCCTTGCGCTCCAAGGTGCCCGCCTGCCCCTGCTCGTCGAAGGCCATCACGACCACGGCCGCGCCGTAACGTCGGCACAGCATCGCCTGGCGCAGGAACTCCTCCTCGCCTTCCTTCAGCGAGATCGAGTTGACGATCGGCTTGCCTTGCACGCATTTCAGGCCCGCCTCGATCACCTCCCACTTCGAGCTGTCGATCATCAGCGGCACGCGCGCGATGTCGGGCTCCGAGCCGATCAGGTTCAGGAAGCGGGTCATCGCCGCCACGGAGTCGAGCATTCCCTCGTCCATGTTCACGTCGATGACCTGCGCGCCGTTCTCCACCTGCTGGCGCGCCACCGCGAGCCCGTCGTCGTAGCGGCCCTCGAGGATCATCTTCGCGAAGACCTTCGAGCCGGTGATGTTCGTACGCTCGCCGACGTTCACGAAGAGCGACGAATCGTCGACGTTGAAGGCCTCGAGTCCCGCGAGGCGCATCGCGCGCGGACGCTCGGGCACGGGTCGCGGCGGCAGGTCCTTCACCGCACGTCCGATCGCCTCGATGTGCTCGGGCGTAGTGCCGCAGCAGCCGCCGACCACGTTCACAAAGCCCGCCTGCGCGAACTCGCCGAGCAGCGACGACGTGATCTGCGGCGTCTCGTCGAAGCCGGTCTCGGCCATCGGATTCGGCAGGCCCGCGTTCGGATAGACGCACAGGAAGGTGTCGGCCTTCGCCGACAACTCCTCGATGTACGGACGCATCAGCGCGGCGCCCAGCGCGCAGTTCAAGCCGATCGTCAGCGGCCGCGCATGGCGCATCGAGTTCCAGAAGGCTTCCACCGTCTGCCCCGACAGCAGCCGCCCCGACGCGTCGGTGACGGTGCCCGAAATCATCAACGGCACGCGCGCAAGACCCTGCGCCTCGCGCTCGGCCATCAGCTCCTCGATCGCGAAGATCGCCGCCTTCGCGTTCAGCGTGTCGAAGATCGTCTCGAGCAGCAGCAGGTCCACGCGGCCCTCGACCAGCGCGCGCGCCTGCTCGGCGTACGCATCGCGCAACTCGTCGAAAGTGATCGAGCGCGCGCCCGGATCGTTGACGTCGGGCGAGATCGAAGCGGTCTTCGGCTGCGGACCGATCGCGCCGGCGACGAAGCGCGGATGCTCGGCCGTGGAGAAGCGATCGCGGGCCTCGCAGGCCAGGCGCGCCGCGGCGAGGTTCATCTCGCGCGCGTGCTCGGCAAGCGCGTAGTCGGCCTGCGCGACGACGGTGGCGCCGAAAGTGTTCGTCTCGATGATGTCCGAACCGGCCGCGAGGTATTGCTCGTGGATCTCGCGCACGATCCCCGGCTGCGTCAGCGACAGCAGCTCGTTGTTGCCCTTCAGGTCGCGCGAGTGCGCGGCGAAGCGCTCGCCGCGGAAGCCCTGCTCGTCGAGCCCGTAGCGCTGCACCATCGTGCCCATCGCGCCGTCGAGGACGAGGATTCGATGCGCGAGCAGCTCGCGCAGGCGTGATTCGGCCGGGGACATCTCTGCAGGAGGGAAAGGAAGAAGGGGAAAACCGGGTCGAGTATATCGGGCAGATACAGGGCACATCGGCGACAGGGCCGGAGCCGGTGAACGATCGCCGCCGCCGCGGTCATCGCGTCCCGGTGCGACGCGCCCGAGCGCTCCGCGCAAGCGACCCGACAACGAAGGCGAGCGCCAGGCCGACCGCGTCCGCGAGCCAATCGTTCCACGACGCGGTGCGATAGACGCTGAGCGCCTGCAGCAGTTCGATCGCGCCGCCGTAGGCGAGCAGCGCGATCCATACACCGAAGCGTCTTCCATACGCACCGAAGCCGAGCAGGCCGAGCACGAGGTAGGCAACGACGTGATCCGACTTGTCCCAGCCGGTGGACATGGGCGGCGGCGAGGAAGACGGCCACAACGACAGCACGAGCACCGCTGCGAGCACCGACCAGAAGGCGGCACGCAATATCGGGCCGCGCATCACGATGATCGAATCAACGACGAAATCTCCTGTCGATCAAGGGCCGCACCGCCCCTCGCATAGGCCGTTCGGACTGGTCGCGTTGGCCATTCGACACAGAGGGAGGAAACAACGCACAAAACGCTTCCTCCCCTCGTAAAAGGTCGACTAAAGTTGAGGCTTATTCCCCTTCGCCCCATCAAATGTTCGAGCCGGTTCTCGCGAGCGCGGCAACGACTTCGCTCGCCCTATTGTTCCTCGAAAAGAATGCTCCGCGGCTCGGGCTGCAGGAAAAACCGGGCGGACACCGCACTCACCTGAGTCCGACGCCCGTCGTGGGCGGTATCGGCATGGCGATCGGAATGCTGATCTCGTGGCTCTACTGGCAGCGCCTGCACCCGGGCGGCTGGATCGTCGCCGGCACTTTCGCGCTGCTGTTCACCGGCCTGTTCGACGATCGCTTCGGCATCGGTGCCCGCACGAAGTTCCTGCTGCAGTCGGCGATCGCAGGGCTCGCACTCGCGTTCGACGGCAGCCTGCTTCACACGCTGGGCGAGTTGCTGCCCGAGTACGAACTGCGCCTGGGCTTTGTCGGCGCGCTCGCGTTCACCGTGTTCGCAGTCGCAGGCGTCATCAACGGAATGAACATGCTCGACGGTCTCGACGGGCTGGCGGGCAGCATCGCGCTTGCCGCGGTCGGCTGGTTCGCGTTCTCCGCCTGGTGGATCGGCGACCTGGTCGCGATGTCGACCCAGTTGTCGATCGCCGGGGCGATCGCCGGGTTCCTGCTGTTCAATGCGCGCCTGCCGGGACGCACGCGGGCGCGCCTGTTCATGGGCGACGCGGGCAGCATGGTGCTCGGCTTCCTGCTGGCGTGGATCGCGATCGACCTGTCGCAGCGGCCGAACGGCTTGCCGCCGGTCGTTGCGCTGTGGATCTGCGCAATGCCGATCGTCGACACGGTCGCCGTGATGGCCAAGCGCAAGCGCAAGGGAAGAGCGCTGATGTCGGCAGGCCGCGATCACCTGCACCACCTGCTGGTGAACTCCGGCCTGTCGGTGCGCGCAACGGCGGCCTTCGAGGCGCTGCTCGGCGCACTGGCCGGCGGCGCCGGCGTCACGATGTGGCTGCTCGCATTCGACGACTGGCAGATCTTCGCTGCGTTCCTCGTCGGTTCGGGCGCGTATGTGCATGTCTTCCTCGTCGGATGGAAAACGCATCGCGCGCGCGAGGCGCTCGCTTCGTCGATGCGACCCGCCGCCACCGACTTGCCGCTATGATCGCCCCCGCCCGAACGAAGGGCCCCACTTGCATGGAAGGGAAAGACGCGGTCGACGGCTCGCGTCTTCATGAAGGAAGCTGTGTCGCTGAAACTGCTCCTGGTGTGCACCGCCAATGTCTGCCGCAGTCCGATGGCCGAGTTCGCCGTGCGCCACGTGTTGCGTAAGCGCGACCTGCGCGCGCAGGTGTCGTCCGCCGGAGTGGAAGCGGTGCCGGACGAACCGGCACATCCGATGTCGATCGACGCTGCTGCGAAAGCGGGGCTGGGCGATCTGTCGACGCATCGCAGCCGCCTGTTGTCGAAGCTCACGTTGCACGAGGCCGACTTCGTCCTGTGCATGGAGAGCCATCACCGCCAGGCGATCATCGCTCGCGCGCCGCAGCACGCGGGGCGCGTGCGCCTGCTCGGGCACTGGCAGGCGATCGAGATCGCCGACCCGGTGAGCGGACCGGCCGAAGGATTCGAGCAATGCCTGGAGTTGATGAACGACTGCATCGAGCAGTGGGTCGACCGCCTCGCGCGGCAAGGGCTGCTGCAATGAAGGACGCAGCAACGAAGCGTGCCGAAAGGGGCAGCGCGGCAACCGCGGTTGTCGCGTTCCTCGTCGCGCTCGTGCTCGGTGGCTGCGCATACGCGCCCGGACAGTTCCTCGGCCGCAGCAGCGCACCGGAAGCCGGGGGCGCCCCGGCCGCCGAAGTCACGCCGATCGCCATCGACTGGCCGCTGATCCGCCAGTTCGATGCCGTCGCACGTCCCGCCGCCCCGGTCGTCCCGCAGAAGGAGCCCACCGCCTATCGCATCGGCCCGACCGACGCGCTGCGCATCACCGTCTGGAACCATCCCGACCTGAACTTCGCGCCGAACCTTTCGGTGACGACGCAGACGCTGGCCAGCGGCGCCACCGGCCAGACGAGCAACGTCGTGCCGCTGCGCGTCGTCGCGCACGACGGCACGATCTACTTCCCGATGGCCGGGCGCATCGATGCGGCAGGCCGTACGGTGCCCGAGTTGCGAAGCCAGATCGCGCGCCAGCTGTCGCGCTACGTCAAGGACCCGCAGGTCGAGGTGGAGCTGGCCGCATATCGCAGCCAGCGTGTATTCGTCGTCGGCGAGGTGCGTACGCCGGGGAACCTGCCGATCACCGACGTGCCGATGCACATCGCCGACGCGATCGGCCAGGCCGGCGGCACGAAGCCGGAAGCCGACCTGTCGGCGGTCACCGTCACGCGCGGCAGCGAGCGCTATACGCTCGACCTCGACCGCCTGTATTACGAAGGCGAAATGACGCAGAACCTGCTGCTGCAGCACGGCGACGTCATCAACGTGCCCGAGCGGCGCGAACAGAAGATCTTCGTGCTCGGCGAAGTGCAGCAGCCGAAGGCCTATCCGCTGCCGCGTGGACGACTGACGCTCGCCGATGCCGTCGCCGACGCGGGCGGGCCGAACCCGCTGTCGTCGAACGCCGGGCAGGTGTTCGTACTGCGGCTGGACACCAACGACGAACCGCTCGTCTATCACCTCGATGCTCGCTCGCCCGAAGCGCTGCTGCTCGCCGACCGCTTCGTGCTGCGCGCGCGCGACGTCGTCTATGTCGATCCGACGCAACTCACGCGCGCAGGTCGCGTCGTCGCGCAACTGCTGCCGTGGGTGCAGGGCGCGAGCGGCGCGAGGAGCGCCACGCGATGAACGCACCGGCCGACAACGAACTGACGCGACCGCTCGACGACGGTCGGCATGACGCTGCGCCTGCGCCTGCGCCCACGTCTCTCCCCCGCCCGCGCCCACGGCGCGATGCCCGCGACGCCGAAGCCTTCCTCGAAACCGGCGGCTCGTTGTCGGTGCGCGGCTCGCGCTCGTCGACATCGATCTCGCGCGCGTCGCTCGACGACGACGACACGATCTCGTTGATAGACCTCGTCGAGAACCTGGTCGACCACAAGTGGAGCTTCGCGCTCGTCACGATGCTGTGCACGCTCGCGGCGCTCGCGTACGCGCTGCTCGCAACGCCGGTGTACACGGTCGATGCACTCGTGCAGGTGGAAGACAAGAAGGGATCGGGACTCGGCGCGCTGTCGTCGGTCGCACAGGCGCTCGACGTTGCCGGCTCGCCGGTGGAGGGCGAGATCGAGATCCTGCGCTCGCGCACGAACGTAACCAGTGCCGTCGAAGCGCTGCGCCTGCACAGCGACGTCGAAGTGGCCAACCGCTTTCCGCTGGTCGGCGAGTGGCTGGCGCGCCGGCTCGAGCGCGACGCGAACGGCCTGGCGATCGCGCCGGTGCTGCCGCTGATCGACTCGACGCACTGGGCGTGGGGCGGCGAGCAGCTGCTTCTGTCCGAATTCGAAGTGCCGTCTGAGCAGTACGGCAAGCCGTACCTTCTCGCGATCGGCGAGAGCGGCAAGTGGACGCTGCGCGACGAGGACGACATGCTCGTCCTCGAAGGCAACGACGGCGCGCGTGCGGCGAACGAAGCCACCGGCTACGCACTGCGCATCGGCCAGCTGGTCGCGCGCCCCGGCACCGAGTTCGAACTGCGCCGCTACTCGCTGCCGGCGCGCGTCGAGCAGATCCGCGAAGACCTGCGCGTCTCCGAAACGAAGCGCCAGTCGGGAATCATGCGCATCGAATACCCGGGCATCGATGCGCTCGCTGCCGCACGGCTGGTCAACGCGATCGCCGACGCGTACGTGAAGCAGAACGTGCAGCGGCGCGCCGCCGAAGCCGAGAAGAGCCTGCAGTTCCTCGAGGAGCAGCTGCCGAAGCTGCGCAGCCAGCTCGACGGCGCCGAGAGCGAGCTCAACGCGTTTCGCAACAAGCACCGCACGATCGACATCCCCGGCGAGATCTCCACGCTGCTGACCCAGACGGTGGAGCTGGAGAAGAACCGGCTCGACCTCGAACTGAAGCGCAAGGAAGCCGACGCGCGCTACGAACCGGCGCACCCGGTGGCGCGCGCGCTGCGCGAGCAGCTGGCCAGCGTGAGCGCGCAGCAGAAACGCATGAGCGAACGCATCGAGGCGCTGCCGCTCGTGCAGCAGGACTACCTGCGACTGGCGCGCGACGTCGAGGTGAACAACCAGCTCTACGTCAGCCTGCTGAACAACGCGCAGCAACTGCGCGTGGCGCGAGCCGGCACGATCGGCAACGTATCGATCGTCGATCGTGCCGTCGTTCCGCAGAAGCCGAGCAAGCCGCGCCGCGCCCTGATCGTCGCCGTCGGCCTGCTCGGCGGACTGGCAGGCGGCTTCCTGCTCGCGCAACTGCTTGCCGCGATGCGCGGGCGCATCCGCGACCCGCGCGAGCTCGAAGAGCAGATCGGCATCCATGTGTCGGCCACGGTGCCGGAAGCGGTCGAGCAGACCGCGATCGATCGGCGCAAGGGCAAGCGCACCGCGGCACCGTTCCTGCTCGCGCGCTCGAAACCGATGTCGGCTGCCGTCGAAGCGCTGCGCACGCTGCGGCTGAACCTGCAGCTTTCGCTCGCCGAGACGCGCGGCGCCCGCACGATTCTCTTCACGTCGGCAGTGCCCGGCCAGGGCAAGAGCTTCGTCTCGGCCAACCTTGCCTATTTGATCGCCAACGCCGGCCCGCGCGTGCTGCTGATCGACGCCGATCTTCGACTCTCGTCGATCGGTCGCTATTTCGCGGTGAACGGCAGCAAGGGACTGTCCGACGTGCTGCGCGAAGGGCTCGACCCGGCGGCCTTCGTGAAGACCGACCCGACGATGAACCTGAGCGTGCTGCCGGCAGGCGCTGCTCCCGACAACCCGGGCGAACTGCTCACCACCGAGCGGCTCGAGCGCGTCTTCGCGTGGGCGGCCTCGCGCTACGACATCGTCATCGTCGATGCACCGCCGATCCTGCCGGTGTCCGACGCAGTGGTGCTCGGCGCGTTCGCCGACGTCACCGCGTTCGTCGTGCGGCACAAGCGCGCGGCGCACGCCGATGTGGCCGACGCCGTGCAGCAGTACCAGCTCACCGGCGCGCAGATCGACGGCTTCGTGTTCAACTGCTTCGTGCCGTCGCGGGTGCGCTACGGCTATGGGGGGCGGTACGGGTATTACCGGAAAGGTTACGGCTACGCAGCCGGACCGAAGGAGTGAGGCAGTCAGCGCATCGACGGATTGAGCCGGGTGTCCAACACCAACCGATCCTGGCGTAGCAATTCATAACCCCCGACTGCCCGTTCCGGCCTGAACACGATGTTCCAGCTGAATCGGGATACCACGCTCGGAAGCGCGACAAAGCGATGCTTCTCGAGCAACGTGGCCCCCCACGCTTGTTGACCGGCACTCGGAATACCGGCGTGAAGCCAGGCGGGATTCGGTACGTCGTCGGGATCGACGATTTTCACGTCGGCGGCGTCGATGACCGTCATGCTGGTCAGGAAAAATGGCTCGGCATCGAGCACATGAAAGCCGCGATGGACAGCGGACTCGAGGATCGTGGTGGCGGGGTCGAAGCTGCAATACACGGCTTTGACACCCTTGGGGTTCCAACGACCACCCATGCGCTCGGCCCCGACACCGCTGTCCCAGGCAGGTGCGTGAATGGCTGCATCGAGGCGCCAGGCTACCAGCGAGACGGGCGTAGCGAGCGGCGCCGGCAGCGGCGTCATGCCAGAGCTCAGGAATAGACCCCGTACTCGAGTCGGCCCAGGAAATCGTCCACCAGTTCTGCTCCTTGCACCGTCCGCAGCAGATCGATGGGACGCTGGCCGTCGAGGCCCATCGCCGGCCTCGACATCCATCGCTCTGCTTCTTCTCTGCTGCCGAAAATCTCCGTTGCCTTGGCCAGGGTTTCTGCAAAGAGCCAGGCCTTGCTCGCCAGATCCGGCGGCATCGGCTTGTCGGGCGTCTCGCGCTGGCGACGCATCGTTCGCGCACTGATACCGAGCACCTTCTCGACGTCTTCTTCGTCGATCTCCTCGACCTGATCCACGAAGAAGACGAGCGCCCCATAAGGAACGCCCTTCACGATGGCAGCGTGAATGGACGACTTGCTGGTCAGCTCGTGCCGCCAGTATTTTCGGCCGCCGAGGAGGTCGCGGGACCGCGCATAGAACAGCTGCTCCCGCTCGACGAAAGTCTTCGGGTCGCGGCTTTCTTCCGGTCGAAGCTTCGCGACGTCGGGCTGCGAGGTCCTGGCTGCACTCTTTCGACGCGACCGGGCATCCGCTTCACGAGCCTCCACAGCGATCCCTCGTTGTACTGCCGAGGACAAGTGTCCTTCGAGACGGGACAGTTGTCAACAACGGTCACGTGAGCCTCTATACATGTGAATGAGACGAGCCGTCGTCGGCCATTTTCCGCTCGGCTGGCGGCATCGGAGCGCTATTGTCGCCGCGCCGAGGCCGCAGCACCCGCTCCCCGGATCAGCGAAGCGATGTGTGCGCGCAGGACGCCGAACTCCGCAAGGCTGCGCGTTCCGATCTGGTCGCGCTCATCGGGGAACTGCACTTTCACCTGGTCCTGCACACAAGTCGGCGACTTCGACAACACGATCACGCGATCCGACAAGTAGACGCTCTCGTCGATATCGTGCGTGATGAAGAGAATCGTCATGTCGAAGCGCTTGCGAACCGACAAGACGAGATCCTCGAGGTCCTCGCGGGTCTGCGCATCGACCGATGCGAACGGTTCGTCCATCAGCAGCATGTCCGGCCGACAGGCCAGCGCGCGCGCGATCGCCGCACGCTGCTGCATTCCGCCCGAGAGCTGCCACGGATACTTCCCGCCGTGCCCGTGCAGACCGACGGCGTCGAGGCACTCCTCGACGCGATCGCGACGTTCGCTCCTGGGCAGCCCCGCCGCCGCCAGCGGAAAATCGACGTTGCGGTCGATCGACATCCAGGGATAGAGCGACCGGCTGTAATCCTGGAACACCATCGCCAGCCCCTGCGGGACACCCTGAACCGGCACTCCGTCGAGCAGGATGCGGCCCGCCGACGGGCGCAGCAGACCCGAAATCGAATAGAGCAACGTCGTCTTTCCGCAGCCCGAGGGGCCGACCAGCGAAACGATCTGGTTGCGCTGCACCTCGAAAGCGATTTCGTCCAGAATCGGGACGGCGCGCGGGCCACGACCGTACGAGTGGCTCAGATTCTCGACGCGGAGAACCGCCGACGAAACGTCCCCGGGAGAAAGCGCAACGTCCATCTCTTCCTACTCCCGCAGCCCCGGTTGCCACCGAAGGATTCTTCTCTCGATCATCGTGACGATCGCATTGAGAAGGTAGCCGATCACTCCCAGCAGAACGATGCACGCCCACATGTTGGCGAGCGCGAAACTCTGCTGCTCGAACATCAACCGGTAGCCGATCCCGCTCGTGGCGGCGACCATCTCGGACAGCACCATCACGATCAGCGCCAGCGCGGTGCTCACGCGCAAACCGGCCAGCACGAGCGGCGCGCTGGCGGGCAGCACGATGTACCTCAGGCGCCTGGCGATGCCGATGCGGAACACGCGTGCCGTCGCGTGGAACATCGGCTCGACGGAACGCACGCCGGTGATCGCATTCAGCAAAATCGGCCAGACCGAGGTGAACGCGATCAGCGTGATCCGCATGCCGGATCCGATTCCGAAGAGGAGCATGAAGATCGGCACCAGCGCGACCGGCGGCACCGACCGCATGAGCTGCAGCGTCGGATCGACGAAGTCGCCGGCGCGGGGCATCAGGCCGATCAGCGTGCCTAGCGTGACGCCGACGACGAGTGCGAGCGCGAGTCCGAGCACGACGCGCTGCAGGCTCGACACGACGTCGATCAGGAAACCCTGCGTGAGCCACGCGCTCGACACCGGGCCGGAGAACCACATCTGCCGCGCGTGCTCCAGCACCGTCGTCAACGGCGGGAAATAGAAGACCTGCACGGAACGCGCGACGACTTCCCATACGAGCGCCGCGACGACCAGCACCCAGACATGGGTGACGAAGGCGCGCGACAGGCGCCATCGCGGCGAAGCCGTTGCAGTCATCTCGCGGCCTCGGTCCGATACGACGGATGCCAGGGCAGCAGCCTCCGCTCGACGGTCGCCAGTATCCAGTTGCTCGACGCACCGAGCAGGCCCGCGATCGCGGTACCCGCGAAGACGAGGTCGGCGCGTCCGGCACCCGTGTTGGCATCGAGGATCCAGACACCGAGACCGCTGCGACTGCCGCCGAGCATCTCGACGCTGATGGCCAGTACCAGTGCGATCGGCGAGGCGACCCGGATCCCGGTCGCCAGGTTCGGCAGCGTCGATGGCAGGAAGACGTGCACGAAGCGCGCGACGCGGCCGATCCGGAAGACACGCGCGGTGTCGTGCTGCACGCGGTCGATCGAGCGGATCGCCGAAACGACGTTGTACAACACCGGCCACGCGGCTGCGTACACGATGAGCGCGATCTTCAACTGCAGGCCCTGGCCGAGCACGAGCAGGCCGAGCGGGATCAGCGCGACGGACGGAATCGGTCGGATGAAATCGAAGAGCGCGCGGAACGATTTGTCGAGAAAGCGGTTCGAACCGATCGCGAACCCGAGCGCGACGCCGACGACGACGGACAGCCCGAGGCCGATGAGCCATGCCTGGATCGTGTCCGCGGTTTGCGAGAGGAAGCGCACGTCCACGCACAACTCGAACATCCGCTTCAGGACCGTCGAGACGTAGGGAACGTACTGCGGATCGGTGATACCGAAGCGCGTGACCAGCTCGCCGAGCGCGAGAACGCCGACGACACCGACAACACGGCGCGTCGCGCTGCGCCTGCCTGCGGAGGATGGGCGACGAGGGTTCGCGGACGTCGAGACGCCGGATCGGCCGAGCGCGCGGTCCGCTGCACCAACGGTGGAGGACACGGCAGCGCGTCCGGTTGCCGACACGACCGCGGGCAATGCGTTCGTCTCAGTCACCAAGGCTCGGTCACCAAAGCTCGATCGCCGAAGCTCAGTCGCCGAAAAATACGGAGACATCGAACCGGCTCGCGAGCAGGCCGTCGCTCGCCATCAGATCCGCCAGGTGCTGCAGCTTAGCGGGATCCAGTACCGCGGTGTAGGCCGGCAGCCCGATCTTCGCCGCCATCGACTCGGGGATCTTCGTGAAGGTCGGAATGATCCGGCGAACCGTTGCGGGGTCGGCCGCCGCGCGCCGGCTCGCTTCGGCCATCGCGCGCTTGAATCGGGAAACGACGTCGGGGTTCGCCTTCGCGTAGGCGGCCGTCATCATGAACCCGGCCGCCGGCACGCCCTGCATCGTGCCACCGAACGGGTCGAAAAGATCCCGCGTATTGCCGGAATCGCGCGCCTGCGTGAGGAACGGTTCGACGAGCCACGCCGCGTCCACCTGCCCGTGCTCCAACGCCGACATCATGTTCGGGAACGGGAAGGTCACGAAGGTGACGCTCTTCGGGTCCACGCCTGCGGCCTTCAGCGACTCCTGGATGCCCAGCGTCCCGAAGTTGATCAACGCCGATACGGCGATCCGCTTGCCCTTCAGGTCGGCCACCGTCCGCAACGGACTGTCCTTGGCGACGACGACGCGACTGAAGGCGTCGTTCACGTCGTCGGCGGGCGCGGCGATTCTCAGTTGCACGCCGCGTTGCGCCGCCAGGATGAACGGGACGTAGCTTCCGAACGCGAATTGCATGTCGCCGGAAACGAGTCCGGAAGTCGCCTGCGCGGCTCCCGGCGCGGGCGTCGTCTCTACCGAAAGGCCGTGACGGGCGAAGGTTCCATCGGCGATCGCAAGGAAGAGCGGAGCGGCGTCCGAGACGTTCAAGACACCGACAGTGATTTTCGTGGGGGTAGTGCCCGCAGCCGAGGTGCTTCCTCCCGCAGTCGAGTCGCCACCGGCGGCAAAGGCTCGCACACCGAGGGCGAAAGCGAGCAGCGCGGTCAGCAGGAGAGCGAGATTCACGGTTTGTCGCATGGCATTCCTCCTCTACGGCTCTTCCGGTGGTTGTCAGTAATAGTGGGACGAAACGACGTGCGCGTCGATCAGGGCAGGCTCGCTCGAGTCGAGCGACGCGCGCAGCGCGTCGGTGAGCTCTTCCTCCGAACGCACCGACACAGCCCGCACGCCGAAGCCGCGCGCGATCGCCGGCAAGTCGATCGACGGGCCCGAGAACGACGTGCCGGGAAAACGCCGTGCGCGCTGCGCCGCTTCGTCGAATTCACGCAAGCCGCGTCGCACCGCCATGTACCCGTCGTTGTTGACGATCACGACGACGATCGGAGCGTGCAGATGCGCTGCGGTCCAGAGAGCCTGGATGTTGAAGAGCGCGCCGCCATCGCCGACGAAGGCGACGACGCGACGCCCGGGCATTCCGAGCTGCACCCCGATCGCCGCCGGAATGCCCCATCCGAGCCCACCGCCCGAGGTACCGAAGTACGAGCGCCCGCCGCCGAGCCGGAAGCGAGCCTGCATCATCGACTTAGAGAGCACCGACTCGTCGACGATGACGACGTCGTCGGGCAGGATCGCATCCATCCGTTCGAGCAGACGCGTCGGACGCATCCGGTTTTCGGCCGAAGAAAGTGCCGCAGACGGCGCGGCGTCCGCAGGGTCCGAGACAGCGCCGGCAGGCCTGTTCCGCGCAAGCGCGCGTTCATGACGGTATTCGAGCGCCGATGCATCCGGAGCCGGAACTTCGGCAGCGATCCGATGCATCCCGCGAATGGCATCGTCGACGTCGGCCAGCACGGCGAGTTCCGCCGGATAGATCTTGCCGAGTTCATCGGCGTCGGCGCCGAGCTGCAGCAGGCGCACGCCGGAGCGCAGCGCCGGCTGCGACGGCCACGCGTATTCCATGAAGAGGCGCGCTCCGATCGCGACGACGACGTCGGCGTCCTCGACCACGCGCATGCGCGGCGAGAAGTTGCCGTGGTAGTAGCGATGATCGGTGGGGAAGTTCAGCGCGTTCGTCGTGAAGACTTCCTCGCCGACGACCGGCACGCGGAAGCGCTCGACGAGTTCGACGAGAAGCGGCAACGATTCACCGGCACCGATCCCGTTTCCTGCGACCAGCAGCGGGCGCTCGGCGCCGGCGAGCGCGCGTACGATCGTCGCGAGATCGTCCGGGTGCGCGCGCAACCGGATATCGTCAGCGCGGCGCCGACAGGCACCGACGAATTCCGGCTCGAGCTCCGCCGCCATGTAGTTCTCGGGAACGGCGAGGAAGACGGGGCCGCGTGCAGGCGCACGCGCGACCTTCAGCCCGCGCAGCACGAGCTCGGGCAGCTTCTGCGGAAGCGTTACGCGCCAGGCCTCCTTGGTCACCTGGCGAACGAGCCCGGGAAGATCGGGCACCTCGCAGAAGCAGCCGCGCCCGGAAAGACGATCGTCCTTGTCGCCGGCGATCACGAGCAGCGGCGAACGGTCGCTGCGCAGGTTCACGAGATTCGCCAGCGTATTCGCCGTGCCCACCGACGTATGCACCATGACCACGCCGACGCTGTCCGTCGCGCGCCCGTACCCGTCCGCCATCGCCACAGCAACGCCCTCGTGCAGGCAGAGATGGAAGTCGATTCCGCACGAGACAGTCGCATCGAGCAGCGGCACTTCGGTCGTTCCGGGATTCCCGAAGATGCGATCGATGCCGTTCGCCTCGAGCACCGCGATCGCCTCGCTCGCCGCCGATGCCATGTCGTACCTCTCGTTGGTGCGCGCCTACCGTCGAAGCGCAAGCCCGCCTTCCGACCAACGTACGCAACGTGCCGGACGGGTATTGCGGCCATCTTGTAGGATGTACGCGCGATCGGCCATCCCGATCGCGCTGCATTTGTCCGGATTGCGCCGCGCCATGAACTTCGACGATCCGCTGGCCGCGTTTCCCTCCTTTCGCACGATGGATCTCGAGGAGGCGCGTCGGCACTTCTGCCGGATCCTGTCGCCACACGCGCTGCACCTCGTCGACGAGCGCGCACGACTCGATGTCTGCTGCCGAAGCGTGGAACTCGACGAGGCCGTGCTCCTCTATGCGCGCTACGGCACCGCCGTGCGACTCGATCCCGGCGCACTCGAAGACTTCTACCTGGTGGGCATGCCGATCGCGGGAAGCTCGACGATCCGCACGGCCCGATGGGAACTCGTATCGCATCCGTCCGTCGCCTCCGTGCAGTCGTGCCTGCAACCGATGCAGACGCAATGGGACGACGAGTGCAGCAAACTCTCGATCAAGATCCCGCGTGCGGCGCTCGATCGGCGCCTCGCGTCGCTGCTCGGCTACACGCCCTCGCGCCCCATCGAATTCCTGCCCCAACTCGATCTAGCCAGCAATCGCGGCGCTACGTGGAACGGCCTGATCCGATTCCTGCTGACCGAGCTCACGCCCCGGTCGTTCTACCTGGCTTCACCGGCCGGACGCCGAACGCTCGACGACGCGCTGATATCGACGCTGCTGCTCGTGCAGCCGCACAACTACAGCGAAGCGTTACGAGCGGAAGCGCGTGCGCCGGCACCGTCGTTCGTGCGCCGTGCCGAAGAGATGATCGAGGAAGACCCCACGCTCGAAGGCGGGGTCGGAGCGCTGGCGGAACGCGTCGGGATCAGCGCGCGAGCGCTGTACGCGGGCTTTCGCCGATACCGGCAGACGACGCCGGTGGAGTTCGCGCGCGGGCAGCGGTTGGCGAAGGCACATGAGATGCTGCGAGACGCGCGGCCGGGGACGCACGTGACCGACGTTGCGCTGTCGGTCGGTTATTCGCACTTCGGGCGGTTTGCAGCGGAGTACCGGGCGCGGTACGGGGAGCTGCCGTCGGAGACGTTGCGGGCGGGGTGAGAGAACCCGATCGCCTTCAGATCAACTCCGGAGCTTCCGGAAGCCGCGAGGCGGTTGCAACCAACTGGTTACGCTCCAGCGCGTCCACGAACGCCGGCGCTGTATACGCCGGGCGACGAAGGCGCGCCCCGCATCGACTTGAGATTCGGATCACAAAGATACGCAAGACGGCCGAAGCTCCTCGTACACCTCCATCGTCCTTGCGATCACGATCCGCTCATCGAAGCGCTCCAGCGCCTTGGTCCGCGCTGCCGCGCCCAACCGGGCAGCCAGCGCCGGATCGTCGTCAATCCTCGCGATCGCGGCCGCCAGCGCAACTGGATCGCGCGCCGGCACCCGAAGCCCATCGACCTCATGCTCGACGACCTCCCGGCATCCCGGCATATCGGTCGTCACAAGCGCGAGGCCGCAAGCAGCTGCTTCGATCAAGGTCTTGGGCAGTCCCTCTCGATAGTAACTGGGCAATGCCACAGCGTGTACCGACCCGAGCAGTGCTGGCATGTCGTCGACATGCCCGAGCCAGTCGACCAGGCCATCGTTCACCCACTCTCGCACCATCGACCCAGGCACTGCAGCCGGGTTTCCGGGATCAGGATCGCCCGCCAACAGAAAACGCACTCGTCGGCCTTCTGCTCGGAGTCGCCGGGAGGCTTCCACGTACTCGGCAACACCCTTGTCCCACAACAGTCGGGCGGCCAGCAGCACCCGTAGCGGCTCGCCAATCCCCCGGACGCCAGCTACCGTAAAGCGCCTGCAATCCACGCCGGACCCCGGGATAAGACGTACCTGCGTCTCATCGATCAACCGAGCATCGAGAAAGAGGGCAACGTCGTCGGGGTTCTGCAAGATCAATCGTGCGCTCTTGCCGCCGAGCGCCGAGCGCATCAATGCCCGCACCGGGAGGCGCAACATTCTCGCCTTCGCATCGTTGCTGGAAAAAACATAACCCATGCCGGCCACGGCACTCACCCGGGAACGTACCCCTGCCAACCGAGCCGCCAGAGAACCGTAAACAGCCGACTTGATCGTAAAGCCGTGAACGAGCTCGACACGCTCGCGCTTGAACAACCGCGCGAGCCAAAGCACGAAGGTGAGTTCGCGTGCTGGATTCAGGCTGCGTCGGTTCATCGGCGCCGGAAGCCAGCGGAAACCTAATTCCAGAAGCCGCTCGCCATATGCTCCAGCCGGTGAAACCAGCAACAGATCGTGCCCCGCGTCGCGCAGGGCGAGTGCCAAAGAACGACGGAAGTTATACAGATACCAATCGGTATTCGCGAAGAGAACGATTTTCAACTGGCGATCCCGAATAACTGGGGTCGTCGCTGACGATCGAGGGACAAATGCGCCCATTGCTCCACGTGCCGGAGCTCGGTTTCAAAACCTGCTTCTTCGAACAGACGCAGCATTGCATCGAACCGGATTCGATTCGTATACCACCAAAGAAGCACCGCGTTAAACCGCCTCAACGCGCTCATGCTCATGCTCGCTTGCCCCGGACGTGGACCGCCTCGAATCCAGCCACGCCTGAAACATCAGCACATCCCACAAGTGGTACTGCCAGTTCCGCTGTCCGCTCGAGTGCTCCGCCCATTTCTGCCGGATCGGGGTCGGGTTGAAGTACCCGTCCTGCCGCAGGCGCGACTCAGCCAGCAGAGTCTCGGCCCAATCGCGCAACGGTCCGCGCAGCCAGCTATCGATCGGTACACCGAAGCCCATCTTCGGGCGCTCGATCAGATTCCTGGGTACGTGCCGGTAGAGCACCCGGCGCAGGATCCACTTGCCCACTCCGTCGCGCAACTTCATGGATTGCGGAATGCGCCAGGCGAACTCCACAACGCGATGATCGAGAAACGGCACGCGGGTCTCGAGCGACACGCCCATCGCCGCGCGATCCACCTTGACCAGGATGTCATCGGGCAAATAAGTAATAGTGTCCAGCGCCATCATGCGTTGTACTGCGTCGAGTCCCGGCAGCGGCAAAGGTTTGCCGCGCAGGCAAGTTGATGGTTCCTCCCCGCCGATCACGAAACCCTCCGGTTCCCAATGCGTGACATGCCTCAAGTACAACTCGTCGATGCCTCGCACTGACAAGAGGTTCGCTCCCTTGTGTAGTCGATCGCCAAGGTTGATGGGACGGTGTGATCGTGACTTGATCGAACCCAACGGCCTCAGCAATGCGTTCCAGACCGCCGGCGACAGCGAACGGATTCCGTATACGGCCAGCTTCCGAGCACCTCCGGGCAGTAGCGAAATCGTTTCCCATCGTTTCTGAGCAAGCCGATAACGGTTGTAGCCGCCAAACAACTCGTCTCCGGCGTCGCCGGATAACGAAACAGTTACTTGCCCGCGGGCCAATTGCGAAACGAGAAAGGTCGGAATTTGCGACGAATCGGCAAACGGTTCACTGTACAAACGCGGCAGTCGCGGAATTATGTCCATCGCCTGCTGCGGCGTGACGTACAACTCGGTGTGCTCCGTGCCCAGGTGTCGGGCGACCGCACGGGCGTGCTGGGCCTCGTCGTAGCCTTCTTCCTCGAAGCCGATCGAGAAGGTCTTGATCGGCCGATCGGCTTGCGCCTGCATCAGCGCAACCACCGTGGACGAATCGATACCGCCGGACAGAAACGCGCCCAACGGTACGTCTGCCACCATCTGCTGGCGCACGGCTGAGCACAGCAACTGCTCCAGCGCGTCGGTGGCCTGCGAAGCGGTACCCTCGAACGGTGTATGAACACCGGCAACCGCTACGTCGGCGAGTGACCAGTACGCCTCGAGGACGGGCTCGCGCCGCTTCAACGACACCCTGAGTAGATGTGCGGGAAGCAGCTTGAAGACCCCGCGGTAAATCGAGTGCGGAGCCGGGATGCAGTTATGCCGCATCAGCAGGCACAGCGCGTCGCGATCGACATTTGCCGCGAAGGCCGGGTGCACCTTCAGTGCATTCAGATCCGACCCGAAGAGAAAACTCGCGCGCTCTCCTGCCCCCTGCCATCCGTAGTACAGCGGCTTTTCACCGAGCCGATCGCGCCCCAGCGTCAGCACATGGTCTTTCCTGTCCCACACGGCAAAGGCAAACATGCCGATGCAACGTTCGATCGTCGCGCGAATGCCCCACGCGACAAAGCCGGCGAGAAGTGTTTCGGTGTCCGAGTGGCCGTGCCAATGGGGCACTGCCTGCGCGGTCGCGAGTTCACGGCGTAAATCCTGATGGTTGTAGATCTCGCCGTTCAGGGCGAGTACGTAACGCCCGGCGTGACAAGCCATCGGCTGATGACCCGCGGGCGAGAGGTCCAGGATGGACAGGCGCCGGTGGGCCAACCCAATTCCCGCGTCGTCGACCCAGATGCCGCAATCGTCCGGGCCGCGCAACGCCATCGCGTCGGCCATGCGCTCGAGCACGGCCGATGCCGCCTGTCTGCCGACCAGGGGTCCAGTTCCGAGATGACCCGCAAAGCCGCACATCAGGCGTTCGACCGCGTGCTCTTTGCAGCCAGGCGTTCGTAGCAGGCTTCATAAAGCTTCGCGACCTGGCCGATTTCGTAGTTGGCCTGTACCCGCACCCGCGCCTGCGAACCCAGCGCGGCCCTGTCGGCCAACGGCAGGCGCAACACGTCGACAATCTGATCCGCGAGCCCACGCACGTCGCCTGGCTGTACCACTCGCCCGGTGTCGCCCACGATCTCGGCGGAATCACCTACGTCCGTGACAACACAGGGAACGCCACAAGCCATGGCCTCGCCCAGCACGTTCGGAAACGCCTCACCATAAGAAGAAGAAGCCAATACATCGAGCGCTGCCATCAGGCGCGGTACGTCATCGCGTCGACCAAGCAGATGCACGGATGCACACAGTCCATGCGCCCGGATCGACTCCTGCAGCGCGCTGTTGTCGGCATCTACCTCCGAACCGGCCAACAGGAAATGCGCGTCAGGCATTTGTGTGCGGACCAGCGAAGCTGCCCCAATGAAACCGGCGTGGTTCTTTTGCGGATCGTAGCGCGCGATCAAACCGACCAGTGGGGTCTCCAGGGGCACACCCAGCTCTGCCCGTATGCCTGTCCGCGCTTCGGCGTCCGGGCGAAAGCGCTCGAGGTCGAATCCGTTCGGGATCACGCGGATCTTGTCTGCACGATAGCCCGCTGCTGCATGCACCGCCCTTGCACGGGTCGAACAGGAAAGAATCTGCGCGGGCATCCAGGAAGAAAGCAGCGCACAGGTTTTCACGACCAGCGAGGTGGAGCGCTTGGTCAAGTGCCGGTCGAGATTGCTATGATGAATTCCCCAAGCGAGGTTCCGGGAACCAGCCAGACGCGCAGCGAGGCCACCAACGAAGTCGGCGTGGTACATCCAGGTGTGGACCACGTCCGGCGCGAGCCTGCGAAGACTGCGCGTAAGAGACAGCACAGGCCCCGGATTCGGCGAGCCCGGCCGCATGCCAAGTGCGCGCACGGGAATCCGCAAGTCTGCAATGCGCGGTCCGACCTCGCCTTCCGTCGTTAGCGAAAACACGTGGGGTTCGAAACGGCGACGGTCGAGATGCTGCAAGAGTTTGAGCAGCATGGTCTCGGCGCCGCCCGTGGAAAGGCCGGTGATGACGAAAGCGACTTTCACGAGGCGGATCGTTCAGCAGCCGAGAAGCTTCAGGTAGGCAGCTACCGCGCGCTCCTGCTCGAAGTCCTGCGCGCGCCTACGCACATCCGGCAATCGATCGCGCGGCGTATCGAGCGTGGCGGCGATTGCCCCCGCCAAGGCATCTGGGTCGCCGACCGCAACCAAGGAGCCCCAGCGGCCGCCTTCCAGTATCTCGTGTGGTCCGCTGGGACAATCGGTGCTCACGACCGGCGCGCCGCATGCCAGGGCCTCGATCAAGACACCTGGCAAACCTTCCCAGCGTGAGGAGAGAACGAATACCGAGCAACGCGCCAGATACGCAAACGGATTCTGGACGAAACCAGGCATCCGTACGTCATCCGCGGTCAATTTGCATCGTGCTATCAGTTCTTCCAACATGGGACGCAATGCGCCCTCGCCGAGAATCAACAACCGCAAGGGTCGCTTCGAACGCAGTCGAGCGAACGCGCGGATGAGGGTCGGGAAATCCTTCTCCTCCGCCAGCCGACCAACCGCCAGCACGATCGGCGGTTTGCCCGGCTCCAGCCACGGATCGCCCAGCGGTTCGTCGGCGAGTCGGGTGATGCGATCGAGATCGAACGGGTTGTAGATCGTGCTTACGCGGGCGGCAGGCAGACCGGCGAAACGGACGAGATCCTTGCTCGCCGCACGTGAGACGGTGCAGATGCCATCAGCCGTCCGATATAGGCTCGGCACCAATGCATAGTTCAACCACGCAGCAGCGCCTCTGGCACGACTGCACGCGACACTGATCGTGCTGCGTTCACTCACCACGACACGAGTCGCAACGCGGGCGAGACGCCGAGCCACGAGCGTAACGACGTTGGCGTGGGTCTGCGCCGCAAGCATCGCAACGGGCGACTCTCG
Source organism: Burkholderiaceae bacterium (assembly GCA_021166725.1). Taxonomy (GTDB): domain Bacteria; phylum Pseudomonadota; class Gammaproteobacteria; order Burkholderiales; family Burkholderiaceae_E; genus Zeimonas. Next base: position 84,254 of record JAJPES010000012.1, on the reverse strand, counting down.
GCGCAGGTAGCGCGCCAACGGCAGTAGCGACTTGATCACGCGACCGGCCTGAAGATCGATCACGCGCACTTGCGGCGACACGTCCTTGCGAAAGGGGCCGTGGGCAGAGGCGAGCACCAGATCAATGGCGTGGCCGCGGTCGGCGAGTGCATTTGCGAGAGTGACCATGACGCGTTCGGCGCCGCCGCCGTTCAGGGAGGGGAAGAAGAAGGCGATACGACTCATTGAGCGTTCGCTTGAATTGTCCTGATCGCACCCGATCCACGACTCGTCATTGTTTCGACTCTCGCCACCATGCGGCGCCTTCTTAAGAGGGCAACGGCTCCAATGAATTGCAGCAGCGCCCAGGCATAATCAAGCTGCACACGATGCCTCGGACCTTGCAACTCCCCATATACTGCGTATAAGGCCAAGAATACAAATAAATATGAAACCAGGAACATTGCAAATGGAGTACGCGTCACCCAGACCCTTCTCAGGCCCAGAAGAAAAAAAGGCAAAGACCCCCAGTGAATTATGGCCGGAATAATCAGAAATTCATATGGTCCGGACGCGCTCATCGGCGTCGGGGTGAGGAGAATACGGAAAAAACCGTATAACGGGTTAACGAAATCGCCTCGCACCAGGGCAAGAGTCGAAATCAGGTAATCCTGTCCGATCCATACGAATGCAAACCAGATCCACGCGCCAGAAATTATCAGGAACTTAAGTCTATGCCGAAAACCGATTAGCAGCCAAGTAGAAATCAATGCAACGCCAAACAATAGCGGCACATAAAAACGCAAAAAGAGCAAAATACCGATACTCGGCACAGCGAACCACAATGCTCGATAAATGTAACCCCGGAATGCATTTGACACCGCCACCAACAAGATCACATGCAGCAGCAGGACCAATATGTCCTTGCCGTTCATTATGTTGGACCACGCGAGAATATCAGGGTGAAGCAGGAGAAAGAAAAAAAGCCAGCGGTATATTCTTCTTCCGAGATTGAACTCGATAGTTGCCAGCCCGGTACCGATCCAGGCTATTGCGACAGTCGCTAGAACATTCAACGCAACGGGCGCGTAGTACCCTTCTCCAAACAGTCTGAAAGCGTACGAATTATATAGATAATAGAAGAAATGATCTCCACCTGCGATACTTCCAAGCAGGCTCCAGTTCTCCTGTAGATTCGTTATCCCAACCTCGCCGTGCAAGAGTTGCGCCCCACCGGCGATGTAAGTCCAGTCGTCAAGGAACGTGTACGAGCCGTCGAAAAAAAACCCGAAGTAGGCGGCAAAAAGACCTGCTTTGATCGACGCGGCGATCATCGATCCAATTCGCCGCTTCGTCACGTGATGGGTGACGATAAAAGTCACGACAAAGATCACGACTGTCGGGAAAGCGATCGCTTCTATCCCAAATGACCGCATGTCAGAAATCTCTTGCCGTTACCAACGACAAAGCGGAAACAAAAGAGAGCGCAGTGCGGCTTGAATAGGGCGTAAGCCGAAGCCACATCAACGCATTTCTTCGAACAGGTCTTCCCATTGCCTAGCGATTCTTTCAAGCGAAAGCCGTTGCCGCACGTCAATGGCCTCCTGAGCGAATCGACGGCGTAACGCGTTGTCAGCCATCAACCGGCCCAGGGTGACCTCCAGTTCTGCGGCATTTTCTGGTGGGACCAGAAGACCATCCCTCTCGTGTCGGACGATGTCGCCCGGACCCGTGTCGCAATCGAAACTCACCACCGGCAGGCCGTGCGCCATCGCCTCGACCAGTGTGTTGGGGAAGCCCTCGAAGCGGGAACTCATTGCATAGAGATCCGCGGCCTCATACCACTGCCCGATATTGCCCGCGCGACCGGGCAGATCTACACGCCCCGTGAGCCCGGCGGAAGCGACCTGAGCCTCCAAGGCGTTTCGTCTGGGCCCCTCACCGAGCACAATCAGTCGCCATTCGGGAAACCGGGCAGCAAGCCGTTGAAAGGCGGCAATCAAGAGATCGAATCCCTTTTGCTCATCGAGGCGACCTACCGCCAAAAGAACATGCTCCGCGTCCAGGCGAGGGGGAACCGGAAGACAGGGCGGTTGCGGGTCCAACGGCCAGGACGCCGCGTTGGGGATGATGCGAATATTTGAAGCACGAGTGTGTGCGCGCAGCCAGTCAGCAGATCTTCCGGTCAGCGCGACAACGGCCTTCAACCGCCGATACGTGCGCGCACGCAGGATTTCCCACATCGCGCCCAAGGGAACCCGGGGCGGGTGGATGCGTTCAGACCCCACCGTTATTATCCCCTTAAGTCCAGTTTGGGCGAGCGAGAGCAGAACGTTCGCAGTAGTCATCATTCCCAGCGCAATATTAGGACGTGTATCACGCAGTACACGGCGCAACACAACAACACGCCGCAGATTGTTGAGAATGGCCATCAGCGGATTGCCGCTGTCGCGAGCCAGGCCAAGAGCGATACGCTCTACAGAAGGATGAAGCCGATAAAAGTCTTCTTTCGCCGAACTGAGCGTAACCACCGCGATCTTCCAGCCCTTCTCCGCCCAGTAGTTCGCGAGATTGGCGGTCACGCGTTCAGCACCGCCGGAGTGGAGGGAGTGGATGAAAATTAGGAGATTCATATCGTCTCAGACGCAATCGGACACGCTTTCTATGCAAATGAGCGGTTGAAACGAAGGCGATATGTAACGACGAGAAAGAACAATGCTGTTGCCAGATACATCGTCACTGTCGACAATACAAGTCCATTCAACTTGAACAATGGAACGAATATCGATATCGCGCCAATCTTCGTGGCGAGTGCGACCGAACTGGAAAGCAACAGCACCTTGTATTTTTTCTGACTCGCCACGAGAGAGACAAGGACGAGTCCGAAGAAATAGGGCGGCACCTGCAACAAACCGTATCTGAGAACTTCTGTTACGCGGCTGCTGTCGTTCGCTGTGAATGCGCCACGCTGGAACAGCAACTCTACTCCCCACGGTGCGGCCATCCAACCGAACAGCAACGCGGCCAGGCTCAACAGGAACATCCATTTCGCCCAGCGAAGCGCTAGTACATAAGTTTCGGAACCGGCTTTGGCGTGGGCATTCGAAAACACCGGCAGAGTGGCGCGTCCGATCGCAGTGGCGCCAAGCCCCAGGATCAGCGCCAGGATCCTGTTGACATAGCTCAGCGTGGAAAGCGCCCCGGGCCCCAGACCGGCGGCAAGAAACTGGTCGATAAGGTTCGTCAAACTCATCAGGCCTTGACTCACGGCCATGATGCCGATACTGCTCCAGAAGACTGGCCAGACGTGTGATTGCTGGCGGAATATCGGAGGCGGCAACGCCTGACGCCGATATAGCGGCAACCCGAGGGCGGCCGCGTGAAACGCGTATCCGGCGACGGTGCCCCACAGCAGCGGTTCGGGGACCAAACCGGGCGGTAGCAGCAATACAACCAGCAACGTAAACGCCGGAATGGCCTCGAACAGCGTGTTGCGATGATGTCCGGCGGCCAGGAGCGACGCAGAAAACAGACTGATCGCGATCCCCAACGGCACGAGCAGCGACATGCCAGCCATCATCCGAAGCGCCTTTGTCAGCGCCTCTCCCGAGAGACCGAGCCAGCCAGCCTGCAGCAACGCCGGTAATCCGAGATACGCGAGTAGTCCGAGCCCTCCGCCGACAAGAAGCGTCAAAGCCAGCAGTTCGGCGCGAAACCGCGGCAAATCGGCCGGTGCATCGTATTGAAGGCGGGCGACAAGTGGAACCATCACCGCGGTAAGCACGCTGAACCACACTGCTACTGGCCAACTGACCAGGGTGAGCACGAACACGTATGCGTCGATGGTTTCACTGACACCGTAACGCCAGGCAATCGTCATTTCCTTGGCGGCGCCGGCCAGTTTGCCGACGAAGACAAAGAGACTGACCGATGCGAAGCCCAGCGCGATCTTCCGATGCTCCGAAGTCGGGTCGGCCAGGTGGCGGCGAATGCGATCAGCGACCGCGAGCGTCATGCGAAGATTCGATTCGCTCGCGCCCGTCTTCAACCTGGGGGCGAGCGAGTGAACGCGTATTCGTCGCAGCCCGACCCGAGCAGCCCGGGCAAATACCTGCCCGGCTTCTGCACGAATTCCCGCTCCAGCCTGAAGCCAAGCTCGCCGAAGAACGCGCGACAATCCTCCGGGCTGATCGATTCGTACGGGTATCCGCCCATCCAGTCATGAACGTCGTTCGCGAAGTCCATCCCACGGTTTTCGCCGTAGTTCCGCACATAGGCGTTCAAATTCCGGCCTTTCAGCCTGGAGATCAAGCGCTGCAGCCCGAGGCGGACCCGTCGGGCGCGTCGCTGGCTATCCGGTGATGCCGACGAATACCAGCGCTTGATGACCCGCCACATACCGCAGAAAGGAGTCTTTTTGTACAAGGCGACCATGAGCCCCCCCCCGGGTCGAACCAGATGGGCAGCGACAGTCAGCGCACGGTACATGTCGCCGGTGTGGTGCAGGACACCCCACGAATACACCAGATCGAACCCTCCGAACGCCTCGGGGCTCATGCTGAAGACGCTGACGCACTCGAATCGGGCGTCGGCTTCGGGGGCAAACCTTGCCAGCGTGCCACGCGAAGCCTCGACCGAGTCCGTATCGATATCGACGCCGACCACCCGCAACGCCCCCATCCGTATGGCCGCAAGTGCGTGCAGGCCCGAGCCGCAACCGATATCCAGAAAAGTCAGGCCATCGAAGCTGTTACGTCCGCTGAGTCGGTGGAGGTCGGAAACCGCCTGCCCGATTTTTTGCTCATCGATCTTTTGCGCATAGTCGAGCCAGTTCTTGCCGAAGGCAAAATGAGAATCGGCGGAAAGCAAAGCCTGATCAGTCAAACCTGTCCCCGCCGAGTCTTGATGTTACGGATTCGATCGGACCCACCTTCACAGCCGGCCTCACTCCCCCGCCTCCCGCCTCAACTGCGCGATCTCGGCCTCGAGCGCCTCGTACTCCGCCATCTTCCGCTGCAGGAACCGCGTCGTGAGACTCGCCTTGGCAGCCACGCCCGCCGGTGTTAGTAGATAGGCGTATGCCAGCTTGTTGCGACTGTTGCGGAAGTTCTGCATCTTGATCAGGCCCTTGTCCAGCAGCGCTTTCAGGCAGTAGTTCGCCTTGCCCAGGCTCATGCCCATCGAGTCGGCCAGTTCGCGCTGGCTGGTGCGCGGGTTGGCTTCGAGCGTGCGCAGGACCTGGAAAAGCGTTTCGTCTTGCGCGGGCTCGGGGGGCGGGGACTTGGGGGTGGGCAATAGGCGGGTGGTGCGTTCAAGGGGTGAACGGATGGTAGCAACCGCCGTCTGCGGCGAGAACCGCCGTGATGTAAACCTGCAACGGGGGCCGACGAAACCGACCACCCGACCGACGGGCGGCAGTAAGGAAGCCTTGCACCACCGACCGGAAGCAGCGTAGGCGCCGACGGCGCAAGGGTCGTACGCCGTGCGCCCGTTCGACGATCCGGCCATCGGGCCGGCGACTCATGAAGCAGGTCGGCGAGCGGTTCGCGAGCCGATGCGGGACGGGGGTGCGACATCGTTCACACCTGGTGCATCGTCTCCGACGACGCACCGGTACCCGTACATCCATAAGCCTTCAGCGTCGGAGGCCACGGTATCGCTAACGAAGATGAAGAAGGCGCGCCTTCACATTGCGATGAATACGAAGACCCTCACGCCCGATCCGGTATCGGCAATGCCGCCTCGCTACGACGCGTTCCAAGCACGACCGGCAAAGCGCAAACAAACGACAGGATGCACCCGGCAACCCCGAGCATGAGCACGCCCGAATAGTCGGGCGCGGTGGCCAGCGTCGCTCCGGCTGCCGCGGGGCCGATCGACAGCCCGGCACCGATCATGAAATTGGCGAACACCATCAGGCGGCCGCTGGCGTCGTGCGTGGCGATGCAAGCGAGCAGGAACGGCAGGGCGAAAGTCCAGGCGAACTTGAACACCGAGGTAGCGAGGAGATACGCGTTCTCGGATAACGGCGCCTGCATCAGCACGATCGACCCACCCAGCATCACGTAGCCGAGCACCAGCGGCGACAGGCGGCCCCAGCGTCCACCGATCCAGGTGGCCGCGAGCGAACCCGCGATGCCGAACAGCGTCGCGATCGTCAGCGCGTTGCCGATGTCCTGCGCCGCCATTCCCGCCTGGTTTGCGATGCGTTCGACGTACGCCCACACGCCGCCCAGCGCGACGTAGAACAGGATGACCGCGGCGAGCCCGGCGACGCCGACCAGCCAGTACGTCCCTCGGTTGCCCGCCGCCGGCACCTGAGCGCCCGCCTCGGGAAGGAAGCGCACCAGCGGCAGCATCAGCGCGCTCACGGCCGCCAGGAACAGGTACACCGAACCGAGACCGTAGTGCGGGAGAATCCCCGGCAGCACTTTCAATCCGACGGCACCGAGCACGAGTTGCCCCACGACGAACCAGCCGTAGTTGCGCTCGCGCTGGCGCGTCTGGCCGATCGTGACCATGCACAGGATGATCACGCTGCCCGCACCCAGCCCGCTGACGAAGCGCCAGACGGCCAGCATGGTTCCGGACTGGACGAATTGCGCCGACGCGAGGTTGCCGACGATCATGATTGCGAGGCATACGCGTAGGGCGGTGCGCCAGTTCCAGAAGCGCATCCACCACAGCGTGGAGAACGTGACCAGTGCCATGGCGGCGAGCTCGGCCGAGAGCACGAGCCCGGCCGCCTGCGGCGACATCCCCGAGCCGGTGACAAGGGCGCCCACGATCGCGGGAGCGAGCAGCAGCACCGCCGGTGCGATTGCCGACAGGAGCACGAGCGTGACGATCGTGCTGCGGCCGTTGACGTCGATTCCTTCCATTCGTCTCGCTCCTCTGTGGGGGCTAGATGCCGGGTTCAGAATTCCAGGGATCGGGCCATCTCGTCGATCAGGCCGCGCTGGAAGGCGGCGAAGCGCTCTTTCGGTTGCTGCGCTTCGATCAGTTCGGCAAACGGGTCTTCGACGCCCATCGTGCAACCGGCCATCGTTTCGATCACCGCGTGCGCGCAGAACGGCACCAGCGCTTCGGAGTACCCGCCCTCGTGCACCATGACCAGGCGGCCCTTGCAGTGCTTGTCGGCGAGTGCCATCGTCCTGCGCGTCAACTCGACGAAAGCCGGCGAACCGAGCAGCATGCGCGCCATCGGGTCGGTGCCGTTGGCGTCGAAGCCGCTGGCAACGACGATCAGCTCGGGGCGATACCGATCGATCGCCGGCTCGACGATGCGCTTCATCGCATACAGGTATGCGTCGCTTCCGCCACCGGGCAGCAGCGGAATGTTGAGGTTCGCCCCGGTTCCCTCGCCTGCGCCGCGTTCCTCGAATCCGCTGTAGCCGGGCGGAAAGCATCCTTCCTGGTGCAGCGAGATCGTCAGCACGTCGGGGCGTTCATAGAAGATCGCCTGCGTGCCGTTGCCGTGGTGCACGTCCCAGTCGAGCACGACCACACGCGACAGGCCGTGTCGTGCGATCGCCGTCTCCACCGCAACCGCGGCGTTCGCCAGCAGGCAGAAGCCGCACGACCGATCCGGCAGGCAGTGGTGGCCCGGCGGCCGCGTCATTGCGTAGGCGTTGCGGAACCTGCCCGCGAGCACGTCGTCCACGGCCTGGATGGCCAGCCCCGTCGATAGCTTCGCGATCTCGTAGCTGCCGCGGCCGAAGGGCGCGAAGTCACCGAGGTTTCCGCCACCGCTGTCGGAGGCCGCCTTGAAGGCGTCGAGGTAGCTGCGCGGATGCACGCGCATCAAGTCCGACTCGTCGGCCATCGGCGCCGAGCGCACGCCCAGCTTCGCCGCCAGCCCCGATACATGCATCAGCGAGACCACGCGCCGCTTCGATTCGGGCGATTCGGCGTGGCCGCCCGATGCCATCGGTTGAACCCACCCGCCCACGGGCATCACGAGGGCGTGTTCCCCGGTGGTGTGCCAAAGACACTTTTCGTCGTGAAAGAAAGCGGTCTGCCCGGACATCGTTCATTCCATGGTCGCTGCGCGCCGCACGGACGCAAGGGCACGACCTTAGGCGCCGAAACGCAGGTGCCGTAGTCGTTCAAATGTGCCGTGCGCGCGCACGCGTGCTGCGATGCGGAATGTGTATGGAGGGCGGCCTCACAGGATCGGGACGACGATCGCGCCGTTGAGTCTATTGCGCTGCCGCATGCCGACATCGGGGCGATGGGGTGGGCGATCGTTCATTTGAACGATGGACGCCGTGCCGTTGCGGAATCCCGTTCGCACGCGTAGGTTGGCCGACACCGGGAGAACGACATTCAGATCGGAGACCATGGCTTCCAATCCGGATTGGAGCGAGAGCGTCGGCGATACGGGACCGCAGGCAGAGCAGCCTGTCGCCACGCTGGTCAGCCGTTGCCTGCTCGACCTCTACCAGCTCGCGATCGGCTCGCGAATCGGCGAGTTCGAGGACCAGCTTTTCACGCTGGTGGGCGAGTACGTCGCTTTCGACGGTGCGTGGTTCGGCCGATCGACCATGATGGCCAGCGGGCCGATCATGCACAACAACTACACCTGCGACCTCGGCGACGACTTCGTGAGCGACTGGGAGCGAGTCAAGGCGGATGACCCGCTGGTGTCGCTGGTCACCGACGAGCGGCGAAACCCGGCGATCGTCTCGATGGCGGACGATCTTTCGGGACCGTTTCGCAGCTTCTGCGGCAAGTACGACCTGGCGCAACTGATGTGCAGCGTCGCCGTCGACCCGGTGCTGAAGTTATGGACCCACCTCTCGCTATATCGCAACGGGCTGGTGCCGCGCTATAGCGAACGCGACATCGAGATGATGCGCCACCTGATGCCGCATTTCGCCGCGGCGCTGAACCTGAACCGCGTGCACCACGTCGAACGGATGCAGATGGCTGCGCAGGGGCCCCGCACAGCGGTGGCGATCTGCGATGGTCGTGGCGTGATCCAGTACGCCGACTCCGCGTTCGCCGACCTGATGCTGATGGAATGGCCGCAGTGGGGCGGCGGGACACTGCCCGCGAACCTGAATCACGCACTGCTCGTGGAGGGCGTGGCTGCGTTCGTGGGAACGTACACGACACTGCGTGCCGAGCGCATCGCCGATCTCTTCGTCATCCAGGCGCGCCCGCCGTGCGCGCTCGATCTGCTGACACCGAAGGAGTTGTCGGTCGTGCGCCTGTTCGGCGAAGGACTGACCTACAAGGCCGTCGCGCGACGGTTGGGCAACTCGCCCGCGACCGTGCGCCATCACCTGCGTCGCGCTTATGCAAAGTTGCGGATACAGAACAAAGGCGAGATCGCTTGGCTGCTGAATGCGCCGGAGGTGACGAACCCGGCGCGGGCGGACGGTAGCGAATCAGCTGATCGAAGTGAAACGCCGTCCACGGTCAGCGTGAAACGGCGTCTACGATCAGTTTGAGATGCCGTCCACGATCGGCGCACCGTCCGCGATGGACCGCCTGTTCGACGGCCTCACCCTGAGTTGTTGTACCGGTCCCCGAGTTGAGCGCGACATAGCCGCCTTCTTCGGCTGGCGTGAGTCCAGGGGATCTCCTGATCGATCAGGGCCGATTGTCGCGCGTCCTCGAGCGGGGATACGCGCGAGCGTGGACGTGCCGCGCGTTACTGGGCGCGGCCGTGCGGGATCCAGCCATAATCGTCTGCATGAGTTGCTCGAGTTCACCGCCGCGATCGGCGGCCGCTTCGGAAGGCAATAGAACGCCCTTGGCTCATCCACCCAGCGACGACCTGGAGTCCTTCCTCCGGCAGCAGGACGCGTCCACGCTCGTTTCGGTGCTGCTCGAACTCGCGCACGACCACGAATCGGTTCGAAGCCGGCTCGCCCGACTGCAGCTGGCCGATCGGCCGGACAAGCTCGCGTCCGGCTTTCGCAGGACGCTCTCGGGGTGGCGCCGCTCGACGCGCTTCCTCGGCTTGCGCGAGGCGGCCGAGTTCGCACGCGAACTCGAGACGTGGCTGGAGCAGGTTGCTCGCGAGTTGTTGCCGAAGGATCCCCGCGCGGCGCTCGCGCTCTTCGAATCGTTCCTCGAGGCCGATCACGCGTTCTTCGATCGCGCCGACGATTCCGACGGCAGCATCGGCAACGCGGTTCGCGTCGCTTGCCGGCATTAGCTGCAGGCCGCTGCACTTTGCGAAGGCATTGCGGACCACTGGCCGGATCGGCTCGTGCAGCTGTACAGCGCCGACGACTACGGCGGCCGCGAGGACTTGCTGCGCCGCGCGGACCTGCTGCTCGACGAGTCCGGCCTTCTCGCGCTGGTGACGCGATTCGAGCAGCGCATGGAGAGCACGCTGGCCTCGTCGACGGAAAGCGGCCCTCTGCCGCACGAGGTGTTCCAGATCTCCGGCGCGCTGTCGCTGCTGGCCCAGACGCTGCGCGACCCCGACATCCATGTGCGCGCCGTGCTGCGCTACAGCCCGCGTCCCAACGAACTGCAAAAGGAGTCCTTCGCCCGAGCGTACCTCGAAGCCGGCCGACCGGCCGACGCGCTTGCCTGGCTGCAGGAGCCCTGGGAGCGGATCGAACAAACGCGACTGGCCTTGAAAGCCGACGCCTTGGGCCGACTCGGCCGGCACGACGAGAGCGCCCCGATCCGGCAGGCGCTGTTCGAACGCTCCGTCTCCGTGTTCGACCTGCATCGCTGGCTCGAGCACCTTCCGGAGGCGTCGCGCCCGGCTGCATTGGAACGAGCGCGCCGGATGGCGCTCGAACACGACGATCCGGCAGCCGCGGCGACGCTGCTCGTCGAAATCGGCGACGACGAGGCGGCCGAGGCAATGCTGCTTGCCGAGTCGGCTCGCATCCGCGGCGACGACTACGCTGCACTGGTGCCGCTGGCCCGCGCGATGCAGGCGCGTGAGCGACTGCGCGGAGAAACGGTCGTGTACCGGGGCGCTGCTCATGGCGATCCTCGAGCGGGGATACACGCGAGCGTACGGACATGCTGCGCGCTACTGGATGCGACTGTGCGAGATCGCAGCGGGCGGAGTGGGGCTGCTTCCGCTGGAATCACACGAGAAGTTCGAGGCCGATCGGCACATGTGCAGGATCCCGAACATCGCGACATGCTCACGCGGTGCGACGACCGGTTCGATCCGGACCGCTTCGACATCGACCGGGTGAACGAGATCCCGCGTGCGACAAAGGCTCGACGCTGCAGCGCGGGCACGGACCGGCAGGCGCGTCGCGGCCTGCACCCGCCGTCAGCGGCGCACGTGCTGCCGATCGTGCTTCTGCTTCCAGATGCGCTTGCTCTGCACGTTCTGCACGGAGTGCAGCTTCACGCGCTCGCGTCGCGTGACGATGCCGTCGGCCTTCGCACGATCCTCGATGCGCTCTACGCGCTCCTGGCCGGCATCGAGTCGGCCAGCTTCGCGGGCAGTAAGCGCGCCGGATTGAGCGCCCTGGTCGATGCGGCGATCCTGGTTTGCCTGCCGCTGGTCGACGCGGGGCGTGTACGCCTGGGCGAAGGCGCCGGCAGCGGCGGTTGCGAGAACGATGGTTACGGCGAGTCTGGCGAGCATCATCGGCTCCGGGGTCGAGGTCCGCTCACGATATCCCGGGGCCGGCACTGCGGGCAGATGTGCAGGTGTAAGCAGTGTAAGCAGTCGTAAAAGCCGCGACGGTCGGCCCACTGCCGTCCGGAGCCGGATGCACGTGACGCCCCACGCTGCGTATTGCTGCGTTTTCGGCTGAGGCACGCGTTCTACGAAGGGAAACGCTGCGATTTGCAGCAAGTCGACCGTGCGCGGGGGGCACGAGACGCGCAAGCGGCGCCGCGGCCGCGGCAGTCCACCGCGCGACGTCCCTCACACCCGCCGCACGCCCGAAAAGCGCGGTTTCCAGTACCGCGCCTGCACGCCGTCCAGCCGTACCGCGCCGCCGGTGGACGGCGCGTGCACGAAGCGGCCGGCGCCCACGTAGATCCCGGCGTGCGAGAAGCGGCCGGTCGTGTCGAAGAGCACGAGGTCGCCACTGCGCATGGCGCTGGGGCGTACCGGCTGGCCCACCTGTGCCAGTTGCGCCACCGTGCGCGGCAAGCCCAGCCCGGCTGCGTTGCGGAACACGTAGACGATGAGTCCGCTGCAGTCGAAGCCGCCGGCCGGGGTGTTGCCGCCGTAGCGATACGGCGTGTCGACGAGGCTCAGCGCGAGGAAACTCGCTTCGCGGGCGAGTTCCTCGGGCAGGCTGCCGATCGGATCGGGGTCGGCGCCGCCGAAGTCGGGAGCGACCGGATCGAAAGGTCCGCGCGACGAGGGGGGCGCCGTCGAGCAGGCCGACAGGATCGACGCGCCCAGCAGGGCGAGGAAGTTGCGACGCAGGCGCGGGTCGGCCTCGCGCGGGTAGTTCATGGCGATGCGGCGACGCGGGGAAGACGAGGCAAGTGTAGCCAGTGTGGCGCGGCAATCAAGGGCCGTGCCTGCAGCACAAAGGACGCACCCGGCGGGCGGGCCAACTCCGCGTGCGCGCCGCAATCTGAGGCGTCTTGTCGCACGCAATCGATTGCGTCGAAGAAAACGCTGCAGAACGCAGCGCGATTGGGGGTTCGGGGGCGCTGCGGCCCGGTAGCACGGGCTCGCGTACTCCGACAGAAAGAGCGCTTACGCCGCCCCGGCGCGGGATGCCCCCTCCGCGACGGCCGCAACCAGCGCCTTGGTGAACACTGCGGTATCCGCGCTCCCGCCGAGATCGCGCGTGCGGATTCCGTCGACCGCAATCGTCCGCACGATCGCCTCGCGCAGGCGCGCCGCCTTCTCCGGCATTGCGCAGTGCTCGAGCATCATCGCCGCCGACAGCATCAGCGCCGTGGGGTTCGCCACGCCCTTGCCCGCGATGTCGGGGGCCGAGCCGTGCACCGCCTCGAAGATCGCGGCGTCGGCGCCGATGTTCGCGCCGGGCGTCATGCCCAGGCCGCCGACCAGGCCGGCGACGAGGTCGGAGAGGATGTCGCCGAACAGGTTCGTCGTGACGATCACGTCGAACTGCCACGGGTCGATGACGAGCTTCATCGCGCAGGCGTCGACGATCATCGTCTCGAAGGCGAAGCGGTCCTTGTACTTGCGCTCGTACATCTCCTGGCCGACGTCGAGGAAGATGCCGGTGAGCGCCTTCATGATGTTCGCCTTGTGCACCAGCGTGACCTTGCGCCGCCCTTGCTTGACCGCCGTCTCGAAGGCGAACTCGATGATGCGACGGCTGCCTTCGCGCGTGTTGATGCCGGTGGCCACCGCTACCGCGCGAGGGTCGTCGCCCACCGGCACGTAGTACTCGTGGCCGACGTACAGGCCCTCGAGGTTTTCGCGCACGACGATCAGGTCGATGTTCTCGAAGCGTCCGCCCGGCAGGATCGTGCGCGCGGGGCGCAGGTTCGCGTACAGGCGGAACTCTTCGCGCAATCGAACGTTCGACGAGCGGTAGCCGGCGCCCGAAGGCGTGGCGAGCGGACCTTTGAGTGCGAGGCGCGTGCGACGGATGCTGTCGAGCGTGGCCGGCGGCAGCGGGTCGTCGGCGACGCGCACGCCTTCGAGGCCGGCGATCTGGCGGTCCCACTGGAAGGGCGCGTCGAGGGCGGCGAGGACGGCGAGGGTGGCCTCGACGATTTCGGGGCCGATGCCGTCGCCGGGAATGAGGGTGGCGGGGATGGGTGCAGTGGCGGGCATGGCGCGAATTCTACTTGGCCGGTGTCTGGGGCGACGACGAAATAGCGGAGTTCGAAGCCGCTACCGCGCCGTTCTCCGAGGTCGAGCCGGAACTCTGGAGGTGAAGGCATGCGACCGGTGCTCGTCGATACCAGCGCGTACGTGGCGCTCCTGCGCGGCGAACCGGAGATCGTCGAGGTGCTGGCTCGCGCGTACCTGCTCTATCTCAACAGCATCGTCCTCGGCGAGTTGCTGGCCGGCTTCGCTGCCGGCACGCGCGACGCTTCGAATCGCGCGCAACTGTCGCGCTTCCTCGCATCGCCGCGGGTAGTGGTGCTGAACGTCACCGACGAAACCGCCGACCGGTACGCGCTCGTTTACGCGAGTCTTCGGCGCAAGCGGCAACCGATGCCGACGAACGATCTGTGGATCGCAGCCAGCGCGCTCGAGCGAGGTGTCGCGCTTCTTACGCTCGACGAGCGCTTCGCGCGGGTGGACGGGTTGCGGGTCGGGCGGCGAGCGGGAGATTTGCGGCCGTCGATGTTTGAACAGACGCCACGCCGTTGGCCCGCTGGATTTGGTGCCCACAGGCAAGTTGACGTCAACGAAGATCGGAGCGGTCGTGAAACTCGTCGCGCTTCGGCAGTTGCGCTCTCGTTTCGTTGATGCGCGAGGGACGGCGGTCGAGGAAGCGCCGCATCGCGTTCGCGTAGTTGCGCGACTCGTGCATACGCGTTTCCAGCAACTCGGCGATGTAGTGCGAGACGCTCTTGTTCGCCAGGGCAGCGGACGCACGCAGCGAAGCGGCGACTTCTTCGTCCAACGTGATCCTGACGCGCTTCATGGCAACCGACTTGTCACTCGGAAACGAAAACAGATTAGCGCTGACTTCGTGTCTCTCCTCGGCCTGTTGGACGTTGGCCGAGGCAATCGCGGCGCCGAAGTACTGCGGATGACCGGAATGGCTCAGCGCGGCATAACGAGTAACGCGCCACTCTTTGTAGAACTTCCAACCGCACGCGAGGATGAAGAACGTGAGCGCTAGCGAAGTCACTCGCTCGTCGGTTCTACGAGGACCTTGCCGGCTTTCTTCCCGGAGAGAAAATCCGCCGCCTTGAACTGGCGATCCATCCGCTTCGACCGCACAAGAACTCCACGGTTCACCACGAGCCCACCGTCTCGGTCGAGCGTAAACAGGACCGAACGTCTCGGCCGCCGGTCCTGCTGCAGGTTCTTTAGCCAGCGCATGCGTTCATTATGCCGGGCACCCAGCGGATGCAATGCCCCGACGACGTAGGAGAGATGTGTTAGCCGGGGGACTGCAATTCCGCAGCCTCAAAACTCCGCCATCACCCCCACCGTCGCCACCCCGTATCTCCGATCCGATCTCTTTGCCGTCACCGCGTTGTAGAGGAACGGTACCTCGCCCATCAGCTGATGTTGCCAGGCCGTCCCGCGCACGAAGCCGGTGATCGTCGGCGTGAACCGGTATGCCAGCTCGAGCATCGCGCTGAAGTTTCCCGAGTCGTAGGCGCCCGATAGCGAGTGGGCCGAGTTCTCGAGCGCATCGCCGCGATCGTGATGCTCGTAGCCGAGGCCGGCGCGCAGCCGCCAGTCGCCCCAGCGTCTCGCGCCGTTCACGCCGACGCGCAGTACCGTCGCGTCGTATTCGAGCGCATCGCGCGGGTTCAGGCCGAACGCGGCATTGCTCACGCTCACTTGCGTGCCGGCGGCGACGGTGCCGCCGGCGCCGCTGCACGAGGCCGTCTGCGTGAGCATCGTCTGCGTGTCGCCGATCGCCACGGCGTAGGGGCAGTTGCCCGCGCGCGCGGTGCCGTTCAACGACGAGTAGCGCACCTGGCCGCGCTGCACGCCGGCGTACCAGCTGATCGATGCGTCGGCGTCGCCCTTCGTGCCGATGACGTCGAGTTGCCACTGCGTATCGCGTGGGCGTTCGATGTTCACGCTATCCAGCGTGTAGCCGGCAAGTGTGGTCGGAGAGCTCTTGTCGAGGCCGTCTGCGCGATTTCCCCAGACGCTGCCGCGCAGCGCCCACGCGATGCCGCCGTCGGGCGCGTCGCGAAAGCGCCATTGCGCGCCGAGTTGCCAAGTGGTGAGGCTGCCGCTGTCGTTGCGGTAGTCGATCCTGCGGCGCCACAAGGAGCCGTCGATCCACCAGTTCGGCGCCAGCTGCAGGCCGCCGCGCAGGTGCGCGCCGCGGTAATCGCCGACGTTGGTACCGCGGTAGACAGGGTCGTCGCCGCGAATGTCGAACACGTCGAGCGTGTCGTTCATCGCGTCGACGCCAACTTCGAGCTGGCGCGCTCCGTTCGCTTCGGGCCGGGCACTCGACAGGTGGTCGAAGGGGGCGGCGGCCAGCGGGAACGCTGCGCTCGCGAGGGCGAGCGCAGCGACCGCCGCGGCGGCGCGCGCGGTGGTATCGGATTTCATTGCGTGCCGCGCGTTCGGGTCAGCTGCCGACGAGAACGCGTCCTCGCACTCCGTAACCGACCACTGCCTGCCCGCCGCTCTGCAGCTGCACCGTATACGGCACGCCGAGCGTAGGCGTCGGATCGGCGGACGACGTCGCGTGCGCGATGCGCAGATCACCGACGACGAGCGTGACGACGAAGGTGCCGCCCGAGATGCGATCGGCCGCGAGCCGCGCAAGCGGGCTGCCGCTGGCCGCCACACCACCGATGATCGAGAAGAGCCGGTCGATGTCGATCGTGATCTCGCCGGCGGCCGTCGAGATCGGCTTCGCGGTGTCGCTCAACGTGATGACGAGCGGCGACACGGTCTCGGCGCTGGCCGTCTTGCCGTAGACGGTGGCGGTCGCGCCTGCCGGCACGGTTGCCTGCACCACGCCGCCGGCGTCCTGCGAAACGCGCACGCGATCGACGATCGCCTGCACGACGCGCGTGCCGGTCGCGTCGCGGATGTCGATCGCCAGCGGCACTTCGCGCGCCTCGGCAAGCTGCGTGAAGTCGGCCGAGGCAGCGAGCGTGAGACCGACCTTCGACAGGTTCTGCGGCACCGTCACGCCCGACGCGCTGCCGAATTGCGCTAGCGTGGCGTCGACGGGTCCACCTGTCGGACCGTAGAGATGCACGGTGTCGCCGCCAACATGCAGGAAGTTGCTCGCACCGCCCGGCACCTGGACGACGACACTCGTGGCGCCGACCGTGATCGTCGCGTTCCCGGAGGTGCCGGCGGCCGCGCTCTGCGCGGCAGTCGTCATCGCGTCGAGGATCGCCTGTGCCTGGCCCGCGCCGGCCACTTCGTCGAGCACGTCGACCAGCGAGCCGACGACGGTCGCTGCACCACCGCGCTCGGCGATATCGCCGGCAACATCGACGACGGCCTGCAGGCTCGCGCCGTCGAGCGCCTGCCGCGCTGCCGACGCGACGAGCGGCGCGGAGACGAGCGCGAGCGTCTGCGGCTGCACGCCGGTGAGTCGGGTCGCGATGGTGGCGTCCGCCTTCGCGTTGCTCGTTGCCTGCGTGATCAGCGCGACGAGCGGCGAGGTCGGTGCAAGAGGCGTTGCCTCGAGCTGAGTGAGCGTCGTGCCCGCCGCCAGGCTGGCGGCGAGCGCCTGGATCGTCGCGTTCGATGCCGCCGCGAAGCCGGCATCGTCCACGATCGCGCCAGCCGCTGCGATCGCGGCCGAAACCTGCTCGATGATCTGCGCACGCGCGGCGTCGATCCGATACAGCGCGAGGTCGCTCGCGGGATCGGTCGCGAGCAGGTCGGTCGCCTGCGACACGCCGAGGTTCGCGCGCACGAGATCGTGCGCTTCGGAGACGCTGCGGCCGCCCGCGACGAGCGCCTGGACGAGCGTCGACGCCGGCGTGACGAAGAGGTTCGACAGCGAGGCAGCGCCGGCGCTCACCGGTGCACGCAGCACGAGATTCGGACGCGGGATGTCGTCGGCGGGATCCGTCGGCGTCACGCCGACGTCGAGCCCACCGCGCGACTCGATCCACTCGCAGCTCTGCCCGGCCGCAAGATCGAACGCATAGACGCCGTTCGCGCCGGACAAGGTGGTGGCGATCGCCGTTCCCGCCTGCATGCATTGCACAGTCGCGCCGGCCACGTAGCCGTCGACGACGCGGCCGGAGACCGATTTCGGCGTGCTCGTGTCGGCGCCATCGCCGCTTCCGCCACCTCCGCAGGCGACGAGCGTCATCGACGCGAGGGCAACGGCGAGCAGGCGTGGAATCGGACGAGCTACGAAGTTTCGGGAAATGCGGAAGTGTTCTCTTTGCGAAGGACGATGGGATGCAGCAACGACGACAGTGACGAAAGAGGCGCGGAGCGGCGAGCGGGCTGCGGTAAGCGGTAAACCGAATGCGGGCGCAATCTTAGTGCACGTCATGCGCACAAAAACACGCGAGGCACCTGCGCGCCGACGGACCGCCCGTTTTCGCCGCACGGTCGGCATCGATGCAACAGAATGACGGACCCGCTCGCCGAAAATCGATCGCTCGATGACCGAACGCCGCTGCCATCTCCTCGACACCATCACGTCGATCGACGCTTCGCACTGCGGCGCGGTGATCGTCTCCGGCTCGCACGGCGGCGTCTCGTCCACCGGCTTCGTGCTGCGCGCGCCGGCGAAACCGCATGCGGTGTTCTTCAACGACGCGGGCGTCGGAAAGGAGCGCGCAGGCATCGTCGCGCTCGAGCTGCTCGGTTCCATCGGCGTTGCCTGCGCGGTGTACGCACACGACTCGGCGCGCATCGGCGATGCAGTCGACGGCTACGAGAACGGCGTCGTGAGCCACGCGAACGACGAGGCGCGGGCAGCGGGCGTGCGCGAGGGGCAGCGCGTGCGCGACGCGGTGCGGGCGCTGGGGGCGCGCGGGCCGCGCGATTGACGGGCGCCCGCAGGGGCGCGGGCGCCGGCGCGCGCCCAGGGAAGCGCCGAGGGCGCATCGCGGGCACCGGCCCCCCGCGCGCGTCTTGCGAGTACGCTGTCGGCTCCGCCACCGAGCCGGACCGACTCTTGACCCCCTTCATCCAGTTCCTGATCACCGCGAACGTCGTCGGCTTCGTGCTGCAGGGTCTGCTCGGTCCGGTGACGATCGAGTGGTTCGCGCTGTGGCCGAGCCACTGGACCAACGTGCTCGCCGCGCCGTGGACGCTGGTGAGCTACAGCTTCCTGCACGGCGGGCTCACGCACCTGCTGTTCAACATGTTCGCGATCTGGATGTTCGGCACCGATCTCGAACGCGTGTGGGGCGCGCGGCGCCTGGCCTTCGGCTATTTCCTCGGCGTCGTCACCGGCGCCATTGCGCAGATCTTCGTCGGCGAGGCTTTCGGCGGTGGCGGGCTGCCGGTGATCGGCGCGTCAGCCGGCGTGTTCGCCGTGCTGCTCAGCTACGCGATCGTGTTCCCGAACCGCACCGTGATGCTGCTCTTTCCGCCGATCCCGATGCCGGCGCGGGTATTCGTCGCGCTCTACGGGGCGCTGGAGCTGGTACTCGGCGTGACCGGGTCGGCCTCGGGGGTGGCGCATTTCGCGCACCTGGGCGGCATGCTGGGCGGTTGGATCGCGTATCGGTTCGGCGGCGCGATGTCGCGCTGGAACCGGCGGCGGTGAAACCGGGACGGGCGCTGCGCGATACGAATCGCACAGCGCCGGCACAGCGGGCGATCAGCGCTGCACGCGTAGCGTGGAGAACGAGGCGAGCAGGAAGGCGCCCAGACCGAACAGCAGGAGCGGGGCCGGGGCCGGCACCTGCGCAGCGTCGCGCGCCACATCGCGGATGCCGACGGTGAAGCCGTGCCACCCCTCGGTGGTGTGAGAGACCCGGACCGTGCTGTACTGCCCGGTCAGCCCGACGACACCGTGCACTTCGCCGGCGCCGTAGAAGCCCGTGCCCGCCAGGTTCAGGAGCGGCGTTCCCGATCCAAAATAGCCCGCGCCGTTGCTGAGGATTTCGATCGGCGCGCCGAAGTCGACCGTGTTGCCGTTCCAACTCACCAGCGCGAACACCGGATCGAGGACCGGGCGACTGAAGGTGATCTTGAATTCGCCGCCCGCGTTCAGCTGAATGATGTCGGTAGTCGAGGGCGCATTGTCGACTTCAGCGCTCGTGTACGTAGTCGGATTGGTCCAGTAGTTCGTCCCCGCGCCGTACTGCGCCGACATGTACGTTCCCTCGAACGTGACGCCGACGCTTTCGCCGCCCACGTCGATCGCGCCGGTGATCGTGTCGGGCACGCCGTTGGACAGCCAGTCGGCCCAGTGGATCGTCGCCGCCGCAACCTGCCCACAAATGAACAGGCCGGCCGACGCCGCCAGGGCGCCCAGAACGATGCTCCGTTTCATCCGCGTTTCTCCGTCTTCTCGATTCGTCCCGGTTCCCTCAAGCACACTTCATGCCGAATCTTTCAAGCCCTTGAGAACGAAAGGACTCTCGAGAGACTCGACGGCGGTGGACACGTCATTCGTAAAGTCACCCGATGTGACAAAAGTCACAGTCGCATGACCCGCCGCACCGCATTTCCAACAAAGGGCCGCGAATAAGCAGTTGGGCCGATCCGCCGACCGCTACGATTCCGCCATGAAAGACCTCCTCCCCCGCCAGGCGCACGAGTTCGTCCAGGGCAACCCCGAGGCGTTGTTCATCGACTGCCGCAGCGATCCGGAATATTTCTTCGTCGGTCACGCGGTCGGGTCGATGCACGTGCCGTGGTACGACGCGCCCGACTGGGACTTCAATCCGCACTTCGTCACCGACGTGAAGAAGCTCGCCGGCAACTCGCTCGACCGCCCCGTGGTGCTGATCTGCCGCAGCGGCAAACGCTCGGTGGAGGCGGCCGAGGCGCTCGAGGCGGCCGGCTTCCGTGCCGTCTACAACGTCCTGCACGGCTTCGAAGGCGACATGAACAGCGACCGGCAGCGCGGCAAGAGCAACGGTTGGCGCTACGACGGGCTGCCGTGGGAGCAGTTCTAGCGCTTCGACGCCCCGCGCATCACGCGGCGAAAGAACGCCACCAGCGCATCCACGTGCGAATCGAAGGTGAAGAGCTCGCGGTGCGCTCGCACCGCCTCGTCGCAGCTGCGCATCCGATCTTCGTCGCGCAGGACCTCGCCCAGTTCGTCGAACGCATCGAAGAACACGCCCGTGCCGAGCCGGCGCGTGAGTGATTCGGTCGCCACGACCGCACCCGGATTCGCCTGCTGGATCATCGGCAGGCCGGCCGCAGCCAGCGTCGTCATCCGCGCCGGGTAGTTCAGGTCGTCCCAGTTCGCGCGGCGCAACTCGCCCTCGTTGACGCTGCGAAATGCGTGCAGCCAGCCGGCGTCGTACTGCGAGAACTCGCGCACCCAGTTCGACGCATCGACGTGCGGGTGCAGATGCAGGTGCCGCGGCGCGAGCGCGTGCGCTTTCGCGATCCACTCGAGCCACTGGCCATGCGTGAAGTCGCCGTAGAAGTGCAGGTGGATGCGCTGCCCCGCGAGCGCCGCGACGTCGGGCGGATGCAGGCCGATCGGCCGGCCGGGGACGACGGTGTGGATCTCGCCGTCGCTGGCCGACCGCTTCGGCGACGGCTCCCCATCGAACCACGCTGCGCGCGGCAGGTCGCCGTCGAGCACGTGCGTCGGCGTGCTGCGCGACAGGCCCGGCACGACGGTGTCGAACCAGTCGCGCATCTCGGGGCTGCTGAAGATCTGTCCGTCGGCGTGGCGGTGCAACTCGACGAGTTGCGGCCAGCTGCCCTTCTCGAGACAGATGAACGGGCCTTCCTTGAAATGCCAGACGAAGGGAATGCCGTGCGCCTCGCGCATCACTTCGTGCGCGAAGGGCACCGCCTGCCAGTTCAGCAGCGCGTAGATGAGGTCCGGCTGCAGTTCGCGCAACGCGTGCCGCCAGTCGTCGCTCGGCAGGTCGTGCACGTGGCCGAAAGGCAACGGGCCGACGGTGTTGTACCAGTAGGGGTCGCGCATCCACAGTCCGTGCAGCTCGTGTCCGCGCTCCTCCAGCGCGAGCACGCGGTCGGCGTTGTAGGCGAGTTCGCCGACCAGCAGGATCTTCAGCCCGTCGCGCGTGCGCGGGGTGTCCGGGCGTTCGCGCTGCGCGCGGTATTGCGTCTCCTCGTCGATGAAGTTGCCGGTGGTCGTGTGAAAGCGCAGCGGCGCCTGCACCCGGTAGTACTGGCGGAACGGGTTGATGCCGCCCACCGGTTCGCGCATGCGCTTGTGCCGCTGGGCCGGGTGATCGACCCATTCGCAGCTGACGCGTTCGCTGCCGACGAAGGCGCCGTGCGCGCGCAGGCGGTTCCAGTAGAGGCGGTCGAGGTCGTCGGACTCGATCTCGCCACGCTCGACCCAGCGCTCGGGCAGGCGTCGATGCAGGCACTGCACGAGTTGCAGCGCGAAGCCGGGAACGGCGCCCGGCGCTTCGCGGTTGTAGCGGTAGCGCACGCCGGAATGGGCGAGTACGGCAGCGGGATGCGCGTCGAGCAGCGTGTCGAGGCTCTGCAGGTGATCGTCGTACCAGAGGTCGTCGCTCGGCAGGTACGCGATGCGCTCGGCGAGCGCGTGCTCGAGTGCCACGTTCAGCGCGAAGCCCAGGCCTGCCTCGTGGATGCGCAGGTAGCGGATGCGCGAGTCGGCCAACCAGCGATCGACGATGCGCGCGGTGTCGTCCGAGAAGCTCGCATCGACGAGCAGGAGTTCCCAGTCGTAGATGCGCTGCCGATGCAGCGAGTCGAGCGCGCGCGCGATGAAGGCCGGCTGCTCGTAGGTCGGCATCAATACGCTGATGCGGGGCGACGGGGGGCGCGCCATCGGTTCAGCCGGCGAGCCGTTCGATCACGTTGCGCGTGATCCGCTCGATGGCCGGGTCGCTGCCGTCGGCGAGCGCCTGCGCCCAGTCCACGGTGCCGGCAGTGAAGACCGTTCCGCCGCGCTGGTACAGGCCGAGCGTGGCCGAGTGCACGCCCTGCCCGGCGTCGTGTCCCTCGCGGTGCGGCAGCTCCTGCCAGCGTTCGTCGAGCGGGCCGACGGCGAGCACGCGAAAGCACGGGGGCGTGCCGCAGCGTGCGGCGTGCGGCTCCAACGCGTACCGTCCACGCAGCGCATCGATCGCCTGCAGCGGCGCGCCGTCGCATTCGTAGCCGATGACGGGCGGCGACGTGTGCGCGCCGAACGCGTCGCCGGTGCGCAGCCGGGTGCCTTCGAAGATCCAGTGACTGCCGTCCTGCACGACGAAGCCGCGCGTCTGGCGCGGGCCGTCCCACCAGCCGCCGCCGTGCCGGTAACTGACTCCGGTGAACGAGTCTTCCGGGCGCGCGGCGCCGACGTCGGACCACCATTGGTCGAGCGCGCCGCGCGGGCCGCCCTGGTGGCAGACCATCGCACCGGCGTCGTCGACGAGATGGATGCGCCACCAGCAGACGTTCGCGCCGAAGAAGCACGCGTTGCCGCCCTGCGCGACGAAGCGCTCGACGTGCGCGCGCATCGGCTCGCTCCAGTATTCGTCGTGCCCGACGCTGAGCATCAGTCGATGGCGCGCGAGCAGGTCGGCGTCCTCGTGCACGTCGAGGTCGGTGCAGAACTCGGGCTCGTGCCCCTGGCAGCGCAGCCACGCGATGAAGCCGGCGTCCCAGTGCGCGAAGGTCTGGCGCGGCGAGCGTGCATCGTAGTGATCGAGCGCGCCGAAGGTGAGGCCGCCGACTCCGCCGCCCGGCCTGCGCCAGCTCACGCGCGCGCCGGGCGGATCGAGCGAGCGCGGCGGGTCGTGGTAGAAGCACGCGCCGCCGGTGCAGTTGTAGGCGTGCCAGGTCGCGATCGGCAGCTTGTAGACGATCGCACTGCGCCCGGGACCGCGCACGACGAACAGCGCTGCCGCCTTGTGCATCGATACGTCGAGCGGTTCGGGTTCCCGGTCCTGCTCCTGAAGGTGCGCGAAGTAGACGCCCGACGGCCAGTCGGGCGGGATGGGAAACCCGAATGCGGGCCACTGCCAGTCGAGGTCGGACGCGCGCTCGGCCGCATGCGTGCCGGGCAGCCAGCCCGATACGCGCATCGCCACGAACTCGCCGTCCCAGCGATGGAACGCGACGCGAAACGCGCGCACGTCGGTCGACACGTGCAGCACCAGCACGTCGCCGGGCTTCACGCTCGGCCGATGCGGATAACCGCGGATCACCGGTGCGGTCCGGGTCAGGAAATCGCCGCCGGCGCCGAGCGCTTGCGAACGAAATACGGCGGCATCGCGATCGAATGCAGCGGCATGCGGCGGAACGACGCGAGCGCCTGCTCGGGCGTCTCGACGATCGGTTCCTCCCGGCGGTTGAACGACGTGTTCAGCAGCACCGGAACTCCGGTGCGCGCGGCGAAGTCTTCCAGCAGCGCGCGCAGCAGCGGGTCGTCGTCGTCGCCCACCGTCTGCAGCCGCGCCGTACCGTCCACGTGCGTGACGGCCGGAATGCGCTTCGCCGCCTCCGCGTGCACGGGGGCCGCGAACTGCATGAACGGCGAAGGACGACGGATGTCGAACCAGCGATCGGCCTGCTCGAGCAGCACGATCGGCGCGAGCGGGCGAAACCACTCGCGCTCCTTCACCTGCGCGTTGATCCAGTCGCGCACGACGGCCTCGCGCGGGTCGCCGATGATGCTGCGATGGCCGAGCGCGCGCGGGCCGAATTCGCTGCGTCCCTGGTAGAGCGCGACGACGCGGGTGGCGAGCAGCTCGTCGACGAAGCGTTGCGCGATGTCGTCGGGCTTCTCGACGACGAGATCGTCGGCGCCTGCCAGTGCGCGTTCGATCGCGCCGTCGCCCGGCGGCGGTCCGAGAAAGTCGTTGCGCCAGCGCCAGTCGCAGCGCTCGCCGAGCAACTCGGTGAGTCCATAGACGGCGCAACCGAGCGAGGTGCCCGCGTCGCTCGGCGCAGGCGGAATGAAGACGCTCGCGAATGGCGACTCGCGCAGCAGCCGGTCGTTGGCCGAGCAGTTCAGGCCGGTGCCGCCGGCGAAGCACAGCGCGTCCAGGCCGGTACGTTCGCGCAGCGTCGCGGCGAGCTTCAGCAAGGCGTCCTCGAACGCGCGTTGGCCGGCGGCCGCGAGATTGGCGACGTCGTCGAAGCGCGAGCGATCGTTCGGGTCGTAGCGAAAGCGCGGGCGCACCGCGACGATGTCGCGCCAGGCGGGCGGAATCGTCACGTCGAAACCGCTCACGTCTAGCGACGGCAAGCCGAACGCATCGGGGTCGCCGTGCGGCGCGAGACCCATCACCTTGCCCTCGTTGCCCTCGCCGGGAAACATCGCCTGCGTGAGCAGGAAATAGAACATGCCGAGGCCGACCGGTTCGTTCTCGTCACCGGTCCACAGCTGCTTGTCGAGGCATTCGACGCGGCCGCTGCGATCGACCCGGTAGAACGAGGACACCTCGCGCCAGTGGCCCGGCGTGCGCTCCCGTCCCGGCCAGCGCTCGTCGAACTGCGACGCCGGGCTGCCCTGCCCATCGACGATCATCACCGCCGCCTCTTCGAAGGGCGACGGCGGAAACACGCTGTACAGATGCGAGAGGTGATGCGAGATGCGCGCGCGTTTCGCATTCGGTGCGAGCTTCAGCGCCGCGAGCAGTTCGTCGTTGTACTGGTCGAGTCGCTCGATCTCGCGATCGGACGAGAAGCACTCGACGATCGCATCGATCGGTCGTACCGGGAGGTCGACAATGGCGGGTCGGTAGAGATCGTTCAGATCGCCGAGCTTGCCCCAGTGGTGCTTGCGGCGGCTGAGCCGTTCCTTCTGGATGCAGCAGACGACCTGCGAGCCGTCCATCACACAGATGCTGCCGTCCTGCGTCCGGTTGACGCCGACGACGCGCGGCCCGGACTCTACTGCCGGCATTGCGAACCCCCTTGCTGCGAACTGCAGTGGGGGGTCGAAGCAAGCGGGGTGCCGCTGCTTCGGCGCGGGGCCGGCTGTGCGCCGCCCCGCGAGGATCAGTGCAACACCAGCGGATGCTGCATCAGCCCCTCGAAGCGACGCAGGAAATCGTCCACCTGTTCTTCGGACGGTTCGCTCTCGATCAGTTCCTGCACGCCGCTGCGGAAATGCTCCGCAAGATCGCCACCGAGGTAGATCTCGCGACGGCCGAGCTTGTCCATGATCTCGAAGCCGCCGAGGTCGCCGCCTTCCGTGTCGCGAAACTCGACGACGCAGTAGTTCGAGCTGTTGTAGATCATGTTCATCCGGCACCTCTCCCAGTGCTGGGGAAATAGGGTCGCCGGCCGCGAAGTTCAAGCAAAGCGCGAACCGACCGTCGTCCTTGCTGCTCCGATGGGCGCATGCCGTCGCCCATTAGTTAGTACATACTATCGAGAAAGACCGCTTTTCGCAAAGGCCTATCGCCTTCCTGTCGCTTTCGCAGTATGTGTAGCAAGCGATCTGCCCACCAGCGGGGAAAACCCCTCCCGGGTTCATCTCCGCCAGAAAGCGGGAGTGAAGATGACGAAGAACGTCAGCAGTTCGAGGCGGCCGGCGAGCATCGCGAAGGCGAGCAGCCAGGTTTCGAAGTCGCTCATCGCCGCGTAGTTGCTCGTGGGCCCGTAGCGGCCGAGCGCCGGACCGACGTTGTTCACGGTAGCCACCGCGGCCGATACCGCCGTGAGGAAGTCCTCGCCGGCGCCGAGCAGGATCATCGCCAGCGCGAGTTGGGTCAGGCCCCACAGCAGCATGTAGCCGAGCACCGAGAAGATGATCCGGTTGTCGACGATCTGTCCGTTCAGCGTGAGCGGAGCGATCGCGCGCGGGTGCACCATGCGCGTCAACTCGCGCCGCGCCTGCCGGATGAGAATCAGCGAGCGGATCATCTTGATGCCGCCACCGGTGGAGCCGGCGGATGATCCGACGCAGGCGAGGAACAGCAGCCACAGCGGCGCGAACAGCGGCCACGCGGCGTAGTCCTGGCTGACGAAGCCGGTGGTGGTGCCGATCGACACCGTGTTGAACATCGCGTGGCGCAGCGAAACGACCAGGTTCGAATACTCGCCGGTCCAATGCAGGTACACGCCGAGCGCGAGCCCGCTGCCGATCAGCAGGCCCCAGACAGCCGGCGCTTCCGGATCGCGCCAGTAGGCGAGTAGCGAGCGCTCGCGCAGCGCGACGAAATGCGTGGAGAAATTCAGCACCGCGATCAGCATGAACACGGTGAGCACTGCTTCGACCGCGGCCGACTCGATCCCGGCGATGCTCGCGTCGCGCGTCGAAAAGCCGCCGAGCGACATCGCGGAGAACGCGTGGCAGACCGACTCGAACCAGTCGAGCCCCGCCCAGTGCAGCGCGACGATGCACGCGACCGTGAGGCCCGTGTAGACGAGCCACAGGTATTTCGCGGTCTGCGTGATGCGCGGCGTGAGCCGGTTCTCCTTCATCGGCCCGGGCATCTCGTTGCGGAACAACTGCATGCCGCCGACACCGAGCAGCGGCAGGATCGCCACCGCCATCACGATGATCCCCATGCCGCCGTACCACTGCATCGCGTGCCGCCAGACGTTCACCGATTGCGGCAGCCGATCGAGGTCGGTGAGAATGGTCGCGCCGGTCGTCGTCAAGCCGGCCACCGCTTCGAAATACGCATCGGTGAACGACAGGCCGGGGATCTCGAGCAGCAGCGGCACGGCGCCCGCCAGCGACATCGTCAGCCAGCCGAGCACGACGAGCAGGCAACCGTCGCGCGGCTCGAGTTCGCGCCGGTAGCGTCGCGTGGCGAGCCAGAGCAACGCGCCGGCGAAGAGGCAGCCGACGCTGGCTGCGAGAAAGCTCGGATAGGCGTCGTCGCCGACGGCGATCGACCACGCGAAAGGCAGCGCGAAGGTCGCCGAGAACACCATCAGCATGCTGCCCAGCACGTGGGCGATGACGAGCAGGCGATTCAATCGAAGACGGCGACCGGAGGAGGGTTCATGCGGGCGCCGTTGCGCGGCTCACCGGGGCCGGTCGCACGGAACGATGCGGAGATGGCCAGCTTCATCGGCGATCGGCGCGACATCCTCGTGGTGATGGTCACGCGCGGAGTGCGTCAGGCCGGGCCGAGATCCCAGCGTTCGGGAAGCGGCTCGATGAGGCCCATCTTGTGCAGCATGTCGAGCGCGTCGTCGAGGCCGCGGTAGCTGTGCAGCAGCGTGCGCAGCACCTGCACGCTGCGCCGGCCATCGACGAGGGCGAGCACCGTACGCAGGCGCCGTGGGATCGTCGCTTCGGCTCGCCGCGATTCCTCGCGACCCAGCCGGGTCTTGAGGTAGACGAGCGCCTCGGGCAGCGATGCCGGCTCGCCGGCCGAGGCCAGTTGGCGCAACAGCGTGTCGATCGAGCTCATCCGGGCATGGTACCGGAGGGCGGCGGGGTGTGCGCGAGTCACTGCAGTCGGCGTCAGCGCGCGCGCTGCATGAGTGCGCGCGCCGTGCGCAGCAGCCGTGCGTCGTCGCCGTACCGGCAGACGAGCTGTACGCCGAGCGGCAGGCCATCGGCGCCTTCGAGCAGCGGCAGGCTGATCGCCGGCACGCCGAGACAGGTCCACAACGTGCACATCAGCGGATCGCCGGTGCCTTCGGAAGCCGGCGGCGCGGTGCCGAGCGTGGCGGGGCAGGCGATCGCGTCGAAGCGCCCGAAGAGCGGATCGATCGCCGCCGCGACGCGTGCGCGGTTCTCGATCGCCTTGCGATAGTCGACGGCGGTGATCGTGCGCCCGCGCTCGATCTGCCGCTGCAGCGACTCGGACAACTGCGCGCGGCCCGTGTCGTACTCGCGCTCGTAGGATGTCGCGATGTCGGCTTCCATGATCGCACGCAGCCAGCCGATCGCCTGCTGCGCGTCGGCCGGAAGTTCGATCGCCTGGATGGCGCTGCCGAGCTGCTGCACCCATCGCTCGAATGCCGTCTGCGCATCGGCGGCGACGCGATCCCACCACGGCGTGCGCGTCCAGCCCAGGCGCAGCGGCGTGGGCGGATCCTGCGCGGCGATTGCCGCCAGCGGCGGCGTCGGCGCCTGCGCGGTAGCGGGGTCGGAAGGATCCGGGCCGAACAGCGCCTCGGCCAGCGCGGCAGCATCGTCGATGTTGCGCGCAAAGACGCCGATCTGGTCGAGTGTCGGCGACTGGCGCAGCACGCCGCCACGCGCGATCCGCCCAAAGCTCGGCTTGTAGCCGACGACGCCGCAGAACGAAGCAGGGCGGATCATCGAGCCGTTGGTCTGCGTGCCGATCGCCAGCGGCACCATGCCGCAGGCGACGGCCGCTGCCGAACCGCTCGACGAGCCGCCGGGGGTACGGGCGACGTCGTGCGGGTTGCGCGTCCTGCCGGCGGCGTAGGTGGCGAGCTCGGTCGTCACCGACTTGCCGATCGGCCACGCGCCGGATCGACGCATCGCGCGCACCAGCGCCGCATCGTCGTCGGCGATGCGGCCGGCATGCAGCACCGTGCCGTCGCCGGTGGGCATCCCGCGCACGTCGATGATGTCCTTGATCGCGACCGGCACGCCGAGCAACGCGCCACCGGCGTCGCCGCGCGCGATCGCTTCGTCGACGGCGCGCGCCTCCCGCTGTGCCCGTTCGCGGTCCAGATGCTCCCAGGCCTGCACCTGCGGCTCGCGCGCGTCGATCCGTTGCAGCAGCGCCCGGGTGTAGTCGAGGCAGCCGAGTCGACGCTCTCGAATTTCGCGGGCGGCGTCTACGGCGCAGAGGGAGGCGAGGTTGTCAGGCATGGGCGGCAAGGCGGCAGAAGAAGCGCCGTGATGGTAGCTGCTGCTCACCCAGGGCTGCGCGGGCGACGGCGCGGACCCGGGGGACGACGTCGACACGCTTCAGCGCTCAGGAGCAGGAACGCCGCGAAACGCTGCATTCGGCGACGGGCAAACGATTGCCCGGCGGAAAACGCTGCAGTTCGCAGCAAAGCGACGTTGTCTCCTGCTCGGCGCTCCCCGTCGGCGACCTCGCGAATCACCGATACAGCACTTCCGGCAACCACAGCCCCATCCCCGGGAACATGTAGAGGATGAAGATCGCGAGGATCTGCAGCCCCATGAACGGCATCATCCCCATGAAGATCTGTCCGAGCGTGACGTGCGGAGGCGCGACGCCCTTCAGGTAGAACGCCGCCATCGCCACCGGCGGCGACAGGAACGCGGTCTGCAGGTTCAATGCGACGAGCAGGCCGAAGAACAGCGGGTCGACCTCGAAGTGCGCGACCAGCGGGATGAAGATCGGCATGAAGATGACGATGATCTCGGTCCACTCCAGCGGCCAGCCGAGCAGGAAGATGATCACCTGCGCCAGCAGCAGGAACTGGATCTTCGACAGCCCCAGCGAGAGCACCCACTGCTCGATCAGTTCCTGTCCGCCGAGCAGCGCGAAGGCCGCCGAGAAGATCGACGAGCTGACGAACAGCCAGCACACCATGGCCGACGTCTTCGCCGTGAGGAACACGGACTCCTTCATCACGTCCATGTTCAGTTGTCGGTACGCGATCGCGAGCAGGAAGCCGCCGAAGGAGCCGACGGCGGCCGCCTCGCTCGGCGTGGCCAGCCCGAACACGATCGAACCGAGCACGGCGACGATCAGCGTGGCCAGCGGGAAGAACGACGCCAGCAGCATGCGAAAGATCTCGAGCCGCGCGAAACTGAGCATCAGGTAGTACGAGACGAGCAGCAGCGCGCCGAGTCCGGCCATCGTCCAGAACCAGATCGGGACGTCGCGCAACGGCGTCTTCGCCTCCTGTTGCGCGCCGGCTTCGTCGGCAACGGCCGCATCGCCGCCGTCGGCCGTCACCGATGCGGCGCCCGGCGGCTCGGCGAGTCCGGAGTCCGCCGCCGGCGGCTCGGCGAGTCCGCCGTCCAACGAGTTGTCGAGCGTCGAAAAGCTGCCCAGTTCCTGCAGGCCGCTGGTGTCGAACTCGACTTTCGGCGCGGTGACCGACTGCCACGCCAGCGCGAGCATCACGATCAGCGTGATCGCCGGCAGCAGCGTGACGAACAGTTGTCGCGCGAGCGTGCCCATCGGCACCTCGATGTTGCGCGAGCCCTTCATCGCCCGCACGATCGCCGGCAGCGCGCGGTCGCCGAAGTGATCGCGCACGCGCTCGGCCGGCGGCGACAGCGCCACGCGGCGCGCTTCGTCGGGCAGCGGCGGCATCAGGTGCGGCTTGAGCTTCGCGAGGACGATCACGTACAGCACGTACAGGCCCGCGAGCATGATCCCCGGGAAGAACGCGCCCGCGTACAACTGCACGACCGACACGCCGGCAGTAGCGCCGTAGACGATCAGCAACACCGATGGCGGGATCAGGATGCCGAGGCAGCCGCCCGCGGTGATCGAGCCGGCCGAGATGCGCGTGTCGTAGCCGGCCTTGAGCATCGCCGGCAACGCGAGCAGGCCCATCAGCGTCACCACCGCGCCGACGATCCCGGTGGCGGTGGCGAACACCGCGCAGGTGAAGATCGTCGCCACCGCGAGCGAGCCGGGCAGGCGCGCCATCGCGAGGTGCAGGGACTTGAACAGGCGCTCGATCAGGTTCGCGCGTTCGACGAGGTACCCCATGAACACGAACAGCGGCACCGCAATGAGCACGTCGTTAGCCATCACCGCGTAGGTGCGCTGGACCATCAGGTCGAGCGTCTGCTGGATCGCCACCTCGGTGCTGCCGGTGCGATCCATGTAGGCGAAGAACGCGAACATCACGCCCATGCCCATCAGCGTGAACGCGGTGGGAAAGCCGAGCATGATCGCCGCGACGATCAGCGCGAGCATGAGCAGCCCGAGGTGTCCGCTGGTGAGCGTCGCCCACGGCGTGAGCACTAGCACCGCAAGCACGATCAGCCCGAGGATCGAAAAGCCGAAGATGAGTTCCTTGCGCACGTTCGGCTCCGTCAGCGCGCGTCGTGCGCCCGGTTTTCGGCGACGTGTTCGCTGACCATCGCGCGCAGCTTGTCGACGTCGACTTCCTCTACGTCGTCGAGGCGCCTGGGCCAGTCGCCGGTGCGCAGGCAGACGATGCAGCGCAGGATCTCGATCGCGCCCTGCAGCAGCAGCAGCGCGCCGGCCAGCGGGATCACCGCCTTGAACGGATAGATCGGAGGCCCGTCGGCGGTGATCGACGAATGCTCGCGGATCGCAAAGGATTCACCGGCGTAGACGTAGCCCGCCCACACCATCGCGACCACGCCGGGAACGAAGAACACGATGTAGAGCACGAGATCGAAGAACGCCTGCGTGCGCGGCGTGAAGAATCCGTAGAGGATGTCGCCGCGCACGTGCCCGTTGGACGCCAGCGTATAGGCGCCGGCCATCATGAACAGCGTGCCGTAGAGCATCATCTGCGCGTCGAAGGCCCACGGGTGCGGCGAGTTCAACGCGTAGCGGGAGAAGACTTCCCAGGTGATGAGCGCGGTGAGCGCGACGATCAGCCACGCGAAGAAGTGACCGATCCGGGTGTTGAACCGGTCGACCGCCAGGAACAGGTTTTGCATGATGGGCCTGCGTGCTGCTACGGCGAAACCCCGCCGGGCGCGCGGGCGCGGGCGGGATCGTGAACGAGAACGGCGAAGCGCGGCTGCGGGCCGCGAACCGGCATCGTCACCGGCATGCACCGGAACGCAGGCACGCGTTCCGGTGCATCGGCGCCAGCGATGCGCAAGCGCCACCCATCGCCCGGACGTCAGCCTTTCTTCTGCTGCTTCGGCCCGAAGTAGTGGTTGTAGGCCATGCGACGGTTGGTGTTCGTGTCGAGATCCCACTTCACCGTGCGCGCGGCGAACTTGCGCTGCGAATCGAGGATTTCCTTGAACAGCGGGTTGGACGCAGCCATCTTGTCGGCCACCTGGTCGTAGATGACCAGTTGCTGCGCGAGGATCGGATCGGGCGTCTTGTAGAACTTCACGCCGTCCTTCTGCTGCATCTCCTCGTAGTCCTTCGAGTAGCGGTCGATCGCCTTCCACGACATGTCGGCCGAGGCGGCCTCGACGGCGTTGTCGATGATCGCGCGCATCTTCTCGGGCAGCGCGTCGAACTTCGCCTTGTTGAACAGCACCTCGAACTGCTCGGCGTTCTGGTGGTAGCTCTGCAGCATGCAGACCTTCGAGACGTCGGTGAAGCCGAGCAGGCGGTCGGAACTGGCGTTGTTGAACTCGGCGCCGTCGAGCAGGCCGCGGTCGAGCGCCGGCACGATCTCGCCGCCGGGCAGCGCGTTCACCGCCACCCCCATGCCGGTGAACACGTCGATCGAAAGCCCCACCGTGCGGAACTTCAGGCCCTTCATGTCCTCGGCCTTGGTGATCGGCTTCTTGAACCAGCCCAGCGGCTGGGAGGACATCGGGCCGTAGACGTAGGACTTCACGTTCGCGCCGATCGACTGGTACAGCCGCTCGAGGAACTCCTTGCCGCCGCCATACTTGTGCCAGGCGAGCAGCATGTTGGCGTCCATGCCGTAGGCGGGACCCGAGCCCCACAGCGCGAGCGCGTTGTTCTTGCCGTAGTGGTAGACGACGACGCCGTGACCGCCGTCGAGCGTGCCTTTCGAGACGGCATCGAGCAGGTTGAATGCGGGAACGACGGCGCCCGCGGGCAGCACCTCGATCTTCAGGTCGCCGCCGGTCATGTCGTTGACCTTCTTGGCGAAGTCGAGCGCGTATTCGTGGAAGATGTCCTTCGACGGCCAGGTGCTCTGCCAGCGCATCGCGATCGGGCCCTGCGCCTTGACGATCATCGGGAAAGCCAGCGTTCCTGCGCCCGCGGCGGCAGCCGTGCCGATGAACTTGCGGCGTGAGCGGATCTGTTCGGCCATGCTTTTGTCTCCGGAAAGGAATGGCTACGAGAAGTCTGTTTTCTGCATTCGACGCGGGCTATCGCCCCTTGCGCGAAAGGCACCAAATGCTAATCACGCCCAGGGGGTCTGTCACGCGATGGTTCGCCGCGCTCGGGTTTTCCCGTAGGCACCCGCTGGCGCGCCGCGGCGAGGAGCCGGATCGGCGCCAGGAGGCTGTCGGACAATGGGCAGGGGTCGCGCAGAGGACGACAGCCTCCTAGAAGAAGCCGACGTTCACCTGGAACGACTTCTCCACCTTCGGAATCGTGCGCTTGTTGTCGACGAAGACGATCACGTGGTCGCCCGAGCGGATCTCGGTGTCGTGGTGCGCCATCACTACCTCGAAGCGCGGCACCGTGCGTCCGCGCACCGGTTCGAGCGGCAGCGGTTCGCCGTCGAGCGAGCGCACGATCGCGCCGATCGTCGCGCCGTGCGGCAGGTCGATCTCCTCGATGCGCCGGCCCACCACCTTCGACGACTTCGGGTCGCCGTGCGCGATCAGTTCGAGCGCCTCGGCAGCGCCGCGGCGCAGCGAATGCACCGAGACGACGTCGCCGCGGCGCACGTGCGTGAGCAGCTGCCCGATCGTCGTCTGCGACGGAACGATCGCGATGTCGATGCGGCTGCCCTCGACGAGGTCGGCGTAGGCCTGCCGGTTGATCAGGGCGATCGTGCGCCGCGCGCCGATCCGCTTGGCCAGCATGCACGACATGATGTTCGTCTCGTCGTCGGAGGTGAGCGCGACGAAGAGATCCATCTCGGCGACGCCTTCCTCGGCCAGCAGCGTCTCGTCGGTGGAGTCGCCGTGCAGGATCAGCGTGGACGTGGGCAGCTGCGTGGCAAGGTAGTTGCAGCGGGTGCGGTTGCCCTCGATCACCTTCACCTGGTAGGCGGTGCCCAGGTGCCGCGCCAGGCGCAAGCCGATGTTGCCGCCGCCGGCGATCATCACGCGCCGCACCGGCTCGTCGTTGCGCCGCAGGTCCGACAGCGCCGTGCGGATGTGGTTCGACGCGGCGAGCAGGAACACCTCGTCGCCCGGCTCGATCTTCGTCTCGCCTTCCGGACGCACCGGCCGCTCGTTGCGGAAGATCGCGACGATGCGCATGTCGACGTCGGGGTGCGCCGAGCGCAGATCGCGAATGTGGCGCGAGACGAGCGGGCCCCCCGCATACGCGCGCACGGCGATCAGGCTCGCGCGCCCCCCGGCGAATTCGAGCACCTGCAGCGCGCCGGGAAACTCGATCAGCTTGGAGATGTAGTCGGTTACCGTCTGCTCGGGGCAGATCAGGTAGTCGACGTAGAAGCCGCCCTCGCCGGTGATGTCCGGGTGATTCTGGAACTCGGGCGCGCGCACGCGCGCGATGCGCGTGGGCACGTTGAACATGCGCGCCGCGATCTGGCAGGCAACGAGATTCGTCTCGTCGCGCGCGGCAGCGGCGATCAGCATGTCCGCGTCTTCGGCTCCGGCCTGCTCGAGCACCGGCGGGTGCGTGCCGTTGCCGGCCACCGTGCGCAGGTCGAGCTTGTCGGCGAGCTGGCGCAACTGCGCCGGATCGGTGTCGATGACCGTGATGTCGTTGCGCTCGGAGACGAGGCTCGCGGCGACCGACGCGCCGACGCGACCGGCGCCGAGGATCAGGATCTTCACGGGGAACGCGCTCGCGCCGGTCGCGACGACGCGCCGCTAGGAGGCTGTCGGGACAGGGGTCGCGCGGACGACGGCAGGGATGCCCATAGTCCGACAGCCTCCTACGAGCCCTGCTTGCGATAGGCGCCGCGCGACAGATCGATGCCGAGCTGCTTGAGTTTGCGATACAGGTGCGTGCGCTCGAGTCCGGTGCGCTCGGCAACGCGGGTCATGCTGCCGTGCTCGCGCGTGAGGTGATGCTCGAAGTAGGCGCGCTCGAAGCAGTCGCGCGCTTCGCGCAACGGCAGGTCGAGCGGCAATTCGCGCACGCCGACATGGCCCGGCGTGACGCCGATCGTCGCTCCGCCGGCGCCGACACCGGCGCCCGGAAGTGTCGGCGCGGACGTCGCGCCGAAGCCAGCGACACCCTCGGCTGCCGTACCGATCGGCGCCGGATGAACGAGCGTCATCGACGGCTGCGCATGCGCGCCGGGCACGGTGACGCCGACGCGCGCGCTCGCCTGATAGGCGGTATGGACGGTGCGCATCTGCGCGCCGGGCGGCGGCGGCGCGACGTGCCGGTCGTTGCCGCGCCCACGCTCCAGGCCGGTTTCGACTGCCTTCAGCAGCTTCTGCAGCGTGATCGGCTTCTCGAGGAAATCGAGCGCCCCGATGCGCGTGGCCTCGACCGCGGTGTCGATCGTGGCGTGGCCCGACATCATGATCACGGGCATCGTCAGCTTGCCGCAGCTGGCCCATTCCTTGAGCAGCGTGACGCCGTCGGTGTCGGGCATCCAGATGTCCAGCAGCACGAGGTCGATCGGGTTGTCTTCGCGCACCTGGCGCGCCTGTTGCGCGCTTTCGGCAAGCAACACCGAGTGGCCTTCGTCGCCGAGGATCTCGGAGAGCAGCTCACGAATTCCGATTTCGTCGTCGACAACGAGTATTTCCGCCATGGATGCCGTTCGACCCCTATCCGTGCAGTGTTGCGACCAAGCGACGATTGTCCTCGCTTTTGGCCAGTTTCGTAAATAGCACCGAGATCTGCGCGCCGACCGGCGTACCGGCGGCGGTCTCGCCCCAGTTCGCGACGTCGATGCGCGCGCCATGCTCGTCGACGATCTTCTTGACGATCGCCAGCCCCAGGCCCGTGCCGCGCGGCTTGTTCGTGACGTAGGGCTCGAACACGCGCGACAGCGCACTCGGCGAGAAACCGCCGCCGTTGTCGCGTACGACCAGCCGCACCGCCGCGTCGCCGTCGGCCAACGCGAGCAACTCGGTGAGCAACTCGATCTCCGGGTGCTCGACCTGATCGGTGGCCTCGACCGCGTTCTTGATCAGGTTGTGGATCACCTGCCGCAGTTGCGTCGCATCGCCGAACACGTGCGGCAGTATCGGTGCCAGATGCGGACGGATCGCCATGCGTCCGCCGGCGGCCGCGTACAGGCGCAGCACCTCGTCGACCAGCTCGTTCAGGTCGAGCGGCTCGAGCTGCGCCGCGGGCAGGCGCGCGTAATCGCGAAACTCGTCGACCATCCGCTTGAGCGCAGCAACCTGGTTGACGATCGTCTGCGAATTCTTCGCCAGCAACTCGGCCTCGGCCGGCGGCAGCTTGTCGGCGAGCTTGCGTTGCGTGCGTTCGGCGGCGAGCTGGATCGGCGTGAGCGGGTTCTTGATCTCGTGCGCGAGGCGGCGCGCGACCTCGGCCCACGCCACCGCGCGCTGCGCCGAAATCACCTCGCTGATGTCGTCGAAAACGACGACGTAGCCGACGCGTCGCTCGGGCAGGATCGAGCCGCGCGCGAAGATCGTCTGGTCGGAGCTCGCGCCGAGCGCTCCGGGCGCGCGCGGGGCCGGCGATGCAGCGGATGCCGAAGGCGCAGACGACGCAGCTGCCGATGCAGCCGATGCCGAGGGCGCCACCGATGCGGCAGCGGCCGCCGTCGACGACTCGTCTGCCGCGGCATTTCCCGCATGCGCCGCAGGAGCCGCAGGAGCCGCGGGAGCTGCCTGCGGCAGCACGAACTGGCGTTGCCAGCTCGCGGCGCCCGCCGCGGCCTGCTCGTTGAACGCTGCGCGAATCGCCGGCGCGAGCGCGGCCAGGCGTGGCACGTCGGTGATCGGTTTGTCGAGATGCTCGTTCAGCGACAGCCCGAGAATGCGCTCGGCGCCGGCATTGGCCAGCGTGAGCCGGAAGTCGGAATCGAGCACCAGCACGCCGGCGGTGAGGTTGGCGAGCACGCTCTCCAGGCGCGCGTTCACGCGCTCGAGCTCGCGCTGGTTGCGTTCGACCTGCATGCGCGCGTCCTCGAGCTGACGCGTCATCAGGTTGAACGACTGCGTGAGCGCGCCCAACTCGTCGCGTCCGGTGTAGTCCTTCACCGGCCGGTAGTCGCCCTCGGCGACTGCGCGCGTGCCGGCGGCGAGCATCGACAACGGTCCGGTGAGCCAGCCCGACAGCAGGAACGACGCGGCCACCGCCGAGAACACGGTGAGCAGGAAGATCAGCGTCAGCGTGATGCGAAAGATGCGCGCGAGCCCCTCGCGCGACAGCGACAGCTGCTGGAAGTCTCGCCTGCCCTGCTCGACCGCTTCGGCGTTCTCCGACAGCGCGGTGGGCACCGGCTGCACGAGCTGCAGATAGCGGTGCTCGTCAGGCAGTTGCGCCTGGGTGTCGATGGCGACGATCACGCGCATCTTCAGTTGCGTCGTGTCGCCCTGCGGTTCGACTGCCGCGTACTGGCGCGTCAGGCGCGCCTGGCGCATCGCGCTGGGCGGCGGCAGGTCGGGAACGAGCGAGGCGAACTGGCTGCCGCTGGTCGTGATGATGCGCCCGGTGCCCGAGGCGATCATCGCGTCGGTGACGCCGAGTTGCTCGCGACGGCTGTTCAGCGTCTCGGGCCACATCGCGCGCGGCGTCTCCGACAGTTCGACGGCGACGCTGCGCGCTTTCTGCGTGAGATCGGCCAGCAGCGAATCGAGCGCGGTGCGGCCGAGCGTGAGTCCCGACTCGAGCCCGCGCTCCACCGGAACGGCGAACCAGGATTCGATCGAGCGGCCGACGAACTGCACCGAGACGAGATAGATCAGCGCGACCGGCAGCACGGTCATCAGCGTGAACGACATCGCCATGCGCGCCATCAGCCGCGTGCCGAACAACCCTCGCCGGTAGCGCACGACGAGTCGGCGCAGCAGCTCGAGCACGAGCAGCAGCAGTCCCACCGCCAGTCCGACGGTGAGCCAAAGCAGCATCGGGTACTGGCTCTCGAACAGCTCGGTGTTCGCGCTCGCTACTGCGAGCAGCAGCAGCAGGATCACCGCGAGCACCACCGAGCCGATCAGCGCGAAGCGCAGCAGCCGGCCGACTGCGCGCTTCTCGGAATCTAGTGTCCTGTCTTGCAGCGACATTGCCTTTGGCGTGGCTTCGCCGGGTGAGATGCAAGGAACGGGACCGAGTCGATATCGGGGATATCGACTCGATCCTGTGACGCAGCAGATCGCCCCGCCAAGCCGCGCCCTTCGGGTTCGAGCCAGCCGGGCGCGCTGCCGCGTTGCCGAAGCAGGTCGATGTCCCCGACATCGACCTGCTTTGCCGCCTTGCCCCACCCCCGGCTGACTCGAACCAAAGGCAATGTCGCTGCAAGACAGGACACTATGGTCTGAACGCGAAATCCTTCCATTCGGACTGCGGGTTCCAGTCGCGATCGGTGATCGCATTGATCTGGAACGGTTTGGGCAATTGCGACGCGTCGAGCCTCAAGCGTACCCGAGCGTCGTATTGCGTCCCCGGCTTGACGACCGAGGCGTCGAAGACGCGCCAGTGGCGAACGCGGCTCATCGCCTGCGTCGCGTCGGAAAGCGTGTCCCAGGTCTGCGTCAGGCCGTCGAAATTGAGCCGGTACTGGCGCGTGAGCGCGTGGTACGCGAGTCGATAGACGACCGAGCGCTGCACCACCGTCTCGTCGGTCCACCACCAGCGCGGACGGATGAGTTCGAACTCGAGGACGAAATACAGCGGAACCCCGCGCCGCACGGCCTCTTCCAGCGAACGGGTGAGCGGCACTTCGAAGTCGCCCGACAGCATCCAGCTGTTCGATGCCGCGTCGAGTTCGAGGCGCGGACGGGCGAAATTCGCCTCATCGGCCGCCCGCGCCGCCGGCACCGGTCCGCACAGCGTGGCCACCAGCACGAGCACCAGCGCCAGGGCGAGACGGGCGATCAAGGGCGTTTTTCCAGCAGGGCGAAGAAGAATCCGTCGTGGTCGCGAGTGGCGGTGGCGACCGGAAGCAGCGTCGACACCGGTTCCGGCGTGCACCCGTCGAAGCGCCGCTGCAGGGGCAGTCTCGATGCATCCTGCTGCTTTTCCAGAAAGCCAGTGATTACTTCTTCACCTTCCTCGGGAAAGACGGAGCACGTGGTGTAGAGCAATTTACCACCCGTGCCGAGCACCGGCCAAAGCGCCTGGAGGATTTCCGACTGGCGTCGCGCCAGTGTCGCGAGATCGCTACGGCGGCGCAGCCAGCGCACGTCCGGGTGCCGACGAACGATGCCGGAGGCGGTGCACGGAGCGTCGAGGAGGATGCGATCGAAGGGACGGCCGTCCCACCAGTCGGCCGGGCGGCTGGCATCGCCGGCGACCAGCGTCGGCGGGCGGGCGGGCGCGAATGCGCTTGCCGAGCCCGAGCGCGGACCCGCGAAGCCGAGGCGCTCGAGGTTTTCACGGACGCTGCGCAGGCGGGCGGCGTCGATATCGAGCGCGGTGAGGTCTACGTCGGCCAACTCGAGCAGATGCGTGGTCTTGCCGCCGGGGGCGGCGCAGGCGTCGAGCAAGCGCTCACCATCGCGAGGATCCAGGAATGACGCGGCAAGCTGAGCAGCGGCGTCCTGAACGGTGACAGTGCCATCGTGCCAACCGGGCAGCGTGCCGACCGGCACGGCGCGGTCGAGAACGATCGCCTGGTCGCCTACGCAGCGTGCGGCGACACCTTGTTGGTGCAGGCGGGACAGGTAGTCGGTTGCACTGGCCTGGCGGCGGTTCACGCGCAACGTCATCGGCGGTGCGCCGTTGCCGACCTCGAGGATCTGCTGCCAGCGCTCCGGCCAGGCGCGACGCAGGCGGTCGATCCACCAGCCGGGGTGGTTCCAGTGCGCTTCGGGCTTGCGCCGGGCCGCCTGCAGTCGCTCGTCGCGTTCTCGCACGAAGCGGCGCAGCGTCGCATTCAGGAAGCCGGCGACCTGCGGGCCGCCGGGCATCGCGTGTGCGGCCCGCACCGCCTGGTCGACGACGACCGCATCGGCTCGAATCGATTCGACGAGCTGCGCGAGCGCCACCCATTGCAGCGCAACGAGTGCGGGCGCCGGTTCGCGCGCGTTCAGGGCGCGGGCCAGCTCGCGAACGAGCCCCAACTCGCGGCAACTGCGATAGGCGAGGTCGCGGATCGCCGCGTGCGACGCAGCGGGAAGAGGCGCCCGGGCAGACTCGGCTGCGATCGCCTCGTCGAGCGCGTCGGGAAGCGAGCGGCCGGCGACGAGCGCTTCGATTGCGCGGGCGGCGCAATCGAGTTCGCGGGAAAGTGCGGCGCGGTGGGCGCCGGCGTCTTCGACGCGCAGCGGGCGCCGGTCGCCGCCGGTCTCGTCGGGCGAACGCCGGCCGCTGGCGCGTTCGGCGTGCATCGTTCGCCGGGCGCGGCCGCCTTCCGCGGCCGTCGAACGCTGCGAATCGCCCGGCGTCGCCTCTCCTTGTCGGCTCTTCTGGCGCGAGTGTTCGCTCACACTCTCGCAGCGACTCCAGCCGGCATCGCCAGCAGTCGACGAATGCGCTCGGCGGTATCGGGGTGCGTGGAAAACATGCCGCGCAGTCCGCCGCCCGACAGCGGATTCATGAT
This sequence comes from Burkholderiaceae bacterium, assembly GCA_021166725.1. Lineage (GTDB taxonomy): Bacteria > Pseudomonadota > Gammaproteobacteria > Burkholderiales > Burkholderiaceae_E > Zeimonas. The sequence continues at coordinate 43,249 of JAJPES010000012.1, read as the reverse complement.
CATCATCTGCGCGGTTTCAGGGTGGCGCTCGGCCGTCTCGAGCGGAATGCCGCGCGCGTAGCGGTCGATCTTCTCGAGCGCCGACGCCAGCGCCCGCGGGTCGCCGGAAATTTCCGCGCCGCGGCGGTCGGCCTCGAACTCGCGGGCGCGCGAGATCGCCATCTGGATCAGCATCGCGGCGATCGGCGCGAGAATCGCGACGGCGATCGACGCCACCGGGTTCGAACGGCCTTCGCTGTCGCGGCCGCCGAAGAACATCGCGAAATTCGCAAGCGCGGAGATCGCGCCGGCGAGCGTCGCGGAAATCGTCGAGATCAGGATGTCGCGGTGCTTCACGTGCGACAGCTCGTGCGCCATGACGCCGCGCAGTTCGCGCGCATCGAGCACGCGCAGGATGCCGGTGGTGGCGGCCACCGCGGCGTTCTGCGGATTGCGCCCGGTGGCAAAGGCGTTCGGCGCGTCTTCGTCGATCAGGTAGACGCGCGGCATCGGGAGCTGCGCCTTCTGAGCGAGCTCCTGCACCATCCGGTAGAACTGCGGCGCGCTCGTCTCGTCCACCTCGCGCGCCCGGTACATGCGCAGCACCAGCTTGTCGGAGAACCAGTACGCGAAGAAGTTGCTGATCAGCCCGAAGCCGAGCGCCAGCAACATGCCTTCGCGGCCGCCGATGATCGATCCCACGGCGCCGAACAGCGCCATGATCCCGGCCATCAGGATGCCGGTCTTCAACCAGTTGAACATTTGTGTACGTCGCTCCTCGTTTCGCCGACGCGAGTCAGGCGCCCGGCCGGTCGGATATCGGGGCGGCAGGCGCGCCTTGCAAGGGCCCGCCAACGTACTTTAGCGGTTGCGAAGGGTAGGGGGTGGCGCGAGCCTTGGCTGTTGGGCGCCGGAGGCCGCCCGTTGCCGGTTGCGCCGGCCGAATGGCGCGCAAGCCGCCGCCGAACCTTGCGCTCAAGGCGCCGAGCGCTGCGCGAAGCTCGCACCCGCCGCCACCGGGTACCCTCGCAGGAACTCGCCGACCGCGAGCCGTCGGCTCCCGGGCCTCTGCAATTCGAGCAACTCGACGGCACCGTCGCCGCAGACGACGACGATGCGTCCCGGTATGTCGAGCACGGCGCCGGGCGCGTAGTGGCTCGCGGCGCTGGCCGCGGGGAGGCTCACTGCACCCGGCCCGGCCGCGCCCGCATCCCCGGCGCTCCATCGCGCCGCACGCCACACCTTGATCGTCGTCCCGGCCGCGCCGTCGAGCCGCGCCGTAGCCCCCGGCGCCGGGTCGAAGGCACGCACCCGGTCGACGATGCTTCTCGCCGGCATCGTCCAGTCGATCGCAGCGTCGTCGCGCGTGAGCTTGCGCGCGTAGGTGACGCCTTCTTCGGGCTGCGGCGTCGCGATCAGCTCGCCTCGTCCGAGCGCAGCGAGCGCATCGACGATTGCGCGCGCGCCCAGCGCCGCGAGCCGGTCGTGCACGCTGCCTCCGGTGTCGTCGGCGGCGATCGGCGTTCGCACGACGAGCAGCATCGCGCCGGTGTCGAGCCCCTCGTCCATCTGCATGATCGTCACGCCGGTCTCGGCGTCGCCCGCCTCGATCGCGCGCTGGATCGGCGCGGCGCCCCGCCAGCGCGGCAGCAGCGACGCGTGGATGTTCAGGCAGCCGTGGCGCGGGATGGCGAGCACTTCCGCGGGCAGGATCGCGCCGTAGGCGGCGACGATCATCGCATCGGCGTCGAGCGCGCGCAGCCGTTCGTGCAGCGAGGGATCGCGCAGCGTGCGCGGCTGCTCGAGCGGCAGGCCGCAAGCCAGCGCCAGGCGCTTGACCGGGCTGTCGCGCAACGCCTGCCCGCGCCCGGCAGGCTGGTCCGGGCGCGTGAGCACGAGGACGATCTCGTGCCCCGCGCCGTGCAGCGCGGCGAGTGCCTCGGCGGCGAAATCGGGCGTACCGGCGAAGACCAGGCGCAGCATCGAGGAACGGCAAATGGGTTGCGCCACGCAGGCCGCGCGTTGCCGCGCCGAGCCTCCTACGCGTCGACGCGTTCGGCCTTCAGCAGCCGGCTGCGGATGCGCGACTGCTTCAGCCGCGACAGGTACTGCACGAAGACGCGGCCGTTCAGGTGGTCGATCTCGTGCTGCACGCAGACGGCGAGCAGGCCGTCGGCCGCGAGTTCGAAGGGCTTGCCGTTCTCGTCGAGCGCACGCACGGTGACGCGATCGGGTCGCTCCACCTCGTCGTAGATGCCGGGCACCGAGAGGCACCCCTCCTCGAACACTTTCGTCTCGTCGCTCGCCGAGACGATCTCGGGGTTGATGAACACCCGCAGCTCGTCTCGCGCGTCGGAGACGTCGAGCACGATCACGCGCTCGTGCACGTCCACCTGCGTGGCGGCAAGCCCGATGCCGGGCGCCGCGTACATGGTTTCGGCCATGTCGCGCACGAGCGTGCGAATGCGCTCGTCCACCTCGCGCACGGGTTTGGCGACCCGCTGCAGCCGGGGATCGGGATAGCGAAGAATGTCCAATACGGCCATCGGTGAATTGCGACCGCCGGTAGGCTCGGGTCGCGGGATGCGGACGACGCCGATACAGTGGCGGCAGAAAGCAAAACTGACTACGAGGCTGATTTCGGGGCGAATGCGACTCGATCAACCCTCCTGGTCGAGTATCCCACACGTTCGCAGGCACGCGCGCTCATGAGAAAGCTCTCCGTGCAGTTTCTGACACTGGCTGTCGCGGGGCTCGCCTGCGCGGCCGGGCTGGCATTCGCACAGCCGGCCACCGCGCCGCTCGAGATCGCGAAGGACGCGCCCGATCGCTACGTCGTCGTCAAGGGCGACACGCTGAGGGACATCTCCGCGCGCTTCCCGCAGAAGCCGTGGCGCTGGCCGGAAATCTGGGACCTGAACCGCGAGGAGATCCGCGATCCGCACTGGATCTATCCGGGCGACGTCATCCTGCTCGACCGCAGCGGTGCGACGCCGCGACTGCGCCTGGCGCGCTCCGTGGGTGCCGGCGGATCGGGCGCCGGCGGCAATCTTCCCGTCGAGAAACTCAGTCCGCGAGTGCGCACCGCGCCGCTCGAGCGCGAGGCGATTCCGACGATCAGCTCGACCGACATCGAGGCCTTCCTGAATCGCCCGCTGGTAGTCGACGAGCACGGGCTCGCGTCGCATCCGCGCATCGTCGCAACGCAGGAGGGACGCGTGTTCCTCGGCCGCGGCGAGCTCGCCTACGTGCGCGGCATCGATCAGCCGAAGACCACGGAATGGCATATCTATCGGTCGGCCAAGCCGCTGCTCGATCCGGACACGCGCAAGCCGATCGCCTGGGAGGCGCTGTTCCTCGGCACCGGCAAGCTCGAGCGCGCGGGCGATCCGGCATCGCTGCGCGTGGTCGCGACCAACGAGGAGGTCGGCCCGGGCGATCGCCTGATGCCGGCCGAGCGCGCGCTGCCGATGGTCTACGCGCCGCGCCCACCGGATTCGACGGTGTCGGGCCGCATCGTCGCCGTCTATCGCGGCGTCACGCAGGTGGGCCGCAACAGCGTCGTCGCGGTGAACGTGGGCAAGGAGAACGGCATCGAGGTCGGCCACGTGCTCGGCATCGAGCACCGGGGTGCGACGATCACCGATCGCACCGCGCCCGGCCACGAGAAGGTCGTCCTTCCGGACGAGCCGATCGGCCATCTTCTCGTCTTCCGCGTCTTCGATAAGATCGCCTACGGGCTCGTGATGAGCGCCTCGCAGCCGATCGCCGTCGGCGACGACGTCGCGAACCCCTGATTCCGCTCGCACCCCGGTGAACGCGCCGCGCCTCGAGCGCGGCGCTTTCGTTGCGGGGGCCGCCGGCCGGCTCGTGCGCGGCAGACGACCGGGCGGCTCCGATGGGAACTGCGCAAGGCCTGCAACTGCTGCGCGCCGGAAAGGAGACTCGGCTTGCCGCTGGACGCCGTAGCGCGCGACGAACACGCGTGGTGGCTGCGGATGACGCTTACTCCGGGCATCGGACCGGCTGCCGTGCGGCGCCTGCTCGAAGCCTTCGGACTTCCCGAGGACGTCTTCCGCGCCGGCCGCACGCGCGTCGCCGCCGTACTCGATGCAACGCGCGCCGGCGCGCTGCTTGCCGACGACGACGAGCGCGAAGCGAAGGTCGCCGCCGCGCTCGACTGGGCGAACGGCGAGCACAGCCACCTGCTCACGCTCGCCGATCCGCGCTACCCGAAACCGCTGCTGCAGATCGCCGACCCGCCGCCGCTGCTGTACGTGCGCGGCTTGCCCGACGCTCTGTCGGGCGACCTGCTCGCCATCGTCGGCAGCCGACACGCCACGCCGGCCGGCGAGGAGAACGCGCGCGATTTCGCGCGCGCCGTGGCCGACGAAGGTCTCGCCGTCTGCAGCGGACTGGCGCGCGGCATCGACGCCGCTGCGCATCGCGGAGCGCTCGAGGGACGCGCCGGCACGATCGCAGTGGTCGGCACCGGCGTCGATCGGGTCTACCCGGCGGCGCACCGCCCGCTCGCGCACGCGATCGCCCGGCGGGGCGCGATCGTTTCCGAGCTGCCGCTCGGCACCGAAGTACAGCGCGCCAACTTTCCTCGTCGCAACCGGATCATCGCCGGGTTGTCGCTCGGCGTGCTCGTCGTCGAGGCAGCCCCGCATTCCGGTTCGCTGATCACCGCGCGGCACGCGGCCGAGTGCGGGCGCGAGGTGATGGCGATCCCCGGGTCGATCCACTCGCCGGTGGCTCGCGGCTGTCATCGACTGATCCGGGAAGGGGCGAAGCTCGTCGAGTCGGCAGAGGATGTGATGGCGGAACTGCGCGGACAGATGCGCGGGGAAAGCGGCACCCCGCGGAACGCGCCCGCGCAGTACGACGACGCGTTCGACGATTGCGCCGCGGCCAGCCCGGTGGAGCGCATCCTGCTGAAGGCGCTCGGCTGGGATCCGACCGACATCGACACGCTGATCGGCCGCTGCGCACTCGCCGCCGGCGAGGTCGCCGAGGCGCTGCTCGCACTGGAGCTCGCGGGGAAGGTACAGCGATGGGACGACGGACGCTACGCGCGGGCCCGACCGGGCACCAGCCGATGAGCGTGCATGCCGTGGACCCGGCCCGCGCCAGCCGGCAGGCGCGCGGCCCGGACGGCGCGCGCCCGCGCGTCAGTCTTGCACGAAACCGCGTCGGCAGCGCGCCGAACGGCCGATCCGGATGACTTGTTGCACCGGCCGTTAGTCGCCACTTATGATGGCGCCCCCATGAGCAAAGCCCTGATCATCGCCGAGAAGCCGTCCGTCGCAGCCGACATCGCGCGCGCGCTCGGCGGCTTCACGCGGCACGGCGACTACTTCGAGAGCGAAGAGTACGTGCTGTCGTCGGCGGTCGGGCACCTGGTCGAGATCGCCGTTCCCGAGCAGTTCGAGGTCAAGCGCGGAAAGTGGTCTTTTGCGCACCTGCCGGTCATTCCACCGCACTTCGACGTCCAGCCGATCGCCAAGAGCGAGGATCGGCTGAAGCTGCTGGCGAAGCTGATCCGACGCAAGGACGTCGATCGGCTGATCAACGCCTGCGACGCCGGTCGCGAGGGCGAGCTGATCTTCCGGCTGATCGTCCAGCACACGAAGGCGAAGCAGCCGGTGCAGCGGCTCTGGCTGCAGTCGATGACGCCGGCGGCGATCCGCGACGCCTTCGGCAACCTGCGCAGCGACACGCAGATGCTGCCGCTGGCCGACGCGGCGCGCAGCCGCTCGGAGGCCGACTGGCTGGTGGGCATCAACGGCACGCGCGCGATGACCGCGTTCAACTCGCGCGACGGCGGCTTCTACAAGACCACCGTCGGGCGCGTGCAGACACCCACCCTGACCATCGTCGTCGAGCGCGAGGAACGCATCAAGCGCTTCGTGCCGAAGGACTATTTCGAGGTGCACGCCACGTTCGGCGCGAAGGCCGGCGCCTACGATGCACGGTGGTTCGATCCCGGCTTCAGGCGCAGCGAAGACGCGCCCGACGCGCGCGCCGAGCGCATCTGGCAGCGCGAGCGCGCCGAGGCGATCGTCCAGCGCTGTGGCGGCAGGACAGGCACCGTCACCGAGGAGACGAAGCCGAGCACGCAGTTGTCGCCCGCGCTCTTCGATCTCACCAGCCTGCAGCGCGAGGCGAACTCGCGCTTCGGCTACTCGGCGCGCACCACGCTGTCGATCGCGCAGGCGCTGTACGAGCGGCACAAGGTGCTCACCTATCCGCGCACCGACTCGCGCGCGTTGCCCGAAGACTACCTGCCCGGCGTACGCGAGACGCTCGGCGTGCTCGAGGGCGAACGCGCCTACGCCGGCTTCGCGAAGCAGATCGCCGCCGGCGGCTGGGTCAAGCCGAACAAGCGCATCTTCGACAACACGAAGGTGTCGGACCACTTCGCGATCATCCCTACGATGCAGGCGCCGCGCGCCGGTGCACTGTCCGACGCCGAGCAGCGCATCTACGATCTCGTCGTGCGCCGCTTCCTCGCCGTGTTCTTCCCGCCGGCCGAATACCTGAACACGACGCGCATCACCGTCGTCGAAGGCGAGTCGTTCAAGACCGAAGGCCGCGTGCTGGTGAACCCGGGCTGGCTCGCCGTGCACGGGCGCGAAGGCAAGGACGACACGCTCGTGCCGATCGAGTCCGGCGAACGCGTGCGCACCGAATCGATCGAGGCGCGCGCGCTGGCCACGAAACCGCCGGCGCGCTACACCGAGGCGACGCTGCTGTCGGCGATGGAGGGCGCCGGCAAGCTGATCGACGACGACGAACTGCGCGAGGCGATGCAGGCCAAGGGCCTGGGAACGCCGGCCACGCGGGCGGCGATCATCGAAGGTCTGATCACCGAGAACTACCTCGTGCGCGAAGGCCGCGAGCTCATCCCGACGACCAAGGCGTTCCAGTTGGTTCGCCTGCTGCGCGGACTGGAAGTCGACGAGCTCACCGCGCCCGAACTCACCGGTGAATGGGAGTACAAGCTTTCGCAGATCGAGCGCGGCCGACTCGAGCGCGACGAGTTCATGCGCGAGATCGCCGAGATGACGCGCAAGATCGTCGAGCGCGCGAAGAGCCGCGACACCGTCGACGTGCCGGGCGACTACGAAACGCTGTCCACGCCCTGCCCGAACTGCGGCGGCACCGTAAAGGAAAACTACAAGCGCTTCGCCTGCACCCGCTGCGACTTCTCGATCACGAAGATTCCCGGCGGGCGCCAGCTCGAAGTCGCCGAGGCCGAGCAGTTGCTGCGCGAGCGCACGATCGGTCCGCTGCAGGGATTCCGCAGTCGGCTCGGGCGCCCGTTCGCGGCGATCGTGAAGCTGAACGACGAGCACAAGCTCGAATTCGATTTCGGCCAGGCAGGCGCCGGCGACGACGACGGCGCAGCAGTGGACTTCTCCGGCCAGGAGCCGCTGGGCGCCTGTCCGAAGTGCCGCGGACGCGTGTTCGAACACGGCATGAGCTACGTCTGCGAGAACGCGGTCGGGCCCGGCAAGCACTGCGACTTCCGCAGCGGCAAGATCATCCTGCAGCAGGAAGTCGCGCCCGCACAGATGCGCAAGCTGCTGGCCGAGGGCCGCACCGACCTGCTCACCGATTTCGTTTCGTCGCGCACGCGGCGCAAGTTCAAGGCGTACCTCGTGCTCGACCCCGGCGGCAAGGTCGGCTTCGCCTTCGAACCGAGGGCGGCGAAGAAGACCGCCGCGAAAGCCGGGGCGGAAGCGGCGCCGGCAGCGCGCAAGACCGGCGCACGCACGGCGGGCGCGAGCGCGCACGCGGCGAGCGAGCCGCAGGACGAGATCTCCGTGAGGGCGGCGAAGACGGCAGGCAAAGCAGCAGCCACCCGGGCGCAGCCGGGTGAGGGCGCGAAGAAAGCGGCCAGGAAAGCCACGAAGAAGGTCGCGAAGAAGCCGGCGAAAGCGGCTGGGACCAAGGCCGTGTCCAGCGCCGCGAATAGGCCGGCCGCTTCCTCGACTGCATCGCCCGGACGCACGCGACGCAGCCGGTAGCGGACGACGCGACGATCGCTTTGTCGTCGCCGCGCTCGAAGCGAATTCCCTTGCTGCCGTACCCGGCATCGTCGGCTCGTCGAAATCGACAGTGCAATAACGAGCTGTCGCGCGCGCGCCGGCGCGTCCGCGCAACGAATTGCAGACGGCCTGCCGGAAACGCGAGCGCGAACGAAGAGCGCGCGGCAATGATCGCAGGCGCAATGTCGTCCGAAGGAGAATCGCGATGAACGAAGCCACGAGGAACGACGCGCGCGCCGCGCGCGAGCGGCTGTATGACGACATGCGCCCGGCGAACCTCGCGCCGCTGTGGGAGTCGCTGCATGCGCTCGTGCCGAAGAGCCCGGCGTCGCCGTGCGTACCCGCGCTCTGGCGCTACGACGAAGTGCGCCCGTTTCTCGCGCGCGCCGGCGAAGTCATCTCCGCCGAGGAGGCGGTGCGTCGCGTGCTGATCCTCGAGAACCCGGGCATTCCGGGCCAGTCGGCGATCACGCAGTCGCTGTACGCCGGGCTGCAGCTGATCCTGCCCGGCGAAGTCGCGCCGAGCCACCGCCACGTGGCGACTGCACTGCGCTTCGTGGTGGAAGGCGAGGGCGCGTTCACCGCGGTGAACGGCGAGCGCAGCACGATGCATCCGGGCGATTTCATCATCACGCCGAGCTGGACCTTCCACGATCACGGCAACGAATCGGCAACGCCGGTGGTCTGGCTCGACGGCCTCGACATCCCCGTCGTGCGCCTGCTCGACGCGGGCTTCGCCGAAGACTTCCCGGAAAGGCAGCAGCCGGTCGAGCGCGACGAAGGCACCAACCTCGCTCGCTTCGGCGAGAACCTGGCGCCGATGCCGGGCGACGCCGGTGCCCGGCCGCATGGCGCCGCCTCGCCGCTGTTCACGTATCCGTATGCACGCTCGCGCGCCGCGCTCGATCGCCTGCGCCGCGACGCGCCGCTCGACGCGTGGCAGGGAACGAAGATGCGCTACCTGAACCCGGCCACCGGCGGCTGGCCGATGCCGACGATCGGCGCGTTCCTGCAATTGCTGCCGGCGGGCTTCGAAGGAAAACCGTGGCGGCAGACCGACGGCATCGTCTACAGCGTCGTCGAGGGCCGCGGCCGCGCGACGATCGAACGACCCGGCGCGGGCGCGCCCACGTTGCTGGAGTTCGGACCGCGCGACCATTTCGTCGTACCGTCGTGGCACGTCTGCCGATGGTCGACGAGCGCGGACACCGTGCTCTTCAGCTTCTCCGACCGCCCGATCCACGAGGCGCTGGCGATGCATCGCGAGGAAAAGCTCGACGGCCCCCGCGGTTGAAGACCCGCGAATCGACAAGGAGCACCCCTTGAGCAACTACGTCGTACCGGCGACTCCCACCGTGTCGCTTCCCGTCGTCGGCAGCGACGCGCGCTATCCCGTGCGCCGCGTCTATTGCGTCGGCCGCAATTACGCCGCGCATGCGCAGGAGATGGGCTTCAGCGGGCGCGAGCCGCCGTTCTTCTTCCTGAAGCCGGCCGACGCGGTGGTGCCGGCACCCGCCGGCGAAGCGATCGAGATCGACTACCCGCCGCTCACCAAGGACCTGCACCACGAAATCGAACTCGTCGTCGCCATCGGCGAAGGCGGCAGGCAGATTCGCGCCGCCGACGCGCTGCGCCATGTGTACGGCTATGCGGTCGGCCTCGACATGACGCGCCGCGACCTGCAGGCCGACATGAAGAAGCAGGGCCGTCCGTGGTGCATCGGCAAGGCCTTCGACCAGTCGGCGCCGGTCGGCGCGATCACGCCGGCGAAGGACGCCGGCGACATCGCTCACGCGACGATCGCGCTCGAGGTCAACGGCCAGCCGCGCCAGCGCAGCGACATCTCGCAGCTGATCTGGAGCATCGGCGAGGTGATCGAGCACCTGTCGAATGCATGGACGCTCGCGCCGGGCGACCTGATCATGACGGGCACGCCGGAGGGGGTGGCGGCGGTCGGTCGCGGCGACCGGCTGCACGGCACCGTCGACGGGCTGCCGTCGATCGACGTGCGCATCCGGTAGGCGAAAGGCAGCACCGCGGAAGGCGCGCGACCGCTTTTTCCGACACGCGGCGGCGAGCGCGCGCGTGCCGCGCGCTACCATGCCCGCAGAATGAGCAGTCCCGCCTTCGACGTCGATTGGGTCTTCGGCTACGGCTCGCTGATCTGGAATCCGGAGATCGAGTACGAGCAGGCGAGCCTCGCGCGCCTGCACGGCTGGCACCGTTCGTTCTGCGTCAGCTCGACGCGCTACCGCGGCACGGCAGACGAACCCGGCGTCGTGCTGGGTCTCGATCGCGGCGGCAGTTGCGTCGGCATCGCGTATCGGCTGCGCGACGAAAGCCGCGAAGATGCGATCCGCCATCTGTACGAACGCGAGATTCCCGATTGGGAGACGCGCGTGTACCGGGCGTTCGTCACCGAAGTGCGACTTGGCACCGGCACGAGCGTGCAGGCGCTCACTTTTGCTGCGGATCGTGCGCGGCCGAGTTACGCGCGCCTGTCGGATGACGAGATCCTGCGCCGCCTGCAGATGTGCCGCGGGCGGCGGGGAGCGAATCGCGAATATGCGATCAATACGTGGCAGGCGCTCGAGGCGCGCGGAGTGCGCGACGCGCGCCTTGCGCGACTCGTGCGGCGCCTGCTGCGCGAGTCGGCAGCGAGCCCGGCAGGGCCGCCGATCGCGTCGCTCAGCGACGAAGCGGCGACGCTGGGCGTGTAAGGCAGCGCAGCCCACGCGGCGCAATCTCGCCGGCGCGCAGCTCGATTCCCCAGGCGCACGCCGTGCGCGATGCAGGCTACGCCGGCAGCTTCTGCTCCGCCTCGTGCAGGCGCGAGTGCCGCGGCACGCCGGCCATCAGGAACTCCATCTGGTCGGCCAGGATGCGCCGGTTGCGCAGGATGAAGCCCTCGTGCAGGTTCGGCACGTAGGGCACGTACAGCAGCGGCATGCGCGCCTGCTCGGGCGTGCGATCCCCCTTGCGCAGGTTGCAGGGCTTGCAGGCGCTGACCAGGTTCGTCCACGTGTCGCGGCCTCCGCGGCTCTGCGGCTTCACGTGCTCGCAGGTCAGTTCGCTGGGCCGGAAGCGCCCGCCGCAATACGCGCAGACGAAGCGGTCGCGCGCGAACAGCATCTCCCTCGTCAGCGCGGGCACCGGATGGAAACGCGTACGTCGCGACGAATCGCCGCGCACGGCGACGATCGAGCGCAGCGTGAGCATCGAGCGCAGGCCGGTCGCTCGACAGGTTCCGCCGTGCAGCGTGAACTCGTGCCGGCCGAGGTCCCAGGCGACCTGCTCCTTGTAGTAGTAGCCGACCGCGTCCTCGATGCCGATCCAGCGACGCGGCGTGCCGCTCGCGTCGAGCACGAGGATGCTCACTGTTGCAGTCGGCGATTCCATCGGGGTGGCGACCTCCGTCGCGCCGGGGCCTTGCATCCATTGTGCAGCACGCGGGCAGCTGCCGTCGCTTGGGGCGTGAAGGCCGTGGATGGAAGCGGCTGTGGTATGATTACAACAGGTCGCAGCCCTGACGAGCCGGCTCGGGTTCGCGCCGGTGAAGGTTGCCGCGGCCGTCTCTCTCCAGAGGTGTCCCCATGTCGATCCGTGCTTCCCAGCACGGGGACAACGCAAGGCGCCCGGTCGATACGATCTTCCTTGCGTTTCTCCGCAACCGCGAAACCCGCAACCAGTTCCTCTACGCCTGTGCGCAGGCCGCCGCGCCGATCGCGCTCGTTCTCGGCCTCGTGATGGCCGGCTCCGAGCTGCGCGAAGCGTCGGTGCTCGCCGCCGCGCCTGCGGCCGCCACCGCAGTCTCCGTATCCAGCGCAGTTCCGTAGCGTCGGCGCGCAGGCTTCACCATCGTCGCGCAGCGCGACGCGACCCGCCGCGGGGCTGCTGCGCGCCCCCGCGGCGGCGCCTGACATAATCGGCTTTCCGAATCAACGATTTCTCTCGAGCAGGGAAGGAATTCGCATGCGCTACAAAATGGTGGGCTGCGCGCTCGTCGCCACGGCCGCACTGCTCGCCGGCTGCGCGGCGCCGTCGACCGCAGGGCACACGTACACCGCCAGCGAGGCACGCCGGCCGATGCAGGTGCAGACCGGCGTCATCCAGGCGATCCGCGAAGTACGCCTCGAGCGCGACCAGCCGACGAACGTCGGCGCGGGCGCCGGAGCCGTGGTCGGCGGCGTGGCCGGCTCCAACGTCGGCGGCGGCAAGGGCAGCATCGTCGCCGGCGTGCTCGGCGCGGTGGCCGGCGGGGTGCTCGGCAGTCATGCGGAGCAGTCGCTGAGCAACCGGCAAGCGCTCGAGATCACCGTGCGCACCGACAGCGGGAACACCTTCGCCGTGGTCCAGGAGGCCGGCGGCGAGCAGTTCGCGCCGGGGCAGCGAGTTCGCATCATCACCGACCCGGCACGCGGCACGACCCGCGTGTCGCAATGATGTCGCAGCGCATGCGCACGTTTCACGGACGACGACGATGATCGAGACGACGATCGAACGATTCCAGGCCGACGTGCTCGACACGTCGATGCGCACGCCGGTCGTGCTCGACTTCTGGGCGCCGTGGTGCGGCCCGTGCAAGACGCTCGGTCCGATGCTCGAGCGGCTCGAGCAGCAATACGGCGGCCGCTTCGTGCTGGTGAAGGTCGACACCGACGCGCAGCCGGAGCTCGCACAGCATTTCCGCATCCGCTCGATCCCGACCGTCTTCGGCATCGTCAACGGCCAGCCGGTCGACCAGTTCCAGGGCGTCGTGCCCGAGACGCAGTTGCGCGAGTTCATCGACCGGCTGCTGCCCAACCCGGGCGACGCCGAGGTCGAGCAGGCGCTGCAGGCGATCGAACGCGGCGAGGTCGAAGCGGCCGAGCAGCACCTGAAGAAGGCGATCGCGCTGGACGCCGGCAACGACAACGCGCGGCTGATGTATGCCCAGCTGCTGCTGCAGCAGAAGGATCCGGGCGCGGCGCATGCGCAGCTCGAGCTGGTCTCGCCTGCCGCGCGGCAGGATCCGCAGGTCGTCGCACTGATCGAGCGCGCGCAGCGCGAGCAGCAGGAGAGTCTCCAGCCGCCGTCCGAAGACTTGCTCGATCGCGTCGCCAACGATCCGGGCGACCTCGCTGCCCGGCTCGAGCTCGCGCAGCACTACATCGAGCAGAAGCACTGGGCGCCGGCCTTCGAGCAGCTGCTCGAGATCGTCCGCCGCGACCGCGCGTTCGGCGACGACGTCGGCCGCAGGACGATGATCGAGGGTTTCGAGAAGGCGGCCGCGCAGCCGCAGCTCGTTTCCGAATGGCGGCGCCGACTCAGCTCGGTGCTTTTCTAGGAGGCTCTTGCCACGCAGGAGGACGCGATGGGACGCTGGATCGAAGTGATCTCCGAAGACGGGTATCGCCTGCCCGCCTGGGAAGCCACGCCGGACAAGCCCGCGCGCGGCGCAATCGTCGTCATCCAGGAGATCTTCGGCGTCAACAGCCACATCCGCTCGATCGCCGACGGCTTCGCGGCCGACGGTTATCACGCGATCGCACCGGCGCTGTTCGATCGCGTGCAACCGGGCTTCGAGCGCGGCTACGACGACGAGGACATCAAGGCCGGACGCGCGCTGGCGCAGAAGGCCGGCGTCGATGACGTGATGAGAGACCTCGCCGCCACGGTGAAGGTGGCGAGCGGGGCGGGTGCGGGCGGCGCGGGCGCGGGCAGCGACGCCGCGCCGGGGGCGGCCGGCCGCGTGGGGATCGTCGGTTACTGCTGGGGCGGCACCATGTCCTGGGTGGCCGCCGCGCGCGTCCAGGGCCTGGCCTGCGCGGTCGTGTACTACGGGGGCAACATCGCGAGCTTCGTCGGCGAACAGCCGAAGTGTCACGTGCTCTGCCATTTCGGCAAGCGCGACCGCACGCCGTCTCCGGAGCAGGCAAGATCGGTACTGCAGGCGCATCCGTCGGCCGCAGGGCATTTCTACGACGCAGGACACGGCTTCAACTGCGACCAGCGCGCTTCGTACGATGCGCCTGCATCCGCGCTCGCGCGACAGCGGACGCTGGAGTTCTTCGCGAAGCACGTGGGCTGAGAACCCGGGCGTCGCGGCGCGAGCAGCGCGCCCAAGCGCACGCCGCTGCAGCGCTTCCTCGCTCAACCCTCGGCCGGCAGCGCCGCTTCGCGCTCGCGCAACTCGGTCTTGAGCACCTTTCCGTAATTGTTCTTCGGCAGCGACTCGACGAACCGGTAGCGGCGCGGCCGCTTGAAGCGCGCGATGCTGTCCAGGCAATGCGCGTCGAGTTCGGCCTCGCTGACCGGCGCGCTCGTCACTACCCAGGCCACCACGGTCTCGCCCCATTCGGCATGCGGCACGCCGATGACGCTCGCCTCGGCGACGCTCGGATGGCGCAGCAGCGCCTCCTCGACCTCGCGCGGATAGATGTTCGTGCCGCCGCTGATGATGAGATCGCGGCTGCGATCGAGCAGCGTGAGGAAGCCGTCGTCGTCCAGTCGACCGATGTCGCCGGTGCGCAGCCATCCGTCGCGGATCGCCTCGGCCGTGGCGTGCGGCTTCTCCCAGTAGCCCTTCATCACCACTTCGCCGCGAACGCACACTTCGCCGGGCTCGCCGACGGCCAGCGGCGTGCCGTCGTCGGCGTGGATCGCGACTTCCACCATCGGCTGCGCGTAGCCCACCGACGCCAGCCGCTCCATCCGGCGCGGATGTTCGCGGTCTTCGATCACGTGCTTCGGCAGCACGGTGATGGTCATCGGGCTCTCGCCCTGCCCGTAGATCTGCGCCAGGTGCGGGCCGAGCACTTCGCGCGCCTCGAGCAGGTCGGCCAGGTACATCGGGCCGCCGCCGTAGACGATGGTGGCGAGCCCGTCGATCGGCGCCGTCTGCCGGCGCGCCCAATCGACCAGGCGCCGCACCATCGTCGGCGCGGCGAAGAACGATGCGTTGCGCCAATGCGCGGCGAGCGACGCGATCTCGGCGCCGTCGAAACCGCCCGACGAAGGGATCGCGTTGACGCCGCCGCACAGCACGTAGGGCAGGTGATAGATGCCCGAGCCGTGCGACAGCGGCGCCGGATGCAGGCAGCTGTCGCCCGGCGCGACCGCCTGCACCTCGGCGAGGTAGCCCATCGTCGCCCAGCGCAGGTTGCGCACGCTCAGGCGCACGCCCTTCGGCTTGCCGGTGGTGCCGCTGGTGTAGAAGAGCCACGCGTCGTCGTCCTCGCTGCGCGCCGCCACCGGCGCCTGCGCGAGCGAGCGGTCGTCGAGGAAGCCGTGCTCGTCGATGACGCGGCAGGCGCCGGGAACGAAGCCGGAGAGCGCATCGGCGTGGCTGGGATCGACGAAGCACAGCGTGGCCGCGCAGTCGGACAGCATGAACGCCGCTTCGCTGCCGTGCAGGCGCGCGTTGATCGGTACGGCGATCATTCCGGCCCACCACACGCTCCACAGCAGGCGCAGGTAGTCGGGGTGGTTGCCGAGGAACAGGCCGACGCGGTCGCCGGGCTGCAATCCCTGCTCGGCCAGCCATTGCGCGCCGCGTGCGGCCGACTGCGCAAAATGCCGATAGCCGGCGGCGACCGAACGGCCCGACGCGAGCGCAGGCCGATCGCCGAAGACGGCCGCGCTGCGCTCGAGCCAGTGCGCCAGATTCATCATCTTGCTCCGCTGCCGGCACGACGTACCATCGAGGATTCTGCCACGCAGACAACCCGGCTGCAGACGCACGAGACCCCTCGCCCGATGCCCGACGCTCCCGACGATCGCGCGACCGACCCGCGCCCGCGCGACGTGCCCGCGCAGCGGGCGTGGCCGGCGGTGCTGCTGGTTCTCGTCCTGCTGCTGCTCGGAGCGCTCGGCTGGTGGCGGTGGCAGCAGCGCGACTCCGCGTCCCCTGCTTCGACTTCGCCCGCTGCCGGCGCCGCCGCAACCGCCTCGCCGGGGGCGCGTCGCGGCTCCGGCGGCGGCCCGCGCGGCAGCGAAGCGGCGCGCGTGCTCCCGGTCACCGTCGTTGCCGCGGCGAGCGAGAACGTGCCGGTCGTTCGCGATGCGCTCGGTACCGTCACGTCGTTGCGCACGGTCGTCGTGCGACCGCAGGTCGACGGCCAGCTGCTGCGCGTCGCCTTCCGCGAAGGACAGCTGGTCAAGGCGGGAGAGCTTCTCGCCGAGATCGACCCGCGGCCCTTCGAAGTGCAGCTGGCGCAGGCGCAGGGCCAGCTCGCGCGCGACCGGGCGCTGCTGGAGAACGCGAAGGTCGACCTCGAGCGCTACCGTACGCTGGTACGCCAGGACGCGGCCAGTGCACAGCAGCTCGACACGCAGGCCGCGCTCGTGCGGCAGTACGAGGGCGCGCTGAAGACCGACCAGGCGCAGGTGGACAACGCGCGGCTGCAACTCGGCTACACGCGCATCACCGCGCCCTTCGCCGGCCGGCTCGGCCTGCGTCTGGTGGACGCGGGCAACCTGGTGCGCGCGGGCGACACGAACGGGATCGTGACGATCACGCAGATCCAGCCGATCGGCGTCACCTTCTCGATCGCCGAGAAGGACCTGGCACCGATCCTCGAGCGCTATCGCGCCGGTCGCGAGATGAAGGTCGAGGCGCTCGCCCGCGACCAGCGCGAAGTGCTGGCCAGCGGCCGGCTCACGACGCTCGACAAACAGATCGACACGACCACCGGCACGCTGAAGATGAAGGCCGAGTTCGCCAACGCCGACATGGCGCTGTTCCCGAACCAGTTCGTCAACGTGCGCGTGGAGATCGACACCCTCGAAGGCGCCACCGTGATTCCGAGCGCGGCGGTGCAGCGCGGCGCGCCCGGCGCCTACGTCTATGTCGTGCAGCAAGGCGACACGGTCGCGCTGCGTCCCGTTTCGCTCGGCCCCGCCGACGGCCAGCGCGTAGTCGTGCGCGAAGGCGTGTCGGTGGGCGAGCGCGTCGTCGTCGACGGCGTGGACAACCTGCGCGACGGCGCGCGCGTCGAACCGATCGACAAGGAAGCCGCCGAGCGCGCGGCAACGCAGCCGGGCGAGCCGCGACGCCGAACGGCGGGCAGGCGGTCCTGACGAAGCGCAACCGCGCGTCACGCGTTCTCGGGAGCGGCCCGCCGTTGAATCCTTCGCGTCCGTTCATCCTTCGCCCGGTCGCGACCACGCTGCTGATGGTCGCGATCCTGCTCGCCGGACTGGTCGGCTACCGGCTGCTGCCGCTGTCGGCGCTGCCCGAAGTCGACTACCCCACGATCCAGATCACGACGCTGTATCCCGGCGCCAGCCCCGAGGTGATGGCCTCGTCGGTCACCGCACCGCTCGAGCGGCAGTTCGGCCAGATGCCGGGCCTGAAGCAGATGTCGTCGACGAGCTCCGGCGGCGCATCGGTCGTCACGCTGCAATTCGATCTCGCACTGGCGCTCGACGTCGCCGAGCAGCAGGTGCAGGCGGCGATCAACGCGGCGACGTCGATGCTGCCCAACGACCTGCCCGCTCCGCCGATCTACAGCAAGGTGAACCCGGCCGACGCGCCGGTGATCACGCTGGGCATCACGTCGAAGACGATTCCGCTCACCCGCCTGCAGGATCTCGTCGAGACGCGCATCGCGCAGAAGATCTCGCAGCTGGCCGGCGTCGGCCTCGTGTCCATCAGCGGCGGGCAGCGCCCGGCGATGCGCGTGCGCATCGACCCGCTGGCGCTCGCAGCCGCCGGACTATCGGTGGAAGACGTGCGCGCGGCGATCGTCGCGGCCAACTCGAACCAGGCGAAAGGCAGCTTCGACGGCCCGCAGCGCTCGGCGACGATCGACGCGAACGACCAGATCCGCGCGGTCGAAGGCTACCGCGCACTCGTGCTCGCCTACCGCGACGGCGCGCCGCTGCGCCTGTCGGACGTCGCCCGCATCGACGAAGGCGCGGAGAACACGCAGCTCGCCGCGTGGGCGAACGACGAGCCGGCGATCGTGCTGAACATCCAGCGCCAGCCGGGCTCGAACGTGATCGAGGTGGCCGACCGCGTGCACGCGCTGCTGCCGTCGCTGCGTGCGTCGCTGCCCGGCGCCGCCGAACTGCAGGTGCTCAGTGACCGCACGGTGACGATCCGCGCTTCGGTGGACGCGGTGCAGTTCGAACTGATGCTCGCCATCGCGCTGGTCGTGATGGTGATCTTCCTGTTCCTGCGCAGCGTGCCGGCCACCATCATCCCGGCGGTGGCGGTGCCGCTGTCGCTGGTCGGCACCTTCGGCGTGATGTACCTCGCCGGCTTCTCGCTGAACAACCTCACGCTGATGGCGCTGACCATCGCCACCGGTTTCGTCGTCGACGACGCGATCGTGATGATCGAAAACGTCGCGCGCTTTCGCGAGGAAGGCGACTCGCCGCTGGAGGCGGCGCTGAAGGGATCGAAGCAGATCGCCTTCACGATCGTGTCGCTGACGGTGTCGCTGATCGCGGTGCTGATCCCGCTGCTGTTCATGCGCGAAGTCGTCGGACGGCTGTTCCGCGAGTTCGCGATCACGCTGGCAGTGGCGATCCTGATCTCGGCCTTCGTGTCGCTGACGCTCACGCCGATGATGTGCGCGAGGCTGCTGCGCGGCGCCAGGCGTGGCGAGGACACCGCCGACGCCGCAGGCGTTCGCGGCGACGACGCCGCAGGCGCAGGCGGGGCCGCGGCACGCCGCGCCGGCTGGTTCGACCGACTGGTCGCCGGCTACGGCCGCTGGTTGTCATGGGTGCTCGACCATCAGTTGGCGACGCTGCTCGTCGCGGTGGGCACGCTCGTGCTCACCGTGCTGCTGTACCTGGTCGTGCCGAAGGGCTTCTTCCCGGTGCAGGACACCGGCCTGCTGCAGGGAGTCTCCGAGGCGCGCCAGTCGATCTCGTTCCCGGCGATGGCCGAGCGCCAGCGCGAGCTCGCGCGCACGATCCTGCAGGACCCGGCGGTGCACAGCCTCACGTCGTTCATCGGCGTCGACGGCGCGAACCCCACGCTGAACACGGGCCGCATGCTGATCGACCTGAAGCCGCGTGCCGAGCGCGATCTCGACGCGGTCGGCGTCATCCGCCGCCTGCAGCAGCGCGTGGCCGGAGTGCCGGGCATCACGCTGTACCTGCAGCCGGTGCAGGACCTCACGATCGAGGATCGCCTGGCGCGCACGCAGTTCCAGTTCACGCTGGAAGAGCCCGATCCGCAGCGGCTCGCGCTGTGGGTTCCTCGCCTGGTCGAGCGCCTGCGCGCACTGCCGCAGCTCGTCGACGTAGCCAGCGACCTGCAGGACAACGGCCTGCAGGCGTACGTCGAGATCGACCGCGACGCCGCCGCGCGCCTGGGCGTTTCGATGGCGACGATCGACCAGGCGCTGTACACCGCGTTCGGCCAGCGCCAGGTGTCGACGATCTTCACGCAGGCGAACCAGTATCGCGTCGTGCTCGAGGTGGAGCCGCAATACTCATCGAGCCCCGCTGCCGTCGCGGCGATCCGCGTCACCGGCCGCGACGGCACGCTGGTGCCGCTGTCGAGCATCGCGCACGTCGTCGAGCGGCCGGCGATGCTCGCGATCCACCATCTCGGGCAGTTCCCGTCGGCGACGATCTCGTTCAACCTCGCGCCGGGCGTGTCGCTGGGCGAAGCGGTCGAAGCGGTGCACGCTGCCGAGCGCGAGCTGGGGCTGCCGGCGAGCGTGCAGACCGGCTTCCAGGGCGCGGCGCTCGCCTTCCAGGCCTCGCTCGACAGTACCGTGCTGCTGATCCTCGCGGCGCTCGTCACGATGTACATCGTGCTGGGCGTGCTCTACGAGAGCTACGTGCACCCGATCACGATCCTCTCGACGCTGCCGTCGGCGGGAGTGGGCGCGCTGCTCGCGCTGATGCTGTCGGGCAACGACCTCGGCATCGTCGCCGTGATCGGCATCGTGCTGCTGATCGGCATCGTGAAGAAGAACGCGATCCTGATGATCGACTTCGCGCTCGACGCGGAACGCATCGAAGGCAAGCCGCCGCGCGAAGCGATCTACCAGGCGGCGCTGCTGCGTTTCCGGCCGATCCTGATGACCACGCTCGCCGCGCTGCTGTCGGCGCTGCCGCTGATGCTCGGCACCGGCGTGGGCTCCGAGCTTCGGCATCCGCTGGGCGTCACGATGGTGGGCGGCCTGCTGCTCAGCCAGGTGCTGACGCTGTTCACCACGCCCGTCGTCTACCTCGCCTTCGACCGCTCCGCGCGCTGGGTCGCGCGCCGCGGCCGCGCCGCCCGGTGAGCCGATGAGCGGATTCTTCGAGACCTTCGTGCGCCGCCCGGTGGCGACGACGCTGCTGACGCTGGCCATCGTGCTCGCCGGCCTGGCCGCGCTCGCGATGCTGCCGGTGGCGCCGCTGCCGCAGGTGGACTATCCGACGATCTCGATCTCGGCGTCGCTTCCGGGCGCGAACCCGGAGACGATGGCGGCCACCGTCGCCACGCCGCTCGAGCGTTCGCTCGGCAAGATCGCGGGCGTCACCGAGATGACCTCGTACAACTCGCTCGGGCAAACGCGCATCGTGCTGCAGTTCGAGCTCGATCGCAGCATCGAGTCGGCAGCGATCGACGTGCAGGCGGCGATCAACGCCGCACGCGCGTCGCTGCCTTCGGGGCTGGTGCGCAATCCGACCTACCGCAAGGTGAACCCGGCCGAAGCGCCGATCCTGATCATCGCGCTCACTTCCGACTCGATGACGCAGGGCCAGATCTACGACGTCGCGTCCACCGTGCTCGCGCAGAAACTGTCGCGCGTGGCGGGCGTCGGACAGGTGGTCGTCGGCGGCAGCTCGCTGCCGGCGGTGCGCGTGTCGGTGAATCCGCTGCAGCTCGATCGCTACGGCATCGGCCTCGAGGCGGTGCGCCAGGCGATTTCCGATGCCAATGCGAACCGCCCGAAGGGGTCGGTGGCCGACGACGCGCGGCGCTGGCAGATCGAGGCCAACGACCAGTCGCGGCTGGCGGCCGACTATCGCCCGCTCGTCGTCGCCTGGCGCAACGGCGCGGCGGTGCGGCTTTCCGACGTTGCCTGGGTGCGCGAGTCGATCGAGGACGAGCGCCAGTCGGGTTTCGCCAACGGGCGGCCGTCGGTGCTGCTGATTGCCTATCGCGAGCCGGCGGCGAACATCATCGCGACGGTCGATCGCATCCACGAACTGATGCCGTCGTTGCAGGCGTCGGCGCCGGCGGCGATGGACCTCGTCGTGACGATGGACCGCACGACGACGATCCGCGCGTCGCTGCGCGAAGTGCAGCGCACGCTCGTGCTGTCGGTCGTGCTCGTGGTGCTGGTGGTGTTCCTGTTCCTGCGCAGCGCGCGCGCCACGCTGATCCCCGCCGTGGCGGTGCCGACTTCGCTGATCGGCACCTTCGGCGTGATGTACCTCGCCGGCTACAGCCTGGACAACCTGTCGCTGATGGCGCTGACGATCGCCACCGGCTTCGTCGTCGACGATGCGATCGTCGTCGTCGAGAACATCGCGCGCCGGCGCGAGGCCGGAGAAGGGCGCTTCGACGCCGCGATCCACGGCGTGCGCGAGGTCGGCTTCACGGTCGTCGCGATCAGCCTGTCGTTGATCGCCGTGTTCATCCCGATCCTCGCGATGGGCGGGCTGATCGGACGCTATTTCCGCGAGTTCGGCATCGTGCTGTCGGTGGCGATCCTGATTTCGCTCGTCGTATCGCTGACGACGACGCCGATGCTGGGTGCGCGCTTCCTCGGTTCGGAGCGCGCGCGCGAGCGCGACGCAGCCGAGCGCGGGCGCGAGATGCGCCCCGCGCGCTTCGCGCGGCTCGGCTTCGAACGCGCCGCTGCCGGCTATTCGCGCAGCGTCGGCTGGGCGCTCGACCATCGCTGGCCGATGCTGCTCGTCCTCGCGGCGACGATCGCGCTGAACGTCTGGCTGTACACCATCGTGCCGAAAGGCTTCTTTCCGGCGCAGGACACGGGCCGCATCTACGCGTCGGTGCGCGGCGACCAGAGCATCTCGTCGAGCGCGATGCAGGAGAAGCTGCGCACGTTCATGGACATCGTTCGTCGCGATCCGGCAGTGGCCAACGTGACCGGCTACACCGGCGGTTCGCGGCTGAACGGCGGGTCGATGTTCATCTCGCTGGTGCCGCTGGCGCAGCGCGAAAGCACCGACGCGGTGATCGCGCGGCTGCGCAGCGCGTCGGCGAAGGTACCCGGCGCGCGACTGTACATGGTCGGGCAGAGCGAGATCCGCGTGGGCGGTCGCGAGAGCAGCTCGACCTACCAGTACACGCTCAAGAGCGACGACCTGAACGAGTTGCGGCTGTGGGAGCCGCGCATCCGCAATGCGATGAGCCGCCTGCCGCAACTCGTCGACATCGACACCGACGCCGAAGACAAGGGCAGCCAGGTCACGCTGACGATCGACCGCGACGCGGCGGCGCGCCTGGGCATTCGCCCGAGGCAGGTCACCAGCCTGCTCAACGATGCCTACGGACAGCGACAGGTGTCGACGATCTACGAGGCACTGAACCAGTACCACGTCGTGCTCGACGTGGGCGCGCAGTTCCGCGACAGTCCGCAGGACCTGCGCACGCTGAGCGTGCTGAACGCCGCCGGAGAGCCGGTGCCGCTGTCCACTTTCGCCAGCTGGCAACCGACGACGACACCGCTGGGCGTCAGCCACGATGCCGGATTCGTCGCGTCGACGATTTCCTTCGGCCTGCCCGAGGGCGTCTCGCTGTCGCAGGCCACCGACGCGATCGAGGACGCGATCGCGCGCATCGGCGCGCCGACTACGCTGCAGCACGGATTCGAGGGCACGGCGAGCGCGTTCCGGAAAACGGTCGCCAACCAGCCGTTGCTGATCCTTGCCGCGCTCGTCACCGTGTATCTCGTGCTCGGCATCCTCTACGAGAGCCTTGTGCACCCGATCACGATCCTCTCGACGCTGCCGTCGGCCGGCGTCGGCGCGCTGCTCGCGTTGATGGCCACCGGCACCGAGTTCAGCGTCATCGCGCTGATCGGCGTGCTGCTGCTGATCGGCATCGTGAAGAAGAACGCGATCATCCTGATCGACTTCGCGCTGGCCGCCGAGCGCGAGCAGGGCCTGTCGCCGCGCGAGGCGATCCACCGCGCCTGCCGGCTGCGCTTCCGTCCGATCCTGATGACGACCGTGGCGGCGATGCTCGGCGCGGTGCCGCTGGCGCTGGGCGCCGGCGACGGCGCCGAACTGCGCAGGCCGCTGGGCATCGCGATCGTCGGCGGGCTGGCGGTGAGCCAGCTGCTCACGCTGTACACGACGCCGGTCGTCTATCTTGCGCTAGACCGGCTGCGGCAGCGATGGACGCGTCGCCGGCGCGCGTCCGACGGCGCATCGAGCACGCCCTTCGCGCACCCGCTGCGCCTGCTCGCGCTGTGCGCGGTGGCGCTGCTGCTCGCCGGCTGCGCGGCGGCACCCGAATACGAGCGTCCGGCAATCGTCGTCCCGCCGGAGTACAAGGAAGCGCAACCGACCGGCGTGTGGCAACCCGCGCAGTCGGATCTGCACGCCGCCAGGGTCTCGTGGGAGGTCTTCGACGATCCGGTGCTCGAGTCGCTGATTGCCGACGCCGACCGCGCGAACCAGAACCTGCGCATCGCCGAGGCCCGGCTGCGCAGTGCACGCGCAGCGGTCGTCGCCGCCCGCGCCGGGCTGTACCCGGCCGTCTCGGCAGGCGCATCGTCGAGCCGCGGCCGTTCGGCGAGCGGGATCACCGGCAACGCCTTCGGCGTCGACGCATCGGCCAGCTGGGAGGCCGACCTCTGGGGGCGCGTGCGCGCGAGCGTCGCTGCGGCGCAGGCCGGCGCCGAGGGCGGGGCCGCCGAGCTTGCCGCCGCGCGCCTGTCCACGCATGCGCTCATTGCGCAGAGCTACTTCCAGCTGCGCGTGGCCGATGCACAGCGCAGGCTGCTCGGCGAGACGGTCTCCTCGTACCAACGCTCGCTGCAACTGACGCGCGACCGTCTTTCGGCCGGCGTCGCGACGCGCGGCGACGTGGCGCAGGCGCAGGCGCAACTGCTGACCGTCGAGGCGCAACGCATGGACGTCGGCATCGCCCGCGCGCAGCTGGAGCACGCGATCGCAGTGCTCACCGGGCGCGCGCCGGCGACGTTCGCGCTCGACGAGCAGCCGCTGCGAGCGACTGCGCCGCCCGTGCCGCCGGGCCTGCCCTCGCGACTGCTCGAACGTCGGCCGGACGTCGCCGCCGCCGAGCGGCAGGTGGCAGCGGCCAATGCGCGCATAGGCATCGCGCGCGCAGCGTACTTTCCGTCGCTGACGCTGTCGGCGGACGTCGGCCTGCGCGCGACCCGGTTCGGCGACCTGCTCTCGCTGCCCAGCCGCGTCTGGTCGCTCGGCCCGGCGCTCGCCGCACTGCTGTTCGACGCCGGCGCGCGCGAGGCGGTCACCGAGCAGGCGCTCGCCGACTACGATGCCACGGTGGCCGGCTACCGGCAGACGGTGCTGCAGGCCTTCCAGGAAGTCGAGGACAACCTGGTCGCGCTGCGGGTGCTGGCCGACGAAGAGGGCGTCCAGCGCGAGGTAGTGGCCGCGGCGCGCATTTCGCTGGACATCGTCACCTTGCAGTACAAGGCCGGAACCGTCTCGTACCTGAACGTGATCCAGGCGCAGACCACCGTGCTGCAGAGCGAGCAGGCACTGCTGTCGCTGCACGGCCGACGCCTGGTGGCAACCGTGGCGCTGCTGGGTGCGATCGGCGGAGACTGGTAGCCGGGCACGGCCGGGCGTGCAGCTGCGCGTGCTCTCGGGCCGCATCCTTGCTGATGCGGTCGTTTTCGACGACGAGGAGACGCTATGCCGAGGAGCCAGCAGCAGGAAGACCGCAAGAAGATCGAGCAGGTCGAGCGCCGCGCGACACCGCCATCGCCGATCATCTACGAGGCCGTGCGCCGCAACGGCGAGGAGGAAATGGCGCGGCCGGCGATCTCGCTGTGGTGGTCGGGGCTCGCCGCGGGGCTGTCGATCAGCTTCTCGCTGGTCGCGCAGGCGGTGCTGATGCAGCATCTGCCCGAAATGGCAGGGCGCGATCTGCTGGTCGCGCTCGGCTATCCGTTCGGATTCCTCATCGTGATCCTCGGGCGTCAGCAGTTGTTCACCGAGAACACGATCACCGTCGTGCTCCCGGTGATGGCCGAACCCACTGCGGCGAACTTCGGCGCGGCCGCTCGCAACTGGGCGATCGTGCTCGGCGCGAACCTCGCCGGAACGCTGATCTCCGCGGCGTTCGCGAGCTTCCTGCCGGCGGTGCCGCCCGAGACCTTCGACGCGATGCTGCGGGTGAGCGAACATGCGATCGGCGGCCCGTGGTTCGAGGTCACGATACGCGCGATCGGCGCCGGCTTCCTGATGGCGACGCTGGTGTGGATGATGCCCGGCGCGGGGCACAACCAGACGCTGGTGGTCCTCATCATGACGTGGCTGATCGCCGCCGGGGGCTTCGCGCACATCGTCGCGGGCAGTATCGAAGCCTGGTTCCTGCTACTGAATGCCCGCATCGGCATCGGCGAGTTCGTCGGCGGATTCTTCCTGCCCTCGCTGGTCGGCAACGTCGTCGGCGGCACGGTCATCTTCGCGCTGCTCGCCTATGCTCAGGTGATGAAGGAGATTCCCGAGCGATGAAAGGTGCGCAGGAGGAGAAAGCGATGACGAAGAGCCGGTGCCGGCGCGATCTTTTCCGGGCTTGCCGCGCGGCCGCCGCAGTGGCGCTCGGGCTCTTCGCGTCGATGCCGGCCGCGCGCGCCGCCGATCCCGCATCCGCATCCGCATCCGCAATCCAGGACGACCGCGGCGGTCGCCTCCCGCCGGCCGACAATCGCGCGCCGCCGAACGACAATCGCCCCCCACCGGGCAGCGATCCGGCCGCTCGCGCGGCACTGCGCGTCGCGACCTCCGATCCGCTCGTCACGCGGATGCTGCATCTCGCGCAGATCGACGAATCCGACACGCTCGTCGATCTCGGATCGGGCGACGGCAGGATCGCGATCGCCGCCGCGCGCGAGTTCGGCGCACGCGCCCGCGGAATCGACTCCGACCCGAACCTCGTCGAACTGGCGCGGCGCAACGCCGAGCAAGCAGGCGTCTCCGGGCGCGTCACCTTCGAGCAGGGCGACCTCCTCTCTGCCGACCTCTCTTCCGCGACCGTCGTCACGATGTACCTGACGCAGGAGATCACGCTGCGACTGCGCAGCGCGCTGCTCGCGACCCGGCCCGGCACGCGCGTCGTCTCGCGCGAGTTCCGGATGGGCGACTGGGAACCCGAGGAAAGCTCGAGGATCGGCCTGCGATCGATGTACCTGTGGGTCGTCCCGGCCAACGCAGGCGGCGACTGGAAACTGCAGCTTCAACAGTCGAGTGGACCGATCGACGCAATGCTGAGGATCCGCCAGCGCTTCCAGATGCTCGACGGGCGCGTCTCGCTGGCCGGCGTGGAAACGACGATGCGCGAAGCGCGGATGCTGGGCGACCAGGTGCACTTCGCCTTCACCGACACCGACGGCGCGCTGCGCATCGTGGACGCGCGCATCGAACCGGGACGGATGATCGGTGCCGTCGCCACGCGCGACGGAGACGTCGCGCCGTTCCTCGCCGAACGCGTCGGCGAGGCGCCACCCATCGAGGGGATGCCGGCGGGCGCAACGAGCGCTCCCGGCGCAGCAGGCGCTCCCGGCGCAGCGCACGCTCCTCGCGCCGCGGGCGCAGCAGGCGCCGACGCCGCCGGTGCCGCCGCGAACCGGTAGCGCCGATCGGCAGCAACGCCCGCGCCGAGGAAGGCGCGCTTCGATGCTCGATGTCCTGGTCGCGAGCGGGCCGATTGCCATCCGCTCATGGAAGAGATCCCCGAGCGGCGAGCAGCGCGCGCCGTGCCGACTCGACGGCGCGCCGGTCGAAGGCGAGCCGCGCGGCTTCCACGGCTCGGGCTCCGATCTCCTCGCCGAGAGCCATCATCGCCGCCCGCGCATCTCCCGCGTGCAGTGCGGCCAGCCGTGACAACGCCTGGACGAGTCGCACGCTCACGTCGGCGTCCTCGATCGAGTAGCGGGCGACCGAAGCGAAACATTCGCAGGTGAGATCCGCGGCGTCGATCCGCCCGGCAACGACACGCAATGTTCCCGTCTCGTCCAGGCGCAATGCCGACGGCTGCCGGCGGCTCGCGAGCAACTCGAAGGCTTCGACGAGCCTGTCTACGCAGTACAGCGCCGTCGTCGGGTCGTTCACGGCCGGGGACAGGCTGCGTTGCGCGACCTCGACCAGGCGGCGAACCGAATATCCGAGATCCTGCATCGGCGTACGGTCCGGACCGACGAGGAAGGCCTGCGCCAGGCGGTCTGCCTCCCGGTCGGAGAGCCTGTCGGCAGGAACCGCGGTAAGCAATCGATCGCGCCGCGTGACGAAGCGACCCGGCGCGGTGTCGATCCGGACGACCAGCTCGCATTCCTGCGCGATGTCCAGCAACTGCCGGGCATCGATCGCCTGCACGTATCCGGTTTCCCGGCAATGCACGGCCTTGCCATGGACCGCGAAATCGGGCACGTCGATCCGCGAGGAGACGCCGACCGCGTGCGCGCCTGCGTCGGACGCCGATGCCCGGTCGGAAGGCACGTTCTCGCCGATCGGCTCCGGGTAGAGCCGGTCGATGGCCGTACGCGCTTCGCGCGCCAGCGTCTCGAGCAGCGACTCGATGCGGATCGAGCTCGCGACGTGATGGATGAAGTAGATCAACACCGCGATGCTCACGACGGCGAGCAGGACGCCCAATGCCGCCGACAGGTGCGGCACGAAGGTCTCGTCGTCGGTGCCGCGCACGGTGCGCAGCACGAGCAGGCAGTAGAGGAAGGTGGCGAGGAACGTGCCGAGCACGATCTGGTTGCCGCGGTTGCGCATGATGTTGCGCAGCAGCCGCGGGCCGAACTGCGAGGTAGCCAGCTGCAGCGTGAGCATCGTGATCGAGAACGTAAGACCGGCGACCGTGATCATCGAACTCGCGATCGACGAGAGCAGCGTGCGCGCGCCTTCCGGTCCGAAACGGTACATCCAGCCGACATTGCGGATCACGGTCGGCCCCAGGCGCGCGTCGACCTCCAGCATCGCGAACGACAGCGCGACCGCCGCGCCCGCCATCATCGACGGCAGGAACCAGAAACTCGTGCGCAGGCGATCCCAGAGGTCGAACACTTTCATCTCGCTCACGCTAGCATGCGCAGAAGCGCCCGGAGCCGTTCTCCTTGCGGACTGATCCCGCAGCAGCTGGCTGTCGGCGCCGCCTGCCGCGGACGCTACTCGCCGACGCATGAGCACCTTCGGCTCATGCATATCGTTCGCCCGGCACGAGCGTCGCTGTCAGAATGCCGGGTCCGTTCGGCAGGCGGAGACGGACGCCGCCCGCCGCCGACCACCCGAACCGGAACCCTCCCATGCGCATCGAAACCCTGGCCGTACACGCGGGCTACAAGCCCGAGCCGACGACAAAATCGGTCGCCGTGCCCATCTACCAGACCGTCGCCTACGCGTTCGACAGCGCGCAGCACGGCGCCGACCTGTTCGACCTGAAGGTGCCGGGCAACATCTACACGCGGATCATGAATCCGACCGAGGACGTGCTCGAGCAGCGCGTCGCCGCACTCGAAGGAGGCGTCGGCGCGCTCGCGCTGGCCTCCGGCATGTCGGCAGTCACGTACGCGATCCAGACGATCACCGAGGCCGGGGACAACATCGTCTCGGCCAGCACGCTGTACGGCGGCACCTACAACCTGTTCGCGCACACCTTCCCGCAACAGGGCATCGAAGTGCGCTTCGCCGATGCGCGCAAGCCCGAGAGTTTCGCGGCGAAGATCGACGCGCGCACGAAGCTGATCTTCGTCGAGTCGATCGGCAATCCGCTGGGCAACGTCGTCGACGTCGCGAAACTGGCCGAAGTCGCGCACGCGCACGGCATCCCGCTCGTGGTCGACAACACGGTGCCGAGTCCGTACCTGTTCCGGCCCTTCGAGCACGGCGCCGACATCGTCGTGCACGCGCTGACGAAGTACCTCGGCGGCCACGGCAACAGCATCGGCGGCGCGATCGTCGACAGCGGCAAGTTCCCGTGGGCCGAGCACAAGGCCCGCTTCAAGCGGCTGAACGAACCCGACGTCAGCTACCACGGAGTCGTCTACACCGAGGCGCTCGGCCCGGCCGCCTACATAGGCCGCGCACGCGTCGTTCCGCTGCGCAACACCGGCGCCGCCATCTCGCCGTTCAACGCGTTCCTGATCCTGCAGGGGATCGAGACGCTGCCGCTGCGCATGGACCGCATCTGCGACAACTCGATCGCCATCGCGAAGCACCTGCAGAAGCACCCGAAGGTCGGCTGGGTGCAATACGCAGGACTGCCCGAGCACCCGGATCACGCACTGGTGAAGAAATACATGGGCGGACGCGCCTCGGGGATCCTGTCGTTCGGCCTGAAGGCGGGCGGGCGCGAAGCCGGCGCCCGCGTGCTCGACGCGCTGCAACTCTTCACGCGGCTGGTGAACATCGGCGACGCGAAGTCGCTGGCGACGCATCCGGCGTCCACCACCCACCGGCAACTGTCGCCGGAGGAACTGGCGAAGGCGGGCGTCAGCGAAGACATGATCCGGCTGTCGATCGGCATCGAGCACATCGACGACCTGCTCGAGGACCTGGATCGGGCGCTCGAGGCGGCTTGAGGGGGCGCGGCGACGCGCCGCGCGGGAGCCCCCGGAACTGCCTTGCCGATCCCGTCAGCGCTGCATCGCCGCCGTAGCGTCTCGGCGATCGCGGTTCACGCGCGCGAAGCACTCGCGCTCGCCCAGCATTCGCAGGTAGTCCTTCAGCGGCGCGATCGGCTCGAGCAGGTCGCGCCCGTAGATCGCCCTCGAGGCCATCGAGACGATCGGCAGGTGAACGTAGGCGGCGCAGTCGGCGAGCGAGAGCGTCGAGCCGGCCAGATAGGGCTCGAAGCGCGCCAGGCGCGCCAGCGCGCGCACGCCCTTCTCCAGTGCGTGCTCGACCTCGCGCTTCGTCTCGTCGGACACCTTGCCGCCGAAGAACGCTTCCTTGTACAGCCGCCGCGCGACGAGCTCCAGGTGCAGTTCGATGCAGCGGTTCAATTCGCGCACCTTTGCGCGCGCCAGCGGCTCCTTCGGCAGCAGCGGGCGCTGCGGATGCGCATCCTCCAGATACTCGCAGATGACGTCCGACTCGGTGAGCACCGCGCCGTCGACCTCGAGGAACGGCACCTTGCCGAGCACCGAGCGCTCGAGGAAGGCCGCTTCCTGCGACGGCTTGCATGCGTCGTCCTCCTCGTGCGCGATGCCCTTCTCGAGCAGCACGAGCCGAACCTTGTTGTGATAGTTGCTGATGCGAAATCCGCAAAGCTTCACGTTCGTCTCCATCGGGAAAGTCGTGGCGATGCTAGCGCGAGCAGCCATCGGGCGCTTGCGTTCGCGACATCGTCGCAACTTTCCGGTTCCGGCGGCGCACGTGCAGGCGTATAACAGGGGCTCGCCGTTTCGGGAGGAAGGCCTTCGATGCGCAAGCGGATTGCCATGCTGATCGTCGCCATGCTCCCCTGTACGGCCCTGGCCGACGACTCGCTGTGGAGCCGGCTGCAGACCGACGAGAACCTCGTGGTCCTGATGCGTCATACGCAAGCGGGCGGCGGTCATCCGCTCGCGTGGGACGAAAGCGGCCGCTGCAAGGGCGAGCTCGTGCTCACGACAAAGGGCAAGGCGCACGCGCGCAGCATCGGAAAGGCGTTCGCGTCGCACGGCATCGCCCCGGTCGTCATCAGCTCGCCGATGTGCCGCTGCCTGCAGACGGCGCACGAAGCCTTCCAATCTGCGCCGCTCACCGATCCCGACCTGCGCGAGGTCGCGAGTGCGGACGGCGAGCGGGCCAGGGCCCATGAGACGAAGGCACTGTCACTGATCGCCGCCAACCGCGGCAAGGCGCCGATCGTCTTCGTCAGTCACCGGCCGAACATCGACCAGTTGACGATGGAGTTGATCACCGATGGCGAGCTGCTCGTCGGCCAGGCGAACGAACGCGGCGAGATCGAAGTGCTCGGCAAGATCGCGGTTCCCTGATCGACAGACGGAATCGCTGTCCTCGCGGCAACGGAGAATTCGATGCCCCTTCTCTTCTCCTACGGAACCTTGCAGCAGGAAGACGTGCAACTCGCGACCTTTCACCGGCGGCTGACCGGATACCCGGACGAGCTGATCGGGTACGAGCAATCGCTCGTGCGCATCGACGACGAAGCGGTCGTCGCCGCCAGCGGGCGTACGCATCATCCGATCGTGCGACATGACGGCCGGCCCGACAGCCGCGTTTCCGGTACGGTGTTCGAGATCAGCGACGACGAACTCGTCGAGGCCGACCGCTACGAAGTCGATGCGTATCGACGCGTCTGGGCGCAGCTCGCGTCGGGCAGGACCGCCTGGGTCTACGTGGATGCCGGCCTCGAAGAAGGAGCGAAGCGATGAAGGAGAATCCGGTCGGCTGGTTCGAAATCTACGTGCGCCGGACGCGGTCAATTCGCGAGCGCCAGTCGCGGCAGGCGCGCGCGCGGCACGACCGTTTCCGCCGGCGGCGCGAGCACGACCAGGCGCGTGTCCTGCAATGCCTGCACGACGGTCATGTGCGAACCCTCCAGCTGCATCGACTCGCCGTCGGCAAGGAAGGTGTCGCGCGGATTCGCGTCCTGCGTGATCCAGACGAGTCCCTCGAGTACGGTGACCACCTGCCCGCGCCCCTTGCGGATGCGCAGCAGCGCGTCCTTCGAAAGCGTGCGGGATGCCTGTGCGAAGTCGTTGGGGTACATGGCCGAATCTCCCGAGTGGCGTGAAGGGTCCGAGGCGGCGCCTCAGCCGGGAAAGCGAACGACCGGGCCGGTCGGCGTCTGGTCCGGCGGCACGAACGCGGGCACCGGCTCGCCGGCCGGGCCGATCGAGCGGATGTAGCGGTACAGCGCGACCAGGTCGCGGTCGCTCATCGCGTGCACGTTGAACCAGGGCATCGGGGGGCGCGGCGTGAACGTGCGCGCGGTGCGCAGCCACGAGTCTTCCGAGTGCTGCATCATGTACAGGCGCAGGTTAGTCGCGTACGTCGTGCCCCAGGGACCGCTCCAGCCGACGTGATCGCCCGTGAGCCAGTCCTTCTCGCTCACGCGACCTTGCGCCGCCGCATAGCCCGGCGTATGGCAGTCGTTGCAGCCCGCGGTCTGCACGAGGTAGCGACCGTGCTCGACCAGCGCGCGATCGCCGTCGCCGGCGGCGTGGGCAGTGGCGGCGAACGCGGTGAGCGCCAGGGCCTGGAACAACGGTGAGACGAGACGCATGGTTGGCACCTTTGTTTTCCCGGGGACCGCCGGATGGCTTGTCCGAGCAGCCATCGTCGCTCCGAGTGATTGCACGTTTGTTTCACTCCATTTGGGAAAAATTTCAGCTGAAACAGCGCCGGCGACGCGGTGATCCGGACTTGCCCGGCGCGCGGCGTACGATCCGGTGACGCACCGACAGAGGAGACGGCAATGGATCTCACCGAACTTCTCTCGCGCACCGGAGGCCTGCAGTCGATCGCGCGCGAGCTCGGCCTGGACGAGTCGCAGGCGGCGAGCGGAGCCGAGGCACTGTTGCCGGCGATCCTCGGCGGCTTGCAGAAGCAGACACGAGCGCAGCCGACCGCCGGCGGGGGCCTGGGCGAATTGCTGGGCCGCCTCGGCGGCGGCAGTCTTCTCGACGACGTCGTTTCGTCGCAGCCCACCGACCCGAGTCGCGGCAACGACATCCTGGGCCGGATCTTCGGCTCGAAGGACGTCAGCCGATCGGTTGCGCAGAACGCGTCGTCGCAGTCCGGGGTCGATCCTTCGCTACTGCGCCGGATGCTGCCGATGCTCGCGATGCTGGTCGCCGGCTACCTGTCGAAGCAGGGCACGGCAGGCGCGGCAGGAGCGCCGCACGAAGGCGGCGGAATCCTCGGTGGGCTGGGCGGTCTCGCGTCGGTGTTCGGCGCAGGCGGCAATGGCAACCCGCTCGACGAGATCCTCAGGTCGATGCGGAAGCAGCGATCACCGCCTGCGTCGCGCCCGGCGGAGCGAACACGAGCAGGCGCGTGTCGGCGAGCGCCTGCACGATCGTCATCTGCGGGCTGTCGAGCGTGAGCAGCTCGCCTTCGCCGAGGAAGATGTCGCGCGGATCGCCGTCCTGCGTGATCCATACCAGGCCGCTGACGACCATCACGGTCTGTCCGCCGCCGCGGCGAATGCGCAGCAGCGAATTCTTCGGCAGCGATCGGGCGGCTCGATCGAGGTCGATGGGTTGCATGGCTTCCGCCTCCGCGCGCTGGTTTCCGATGCCTCGATCGTTGCGCGTCGCCGTTGCAGCGCGGTTTCATCCCGCGCGCACGCAATTGCAGGTGAAACCGAGCGAACGCTATGCGGACGCCGGCGAGTCGGCGCCCGCCGTCGCTCCCAGCGCGCCGCAAAGACTGCGCGCAATGTCGCGCGATGCCAGCGGCTTGCCGAGAATCTCGGCGACGCCGAGTTCGCGCGCACGCGCGGCGAGCGCGCTGCTGACGTAGCCGCTCATCAGCACGATCGGGATCTCCGGCCGGATCGAGCGAATCTGCTGCGCGAGTTCCGTGCCGGTCATGGCGGGCATCGCCTCGTCCGACAGGACCAGGTCGAAGCGCTGCGGCTCCGCACGGAAGCACTCGAGCGCCTGCGTGCTCGACTGGAAGCCGACCGGCTCATAGCCGAGTTGCGCGAGCAGTTCCTCGCCCAGGCGCACGAGCGCGACTTCGTCGTCGACGAACAGCACCGTCTGCCCGTTGCCGAGAACGGCCGGCTCCTCCTCGGCCGCTGCGAGCTCCACGGGCAACGCCTCGCGCGGCAGGTATACGGTCATCGAAGTGCCCGCTCCCGGCCGGCTGGCCACGTCGACGCCGCCGCCGAGGTCGGTGACGATGCCGTGCACGAGAGAAAGTCCGAGGCCGGTGCCCACTCCGATGTCGCGGGTGGTGAAGAACGGATCGAAGATGCGCTCGAGCAGCAGCGGCGGCACGCCGACTCCCGTATCGCGGACGAGCACGCGCACGTAGGGACCGGCGGCGAGCTGGCTCGTCGTGACGGACCTCGGCTCGTCCAGATCGACCGTATCGACGCTGACGCAGACGGTTCCTTCCTGCCCGATCGCCTGCACCGCGTTCGCGCACAGGTTCATCACGACCTGGTGGATCTGCGTCGCATCGCCGAGCACCGCCGCGTCGCCGGCATCGAGCATGCGCTCGAGCCGGATGCCGCGCGGCAACGACGCCGCGATCTGCTCGAGCACCTCGGCGACGACCGACTGTACGCGTACCGGAGTGCGCTCGCCCATTCCACTGCGGCTGAATGCGAGGATGCGTTCGACCAGCGACTTCGCGCGCATCCCGGCGCTCAGCGTCGCGTCGATGTGCCGGCGCAGGCCGGTGCCCTCCGGCGCCTCCTTCTGCGCCAGCTCGCCGTAGCCGAGGATCGCGGCAAGGATGTTGTTGAAGTCGTGGGCGATGCCGCCGGCGAGCGTTCCCATCGCTTCGAGCTTCTGCGCCTGGCGCAGCTGCTCGCCGAGCCGGTCGCGATCGGCCTCGGCGTTCTTTCGGTCGGTGACGTCCTCCATCGAGCCCGCCATCCGGTACGCGCGCCCCTCCGGGTTGCGCAATGCGATGCCGTGCTGCCGGTACCAGTGCCAGCTGCCGTCGGCGTGCCGCAGGCGGTACTCGACGTCGAAGTGCGGCGTGCGGCCCTGCAGGTGCGCGCGAAGAGCATCGCGCGTGCGCGGGACGTCCTCGGCGTGGTAGGTGGCGAGAGCGATCCAGTCGCGACGCGGACGGCGCGGCTCGCCGCCGGGACCGAGCGACAGCACCTGCTGCGCGCGCGGCGACAGGAACAGCTGGTCGGACGCAAGATCCCAATCCCACAGACCCTCGTTGGCGCCGTCGACGGCGAGCTGGTAGCGCTCCTCCGACTCGCGCAAAGCCTGCTCGCTCTGGCGCAGCGCCTCCTGCGTCCGCTTGCGCTCGGAGATATCCACGGTGGCGCCGGCGACACGCTGCGCACGGCCCTGCTCGTCGCGGAAGCACTGGCCGCGCGTCTGCACCCACCGGTATTCGTTCCTGCTGCGGTCGAGCACGCGGTACTCGACGTCGATGCGCGCCGTGCGCCCCGCCAGGTGTTCGTCGACCGCATCGACCAGCAACCGCTTGTCGTCCGGGTGCAGCGGAACCGAGGAGAGCCAGTCGCGCCCCTTCGTCGGCAGCGCTTCAGGCGCCAGACCGACCATCGACGCGAGGTTCTTCGATGCGAAGACGTCGTCGTTTCCGACGTCCCACACCCAATGGGCGACGTTCATGCCGATCATCGCGATCGCGTAACGCTCCTCGGACTGGCGCAACGCCTGCTCCGCACGCTTGCGCGCGTCGATGTCGCTGATCGATCCGGCGATGCGCACCGGCCGGCCGGCGGCGTCGCGCACGCACACGCCACGCACGTGAATCCAGCACATGCCGCCGCCGGGACGCGTGACGCGGTACTCGCCTTCGAAGGCGGGGGTCTTGCCCGCCAGATGCGCTTCGAACGCCTCCTCGCGGCGCTGCGCATCGTCCGGATGCATCTGCATGCGGCGAAAGAGCTCGTCTTTCGACTGCGTCTCTTCGCTGTCCGGCACGCCCAGCAGCTCGCGCGCGCGCGCCGACAGGTAGATGCGCTGGGTGACGAGGTCCCAGTCCCAGATGCCGTCGTCGGAGCCGGCCACCGCGAACGCGAAGCGCTGGCGCGATGCCTCGAGCGCGTCGCGCGCCGCAGCGAGCTGCAGCAACTGGCGCAGCAGCAACCACAGCAGCAGCCCGGCGAATGCCGCGAGCGCAGCGGTGCGCAGCATCTCGGCAGGCCCCATCGCCGTCCAGGCCATCGACGCAAGGAACAGCACCGCCAGGCCGGCGATCGCGCGCCGCGTCCACGGCCGGGTGGAGACGCCGATCAGGAAGTGCGATGCATTCACGGCCGAACCGGCAGCAGCGGTCGCAGGGCGTCGAGCAGCGCCTCGCGTGCGATCGGCTTGGGCAGCACCGCCGCGACCCCGAGTTGTTTCGCGCACGGTCCCGAGCGGTCGACGTTGGCGAAGAACGCCGACGACAGGACGACCACCGGCGTTCCCTCGCGCCGCGCCTCGAGCGAGCGCAACCGTTCGCAGCCGCCCTCGCGCGGGAAGGCGAAATCGACGAGCACCAGATCGAAGTGCGCCTGCGGATCGTCCTGCGCGTCGATTCCCGCCCCCGCGAGCCACTCCGAGAGCAACGCGAAGAGCGCCGGGTCGGCACCGACGATCAGCACGCACGGGCGTTCGCTCACGGGAAGATTCATTCGTCGATCCACTTCGATCCGATGACCCATTGGGCCGCCGCGATCTTTCGGCCGCATTGCGATGCGCTCGACACAGATTACGTCTGTAACACGACACAATGGGCTTGTGTCGTGCCGACGGGTTTCGTTGTAGGCTTTTTCTTTCGTCCGACCGGCGAAGCGCAAATGAAGCCCCACGTCGTTGCGCTGGACGACGACCCGTCCATCCGCGATCTCCTCGCTACCTATCTCGCGCAGAACGAAATGCGCGTGACCGCGGTCGCCGACGGAAACGGCCTGAACGAAACGCTGTCGCGCGAAGCGATCGATCTCGTCGTGCTCGATCTGCGGCTGCCCGGCGAGGACGGGATGCAGATCATGAACGGCATCCGGCAGCGGTCGGCTATACCCATACTCGTGCTCACCGGCGTCGCCGAGGAGGCCGACCGGGTCATGGGGCTGGAACTCGGTGCAGACGATTACCTCACGAAGCCGTTCAGCCCGCGCGAGCTGCTCGCGCGCATCCGCGCACTGCTGCGCCGCTCGCAGGCGCAGTCCACGCTCGCCGAGCGCGTCGCCGAAGTGCGCGCGTGGCGCTTCGGCGATTGGGAGCTCAACGTCGGGCTGCGCAAGCTGCGCGGCGCGAACGGACGGCTCGTCGACCTCACGAACGGCGAATTCAGCCTGCTCGCGGCGCTGCTGTCCGCGCCTCAGCGGATCCTCAGTCGCGACCAGCTGCTGGAGCTGTCGCGGCTGCACAATGCCGAGGTCTACGACCGCACGATCGACGTGCAGATCCTCCGGCTGCGGCGCAAGATCGAGGACGACCCTTCGCGGCCCAGATACATCCGCACCGAGCGAGGCGCGGGCTACCTGTTCGATGCGGAGGTACAGGTGCTGCGGTGAAAGGCGCGCACGCCGGCCGAGCCCGTGCGGCGCGCGCGCGCCGAATCCGACGCGCGCGCGGCATCTCAGCGCAGCGTGACGACCACCTCCAGGTATTCGCCGGGCACGACCATCGTCGGGTCGCCCGAGCGGTCGAAGCGCGCGATCGTGGCGAGCAGGTCGCGATGCAGCGCCGCCTGCCGTTCCGGGTCGAGCGCCGCGAATGCCTTCTGCACGGGTCCGTACCAGGTGGCGAACATGTGGACCCAATGTTCGGGCGAGCGGTAGCGAAACACGAAATCGCGCGACGTCGCCTGGATCGAAGACGACACCGCCTCGAACAGCTCGTCGAGCAGAGCTCGGGTTCCCCACAGTGCGGGCGAGCGCGCGCCGGCCGGCGGCGGCACGTGCGCTCCGATCGTGCGGAAAACCTGTCCGATGAATCCGTCGGGGGTCCAGTTCGCCAGTCCGATCTTCCCGCCTCGACGACACACGCGCGCGAGCTCCGCGGCCGCCCGCTCCTGTTGCGGCGTGAACATCACGCCGAAGGTCGAGACGACGTAGTCGAAGCTTTCGTCGTCGAAGGGCAGCGCCTCGGCATCGGCCTCGCGAAACTCGATGTCGAGCCGCTCGCCCCCGGCGCGCTCGCGCGCACGCTCGAGCAGCGCGGGTACGTAGTCGGTGGAGACGACCTCGCAGCCTCGGCGCGCCGCGGCGAGCGATACGTTTCCGTTGCCGGCGGCGACGTCGAGCACGCGCCGCCCCGCGCGCACGTCGAGCGCCTCGCACAGTTGCTCGCCGACGATCTGCAGCGTGGTTCCGATGATCGAGTAGTCGCCCGACGACCAGGCTGCGTGCTGGCGCGCTTTCAGCGCATCGAAGTCGATCGGCGGCGCCGGCGCGCGAGCCGGAGTAACAGCAGCAATCGTCATGTAGATTCTCCAGGGTCGGGGATCGGTTCGCCTCACGATGACGCGAGGACGAAAGTTCGGGCGGCGGCAGCGCCGCTCGCCTCATCGCAACCTTAGGGGCCGACCGCGGAAAGGAGCGTGGGAGTCGTCGTGGAATTCGTGGCGGAATCGAGTCGTGCGCAGCCCCCGGCATCGCCGCAGCCGCGCCTTCGCGTGCGCATGCTCGGTCCGCTGGAGATCCGCCGGGCCGGCACCGTCGTCGCCCTGCCCGCTTCACGCAAGGTTCGAGCGCTCTTCGCGCGCCTCGTACTGGCGCCGCGTCCGATCATGCGCGAGGCGCTGTGCGAGCAGCTGTGGGATGCGCCGAGCGATCCGCGTGGCGAGCTTCGCTGGTGCCTGAGCAAGATCCGCGCACTCGTCGACGATGCCGGCCATCGCCGGCTTCAGGCGCAAGGCGAAGCGCTTCGTCTCGACCTGTCGGACGTCTTCGTCGATGTCGGCGAGGTCGAACGCGCACTGCGCGCCGGCCTCGCGACGCTCGACGGCGCGCAGCTTCGATCGCTCGTCTCGCTGTACGAAGGCGAGTTCCTGCAGGGGCTGGCACTGGCGCGAACGCCGTCCTTCGATGCGTGGCTCGCCGCGCAGCGGCGGCACTTCCGCGAGGCGCAGGTCGGCGCGCTCGCCCAACTGGCCGCGCGCGAGCCGGGCGCGGCAGCACTGCCGTGGATCGAACAATGGTTGCTGCTCGAGCCCTTCGAATTGCGCGCGCACCGGTCGCTGCTCGAAGCGCTGCTGCGCGACGGCAGGCGGCAGGACGCGCAGACGCAACTGGCGCTCTCGTTGCGCAGCTTCGAGGAAGCGGGACTCGATCCGGGGACGCTGCATGCGGCGTGGCGGGCGGTTCGCGAGAGCGCCGCCGGCTCGGCTGCGGCCGCGATCGTCGTTGCAGGTTCCGCAGCAGCCGGGGCTGCGGTCGCGCCCGTGCTTCCAGCGGTCGCGACGCGGGCGCCGGCGCCTGCCGCGGGCAACGGCAGTGAGCCATCCGGCTACGAGCGCACCCGGCACGCGTCGATCGCCGTGATGCCCTTCGCCGGACGCGACGCCGATGCGGGCATCGGAGTCGCGCTCGCGCACGACGTCGTCACGCGGCTGGCGAAGCTGCGCAGCCTCTTCGTCATCGCGCAGGGAAGTGCGACAGCGCTGCACGTGCGCGGGGTCGATGCGCAGCAGGCGGCCCGGCTGCTGCACGTGGACTACTTGTGCAGCGGCGCGCTGCGCCGCGACGGGGCGCGCGCGACGATCGAGGTCGAGCTGGTCGAATCGGAGAGCGCACGCATGATCTGGAGCGAGCGTTTCGAGCTCGGCGACACCTTCGGCGCGCTCGACGAAATCGGTGACCGGATCGTCGCCTCGCTTGCCGAGGAGATCGAAGCGCTCGAGCGCAACCGCGCGATCCTGCTGCCGCCCGGCTCGCTCGACGCCTGGAGCGCGCACCACCGCGGCCTGTGGCACATGTACCGCTTCGACGCGCAGGACAACGCCGCTGCGCAGCGCTTCTTCGAGACCGCCGTCCGGCTCGATCCGACCTTCTCGCGCGCCTGGGCCGGCCTGTCGTTCACGCATTTCCAGAACGCCTTCCAGGGGTGGACCGCACGCGAACCCGAAACGCGGTTCGCGATCGACGCCGCTGCGCAGGCGCTGATGGCCGACGACCATGATCCGTCGGCGCATTGGGCCATGGGCCGTGCGCTGTGGCTGCGCGACGGGCACGACGCGTCGGTAGGCGAGCTCGAGCAGGCGGTCGACCTCAGTCCGAACTTCGCGCTCGGGCACTACACGCTCGCCTTCGTGCACAGCCAGTCGGGCGACCCCGAGGCGGCGATCGCCGCCTCGGACCACGCTCGACTGCTCAGCCCCTTCGACCCGCTGCTGTTCGGCATGCTCGGCGCGCGGGCGATCGCGCTCGTTCGCCTCGCCCGATTCGACGAGGCAGCCCGATGGGCCGTGCGCGCCGCGGCACGACCGAACGCACATCCGCACATCCAGGCGATCGCTGCGTTCACGCTCGGTCTCGCCGGGTCGCTCGACGACGCGCGTCGCCATGCGACATCGATCCGGCGCGTCGTAGCCGGCTATTCCTTCGACGATTTCGCAGCGGCGTTCCGCTTCGACGCAGACGCACGCGCACGTTTCCGCGAAGGCGCACGGCGCGTCGGGATGTGAGCGACGACGAAGCGTAAGCGCCGCGTTTCGCAGCAAAGGAGTCGGCGCCGGATCGAACGGTACGAGCACCGAGCACCGAGCACCGAGCAGACGAGCACCGAATACACGAGCGTGGCAAGCGGCCGAGCCACACCAGCAGTTCCGACATGCGCCCCGGGCGTCGAACATGAAGCCTTTCATTTCGCTGATCACGCTTGGCGTCGACGATCTCGCTCGCGCCGTCGCTTTCTATCGCGACGGGCTCGGACTGGCGACGGATGGAGTCGTTGGCGCCGAATTCGAATACGGCGCGGTTGCCTTCTTCGAGTTGCACAGGGGACTGAAGCTCGCGCTGTGGCCACGGACGAGCCTCGCGCGCGACTGCGGAGTCGGCCCCGGCCCGAGAAGCGCCACCGAGTTCGCGCTCGCGCACAACGTCGCATCGCGAGACGAAGTAGATGCCGTGATGGCGCAGGCTCGCGACGCGGGTGCAACGATCACGAAGCCCGCGATCTCCACGTTCTGGGGCGGATACGCCGGATACTTCCAGGACCCGGACGGGCACCTGTGGGAGGTTGCGTGGAATCCGCAATGGGTGGAAAGCGGGGGCTGACTTCGTCGTCGTCGATCAGCACAGCCGCATCGCGAAGTCGCCTTCGAGCGCAGGCGTTGAAGCAAGCGGTTCGAGATCGAGCCAGGCAATCAGGAGGTGCGCATCGTCCGGGTCGCGGCGGACGCGCCACCCACGGGCACGCATCAACGCGCGCATCGGCCCGTTGTCCGCGAGGACGCTTCCCTCGAGCCGTCGAACGCCGCCGAGGCGCGCACTGGTCTTCAACGCACCGAGCATCCGGGAGCCGAGGCCCACGCCCTGCCATTCATCGGCGACGGCGATCGCGAAATCGGCGACTCGTTCGTCGGCACCATCGCCCTGCGCTTTCCGATGCACGTAGCGCACGTCGGCGACCTGGACCTCGTCGCCTCGCGAGTCGAAGGTTTCGGCGAGCAGCGCAAGGTGCGATCGATAGTCGACCTGCGTCAGGTACTCGATCATGTCAGCCGACAACTCGCGCATGGAGCCGTGGAAACGGCGGTAGCGACTGGTCGGAGACAGTGCGCGCACGAACTGCTGGTGCAGTGCCGCGTCCTGCGGCAGCATCGGGCGAACGAGCACGCTGCGACCGTCGGCGAGCGTCACCTTGTCGATCAACGATGCAGGGTATCGATGGATGCAAAAGCGCTGCGCATCGAGGAGGGCCGTGACAACTCCACCCGATCGCGCGGCAATCCGGCCGGCTGGCGCGCACGCTCGCGGATTCATCGTTGCTCCCCTGACTTGTAGAAAGGGCGGCGACTTCGACGCCCCGGAAGTCATGAGTGGCAGTCTGGAAGCTGCGTGTGTCACCGCGATTACCGCTTCGGGTCGTTTCGTTACAGACTCGACGAAGCGGCGTGCCCCTCGTTAGGTCGTAGAAGCGCATTCATGGCCCGCGCCACCTTTCGCTTCTACGAAGAGCTGAACGACTTCCTCGCGCCGCGGAATCGACGGCACGAGTTCGATCACGACTGCGCGCGTGCTGCCACCGTCAAGCACGAGATCGAGGCGCTGGGCGTGCCGCATACCGAGGTCGAGCTCGTACTGGTGAACGGCGAGTCGGCCGGCTTCGAGCGGATCAGCGGCGAAGGCGACCGTATCGCGGTCTACCCGAAGTTCGAGTCCTTCGACGTCTCGCCGCTGCTGCGCGTGCGCGAAGCGCCGCTGCGAACGCCGCGCTTCGTCGCCGACGCGCATCTCGGCGGCCTCGCGCGCCTGCTACGACTGACCGGCTTCGACACTCTCTACGACAACGCGATCCACGACGACGACGTCGAGCGCCTTTGCATCGAGGAACAGCGCATCGTGCTGACGCGCGATCGCGAGCTGCTGAAGAGAAGGACGATCACGCACGGCTGCTATGTGCGATCGCTGCGTCCCGAGCCACAACTGCAGGAGATCTTCTCGCGCCTGGACCTCACCGGCCTCTCGCGACCGTTCTCGCTGTGCCTGTCCTGCAACGCCGCGTTGCACCCGGTAGAGAAGGCGCAGGTGGAAGAGCAGCTGCCGCCGGGCGTGCGCGCTCATTACGAGCACTTCAGCATCTGCCACGCATGCGGACGCGTGTTCTGGGAAGGTTCGCACTGGAAGCGGCTGCGCAGAATCGTCGACCGAGTGCTGCACACCACGCCGCACGGCGCAGCACTTCCGCCTGCATAAAGCGGGCCGGAAGCGCAAACGCTGCCTGCCGCAGCGCGCTTGCGGGCAGTGGCGACTCGGTGTTCGCTTCGCCTTACAAACCGGACATCGGGCGTCGCGCTCCTGAAACGGCAGCTCGCCCGGGCGCCGCGTTTGCGCCGGATTCTCCGCCTTTTCCCGAGGTGCAAATGAGAATCGCGCAAATCGCCCCGCTGTACGAGAGCGTTCCGCCCCATCGCTACGGCGGCACCGAGCGGGTGGTTTCGTACCTGACAGAGGAGTTGGTGCGGCAGGGTCACGACGTGACGCTGTTCGCCAGCGGCGACTCGTCGACGCGCGGGCGGCTGGTTCCCGGCTGTCGCCGTTCGCTGCGGCTCGACACCAGCTGCCTCGATCCGCTGTCGCACCACGTGCTGATGCTCGAGCGCGTGTTCCAGCTGTCAACGTCGGTTGAAATCTGACCCACTTTCGATAGGAAACGTCGGAGTAAATCTGACCCACCTGGTTCTCTCGTGAGGGCGCTGCTGGGTCGCGCAGCGACGCAGCAGCGCCCATCGTCATCTGGCTGCCTTCGACG
>JAJPES010000005.1 GCA_021166725.1 Burkholderiaceae bacterium | reverse complement strand
GTCGGGTGGCGCGGGCTCGCGCCGCATTTCACGACGGATTGGCTTGCGCTGCGGGAAGCGGGCGCTGCATCTGCCGCCCGGTCGGCGCTGCGTTCAGTGTTCGGCCTTCGGCGCAACAAAGCCCGGGTGCTCGAAGTGATCGCCGTACTGCCCGAGCGCCTCGACCACCTGCACGACGCCGACGCTGCGCTGGGCTTTCGGGTTCCTGCCCTGCAGCGTCTCGTTGCCTTCCATCAGCGTCGCCAGGATCGCGTGCAGCACTTCGTCCGCGGCCGGCTCGAGCTTGCAGTTCTGCACGATGTTGGCCACCTGCGCCTCGATCTGCCGACCCAGTTCGTCGTACTGCTTCGCGCTCATCTTTCCGGAATGGACGGCGGGCAGGCTCTTGTCGACCGCGGTGCCGATGCGCGACATGCTCGTGCGCAATGCGTCGTCGCTGGCCCACTTGCGTCCGTGATCGAGCTTCAGCGTCGGCGCGTCACCGGCGTGATCGTGGCCGTGCGAATGTCCTTGCGCTGCGGCAGCGGGCGGCGCGGCATGGCTGTGACCCGCATCTTTTGCGGGCGTCGCGGCCTGCACCGCGAAGGCGAGCGAGCCGGCGGCGATCCAGGCGCCTGCGGCGAACAGGCTCGGGAAATTGCGTTTCATCGATCTCTCCGTTTGATGGCGAGGCCGCGCGGTGCGGCGGCTTCATCGAATGAAACGAAGCAGAAGCAAAAAAGTTCCGCCGGCGGCGGCGCGATGGAGCGTCGGCGACGGAGCGTCGTTCACGCG
The DNA here is from genome assembly GCA_021166725.1 of Burkholderiaceae bacterium. Classification (GTDB taxonomy): domain Bacteria; phylum Pseudomonadota; class Gammaproteobacteria; order Burkholderiales; family Burkholderiaceae_E; genus Zeimonas. Next base: position 41,390 of record JAJPES010000005.1, on the reverse strand, counting down.
ACGCCTCGCCGGCGAGCCCCGAAGTCTCCGACCGCCTCGTTCAGTCGTGCTCGTGCAGCTCCTCGACGCCCGATTGCCCCACCGGCTGCCGGCGCAGCAGCTCGCGCAGCCGCTCGCGCTGCTCGGAACCGAGCAGTTCGCGCTCGCGCAACAACTGTTCGATGACGAGCTTCTGCTGCTGCTCCTGCAGTTGCGCGATCGCGGCCCGCTCGGATTCGATCGCCTTCGCATCGGGCGTCGGTGCGAGGATCGCATCGATCAGGCGATCGCGCCGCGCGTGAATCTCCTGCGATGCCGCCCGGTACTGCGCGAGAAAGCCCGTCTCGGCCTCGCGCCAGCGCTGCTGCTGCGCCTCGTCGAGCCCGAGATACAGCGCCAGGCCGGGAAAGCCGGCGCCGCTCGCCTGCCATGCCCGCCAGCCGACGGCCCCGAGAACGCCGAGGTTCACCAGCAGCGACAGCGCGAGCGCGAAGCGCAACATCGCGTTTCGATTCATCGAAGGACTTCCCTGGATGGAGCGCGGCACGATCCGGCACCGGCGCACAGGCCGCCCGGCGCAACCGGCGCGAACACTTCGAGTGCGCCGCCCACCGGTCGGGGCAGCGCCGCCGGGACGGTCAGCGCCAGGCCCAGCGCGAGGCCGAGCGACACCGAAGCGGCGACGCCGAAACCGGCAGGCACGAGCCAGCGCCAGCCGGGCCGCTCCCGCGCGCGCCCGGCCGCGACCGGACGCGGCAACGCGTCGATGCGCCCGCGCACGACCTGCGAAAGGTCGAAACCGAGCGACTCGTCGGCCAGCGCACGAAATTCGTGCTGCGCGCCGCGCAACTCGTCGAGCCACGCCCGGCACTCGACGCACGAAGCGAGATGCCGCTCGATCGCCGTGCGCTGCGCAGCGTCGAACTCGCCGTCCGCGTAGGCCGACAGTGTTTCGATCGTGGGACACGTGGTGGTCATTTCGCCTTTCCCCCGGCAGGTCGGTAGAGCGCGAGCAATGCGGCACGTGCGCGCGCGATCCGCGACTTCACGGTGCCCTCGGAAACACCGAGCGCTTCGGCGATCTCGGCGTACGACAGATCCTCGACCTCGCGCAACAGCAGTACCTCGCGATGCTCCGGCGCCAGCGCGCGCAGCGCCGCGTCGAGCGACGCGATCCGCTGCCGGGCGTCGGTTCGCTCCTCGGGCGTCGGCGCCGGATCGGCCACCGGCAACTCGGCGTCGAGCGGCTCGAACGCGACGACGCTACCCCGGCGCAGCACGTCGAGCGTGCCGTTGCGCGCGATCTGCAGCAGCCACGTTCCGAACCGGGCGTCCGGCCGCCAACGGGGCATCGCCTGCCACGCCTTGATGAACGTTTCCTGCGTGATGTCCATCGCCTCCTCGCGCGACCCGGTCATCCGGAACACGAAGCGAAAGACGCGATCCTGGTGGCGCGAAACCAGTTCGGTGAATGCCTTCGAGTCGCCGCTTCGCGCACGCGCCGCCAGCGCGGCGTCGTCGGTGTTCAACGCATACGTCCCCGTGCCGGCAGCGCCCATTGCGCGCCGCTCATCGATGAAACGAACGGGAAGCGAGAAAGTTCCGCTTCAACCAGGGATTCGACGCGCGGCGACCCACGCGAGCACGATCCAGACGACGCTGCGCAGCGTCATCGCCGCCATCGTCCGCGGCTCCCAGGCGCCGCCGCCGGCGACGTGGATGCCGAAGGCGACGAAGACGGCGACCGTGGCGACGGCAATCGCCGCCGCGAGCACGAAGCTCCATCGCCGGCGCAGCCAGAAGCCGACGCCCGCGACGACGTAGAAGAAACCGGCAGCGAAGGTGAACCACAGGACGAAGGGAACGTAGTTCCCGGCGGCCGTTACCGCTTCGGGCACGCCGAAGAGAACGCGGCCACCGGCGCGGATCGTCGCGACGCCGAAGACGATCGCGACCAGCGCTGCGGCGACGAGCCAGCGGTCGCGGCGCGCAGGCGCGCGCGCTGCTCCAGCGTTACCGATCGACTCCATCCGGGAAACCCCCGCAAGCAAGTAACTTGTTACTTCATCGTAGAGAGCGGTGACGTAGCCTGTCAAGCAGGAGATGCGCATGGACACGACGCAACTGCAGCGCACGGTCGCTGCGATGGTGCAGGCCCCCAAGGGCCTGCTGGCCGCCGACGAGAGCAACCCGACGATCGCCAGGCGCTTCGCGTCGATCGGACTCGACTCCAACGAGCAGAACCGGCGCGCGTGGCGCGACGTGCTGCTCACGGCGCCCGCGCTCGCCGACTCGGTGAGCGGCGTGATCCTGTACGAGGAAACGCTCGGGCAGCAGGCCGACGACGGCACCCCGTTTCCGAAGCTGCTCGAGCAGCGGGGCATCGTTCCCGGCGTGAAGGTCGACAAGGGCAAGGTGCCGCTGGCCAACGCGCCCGGCGACGAGGTCACCGAGGGGCTCGACGGACTCGCCGGGCGACTGCAGCGCTACCGCGAGCAGGGGGCGCGCTTCGCGAAGTGGCGCGCCGTCTACAACGTCTCGCCGACGCTGCCGAGCCGGCTCGCCGTGAAGGAGAACGCGCACGCCCTCGCCCGCTATGCCGCCATCTGCCAGAACGAAGGCTTCGTGCCGATCGTCGAACCCGAGGTGCTGATCGACGGCGACCACACGATCGAACGCTGCCGCGAGGTCACCGAGCAGGTGCTGCGCGCCGTATTTCACGCGCTCGACCGGCAACGCGTCGTGCTCGAAGCCATGCTGCTCAAGCCGAGCATGGTGCTGCCCGGAAAGGGCGGTGAAAGAGCCACCCCGGAGGCGGTCGCGCAACACACGGTTGCCGTGCTGCGCCGAACGGTTCCTGCGGCAGTGCCCGGCGTCTTCTTCCTGTCCGGTGGCCAGTCGCCCGAAGAAGCGACGGCGAATCTCGCCGCGATGAACCGGCTCGGTCCGCAACCGTGGGTGCTCAGCTTCTCCTATGCGCGCGCGCTCCAGGAGCCGGCGCTCGCCGCCTGGCGCGGCGATGCGGCCAATGCAGTGGCCGCGCAGCAGGCGCTCGTGCACCGGGCGCGCATGAACGCGCGGGCGCGCGAAGGCCGCTACCAGCCGGCGATGGAAAACGAGGCCGGGCGCTGAGCGCCAGGCGCCTGCCGGCGCACGTCGCCAACGGCGCCTCGGTCGCCGTCGGCGTCGCGCTGATCCATTTCGGCTGCGTCGCGCTCGCCGGCAGCGAACTCGCGCAGGTGGCTACCGGCGGCGCGGTCTGCGCGAGCCTCGCCGACGTTCCGACCACCCCACGTGGCGCGGCGCGCCGCGTGCTCGCTGCGGCGCTGCTCGCCTGGCTGGCCAGCGCGCTGGTCTGGGTTGCGCAGTCGAACCCCGGCATGATGGGCCTGCTGATCGGCCTGATCGGCTTCGCCGGGATGCTGACGATGGCCTGGGGCCCGCGCGCCGGCCCGATCGCCTTCGCGCCGATCCTGGCGACGATCTTCGCGCTGACGCTGCCGTCGCGGCTCGTCTCCAGCGCCGAACCACTCGCATGGACCGCGATCGGCTGTCTCGCCTATCTCGGCTGGACGGTCGCCACGGCGCCGCTGCTGCAGCGCGTGTACCGCACGCGGGCGCTCGTTGCCGCACTCGACGCGACCGCGCAGCTGCTGCGCAGCCGGGCAGCACTGCTCGAAGCCGCCCCCGCGCAACTGGAACACGCCCTGCCGCCGTGGCTCGGCGACGAGTCGCGCCTCGCCGAACGGCTGCAGGCGGCGCGCGATCTGCTGTTCTCCGCGTCCGACTCGGCGCGCGTACGTCGCGAAACCGCCGCGCTCGTGGAGGCGATCGACGTGCGCGACCTGCTGCTGGCGAGCCGGCTCGACCTGGATCTGCTCGGCGACGACGCGCCGGCGCGCGCGGTACGCGGGCGAGTGGCCGGCGCGCTGCGCGGCTTCGGCGACGCGCTCGAGCGCATCGCGGCACGGGCGCCGTCCGCCGGTGCGCGGGCTTTGCTGGACGACGAAGGAGCGAAAGCGCACGCGCGTCCGCCTCGCGCCGACGCGCTGCTCGACGGCATCCTCGCTGCAGCCGATCCGCGCGCGCTGCTGCTGCCCGCGTTCGTCGCGCGCCTCGAGCGACTTCGTGGCGGCGTGCAGCGCATCGGCGCGGCCGTACTCGGTACAGGCGAGCCGGCGCCGCTGTCGCGCGAGCAGTTGCGCCTGTTCGCTGCCACCGAATCCTGGCCGCTGGCGGCGTTGCGCGCGAACCTGTCGCTGCGCTCGCCGGTACTGCGGCACGCGATACGGATGGGATTGGCGCTGACGGCTGCGTATTTCATCGCGCTGCAACTGCCGTGGCACGCGCACCCGCATTGGCTGGTGCTCGGCGTTGCGGTCGTGTTGCGCGGAACGCTCGAACAGACGCTGGCGCGGCGCAACGATCGAGTTTCGGGCACGGTGATCGGCTGCCTGCTGGTCATGCTGATCGCGCAATTGCACTCGCCCGCGCTGATGCTCGTCGCCTTCCTTGCCGGAGTCGGCGTCGCGCATGCGTTCGTGACGGTGCGCTATCGCGTCACTGCCATCGCCGCCACCGTGATGGCGCTGCTGCAGGCGCACCTGGTCGACCCGCAGGCCGCGCTCGCCATCTTCGAGCGGCTGGCGGACACCGTGCTCGGCGCGGCGCTGGCCTGGGCCTTCAGCTACGTGCTGCCGTCGTGGGAGCGACGAACACTGCCCAGGCAGATCGAGCGCGCACTCGTCGCGCTGCGCGCATATGCCGAACATGCGCTGCGCAGCGACCCGCAGGCCGGCGTCGCGCAGCGCCTTGCGCGGCGCGCGGCCTACGACGCCCTCGGAACGATCGCCACGTCGCTGCGCAGCAGCCGCTTCGAACCGCGCGGCGTGCGTCCCCCGGTCGTCGAGCTGGCTTCGATGCTCGACGCCGCGCAGCGGCTGATGGCGCATCTGTCGGTGATCCGCATGTCGCTCGCGCTGCGCCCGGAAGCCATCGGTCGCGAATCCAGCACGGCCGCGATGCAGCGCGCGAACCAGCAGCTGCAACTCGTGCTCGATCTCGCCGGCGACACGGCGCCGACCGTTCCTGCGCCGGCCGGCCCCCTTCCCCTTCCGGCACAGTCGCCGCAGGAAGATCCGGCCGCATGGTTGCAGCGCCGGTTGCGCATCGCCGTCGCCGATGCCGGGGCGACGCGCGCGGCGGCCGAAGCGGCACTCGACGCACTCGGTCCGCGTCGGGCTCAGCTGCAGCGCACGTGACGCTCGCGCACGAGGCGCAGCACTTCGTCGGGATCGCGCTTCCACCAGCGCGTCGACAGGATCTCGACCTCGTGCGCGCCGCGATAGCCGTTGGCTTCGACGAGCGCGCGCAACGCCGGCAGGTCGATGACGCCGTCGCCCATCATCCCGCGATCGAGCAGCAGGTCGGTGGTCGGAACGAGCCAGTCGCAGATGTGATAAGCGAGCAGCCGCTCGGCGCCGGCCCGCGCGAGCGCCTGCGCGAGCCGCGGATCCCACCAGACGTGATAGGCATCGACGGCGACACCGATCGCGCCCGAGGGCCGACCGCCGGCCGGAACCGGATCGAGCTCGTCGCACAGGTCGAGCGCCTGGTCGAGCGTGTTCACGCACGCGCGGTCGGCGCAGTACATCGGATGCAGCGGCTCGATCGCCAGCGGCACGCCGCTCGCGCGCGCGTGCGGCAGGATCGCGGCAAGCCCGTCGCGTACCATCGCGCGCGCACCGGCGAGATCGCGCGTGCCGCGCACGACGCCGCCGACGACCAGCACGAGGCAGCGCGCGCCGATCGTCGCCGCGTCGTCGATCGCACGCAGGTTGTCTTCGATCGCCGCGCGGCGCCCTGCTTCGTCGTCGGCCGGGAACATGCCGCCGCGGCACAACCCGCTCACCGTCAGTCCGTTCGCGCGAAGGCGACGAGCCGCTTCCGCGACGCCGAGCTCGGCGAGCTTGTCGCGCCACGGCGAAATACCGCGAATGCCGTGTCGCGCACAAGCGTCGATCATCTGCCGGAGGTTCCACTGTTCGCGCACGGTGGCCGTGTTCAGCGACAGGCGCGCGGGATCGGGGGCGGCCAGCTTCATCGCCTCGCGGGGCCCGGTTCCAGCCTGCGTCGCCGCGCTCACGGTGCGAGCGCCGCGTCGACGCCCTGCGTCGCGAGCCAGCTCGCCATCCGGGCGGCCGCGAGCGAAGGATCTTCGAGCAACCCCGCCGCATCGGCGAGCCGGAACAGTTGCGCCAGGTGCAGCGCGCTGCGCGCCGACTGCTGCCCGCCGACCATCACGAAATGGTCCTGGTGGCCGTTCAGCCACGCCATGAACACGATGCCCGTCTTGTAGAAGCGCGTTGGCGCGCCGAAGATGTGCCGCGACAGCGGCACCGTCGGGCCGAGGATCGCGTGAAAGCGCTCGACGTCGCCCTGCGCGAGCGCCGACAGCGCCGCCGAGGCGGCCGGTGCGATCGCGTCGAAGATGCCAAGCAACGCATCCGAGTGGCCGTACTGGTCGCCCGCGATCAGTTCGGCGAAATGGAAGTCGTCGCCGGTGTACATGCGGATGCCCGGCGCGAGCCGGCGTCGCATCGCGATCTCCTTGCCCTTGTCGAGCAGCGAGATCTTCACGCCATCCACCTGCCGCGCGTTGCGGTTCAGGATCTCCACCGCGACGTCCATCGCCGCATCGGCGTTGCGGTGCCCCCAGTAGCCGGCCAGCGCCGGGTCGAACATCTCGCCGAGCCAGTGCACGATCACCGGTTCGCGCGCCTGCGACAGCAGCCGGTCGTAGACGCGCGCGTAGTCGTCGGGCGACTGCGCACAGCCGGCGAGCGCGCGGCTGGCCATCAGGATGAGCCGCCCGCCGAGCGACTCGATCGCCTCCATCTGCATCTCGTAGGCGGCGATGACCTCGTGGATCGACGAAGTGCCGGCGGGCAGGTGGTCGGTGCCGCCGCCGCAAGCGACCGCAGCGCCCTGTTCGCCGCGTGCAGCGTCGAGCGTGCGCTTGATCAGCTCGTAGGACGTGCGCCAGTCCAGGCCCATGCCGCGCTGCGCGGTGTCCATCGCCTCGGCAACGCCGAGGCCGAGCGACCACAGCCTGCGTCGATGGGCGATCGTCGCCTCCCAGTCGATCGCACAGTCGACCCACGGATCGACCGCGGCAAGGGGGTCGGCCACGACGTGCGCTGCCGACCACGCCACGCGATCGAAAGCGGCACGCCGCCGCCCGCCGAAGGACATCGGCGGCGACAACTTGAAACGGCGGAGCTTCCGGCCCGCCTCGGGCAGCATCAGCGAGGGCATCGGTGAACGACCCGAAGACTCAGGTGGGCAACGACTCGAGGTCGACCCAGCGGCGCTCGCGCCACGACCGCAGTCCGGCCTCGACCAGCTGGACGCCTTTCGCACCCGCGCGCAGGTTCCACGGGAACGCTTCGTCGTCGACCACGTGCCGGATGAAGCGCTCCCACTGCGCCTTGAACGCGTTGTCGTGAACGACGGTATCGGGCACCGCCTGCCAGCCGGCGAAGAAATCGATCGGCTGCGGCAGATCGGGATTCCACACCGGCTTGGGCGTGTTCACGCGTGCCTGCGTGCGGCACTCGCGCAGTCCGGCCACCGCCGAGCCGTGCGTGCCGTCGACCTGCAGCGTGAGCAGGTCGTCGCGCCGCACGCGAACGCACCATGAGCTGTTGAAGTGCGCGACGATGCCACGCTCGGTGACGAAGGTGGCATACGCCGCGTCGTCGGCAGTGGCGGCGTACGGCCTGCCCTGCTCGTCGATACGCTCCGGAATGTGCGTGGCGCCCAGGCACGAGACGCTCTTCACCTCGCCGAACAGGTTGTCGACGACGTAGCGCCAGTGGCACAGCATGTCGAGGATGATCCCGCCGCCGTCCTCCTTGCGGTAGTTCCACGACGGGCGCTGCGCAGGCTGCAGGTCGCCCTCGAAGACCCAGTAGCCGAACTCGCCGCGCACCGACAGGATGCGACCGAAGAAGCCGGCGTCGATCAGCAGCTTCAGCTTCTGCAGTCCCGGCAGCCACAGCTTGTCCTGCACGACGCCGTGCTTCACGCCCGCCGCGCGCGCCGCCTCGTAGATCTGCATCGCTTCGGCGAGGTTGGTCGCCGACGGCTTCTCGCAATAGACGTGCTTGCCGGCGGCGATCGCCTTCTTCACCAGCGACGGACGCATCTGCGTCGTCGCGGCGTCGAAGAACACCGTGTCCTCGGGATTTGCCAGCGCACGATCGAGGTCGGTGTCCCAGCGCAGTCCGCCGTGGGCGCCCGCCAGCGCCTGCATGCGCTCGGCGCCGCGACCGACGAGGATCGGATCGGGCATCGCGCGGTCGCCGTTGGCGAGCTTCACGCCGCCTTCGTCGCGGATCGCGAGGATCGATCGGATCAGGTGCTGGTTCAGCCCCATGCGGCCCGTCACGCCGTGCATGACGATGCCGAGTCTTCGCGTACTCATTCGATCGGTGGCTCCGGAAAGTCAGCTGATGCGCAACTTCAGCGCATCGTCGTACGGCAGCGCCGGATGCTCGAAGAAGGTGCGTTCGTTCACGTAGTGCAGCGCACATGCGCGCCGCCAGCGCGTCGAGTGGTTCGGCCCGGACCGATGGAAGGTGTTGCCGTGATGGAAAGAGACGCTGCCGCGCATCACCGGCGTCGGCTGCATCGGTTGTCGATCGAGGATCGACTGCGGCAACTGCAGGTTGAACGGCTCGCCGGCAGGCGCGACGTGCGGATAGACCGGGCCCCGGTTCGTCCCCTCGCCGAAATACAGGCAGCCGTTCTCGAGCGTCGCGTCGTCGAGCGCGATCCATGCGGTGACCACGCCCTCCGGGTCGTTCGGTCCGAAATAGAAGTTGTCCTGGTGCGCCGGCTTCGGGCCGCCCCCTTCGGGCGGCTTGAAGAAAATCTGGCTGAAATACACCGACACGCCAGGACCGATCAGCGATTCGACCAGCGCGACGAGCGCCGGCGAACGCGCGAGCTCCCGGATCATCTCCCGATGGTGATGCGGGTTGTCGAGCTTGCGCAGCACCGTGCGCGCACCCACGCCTGCATCGAGATACCAGGCGCGCTGCGACTCGGGCAATTCGGCGAGAAAGCTCTCGCCCCAGCGCTCGATGTCGGCGATGACCGCTTCGGCCTGCTCCGGCGAGAACACGCGATCGACGGTGAGGTGCCCCAGGTGCCGATACAGCGCCACCTCGGCGTCGCTCAGTGCGCGAGCCGAACGACTCGCGGGCCGGTCGACCGCGGATACGCTCGAATTCATCGACTTTACTGTCATCTATTAACCTGCTGGTTAATATCCTAGGACTACCGGCGACGACGCGTCAAGCACGGTTGAAGCGGCGCGGGACGGAGGATACGATAGCTTTGTCACCAACCGGTTAATAACGGCGCAACCCACCATGCCGCGCATCGCGACCACCGTCGTCGGCTCCTATCCCGTCCCCCAATGGCTCGTCTCGGCGCCGTCCGAACAGGCGCTCGTCGACGCCACGCGCGTCGTGATCGGCATCCAGGAACAGGCGGGCATCGACCTCGTCTGCGACGGCGAGCTCTACCGCTTCGACCTGAACCATCCCGAGACGAACGGGATGATCGAGTACTTCGTGCGCCCGCTCGACGGTATCTCGCAGCGCTTCTCGTTCGACGCCCTCGTCGCGTGGCGCGCCGACAGCGGAATGAAGTTCCGCACGCGCCCGCCGGGGGTCGTCGTCGGCCCGCTCGGACACGGTGCGCTCGACCTGCCGCTGGCCTGCGCCCGCGCGAAGGCGCTCGCCCGCAAACCCTTCAAGTTCACGCTCACCGGCCCGCACATGCTCGCCAAGACGCTGATCGACCGGCACTACGGCGACCCGGCCGAACTTGCGCATGCGCTGGCCGACGTGCTCGCCGAACAGGTCGCGCAGCTCGACGCCGACGTCGTGCAGGTAGACGAGGCGAACCTGCCGGGACACGCCGACGAATGGCGGTGGGCTGCGTCGGCAATCAACCGCGTGCTCGACGCCGTACCGAACAAGCCCGCGGTGCACCTGTGCTTCGGCAACTACGGCGGGCAGACGGTGCAGCAAGGCACGTGGAAGCGCCTGATCGACTACCTGAACGCGCTGCACGCCGATCACGTCGTTCTCGAGTGCGCGCACCGCCCGCCGGCCGAGCTGGAAGCGTTCCGCGAGCTCGACCCGCGCATCGGACTGGGCCTGGGCGTCGTCGACATCAAGATCAACGAAGTGGAGAGCGCCGACACGGTCGCGCGCGCGATCGAACGCGCCGAACGCGTCGTCGGCGCCGGCCGCGTGCGCTACGTGCATCCCGACTGCGGGTTCTGGATGCTGCCGCGCTCGGTGGCCGACGCAAAGATGCGCGCGTTGACCGCCGGCCGCGACGTCTTCGAAGGCGTCTCTCCTCGAAACGACTGACGGAGTTCGAACGATGCAGCCACTGCCGCAACGCTTCGATGGGGTCGAGGCGCTCGAGGACTTTCTCAGCGAACCCACGCCGGCGCTTGCCGCCGATCTCGCGCAGGTGGACGGCGACCTCATCGTGCTCGGCGTCGGCGGCAAGATGGGACCGACGCTCGCGCGCATGGCCAGGTGCGCACTTCCCGGTCGTCGCATCATCGGCGTCGCGCGCTTCTCCGATCCGGCCACTCGCGCGTCGCTCGAGGCGCACGGCGTCGAGTGCATCGCAGCCGACCTGCTCGACCGCGCCGCGCTCCAGCGGCTGCCCAACGTCGGCGACGGCGTGCGTAACGTCGTTTTCATGGCCGGCCACAAGTTCGGCGCCGCCGGCAACGCCGCGCTCACCTGGATGATGAACGTCGGCGTTCCGATGAACGTCGCCGAGGTCTATCGCGAGGCGCGCATCGTCGCTTTCTCAACCGCCTGCGTCTATCCGTTCGTACCGGTCGATGGCCCGGGCGCCGATGAGAGCGTCGCGCCGAACCCGCCGGCCGGCGACTACGCCAATTCGTGCGTCGGACGCGAGCGGATGTTCGAGTACGCCTCGCACAAGTACGCCACGCCGGGCCGCCTCGTTCGCCTGTCGTACGCGATCGACATGCGCTACGGCGTGCTCCACGACGTCGCCTCGGCGGTGTTCGAGCAGCGCGAACTCGACGTCACGATGGGCCATGCCGACGTCATCTGGCAGGGCGACGCGAACGAGCAATCGTTGCGGCTGCTCGCGCACTGCACGACGCCGACGACCCCGATCAACATCACCGGCCCGACTCACACGAGCATCCGCTGGCTCGCGCAACAGTTCGGCGAGCGCTTCGGTCGCAAGCCCAGGCTCGTCGGCCGCGAAGCGCCCACCGCCTGGCTCGAGGACACCAGCGAATCGCAGCGCCTGTTCGGCAGGCCGCGCGTACCGCTCGAGCGAATGATCGACTGGACCGCCGACTGGATCGCGCGCGGCGGCGCCAGTCACGGCAAGCCGACGCATTTCGAGACGCGCGATGGGAAGTATTGAGGGCGATACTGAGGGCGGCACTGAGGGCGGTACTGAGGCCGGTACTGAGGGTGGTACCGAAGGCAGCACCGACGGGGGCACCTACGGAAGTACCGAGCGAACGAGCAAAGCCGCGTCTATCGAGACGCTCGAAGCGCGCGACCTGCCCGGCGCGCTCGCGCTCTCCCGGTCGGCGTCGTGGAACCAGAGAGAGGCCGACTGGCGGATGATGCTCGAAGTCGGGCGGGGCTGGTGCATCCGGGCGCCCGGCGACGAAACGCGCATCGCCGCGTCGACCGTCGTCCTGCCCTACGACCCCTCGTTCGCCTGGGTCAGCATGGTGCTCGTGCTGCCCGAGTTCCGCGGCCAGGGCTACGCCTCGCGCCTGCTGCGTCATGCGCTCGACGAACTCGCGCGCACCGGCTCGGGCGGCGTGCTCGACGCGACGCCCGCCGGGCGCCCTGTCTACGTGCAGGAAGGCTTCGTCGACAGCTCCACTTTTCGCCGCTATCGCCGCGAATCGGCGCCGGCCGCGGCGCCTTCGGCGAAAAACATCGACCTGCGCCCGCTGGACGCGCGCGACTGGCCCGCGATCGCAACGCTCGATCGGCCCGTCTTCGGCGGCGATCGGACGGCGCTGCTGCACAGGCTCGCGTCGAGATTGCCCCGCGCGGCGCACGTCGCCGGACGCGACGGCCGCCTGTGCGGTTTCGTGCTCGGTCGCGACGGTCGCGAGGCGACGCAGATCGGGCCCCTGGTCGCCGACGACGTCGCGCTCGCCGAAGCGCTGCTCGACGCGGCGCTGAGGTCGATCGACGGGCCCGTGTACGTCGATGCCGTCGACGATCGACCGGAATGGCTCGCCGCCGTCGCCGCGCGCGGCTTCGTCGAGCAGCGGCCCTTCACGCGGATGCTCTACGCGCTCGAGCGGGCGCCGGGCAATGCATCGAGGGTGTTCCTCGTCGCGGGGCCGGAGCTCGGTTGACCGGACTCGCTGGAAGAATTCCCCTATTCGAAACCGCCGTGAAAGCGTAGAACTTCAGCCTGGGCGACGCACTCGTGGAATTCGGTACCCCTCTGCACGGAGGTGACCATGGCCGCAACCACTGGCTCGGCTGCGACGGCGAACACGCTTTACGGCAAGGTCCTCCTGAAGGAAACCGGCGCAGGAATCCCCGACCTGCTCGTCGTGGTCTACGACCTCGATCCGGGCATCCGCTCCGACGAAGGCTTTCCCGACTCGCCGTCCATCGATCGCACCGCGCCCTTGCCTGCGCCGGGCGCTGCGACTCTGGGCGACAGGCTCGGCTCGATCCTGACATCGAGCGACGGTTCCTGGTCCCTGGCCTACGCGGACGACGACTTCCGCCGCGCGAATCCGTCGGAATCGAGGCCCGACCTGCAGCTGTTCGTGCTGGCGCCCGAGGATGCCGACTCCCCGAATCCTCCGACGGTGCTGTTCGACAGCAAGCTCACGCGCGTGAACTCGGGGCGAACCGAGGCGTACCTTGTCCGCATCGCGGCGGCGCAGCTCGAGAAGGCCGGCATCGCCGTGCCGACGGCGCACCGGGACGACGACGCCGACGCGAGCATCGAGCAGCATCGCGCCCGCAAGACGCGCCAGAAGAACCTGCGCGCGGGTCTTGCGCTCGTCAATCGCCAGCTCGAAGCGCAGATGCAGGCGCACAAGACCGAGTTCCGCGAGACGCTGCACAAGATCATCCGGCCGGATGTGGCGGTGATCGACGCGATGATCAATGCCGTCAAGCCGACCGAAACGATCGAGGAAGTACAACAGCGGGTCTACACGCGCGGAACCGGGATCATCGACGACGTCCTCGCCGGGGACGACGCGAATCCGCGACCCGGCAAGGGGATCGCGATCCACCTGATCCTGTCCGACGACGATCGGCAGGCGCTGCAGCCGTTCAAGTTCTCCTTCGACGGAAAGGACTACTACAACGTGCCCGAGGACCGGATCGAGGCCCTGCTCTTCCGCAAGGAGCAGCCGGGCAACTTCGACAGCATCCTCTTCGCCGGCAATCCGATCAGCAAGTACTGCATCCAGAAGTCCGCCGACCAGAAGTGCGCGGAGTTGCACACGGGCCTGGGCAGCGGCCCCGATCCGCACGACGGCGACACGACCGGCGACGATGAACCGCCGGTCGTCACCGCCATCACCAAGGACGACATTCCGTTGTTCCTGGGCGGGATCCTGGCCGACAAGACTTCCAGCCGCTTCCACGGACAGGCCGACTACAAGTCGCAAAGACCCGACGACAGGAGCGTGCAGGCGAAAGTCGATTCCTTCTCGTTGAAGAAGGGACCGGCGGACACGACGGCCTTCTACGACTTCCATTCGCTGCAGATCGCGTTCCAGCACGTCTGGCAGCAGCTTCTCGACGAGACGCTCGTCAACCTGACGGAAACCGTCGATCAGAACCTCGAGACGGCGGGGAAAAGAGGCTTGTTCGATCGGGTCCGGGAACGCATGCAGGGGCTGCGGGCGTTCGGCCCGAACATTCTCGTCGCGTCGATCGAAGATGCCTACCGGTTCGTTCCGCACGAGGTGCCGAGCGACATCGCGGCCGCCTTCGACATCTCGCTCGCCGAGTACGACGCGCTGGGCGGGGACGACAAGGCGCTGTTGCTCGCGATCGCGCAGGACGTGAACGCGAAGGAGCTGATCCCCGCCTGGGCGACGTATGCGTCGGTCCGCCGCGAGCAGGGCGAGAAGATCATCGACAACGTGCGGATCAACAAGCCGTTCGCGACGAACGAGTTGCTCAAGGAGTTGCAGGAGCGGTTGCTGTCGAAGTACGAGTTCACCGTGTTCGCGGCCGACCGCGACTACCAAAGCGTGAACTTCGGGCTGCTGAACACTTTCCGACAGAAGTGGGAGCCGATCTCCTACCAGGCCGGCAAGCTCGTGCGGACGATGCCCTTGTCGCCCAAAGAGGAGCGCAAGTTTTCGGCGAAGATCACGCAGACTCTCAAGACCACGCGCAAGCAGGCACAGAAGAACAACTCGTCGCTGCAGAACGAGGTGAGCACGACGTCGCGCGCCGAGTCGGAGATCGTGGCCAAGGCGCACGACAAGTCGAACTTCAACATGAGCGTGAAGCTCGACTACTCGCACATCAGCTCCGAAGTGGGCTTCGGCAAGGACGCCGAGAAGGACACCTCGCAGTCGAAGAAGGACTTCCGGGAAGCGGTGATCAAGGCGGCGCAGGAGTACAAGGAAGAACGCAGCATCGAAATCGAAACCGAGGAGAGCGCCACCTCCGAATACACGGAGTCGGGCTCGATCACGAACCCGAACGAGGAGCTGTCGCTCACGTGCCTGTTCTACGAGCTGCAGCGAAGGTATCGGATCTCCGAGCAGCTCTATCGCGTGATGCCGGTCGTCCTGGTGGCGCAGCAGGTGCCTGCGCCCAACCAGATCACGGAAGCGTGGATCGTCGCGCACGACTGGATCCTCAACCGGGTGCTGCTCGACGACAGCTTCCGGGCCACGCTGCTCTATCTGGCGCAGAACAACGTCGGCGACGACTTCGCGCTGCGCGAGCTTCGCAAGAACCTGCGCCAGCAACGCACGCTGGTCGCCAACCTGCAGATCGAGTTCTCCAAGCTCAGGCAGGACGTCGAGAACAAGTACGCGGCGATGGAGCGCGCGGTGCAGGAGCGCATCAACGAAGAGCACGAGAAGCGGACGTACCGCTGGTGGTGGTGGTGGAACGACGCGGACCGCCCGGACACGCCGCCCGACCCGGAAATGGCCAAGGCGCTCGAACAGGCGGCCACCGACGAGCACAAGTACGCGGTCGAGAAAGCCGAGAAGCTCGCGTTGTCGGTGCAGCGCGAGACCAATGCGCTGCAGCAGATGACGCAGCGGTACAACGAGACCATGCGCGAGCACCTGGATCGCATCACGCAGATCCGTCGCCTGGTCGCGCACGTGAAGAACAACATCCTGTACTACATGCAGGCGATCTGGAGCATGGAGCCGCCGGACCAGCGGTACATGCGGCTCTACAAGGTCCTGGTACCGCAGTTCGAAGCCACGCGCAGCTGCGTGGTCGAAGACACGCCGAGCGCCGACCTGTTCGAGGCGTTCCGCGAGCCAGGACGCAAGAGGCACAACGCCTGGCTGCACGGCAAGATCGCGCGCAAAGCCGACGGCGCGCCCGACGTCACGTACAGGCAGCTGGTCGAGGTGGCCGATCTCGACACCGTGCTCGGCTTCAAGGGCAACTACATGATCTTTCCGTTGAAGCAGCACAACGCACTCACGTCGTTCATGGCGGCGCCCTACGTCGACGAGGCGTTCGGCGCGATGGACCCCGATCAGCTGGGCAACGTCAACCTGGAGGAATTCTCGAAGTACGTCTGTTGCCTGCACGACGAGTCGCCCGACGAATACGAGCGCCTGAAGCCGGTCCTCAAGGCATGGCTCGAAGCCTTGCTCGCCGATCCGTTGCGCAACGGCGACGAGATCGTCGTCCCGACCGGCTCGCTCTTCATCGAGCTGCTGCCTTCGGACCGGTCGCTGCTCGAGGACTTCAAGCTCCAGCATCGCGAGTGGGACGTCTACAAGGTGCAGGCCGAAGTGCGCAGGATGGAACTCGAGAACATCCGCTACGCCGCGCGGCTGCTCGACGCCCGAATGGAAGATCCCGACGTCGAGAAGAAGATCGTGGTAGCCAACGGCGTGGAGCCGGTGATCGACGTCGACGATGCGTGACGCGCGGCCGCGCGGGCCTGCACGGCGATGGACACGAAAAAGCTCGTCGCGAAGTTTCGCGCGCTCGTCGAGCGCGCGTTCTCTCGCCGCCTGGAAGCGATCGACGACCAGGTCGACTACAACGACAAGTACCAGAAGGCGTTCAAGGCCGAGTACGACGCGGCGGTGAAGATCGTGCTGGCCGTGAAGGCAGGCGACGTCCTCACCGAGTTGATGAACGGGTACCTGGCGTTGTACGGCCAGTACGCAGCGAACCGCAACGAGGTGCGGTTCTATCGCTCGGACCAGTTGTTCCAGCTGCTGATCGAGCAGACCGGCAAGGTGGCCGACGAAGGCCTGTTCGAGACCTGGGTACGCTTCCTTGCGGGGCCCGCGGACAAGACCGGGTACAACAGCTTCCGGAAGCGTTTCGACGAGCTGGACGTCTACTTCCGCAACCAGATCACGAAGTTCATCCACGACGAGCGGGAGAAGCGTCGCAGGCGCCGCTCGGTGCTCGACGTTCTGCGCGACGAGTTCTACCGGCAGAACGGACGCGCGGCCGCGTCGGACGACGAACTGCGCGACTTCGACCCGCGCGCCACGTCGAGCAGCGCGACGCTCGCAGCGTGGCTCGCTGCGGTCCGCGTGGCGTGGGGCACTCCCGGGGGCGAGTACACGCAGGAGCACGTCGAGACGCTGAACAAGGCGCTCGAGGCACTCGCGGCGAAGCTGCGCGCGCTGGGCAAGGAGAAGCTGCTGTCCCTGTTCCAGGCGGTGCGCACCCTGCGGCTGCTCTTCGACCGCAGGCCCGAGGTGAAGGTGGATCGCGCAACCGGGGAAACGAAGACCTTTCTCCCGCCCAGGCTCGACGAGCACGAGGACGTCCTGTTCCGCGCCCTGTACACGCTGGCCTGCGTCCAGCTGCTGTCGTGCGCACAGGCGGACAGGCTGTTCACCCGGAACCGGCTCGGCTTCACCACGGAGGAACTTCGCTTCTTCTGCGAGCCGGTCGAAACGCGATTCTCGTACGGCTCGAACCTGCGCAAGGTACTCACGCCGCCGTACAGCGGCCCCGGGACGGCGTTCGGGCAGATCCGGACCTTCCTCGACACCTACATCCTCACGAAGAACCAGCTGAAGGGCTTCGATCTCGTTGCGCTGGACCGGACGCTGGAGATCCAGCAGAAGTGGCGCGCGATCGACGACGTCACCGATCTCATTCGCCTGGCATCGAGGAACAACGACACCGCGCGCCTGAAGGAGATCTTCGGCGATCCCCGCAACCGCAAAGGCATCGAATGCCTGCAGGAGATCTCCTCCGCCAGCATTCCCACCAACAATCCGTGGGAGTTGGGAAAGGCCACGCTCTTCGCGGGCGACCGCCTCGGAACGCATGGCAAGCACGGCGACATTACGATCGTCTACATCGATCCGGCCGCGCCGAACAAGGCGTACGTCGAGCTCAGCACGCTGCGTCCCCAGTTGTTCGTCGTCTCGCAGGCGTACATCGCCGACAAGGTCTACGGGGAACGAATCCTCGATATCTATCGAAGCACGATCGGCGTCGTGCATCTGGTCGAGATGATCTTTCTCGCGATGGGCTTCATGCCGGTGCTCATCGAGGCCGGCTTCGCGGGGCTGATCTACGAGGTCGCCCTGTTCTACGCCAGCAGCAAGGTGGAGGAACAGGCGTCGAAGATCGATCCGACGTTCGGCAAGGTACTCGGCCTTCTTCTGCAGACGTTCACGCCGCGGCCGCACTTCAAGCCCTCGGTCGTCAGCGGCGCCTTCGAGAAAGCCGATCGAAGCGCGCTGTCGGAGACACTGAATCGCAATCCTCTCGACCGGGCGCTGACCGACAAGGCGGCGGCATTCGAGAACCGTGGCGTCGCCCGCCTGACCGAAGCCGAGACGGATGCGTTCGTGGCCGGCATCCGGATCGAGCAGGACGTGCTGCAGATGCACGCAGGCCTGCCGATGCGCGCGAAGGACTTCCGCGAGTGGGCCGCGAAGTTCAAGCCGGGCGGGACCGGCTTTCCGCGCGAGTGGCGGCTGAAGTTCGCCGAGTCCGAGCCACTACGCAAGATGGTCGAGGCAGCCGACGACGTGAAGCTCGTCCGCATCACCCCGAAGCAGCGCAAGGCGCTACCGTACAAGTACCAGAGCAGCTCGATGGGCTCCGACTACGAGCTGCACCTGACCCTCGGCGGCCAGGAGTACAAGCTCGACGGCATCATCACCGACGGGCAGGGAAAGTCATGGATCGGCGAGTCGAAGTTCACGTTCAAGGACGCGTTCGACGAAGCGTATGCGAGCCTGCACGCGCCCGGGAAGGCCGATCCGACGACGTCGTTCCACTACCGGTTCCTGGACGAAAAAGTGCTCCCCCAGTTTCGCCGATATGCCGGGTTGGCAAAGAAGTTCGGTTTCGAAGGCGTGGCCGTGCATGCCAACACCGAATTCCTCTGGGCCACCTTCGAGCAGACGACGCGTCACATGAAGAACGTCGAAATCTTCTTCCGCGAGTTCGATCTCGCGGCCGAGAAGGCCGTAGCACGGCCGGCAACCAGAACTGCAAGCCGGCCGGCAGCCAAGGCCACCGACCGGCCGGCCGTCAAGACCGCGCGCCGACCAGCCGCGGAGACCGGCTCGCGCGCGCGATGAGCCGGCGCTGCGCTACTTCGGCATCTTGATCGAACGGTCGAGGAACTCGTTCGTATAGACGCTCTTCACGTCGAAGGGCTTGTCGATGCCGATGTACTCGCGCACGAGTTCGTAATCGTCCTGCATGCGCTTGTCGTCATGGATGCCCAGCGCCATCTCGCGCGAGAATTTGTCGCTCATCAGCACCTCGACGAGCTTCCAGTTCTGGAATTCGTTGTCGTACTTCAGCGCGCCGTTGGCATCGACCAGCGCCTGCACGCACGGCTCGGGCTTGTCGACGCAGGCACGGAACGCACGCTGGGTGACCTTCACGAACTTGTCGATCAGCGGACGGTTCGCCTCGAGGAACTTCGCGTTGACGATGATCGAATTGCCGTACGGGTTCAGCCCGGCGTCGCGCCATGCGAGAAAGCCCATGTCGTCGCCGAGTTCGCGCTGGAACACGTGATGCAGGTTGTAGAACGACGTCGTGATGTCGATCGACTTCGCCTTCAGCGCGGCGAGCTTGCCGTTGGCGTCGATGTTCACCCAGGTGACCGACTTCGGATCGACCCCGTTGGCCTTGGCCAGCGCCGGCCACATCACGCGTGCACCGTCCGCGGCCGGGTTGCCGATCTTCTTGCCGGGGAAGTCCTTCACGCCGGTGATGCCCGAGCTCTTCAGCCAGTACATGCCCTGCGGCGAGTTGGCGTAGACGTTGTAGACGGCGACCGTGTCGGCGCCCTTGCTCTTGGCGACCAGCACGCCGGCCATGTCGGCCAGGCCGATCGGATTGGCGCCCGCACCCACCTTCTGCGTGGCGATCGCCGAGCCCTTGCCGGGCTCCAGATTCAGCTCGATACCCTCCTTCTCGTACCACCCCTGCTGCTTGGCGTAGTAGTACGGCGCATGGTCGCCGCCCGGCACCCAGTTCAGGATGAAGTCGAGCTTCTGTGTCTGCGCAGCGGCCGGCGCCGTGCCGATCGCCATCACTGCAGCGGCCATCGCCGCACCGAACATCGCCTTCCCTTTCATGCTGTTCGTCTCCCAGTCAGCATTCGTTCGCTCCGGCGCCGCCGCGTGTTTGACGCTCGGGCGCCGCTGCGCTAGAGTAAATAATTAACCGGGCGGTTACAACCCGGAACAAACGCGAACCCGTTCCCTGCTGCGTCGGGCGATGTCGCCCGCCTTCACAGCACCCCGCATTCTCCCCCGATGACGCTTCACCGCTCGGAATTGCCCGCCGACATCCGATCGCTGCTGCAGCAGGGCACCGTCATTCCCGCGCATCCGCTGGCGCTCGACGCCGACGGCGGCTTCGATCGTCGCCGCCAGCGCGCGCTCAGCCGCTACTACATCGACGCCGGCTGCGGCGGACTGGCGGTGGGCGTGCACTCCACGCAGTTCGCCATCCGCGACGTCGGCCTCTACGAGCCGGTGCTCGAACTCGCCGCCGAAACGGCCCGCGCGTGGACGCAGCGTCCGCTGGTGATGATCGCCGGCCTGGCCGGTCGCACTGCGCAGGCGCTCGACGAAGCGCGCATCGCGCAGGCGCACGGCTACCACGCCGGGCTGCTGTCGCTTGCGGCGATGCGCGGCGCCTCGCTCGACGAACTCGTCGCGCACTGCGAGGCGGTCGCCGCGGAGATCCCGCTGGTCGGCTTCTATCTGCAGACCGCTGTGGGCGGCATCGAATTGCCGATGACGTTCTGGCGCCGCTTCGCCGCGATCGACAACGTCGTCGCGATCAAGATGGCGCCCTTCGATCGCTACCGTACGCTCGACGTCGTGCGCGGCGTCGTCGCCGCCGGCGCCGAGGAACGCATCACGCTCTACACCGGCAACGACGACCACATCGTGCTCGACCTGCTGTCGCCGTTCCGCGTATCGCGCGACGGCGAGGACGTCGTCGTGCGCATCCGCGGCGGCCTGCTCGGACACTGGAGCGTGTGGACGAAGGGTGCCGTCGCGCTGCTCGCGCGCATCCATGCAGCGATCGCCGCCGGCCGGATCGACGACGAACTGCTCGCACTCGACTCGCGCGTCACCGACTGCAACAGCGCCTTCTTCGACGTCGCGCACGGCTTTGCCGGCTGCATACCCGGCTGCCACGAAGTGCTGCGCCGCCAGGGGCTGCTCGAAACGATCCGCTGCCTCGACCCGAACGAAGTCCTCTCGCCCGGACAGCGCGAGGAGATCGACCGCGTCTGCGGCGAGCACACCGACCTGTCCGACGACGACTTCGTCGCCGCGAACCTCGAACGATGGCTTTCCTGATCGTGCACGTCCCGAGCGTGCGCCGGCGTCGATGAACCGCGCCGGCGTCCAGACGCGCCGCTACGTGCTGGCCGTTCTCGCGCACCTGGCGCTGCTCGTCGCCTGGTACCTGTTCGTGCGCATCGGCGACGTACCGCAGTTCGTCATGCCGTCGCCGCAGGCGACGTTCCAGGCGCTTCTGTCGGCGAACTACGACTGGTGGGCCAACACGCTCGTCACCGGCACCGAGATCTTCGGCGGCTACCTGCTCGCGCTGGTCGTCGGCGTCGTGCTCGCGCTGTTGTTCACCTGGTCGAAGACGCTCGAGGCGCTGCTGCTGCCGCTGATCGTCACGCTGAACATGGTCCCGAAGGTCGCGCTCGGCCCGCTGATCATCGTCTGGTTCAAGTACGGCGTGTTCCCGAACACCATCATGGCGTTCTCGATCGCGGTGTTTCCGATCCTGCTCACCACCGCTCGCGGCCTGCGCGAGATCGAACCCGAGCTGCTCGACCTCGTGCGCTCGCTGCGCGGCACGCGCTGGCAACTCTTCACGAAGATCCAGCTGCCCGGATCGCTGCCGTACATCTTCGCCGGCATGAAGGTCGCGGCGATCCTCGCCGTGGCCGGCGCGGTCGTCGGCGAGTTCCTCGGCTCCGACAGGGGCCTGGGCTACCTGATGCTGCAGGTGCAGGTCACGCTCGACACGCCGGCGATGTTCATGGCGGTGATCCTGATCACGCTGCTGGGCATGCTGCTCTACGGCCTCGTGCTGCTGCTCGAGCGACTGTTCGTGCCGAAGGACGCGCGGGTGGCATGAGCGACGCGCGCACCTCGAACGTCGAGCCGTTCATCCACCTGGCCGGCGTGCGCAAGGTCTATCGCGGCGGCGGCCTCGATCACCTGGCCATTTCCGACGCGACCTTCGACGTGATGCCCGGCGAGCTCGTCTCGCTGGTCGGCCCGTCGGGTTGCGGCAAGTCCACGCTGCTGAAGATCCTCGCCGGACTGCACCCGCACGACGGCGGCGAAGTACGAATCGGGTCGTCCACCCATCCCTTCGATCCGGCGCGCGACATCGGCATGGTGTTCCAGGCGCCGCTGCTGCTGAAGTGGCGCCGCATCCTCGACAACGTGCTGCTGCCGGCCGAACTGCTCGGCCTGCCGATGGTTGCCGCGCGCGAACGGGCGCGCGAACTTCTTGCGCTCGTCGGCCTGGGCGGATACGAGCAGAAGTACCCGTACGAGTTGTCCGGCGGCATGCAGCAGCGCGCAGCGATCGCACGGGCACTGGTGCACGACCCCAAGCTAGTGCTGATGGACGAACCCTTCGGCGCCCTCGACGCGCTCACGCGCGAGAAGATGAACCTCGAGCTGCTGCGCATCTGGAAGGAATCGGGCAAGACGATCGTCTTCGTCACGCACGGCATCTCGGAAGCGGTGTTTCTCGGCACCCGCGTCGTCGTCTTCACCGCCGGGCCGGCGCGCATGGCGGACAACTTCGAGATCGAGCTGCCGCGCCCGCGCACGCTCGACCTGAAGACGCACGAGCGCTTCGGGGTGTATACGCGCCGGATCTACAGGCTGCTCGGAATGGAGTGAGCGCGCGGCGCGTTGTTGCACGCAAAAGCACGGGGCACATGGGGCGGGCGCGGCCTGGCCTCGCGCTGGCGTCGGGGCAAGGGGCCGGGCGGCAGCGCTCCTGCTGCGGCGGTCGGCGCTGCGCGCCGACTGCCCTGCGTTGCTCGCATCGGGGTCGCGCGGCCGAACTCGCTGCGCGCGCTTCGCTCGGACATGCGGCCGCGAGTCAGAAGTACGAAGCGCGCTTCGCGCGCCGACCCCGATGCTGCGCTACTCGGCGCCGCAGAAGTCGCGCCGCCGCACGGCCCCTTGCCCCGACGCCAGCGCGAGGCCAAGCCGCGCCCGCCCCATGCGCCCCGTGCCTTTGCGGACAACGTGCTTTGTTCGCGGCGGGAAAGCCCCGGCTTCGTTCCGCAGCACGGCTTTCGTCCGACCTCGTTGACGAGGCGCAATGCGCGAATCTCGCGCGTTCCCGCTCGGCTGGAACACGTCGCTGACGGAAATGCGCGAGAAGCGAACGATATCGCGCACAAACGTCTGTGGGTGGCCGGAAACGTGCGGAAAGCGCGCTCGCGCGGCCTCACACCACGCTTTCTCCACGACCACCTCGTTCTCGCCACACTCGTTCTCTGCACCCACCTCGTTCTCTGCACCGCCTGGTTCGCCGGGCGCACCTCGTCTACCGGGACCACCTTCGCACACCACACCCACCCCGCACACCAGAGCGCTCGAGCGGCAGGCGGCCGCGCGTCGCGGCTGAGGGCAGCGACTGGCGGGGCGCGCCGCTTTGCGCCGCTGGCTGCGGCGAAGGGCCGCGCGCGGCGCGACTTCTGCGGCGCCGAGCAGCGCAGTCTCGGGGGCGGCGCGCGAAGCGCGCTTCGTTCCTCTGACTCGCGGCGATTGTCCGAACGGAGCGAGCGCAGCTCGCGAAGTGAGTTTCGCCGCGCGACCCCGGGACGAGCAGCGCAGGGTCGTCGGCGCGTAGCGCCGACCGCCGCAGCAGGAGCGCCGCGCGCGGCCCTTCGCCGCAGCCAGCGGCGCAAAGCGGCACGCGCCCCGCCGGTCGCTGCCCTCGGCCGCGAGGCGCGGCCGCCTGCCGCTCCAGCGCGGCTCAATCCCGCACGAGATACCCGAGCACCAGATCCGTCATGTGCGACAGCGCCTCGACCTTCGCCTTCGGCGACAGCAGATCCCGATCGAAGATCGTCGACAGCGTGTACGCATTGCTCAGGTAGAAATACGACAACCCCGCGATCGAGATATACAACTGCACCGGATCGACTCCGGCGCGAAACACCGCTGCCCTGCGGCCGCGCTCGAGCACCTCGGCGATCAGCGCAACGAACGGCGAGTGCAGCGTGCGCACCTGCGACGACTTCTTCAGGTGCTTGGCGCGATGCAGGTTCTCGGTGTTCAGCAGCGACAGGAACTCCGGATTCGCGATGTAGTAGTCCCAGGTGAACGCGATCAGCCGGCGGATCGCCTCGGTGGGCTCCACGCGGTTCAGGTCCAGCTTGCGCTCCTCGGCGCGGATGCGCTGGTAAGCGCCTTCGAGCACGGCGAGGAACAGCGCCTCCTTCTGCCCGAAGTAGTAGTACAGCATCCGCTTGTTGACCCTCGCGCGCGTCGCGATGCGATCCACTCGCGCGCCGTCGAGTCCGTGGCGTGCAAACTCGTGCGTGGCTGCCGCGAGAATCGCCTGCTGCGTCGCTTCGGGATCCCGAACGACGGCAGTCCTGGTGGGGTCGCGCGTAGCCATGGCGCGCCATGCTACCGGAAGCGATCGCGTCTTCGAATGCGGTTTTCGACGTTCAGCCGCCGGCGTCGACGAAGCCGGCCAGCACGGTGAGCGGCCAGCGGATCGCCCGTTTCCTCCTGCGCGCGCCCCACGCGGCGCGCAACGGCGCTTCCATCTCGTTCACCGGGTCTACACCGCGCTCGCGCCGGAAGCGCACGACCGAGGACCAGCTGCGCAGGTAGCCGAACAGCCGTTCGAGTTCCCAGCGAGCGTCGATCGCCAGCGACGGCGTATCGAGTCGCGCAAAGGGGAACGAGACATCGCGATAGCCGTTCTCGACGTGGCGCCGCTCCTCGGGCCACCAGGGTGCAATCTGCGCCCGGAAACGCTGCACGAGCGCGTCGAGCTCGTCGCCTTCGACGTGCAGCGGTCCGTAGGTCCACGCCGCGAAGAGCGCGCCGCGCCGTGCGACACGCCGCACCTCCGGCCAGAAGCGATCGAGCTCGAACCAGTGCAAGGCCTGTGCGACGGCGATCAGGTCGGCGCACTGCGCGTCGAGTCCGCTCTGCTCGGCGCCGGCGACCCGGTACTCGACGCGCGAATGCGGCATCGCACGGGCGATCTGATCTGCGCTGGCGTCGGTGGCGATCACGCGCGTGAAGCGCGAGGCGAGCGCGACCGACGCCTGTCCGCTGCCGGCGCCGCAGTCCCACGCGAGCTCGCGGCCCGGGCACTGCTCGGCCAGCCAGTCGAACAAGGCCTGCGGGTAGCTCGGACGACTGTCGGCGTAGGTCGAGGCAACCGACCCGAAATGGTCGGGAAAGCGGGAAGCCATCGCTACACGAGGCCTTCGGCCGTCAGATGCTGGTACAGGATTCCGGCGCCGATGCCGAGCAGGATCAGCCCGCCGAGCACCTCGGCCCTGCGCCCGGCAATCGCGCCGATCACGCGCCCGAGCATCACGCCGATCGCCACCATCGTCAACGTCGTCGCGCCTATGGCCAACGCAACCGGAACGATGTCGACGTCGAGGAAGGCCAGGCCGACGCCGACCGCCATCGCGTCGATGCTGGTGGCGAAACCGGTGACCGCGAGGATCCAGAACGAATGACGCACGCGACGCGGGGTGTCGAGCGCGCACTCGCGATTCATTCCGGCGAGGATCATCCGCACGCCGAGCACGGCGAGCAGGCCGAAGGCGATCCAGTGGTCCCACGCCGAGACCGAATCGGCGGCAATCGAGCCGAGCAGCCAGCCGGCGATCGGCGTCAGGCCTTCGATCGTGCCGAAGATGACGCCGGTACGCAGCGCCTCGCGCCAACGCGGATCGTGCAGCACGCTGCCCTTGCACACCGCCGCTGCGAAGGCATCGGTGGACATCGCCAGGGCAAGCAAGGCGGTGGAGGCGAGGTTCATCGAGACGCATCCGGCCGGGCACGGACCACGACAGCCCGGCGCGGCCCGACCTGCGTCGCACCGGGTTGCCGATGGTCTCGCCAGGCGCTGGGCGCTGCCTGCGCCACGGCACGCATTGCGCGGGCCGAGCATGTTGACGCAGGCGCTTCCGCACGGCGGAAGCAGGCTACTCCCCAAAGGAACCGGCAGTGTACCAGCGTTGTCGGGCCGCCCATTTGCGGCACGGCGCGGTCGCGCGCTCCTGGTACACATCTCCGGCAACCCGATCGTTGACATTCGTCCCGCGCGGCGTAGCATTCGCATTGACTAGACCGATCGGTCTAGTCGTCTTCGACGCGATCGTTCCATGCTTGTCCTGAACAGGAGTGCCGATCATGCGAGTAGCGAAAGACCAGGTCGACGTGCGGATGCAGATACCCGGTGCGGTCATCCGCCAACGCAAGGGCTTCGGTGAAATGAACGGATCCGGCAGCATCAGCGGCGAGTGCTTCACGCTCTCGGCAGGCGTCGACACGACGCCGCTGTTCGTGGGACTGGAAGGCGACCTGTGCCAGTGCCCTCACTGGGGCTTCGTGCTGCGCGGACAACTCACCACCACCGACGCGGCGGGCGCACAGGAGACGGTCCGGGCGAACGACCTCTTCTACTGGCCGGCGGGTCACAACGTGCGCGTGGACCACGACGCCGAGATCGTCATGTTCAGTCCGCAGGACGCGCACAGCCACGTCATCGAGCACATGATCGAGAAGGTGAAGGGCTGAGAACGTGGCGGCCCGTCGCCCGCATCCGGAAGGCACGCGCCGGCGAACCGATGCGGCGCGCCCCGTGGTCGACGACGGGCCCAAGCACGCGACCAAGCAGCGCCTGCTCGACGCCGGCATGGCCATGCTGCTGCAGCACGGCTACAACGATCTCGGCATCGCCGCGGTGCTGTCGCAGACGAACGTCCCGAAAGGATCGTTCTATCACCACTTCCACGACAAGGAAGACTTCGCGCTGCAGGTCATCGACCAGTACATGCGCGCGGTCCACGCGGGCCTCGACGCGTGTCTGGGCGATCGCGCGCATCCGCCGCTCGAGCGGGTGCGGCGCTTCTTCGAGGCCACCCGCCAGTCGTATCGAAGCGAAGGCTATCTCGGCTGCCTGCTCGGCGGTCTCGGACAGGAACTGTCGGGCGTGAACGACGTCTTCCGGCAGAAGATCGACTGGTGCTTCTCGCAGATCGCCGATCGCCTGGCGGCCTGCCTCGCGGAGGCGCAACGCGCGGGCGACATCCCTGCACAGGCGAACCCGCGCGAGATGGCGAACCGTCTGGTCGACTGCTGGGAGGGTGCGGCGCTTCGCAGTCGACTGCGGCGCGACCCCGCGCCGCTGGACGCGATGCTCGATTTCTATTTCGACACGGTCGGGGGCTCGCCTGCGCCGCGCCCGGGCAGCTCGCCCACGTCGCGCTCGGGCGGCTCGGCACGCTCGGGCGGACGCCGATCGGCCCACGGTCGGGCCCGCTCGAGCTGACCGGCCAATCGCAGCAGCGCCGCCTCGTCGCCGAAGCGGCCGACGAACTGCATGCCGATCGGCAGCCCTGCGGCGTTCCAGTGCAGCGGAACCGACATTGCCGGCTGGCCGGTGATGTTGAACAGCGGCGTGTACGGAATCCACGCGAAGTTCTTGGCCGCCATTGCGCGCGTGACGTGCAGCAAACGCAGCAGCCACCCTGCCCCGAGCGCATTGAACGAACGCATCGCCGCGCGCTCCGCCGGCAGCGGTTGCAGCGCGCCGATCTCGATCGGCGGCTGTGCGAGTGTCGGCGTGAGCAGCACCGGATGCTGCTCGAAGAAGGCGGCGACGCTGCGTGCAACGAGCTGCAGCCGCCCGATCGCGAGGACGTAGTCGGAAGCCGGAACCGCACGCCCGAGCAGGCCCAGCGTATAGGTCGTCATCTCGTAATCGGCACTCGATACGCGGCGGCCGGCGAGCTGTGACGTCCACTCGATCGCCGCGCGCGTCTGGGCGGCCAGCACGGTGAGGAAGTCGGCGGCGCACGCCTCGCCGTCGATGCGCGGCGCATCCTCGACGAGTTCGTGTCCGAGTTCGCCGAGCAGCGTCACCGTGCGCGCCAGCGCCTCGCGGCAATCGTCGTGCACGGGTGCGGATGCCGGGCCGATCAACGGAGAGGTGCTGAAGGCGATCCGCAACCTGCCGGGCGGCTCTGCTACTTCGCGCAGGAAGCTTTGCGGCGCATGCGGCGCCGCGTACGGCGCGCCGACGTCGTCGCCGGCGATCGCATCGAGCAAGGCAGCGCTGTCGCGCACGGAGCGGGTCAACCCGTGCTCGCCGGCGAAGCCGTTCCACAACTCTCCGCGATCGGGCCCCGACGGCGTGCGACCACGCGATACCTTCAGTCCGAAGAGCCCGCAGCAGGATGCCGGAATGCGGATCGAACCGCCGCCATCGCCGCCGGTGGCGACCGGCGTCATCCGCGCCGCCACTGCCGCCGCAGAGCCGCCGCTCGATCCACCGGGCGAGCGCGTCGGATCCCACGGATTGCGCGTCGGCCCGAAGATCTCGGGCTCGGTGTACGGCGTGAGCCCGAATTCCGGCGTGTTCGTCTTGCCGACCAGCACCATGCCTGCCGCTCGCAGGCGACGAACGATCTCGCTGTCGCGCGGCCACGGGATGTCGCGAAGCAGGCGGTTGCCCGAGCCGGTGGGCACCCCCTGCACGGTGGACACCAGGTCCTTGACCAGCAACGGTACGCCGGCCAGCGCACCGTTGCCGGCGTGCAGCCGTGCGGCTTCGCGGGCTGCGTCGTACATCGGCACGATCACCGCGTTCAACTCCGTGTTGCGCGCCTCGATGCGCGCGATCGCCGCCTCGACGAGTTCGATGGGCCGCACCTGCCCGGAGCGAACGAGCGCCGCGAGGCCTGTTGCGTCGAAGCGTTCGTAGTCGTCGAAACCGGTCGTCATGCGTATGCACCTCGAAATGGTGCCCCGGCATAAACCTTGGGCGTACTACCATTGTGCTTACCGTACCGACGACGTGTGGCCCGATTTCCACAACGACGGCGACGAAGACTTCGTCGATCAACGCTACGAGCCCATGCCGCCCCGCATCGACCCCGCGCAGCAAGGATGGTCCACCCACGCCGACGAGGGCTTCATCGAACATGTCGGCCCGATCTGGGAACGGCGCGACGCCGGCGAGCTGCGCTACGGCTTCGTCGCCGACCCGAAGCACGCGAACCTGCTCGGCGTCGTCCAGGGCGGCATGCTGATGACCTTCGCCGACCGCGCGCTCGGCCTGCGCGCCTGGGAGGCGGCGGAGGGAACGCCGTGCGTGACGATCCAGTTCGAGATGCAGTTCCTGTCTTCGGGGCGGATCGGCGAGTTCATCGAACTGCATCCGGAAGTGGTCCGGCGCACTGCCTCGCTCGTCTTCATGCGCGGCGTGCTGACGACGGCTTCGCGCAGCGTCGCGGCGGCGTCTGGGATCTGGAAGAGGATCGGGCGGGTGCCGACGGGCGGTGCGCTCGCCCGTCGGTGATCAGCACCAGCGCTCTCACTACAGCGACTTCAGGTACTCGACCAGATCGTGCATCTGCGACTCGCTCAGTGCGAGTCCCTTTCTCGCGTCATAGGTTCGCACCACCGCCTCGAGCGTCGGGGCGCTGCCGTTGTGAAAATACGGCGGGTGCTGCCAGACGCCCCTGAGCGGAGCCGTGCGGTATTGCTTCGTCGCACTGCGCGAGGCGTAGCCGGGCGCCCCGCTCGGCTCCGGTTCGCTGACCACTTCGCTCGGCGCGTGCAGTCGCAGGTTCGCGTCGGTGAACTCCGGCCCGCTGTGGCACCTCGCGCATCGTCCCGGGCCCTCGAACACCACCTTGCCGCGTTGCGCAGCGGCGGCGTCGAAGCTGCCCGCAGGCGGCGTCGGCGCCGGCAGCGAGAGCTGATAGGCCTGCAACGCGGGAAGCTTCGACGTGACGAGATCATCGTCGCCGTTCTTCACGTCGACGCCGATACGCGCGTCGGTGAACCGGCCGTGGCCACCCATCTGCGTCACCGCGACGTACCGGTTCCAGTACGCGATGTCGGCGCCGTCGCCGGTCGTCGTGATGCGGTCGATCCCCTGCAGGCCGAAGGCGGGCGGAATGACTTGCGGCCCGTTGATGCCGTCCTGGTTGAAACGCGGATCGTATTTGCCCTTGCCCCACGTCCGCAGCACCGCTTTGGTTGCCGCGTCGATCGCAGGAGACAGCGCGATGATCGCGCCCGGATCGAGATCGCGGTTGGGCCAGCCGTCCAGACGCTTGCCGATGCCGGGCGCGAACGAATCGTCCACCGTCGAGTGGCACAGCGCGCAGGTGGTACCCACGCGCACCAGTCGGTCCTTGCCGCCGACCGTCTCGACCGTGCCCTTCAGTCCCACTACAGCGTCGAGCTTCAGCAGCGCGATCGTCGTCGCAGGACTCGACAGATCGACGGTGCCCATCTGGATTCCCTGCACCACCTCGGCGGGCAACGCCTGCGCATCGACCTTCAGGCCCACCGACAGCCCGGTGAGCGGATCGACGGCGGACGCGATCACCTCGTGCATGCGCAGCGTGTCGGTCCATTTCGTCTCGTCTCCGAAGGTGTCGAAGCGGAAGATCGACTTGCCCTGCTCGACGAAGGCGGCGTCGGTCGATCCGGCGTTGCCGCCGCCGCTTCCGCAGGCCGCGAGCAGCAGCGCGAGCGTCGTCGCGGACATCGCACGGGCAACGCGCGGCGTCGACGATCGCCGTCGATCGTTGCGCGCCGCAGCGACGGCGGCAGGCGTGGCGATCCGCGTACGGGCCCGGGCGGTGGCTTTGGTGGCGTTCATGGCCGTTGGATGCGGCCCGACCCGGCGGCGTTCCCGTGCTGCTGCAGCCGCAACCGGCACCGGAGCACGCTGTCCGCGACAGTCGGATTTCGGCGGTGACTTCCACCGCCATCGGCGTTCAACAATGCTTGACGATCCGCAATCAGGAGCCTAGACTGATGTGTTGTACAACTTTGCTGAACATTGTTTCGCGATGGAAATCGTCTTGCGCAAATACGGCAACAGCACGGTCGCAGTGCTGCCGCCTGCAGTCCTGAAAGACCTTGGCCTTTCAGCGGGCCAGCAGATGACGCTGGCGACTACCCGGGAAGGTGCGATCGTGCTCGCCCCAAGACGCAAGTACGTCCTGGCCGACCTGATCGCCCGATGTGACCCGAAGGCAGCGCCGCCGGCCGACCTTGCTCCGTGGGAGTCGGCGAAGCCCGTGGGCAACGAGGCCTGGTGATGGCCGTCTTCGAACGCGGGGACGTAGTGCTCGTGCCACTCGACCCGACGATCGGACATGAGCAGAGAGGTACGCGGCCCGCGCTCGTGCTGACGACCCGCGAGTTCAACCGCTTGGGCGACGTTCTGGTCGCTCCCATCACGCAGGGCGGTGACTTCGCGCGTCATGCGGGCTTCGCGGTGACCCTCACGGGGACCGGATGCAAGACCCAGGGCGTCGCCCTGGTCAACAAGATCCGGATGCTCGACCTTTCGGCAAGAAAGGCGAGGAAAGTCGAGCGCGCGCCGCAAGCGGTCATCGACGATGCGCTGGGACGCCTGATGGCGCTGCTCGACGGCTGAATCGCTGCCACACGGCACCCTTGACGCGTAATGGCGAAGGGCGCCGTTCGCGCAGATCGTCGCACCGTCACACGAAACCCATGGGTTTCGTTTACGGCTTCAGCAGCGCCGATTCCCTGAATCCGTAATCGATCGGTAAGACAGCGTCGCCCAAACTCTCCTCGAGAGACTTAGTCCGGATATTTCACGAGCCGACGCAGAAGCAGGTCGGCATTCATGCCCGATCAACGCATCCTCCTGAGCCGCTGGCGGGCGCAGCGATCGGCGACGCACGCGATCCACGCGCGCCGAGCATCGCCTGCACGATCTGCTCGCGCAGCGCCAACGTTTCGCCCGTTACGCAGCTACCGGGACCGAGCCTCACCCTAGACGTAGCACGGCCCGTCAATCAGCGGATGCGCGTCGAGAAAGGCCTGGTCGATCTTCAGCCCGATGCCGATGCCCTCGGGCGCGGTGACGCAGCCGTTCCCGTCCAACTGGTACGGCGGGCGGTCGGTCATCTCGTCACGGAACGGGTTCAGCGTCGTAACGTCGCCTTCGAAGTATCCCGGGTTGTCGATGGAGCACAGGAAGTGCAGCGTCGTCGCCATGTTGATCGCGGTCGCCGACGTGTGTGGGTGAACATCCAGCTTGCGCGCGCTCGCCATCGCGGCAACGCGCATCGCCTCGGTGACGCCACCGCATTTCGACAAATCGGGCTGCAGAACCTGGACGTCGCCGTCGTCGAGAAGCGTCGCGAATTCGTAGCGGGTGTGGTGGTTCTCACCGGCCGCAAGCGGCACGCTGCCCAGCGTTGCGGCCACGGAGTACGCGTGACGGTCGAGCGGCGAGAATGGCTCCTCCAGCCAGCCGACCGCCGCCTCGTCGAAGGCCGGCATTACCTTGCGCACGTCCGCCAGGCTGTAGCGGGTGTTGGCGTCGACCAGGATCTCGATCCCATCTCCCACGGCGCAACGAACCGCTTCTACGCGCGCAATGTCCCTCGCCGGCGTGTCGCCGACCCGCAGCTTCAAGGCGCGGTATCCGGCGGCGACGTATCGAAGGGCTTCCTCGGCCAGCAGGGAGGGCTCCTGCCAGCCCAGCGCGATGCCGCCGGCGTAGGCGCGGATCGGCTTGGCAGACCCGCCCAGCAGCCGAAACAGAGAAGCGTCGGCATCCTGGCAGCGCAGGTCCCACAGCGCCATGTCGAGCCCGCTCAAGGCCAATGCGGCGGCCGCACCCATGCCGTGGCTGGCCAGTTGCATGCGATAGACGTGGGCCCACACGCCGACGACGTCGCGCGCGTCGTAGCCCAGCGTGAGCTCGCGCAGCGTCGTGTCAACGAGCTTCGCGATGGCGCCGGGGCACCGGCCATGGTGCGCCTCCCCCCAGCCGACATGCCCGTCGTCCGTCTCGACGCGCACCAGGACTGCGTCGCGCTTGACGCTGCGGCCGATGCCGAGCGTCACCGATCTTTCAGCGGGGACGGGAAAGGAGATCGGAACGGCTCGAAGGTCGGCAATACGCATGGATCGGTAAGGCTTCTGGAAGGTGGTGTTTTCGGTACGGCTTTCAGCCGCGATTTTGATCCGTCGCGCCCGGGCGCTCGAAGACTTCCGCGTTCACGACGTTGGCGGGGCGCTCGCCGCGCAGTAGCGCAAGCAGCGTTTCGACCGCACCTCGGCTCATCGCACGCATGCTGGTCGCGGTCGTTCCCGCGACGTGCGGAGTCAGCAGCAGGTTCGGGCAATCGAAGACCAGCTCGTCGCCCGCCAGCGGTTGTCGGTCGTGCACGTCGAGTGCGGCGCCTCCGAGGCGCCCGGCGCGCAGGGCGGCAACCAGCGCGGCGGTGTCGACGACCGGGCCGCGCGAGACGTTGATCAGCAGCGCATCGGGTTTCATCTTCGCCAGCGCGGCGGA
Organism: Burkholderiaceae bacterium; assembly: GCA_021166725.1. Classification (GTDB taxonomy): domain Bacteria; phylum Pseudomonadota; class Gammaproteobacteria; order Burkholderiales; family Burkholderiaceae_E; genus Zeimonas. Next base: position 8,016 of record JAJPES010000005.1, on the reverse strand, counting down.
ATCGACCAGGCCACGCGTCTGCTCGTTCAGAGGACAGCACAGCACGACCACATCGGAGCGCGAAAACAACGTCTCCTTGTCGGCGGCCTGCACGTCGAGGGGCAAGGTTTCGGGACGCCGGGTGAGCCCCAGCACCTGCATGCCCAGTGCACGCGCGGCGGCGGACAGGCGGCTGCCGATCGCGCCGACGCCGACGATTCCGCAGGTGGCGCCGCTCAGTTCGCTGCCCCGTTCCCCGAGCGGACGCGCACTCGCCCAGCCCTGCTCGCGGAGGCTCGCGTCGATCGCGCCGATCCGGCGCCTGAGCAGGAACATGGCGGCGAGCACGTACTCGACCACCGCAGTGGTGTTCGAACCGGGAAGGTTCGCCACCGCGATGCCGCGCGCGGTGGCCGCTTCGACCGGGATCATGTCGAGCCCCACGCCGTGGCGCACGACGGCGCGAATGCGCTTCGCATGCTCGAAGACGTCGGCGGCGAGCGTGTTGCGGACGATCAATCCGTCCACGTTGCGGATCAGTCGCGCGATGGTCGCCGGCATGGGGTCCGGTGCCTCGATCACCTCTGCATGGCGCATCAGCAGCGGCATCATCGCCGGGTCGATCGCGCTGGTGAGCAGAACCCTCGGTTTCTCAGTGCTCACCCAGATGCTCCAGGAACGGGGCGCCCGCTGCAATCGGATTGACGAGCCGACCGAGCCCCTCGACCTCGACCGTCACCGTCGATCCCGGCTCCAGCCAACCGGGCGGGTCGTGCATCGCAGCGGCGCCGGCCGGGGTGCCGGTGGCGATGAGGTCACCGGGCTCCAGCGGCATGCGCGCCGACACGTGGGCGATCAGCTCGGGAATGCGGAACAGCATCGACGCGCTCGAGCCGCTTTGCAGCAGCCGCCCATCGAGCTCGAGCCGGATGCCGACGGCGTGCGGGTCGGGCATCGCATCGGCGCTCTGCAGCCACGGCCCCAGCGGAGAGGTGGCGGGCAGATTCTTGCCGCGCACGAAGTTGCCGTCGCACTTGACCAGATCGACCGCACTGACGTCGTTGTGCGCGACGTACCCGGCCACGTAGCGCATTGCTTGCTCGGCCGGCACGTTGAGACAGCGCCGGCCAATCACCACGGCGATTTCGGCCTCGTAACCGAGCTTGCCGACGTCCGGCGGAATGCGGATGGACTCGCCCGTCCCGATGACGGTGGCGCCGGAGCGAAAGAAGGTCACCGGTTCCGCTGGGTGCTTCATCTTCCGCTCGGCAAGGGCGTCGACGAAGTTGTACGCCGCGCCGATGATCTTGCCCGGCTGCAACGGCGCCAGCAGCCGAAGTCCGGCGAGCGGTCGAAGTGCCCCGGCGTCGATGGCGTCGGTACCGATGCGTTGCACGAACGTCTCGAGCCCCCTGTCGAGCATGGCCGGCAGCGACGGCGGGCAGCCCTGCAGGAGAGACTCGCAGGCGGGGTGCGAGAGGTCGAGCACGCGATCGTCGTGCTCCCTCCACACACCGGCCACGGGACCGCCTTGACTGCTGAATGTGACGAATCGCATTCGAGGTGCGGAGCTCAGGCGACGCGGTAGCGATCGAGCACCTGGCGGTCGATCTCGATGCCCAGGCCCGCGCCTGTGGGGATCTGCACCACGCCGCGTTGCTGGACGATCGTCTCCTTCGCCAGCAGGTCGCGGAACGGGTTCTCGCACTGCTCGAATTCGAAGAGCGGCGGGATCGGCCGGAAGCTGGGCGGCTGGTCGGGAAGCGCGGCGAGGAAGTGCAGGGTGGCGGCGATGCCGATTACCGACCCCCAGGCGTGCGGCACGCATTCGACGCCGTGCGCGAGCGCCAGCGCCGCGATCTTGCGGCACTCGCTGATGCCCCCGGCCGCGCAAACGTCGGGCTGGATGATGTCCATCGCCTTGCGCGACACCAGATCGCGGAAACCCCAGCGCGTCATCTCGTTCTCGCCGCCGGCCACCGCCATGTCGAGCGCCCGCGTCACCTCGACGTAGCCGTCGATGTCCTCGGGCGAGATCGGCTCCTCGAACCAGTCGATATCGAGCGCCTCGAGTTCGCGTCCGATGAGGATCGCCTGCGGCACCGTCATGCAGTGGTTGGCGTCGACCATCAGCCGAATGTCGGGGCCGACCGCTTCGCGCACTGCGGCGACGCGCCGGACGTCGAGCTTCGGGTCGCCCAGGCCGATCTTCATCTTCACCGCGACGAAGCCGTCCTCGACATAGCCGGTGGCCTCCTCGACCGCTTCTTCGATCAGCCGGTCCATGTCGATGAAATACAGGCCGGTCGCGTAGCAGGTCACCTCGCTTCGATGCGCGCCGCCGATCAGCTTGTGGATCGGCTTGTTGCAGGCCTTGCCGATGAGATCCCACAGCGCGATGTCGATGCCGCTCAGCGCCGACGCCGCCATCCCCTTGCCGCCGTAGTCCTTGATGCGGTTGTAGAGGTCTTCCCAGATCACTTCCACGTCGAAGGGATCGCGGCCGAGAATCCGCGGCGCGAACTGCGACTCGATATAGGCCTTCGCCACGGCGGCGGGGCCGTAGCACTCTCCCCAGCCGACGGTGCCGTCACTCGTCTCGATCTCGACGATGCAGGAGCCGCGCGTGCGGTAGAGCCAGCCGCGCGAGGAGGTGAAGGGGCGCTCGATTGGCGCGGAGACGACGTGGCAGGTGACCTTCTCGATGATCAACGGTTTTGCTCCGAAAGCGCAGGGCCGGCGGACGAGGCGAGCTTGCGTCGCCGCCTGGCCAGCAGATTGGGGAGGAACAGGGCAACGACGGCGATCGCCAGGATCGTTGCGGCACCGGGACGCGTGACGAAAGTTGTCCAGTCGCCGCCGCTGATAACGAGTGCGCGCCGCAGCTCGGACTCGAGCAGCGGACCGAGGATCACGCCGATCACCGCCGGATACACGGGGATGCTGGCGAGCAACATGAGGAAGCCGACGACGCCCAGCGCGAGCATCACCACGACGTCGAACACCTGGTTCGACAGCGCGTAGGTGCCCACCACCGCCAGCACGAAGAGCGCGGGAATCAGCAGATGGCGCGGCACGTCGAGCACGCGCACGAAGAACCGGAAGCCGAGGATGCCGACCGCGATGAGCAGCAGGTTGGCGAACAGCACCCCGGCCAGGATGTGCCAGACGATGGGACCGCTTGCCTCGAAGAGCCGCGGACCCGGCTGCAGGCCGTGAATCGTCAGCCCGCCGAGCAGCATGGCGGTCACCGTGTCGCCGGGGATGCCCAGCGTCAGCAGCGGGATCAGCGCGCCGCCGGTGACGCCGTTGTTGGCCGCCTCCGACGCGATGACGCCGCCGGGGACGCCCTTGCCGTAGTTGGCGCCGTCCTTCTTGTCGAGCCGCTTGGCCTGGTCGTAGGCGATCAGCGAACCGACGCTGCCTCCCAGGGCAGGTACGATCCCGATCGCCACGCCGATGAAGGACGACCGGACGATGTTGACGGCCTGGCTGCCCAGCTCGCGCAGCCCCGGCAGGAAGTTGCGCAGGTCGTAGGCCATTTTCGGGGCGCCGGCCGGATTGAACATCGACGCGAGCAGTTCCGGGATGACCAGCAGCCCGATCAGCGCCGGCATCATATCGATCCCGCGCATCAACGACAGGGTTCCAAAGGTCCAGCGCCCTTCGCCGGTGATCTGATCGAGTCCGACCACCGAAAGACCGACCCCGATCACCACCGACAGCGCGCCCTTCAGCGCCTGGTTCGGGACGATCGACGCAATGATCGTCATCGCGAGAAACGCGGTGGCCGCGTACTCGGCCGGACCGAGCTTCAGCGCAAGCTGCGCCAGTGCCGGTGCGAGCGTCACGAGCACCATCCAGGAAATCAGCCCGCCGCCGATCGATGCCGTCAGCGCCCATCCGTAGGCCTTTGCCGCATGGCCGTTGCGCGCCATCGGATGACCATCGAGCGTCGTGACGATCGCCGACGGCGTACCCGGGATGTTGAGCAGGATCGCCGGAATTGCGCCGCCCGCCATCGAGCCGCAATACAGCGCAATCATCATGCCGATCGCCAGTTCCGGGCTCAACGGGAAGGTCAGGGGAATGAAGAGTGCAACCCCCATCGTCGCGGTCAGGCCGGGCGTCGCGCCGAAGATGAAGCCCACGACCACGCCGAACAGGCTGAGCCCCATGCTGAGCGGGTTGCGCAGCAGATCACCCAGTGCGGGCACGAGATGGGTGAGTAAATCCATCGATGCTTGCTCCGACCCGGATGCGTTCAGCGCAGCGGCACTTCGAGGACGTAGACGAACAACGCCCAGACGCCGATCGCGAACAGGACGGCGGTAGCGACGAGAACGGTCGCGGCGCGCAGGCTGCGCTGTCCGGCCGGCAGCAGCAGCGCGCTCACGACGAGCAGGAAGGCGATCGTGGCGGGCAGGAAGCCGAGAAGGCCCCACGCCGCCACGTAGGCCGTCAACAGGGCGAGCGCCGCGCCGCCGACCGCGACGACGCGACCGGGCTGTGCCTTATCCGCGACTTCGAAGGGCCCGGTGATCGCACCGGTCGCGCGCCAGGCGAGCAGGTCCTTCACAAACATCAGCACTGTCAGGACCAGCGCGGCCAGCACGCAGAACTGCGGCAGCGCGCCGCGACCCAGGCCGACGTCAGCACTCAACGTCGGCATCGCGAAGGACGGCTGCCAGAGCACGGCACACAGCGCCAGCACCAACAGCGTCATCAGCGCGCTGGCCGCCAGTCGGACCGTTTGCATGGAAGATGCGGATCCGCTCAGTTCTGGTTGAAGACCTGCTTGGCGACCGTTGCGATCGCACTGGCTACGTCGGCAACCTCGGCGTCCAGTTGGGCGCCGCTGATGGGGTCGATCAGGAAGCCGTTCTTTTCGGCGAAGTTCCGGAACTCTTTGCTCTCGATCGCCGCCTTGAATTTTTCCGTCAGCGTCGCACGAACCTTCGGATCCAGTCCGGCCGGAGCCGCGATGTAGGCCATCTGCACCACCGGTCCGAACGGGAACACGTCGATGCCTTTCTCCTGGAAAGTCGGCACGTCGGGCAGGACGTCGAGACGCTCTTTCGAGAACACCGCCAGCGGGCGCAGGTCCCCCGACTTGATCTGCTCGATCGTCTCGCTGGGCTTGAGCACTCCGGCCTCGATCTGCTGGCCCATCAACTCCGAGATCACGCGCGATCCGCCTGGGTAGGCGACGTTCCGATACGGCACGCCGGCACCACGCGCGGTCATCGCAGCAAAGATGTGATTGAGGTTGTTCGCGCCGGGCGTGCCGATCGTGACCTCGCCGGGCGAGGCCTTCATGTGGGCGAGGAACTGCTCGAGCGTCTTGATGTCGCTCTTGCCCGGCACCAGCAGGATGAGCGGATCGACGGAGACGCGAATGATGTGCGTGAACTGCTCGTTCTTCAGCGGCGTCTTGCCCTGGGCGATGATCGCCAACGTCGAGCTCGTCCCATTTCCGATCGTGTAGCCGTCAGGCCGGGACGTAGCGACCTGACCCATCCCGACCGCGCCGGTGCCGCCGGGCACGTTCTCGATCACGACTTTCAGGCCCTGCTTGGCCAGCAGCGGTTGCAGGAACCGGGCCATGATGTCGTTGGAACCACCCGCATTCCACGGGATGACCCAGCGTACTTCTCGGTCGGGATAGGGAGCCGCGGTCGCCGGCGACACGAAGGTGGCGGCGGTGAAGGCTGCGATCGTGGCCAGCAGCAGTCGTCGAGAGAACGTCATGGGAGGGTCTCCGTTAGGCGGGTAATGTACGTTATAACGAACATCACGCACGATGCAAGCCACGTATTGCGTAGACTATTAACGTCCATTCTTGTCGATTCGGTGCGCTCCTTTCGAGGGGCCACAAGGGAGGCAGTCGATGGAGAAGCCGTCCGAGCACCTGTTTCAGCCGCTCGAACGCGAAATGTTGTGGGACCAGGTCTACGTTCGCCTGCGCGGCGCGCTGCTTGCCGGCAAGTACGAGCCTGGAGCGCGCATGGTGCTGCGTGAACTGGCCGACTCCCTCGGTACTTCGATTACGCCGGTCCGTGACGCAGTAGCCCGGCTGATCGCCGGCGGCGTGCTCGAACTGGGGCCGCGAAACACCGCAATCGTGCCGGAGGTCAGTTCCGAGTCATTCCGGCATCTCACGATCGTGCGCATCGAACTCGAAGGTCGCGCGGCGCGCGAGGCGGCCCTGCGTCCCGATGTGGCAAGCGTGGCTCGACTGGAGGCCCAACTGGCAAAGATGCGTTCGCTGATAGGCCACGGAGATCTGGACGCTTACCTCGATGTGCATCGCCAGTTCCATTCCGGGATCTACGAGATGGCGCGCATGCCGATCCTTCAGCAGATGATCGAAGGGGTGTGGCTGCGGTGCGGTCCAGTGCTGTCCTTCGTAATCCCCGATTACGTAAGACTGCTCAAGGGCACCGATCATCACCTGCGCGTGCTCGAAGCCTTGGCGAAGGGAAATGCCGACGTTGCCGAGGCCGAGATCGTCGCCGACATCCAGGAAGCCGGGGAGTATGTGCTGAGCCTGGCCGATGACGAAGGCCGGATTCGTCGGCCTACGGTCCAAGCGCAGAGCGTCCGTCCTGTGTGAGCCCGAGCTGCTGAAGCGGATCGCGACGTTGTCCGGCGATTATCGACCTCGCTCGAGGGCTGGACAATCGGGAAGGCGCCGGCCCAGGCAGTGAGGCCCAGGATGCCGATGTCGCTTTCGCGACGTTCAACCAACTGCACGTTTGGGAGGTAACCGTCGGCCGCAGTTCGACAGTTGAGGATCGTCTGATCAACACGCGTAGAACCGAACAGTTTCTGAATCAAGTCGATGTAGCCGATCTTTTCATCCGTCGCTGGGCCTTTTTCGGGATCGAACATCGTGAATCGAGCGAAATGCTCGCTGCGACGGGCGTCTCGCCCGCCGCGGACGGATTCAGGGTGTCATCGCCATGAGCTTTCGACGCGCCATCCACAGATTCGAGAGCGCAAAGAGCGTCGTGAACTGCGCGGTGTTCTTCGCCAGGCCACGATAGCGCACCTTCGTGAACCCGAACTGGCGCTTGGTCACCCGAAACGGATGCTCGACCTTCGCGCGAACGCTCGCTTCAGTCGCTCGATCTCGTTGACGGTCGCATAGCGCGGGTTGCTCGGATCGAGCTCGCGCCGCTTGCCCGGTGGCATCGCAACGTGTCGGTTCTTCATCGTCGACTCGGGCCGCTTATGCGCGCCCTGGTGGCCTGCATCGCCAAAAGCGATGTCTTCCTGCAGCGCCTCGATCGCTACGCCAAATGGCTCGACGGTGAGGACAACGAACGCGAGCAGCAGAAGCTCGTGGAGTTCGTGTCTGCAAAGAAAGACGCGGAGGAGGCGGAAACGACGAAGAAAGCAGGAGCAGTAGTGATCTGCGTTGGCGAATCTGGACAGTCTCGAGAGCGAGTTTTTCGGCAAACTGAGCCCCGTTCAGGGGGGCAAGGAGTTTGTCGTGAAACGCAAGCGCTTTTCGGTCGAGCAGATCGTGGCCGTGCTCAAGCAGGCCGAGCTCGGCATGCCCGTCGTGGACCTCATCCGACAGGTCGGGATCTCCGAGCAGACGTTCTATCGCTGGAAGAAGCAGTACGCGGGGATGCAGTCCGATCAGGTGCGGGAACTGAAGCAGCTGCAGGAGGAGAACACGCGGCTGAAGAAGCTCGTCGCCGAGCTGAGTCTGGACAAGGCGATCCTGCAGGATGTCGCCTCAAAAAACTGGCGCGGCCCGCGTTGAAGCGACACGCGGTGGCGCACATCCTGCGCTGCTACGCGATCGCCCGACGTCGGGCCTGCAGCCTCGTCAAACAGACGCGAAGCACCGACTACTACCGCAGCATCAAGGACCGTCGGGAGGTGTCAACGTCGGTTGAAATCTGACCCACTTTCGATAGGAAACGTCGGAGTAAATCTGACCCACCTGGTTCTCTCGTGAGGGCGCTGCTGGGTCGCGCAGCGACGCAGCAGCGCCCATCGTCATCTGGCTGCCTTCGACGT
>JAJPES010000061.1 GCA_021166725.1 Burkholderiaceae bacterium | reverse complement strand
GCGGGGCCTCCTTCGTCAGTGGTTGGACGAACTTCCACTTTGGCACTCGATGCCGTCCGATGCGAGGCTCCCGCCCGTTCGCTGCGCGAGGCGGGAGGCGTCCATGCCATCTCGCTGCGCGAGCTTCGCTCGCTCCGCTCGGACATGCGGCCGCGAGTCAGAGGAACGAAGCGCGCTTCGCGCGCCGACCCCGGCGCTGCGCTGCTCGGCGCCGCAGAAGTCGCGCCGCCGAGCGAGGCGTTCGCGTCGCCGCCGCGCCCTGCCGCGCCGAGCGGCGCGCGCCGGCCGCGTTGCCGTCGGCCCGCAGCCGCCTGCCGTTCAGCGACGCTCAGGGGTTGCTGGTTGGACGAAAACAAATGACGTTGCCTGCAAAGGCGCGGGCCGTCTGCGGCGGGCGCGCCTTTGCGCAGGCGAGAAGCGCAGGAGCACCGGCGCGCGCGCGTAGCGCGGGGGGGGCAAAACACTCGCGGCCCCCATGGACCGGGGCAGCGAGCGAAGCTCGCGCAGCGAGTTCGGCCGCGCCGCCGGCGCTCCGAGCATCGCAGCGAACCCCGCGAAGCGGGGCTGCGCATCGGCGCGTCCGCCGCAGACGGACCGCGCCTTTGCACGCGCCGGGCGTTCAGCTCAATACCGCGCGCCGCCCGGCTGCTCGGCCGGCGACGGACTGGGCGTGGGCATCGGGGAGAATTCGGGAGCAGGCGCCTGCGGCTCGTTCGGATCCGCGCCGTAGCCGCGATCCGAGCCGTAGCCGCCGTAGCCGCCACCCGGCGCCTCGATCCTGATCTTGTCGAGGTCGATCTTCTTCGCGCGGTCGAGCCCGCCGGTGACCAGGCCGGGGAAGACGATGATCATCGTCACCATGATCAGCTGGATGACCACGAACGGAATCGCGCCGCGGTAGATGTCGCCGATCGTCACCGGTGCGATGCGCCGGCCGGTGACGCGGTCGGTGTATTCCACGGCCGGCGCGACGCTGCGCAGGTAGAACAGCGCGAAGCCGAAGGGCGGATGCATGAACGAGGTCTGCATGTTCACCGCCAGCAGCACGCCGAACCAGATCAGGTCGATGCCCAGCTTGTCGGCGACCGGTCCGAGCAGCGGGATCATGATGAACGCCAGCTCGAAGAAGTCGAGGAAGAACGCCAGTACGAAGATCAGCAGGTTGACGACGATCAGGAAGCCGAGTTCGCCGCCGGGCAGGCCGATGAGCAGATGCTCGATCCAGCGTCCGCCGTCCAGGCCCTGGAACACGAGGTTGAAGGTCGTCGAACCGATCAGTATGAACATCACGAAGCTCGACAGCTTCGTCGTCGTGTTCAGCGCCTGGCGCGTCAGCGACCACGAAAGACGCCTGCGCGAGATCGCCATCGCCAGCGCGCCTACGGCGCCCATCGCGCCGCCTTCGGTCGGCGTGGCGACGCCGAGGAAGATCGTGCCGAGCACCAGGAAGATCAGCGCGAGCGGCGGGATCAGCACGAAGGTGACGCGCTCGGCGATGCGCGACAGCATGCGCAGCCCGAGCAGCCGGTCGATCACCGCTACGATGAACGCGAACCCCACCCCGGCGAACAGCGACACGACGATCGTCTCGTCGGTGGGCGCGGGTTGCGACAGGTCGCTGCCGAAGAAGCCTCGGATCGGGTCGAACCAGTGCGCGTAGGCAAGGCCGATCGCGAGCGACAGGACGAACAGCACGGTGAGCGAGCGCATGCCGCTGCTGCCGTCGTCCTCGTGGATCGTGCGCGCGCTGGCGGGCAGCGCGGGCGCGGCCGACGGCTTGAGCGTGGCCACGAGCGCCACGTAGCCGACGTACAGGCCGGTGAGCACGAAGCCGGGGATGAATGCGCCCTTGTACATGTCGCCGACGCTGCGCCCGAGCTGGTCGGCCATGACGATCAGCACGAGCGAAGGAGGGATGATCTGCGCCAGCGTGCCGGAAGCGGCGATCACGCCCGTCGCGAGCCGGCGGTCGTAGCCGTAGCGCAGCATGATCGGCAGCGAGATCAGGCCCATCGAGATCACCGACGCAGCGACCACTCCGGTGGTGGCGGCGAGCATCGCGCCGACCAGCACCACCGCGTAGGCGAGACCGCCGCGAATCGGGCCGAACAGCTGCCCTATCGTGTCGAGGAGGTCTTCGGCCATTCCGCTGCGCTCGAGGATCAGCCCCATGAACGTGAAGAACGGGACGGCGAGCAGCGTCTCGTTGGCCATGATGCCGAAGATGCGCAGCGGCAGCGCCTGGAACAGCAGCGGCGGCAGCAGGCCGAGCTCAATGCCGACGACGCCGAAGGCGAGCCCGCAGGCAGCCAGCGCGAACGCCACCGGGTAGCCGAACAGCAGGAACACGACAAGCGCGCCGAACATGACCGGCGCGATATTCACGGCGAGGAAGGCGCTCACCGGACGATCACCGCGTGCCGCCCGAAGAGGGAGGGCTGCCGTCGTCCGCCTGCTGCTCGCGGACGGACTCGGCCAGCGCCTCCTCGGCGCCCGGTTCCGGCTGCCGGGCGGTGGGATCGGGAGCACGGCCCGCGACGAATGCGATGCGCTTGATCGTTTCGGACACACCCTGCAGGCCGAGCAGCGTGAAGCCGACCGGTACGACCAGGTAGACCGGCCAGCGGATGAGTCCGCCTGCGTTCGACGACATCTCGCCCGAGACGAAGCCGTTCCAGAAGAACTGCCAGCTCAGCACGACCACCAGCACGACGAACGGAAGCAGGAAGAAGATCGCGCCGAGGATGTCGATGACCGCTCGTCCGCGCGGGGAAAGTCGGCCGCTGAGCACGTCGATCCGAACGTGCTCGTTGTTCAGCAGCGTGTAGCCGGCGGCGAGCACGAACACCGCCGCGTACAGGTACCACTGGATCTCGAGCAACGCGTTCGAGCTCATACTGAAGGCCTTGCGTACCGTGGCGTTGCCCGCGCTGATCAGCGTCGAGGCGAGCACCAGCCACAGCACCGTGCGGCCGACGCGTTCGTTCAACGCGTCGATCGCGCGCGACAGCGCGAGCAGCGAATTCAACGGCTCATCTCCGAAGGCCTTCGGGGAGTGTTCGAAAAGGGCGCCATTGTCCACCAGCGCGACTGCGGCGCGCAATGCGGTACTTCACTCGCCCGACGGGACCGGAGCTTCTTCGTCGGGCTCGGCGGCGAGCGGCACCTGCGAGGCGAGCACCTTGTCGACGCGCTTGCCGTCCATGTCGACGACCTCGAAGCGCCAGTTCTCCCAGACCACCGTGTCGCCGGTCTGCGGCATGCGTCCGAGCATCAGCATCAGCATTCCGCTCAACGCCTGGTAGCGTTCGCGTTCTTCCTCGGGCAGCGTGCGCAGGCCGAGCCGGTCCTTCAGTTCGGGCGTCGGGATCAGTCCGTCGAGCAGCCACGAGCCGTCTTCGCGCTGGTAGGCCCAGCTGTCCTCGATGTCGCCGGTGGCGAACTCGCCGGTGATCGCCTCGAGCAGGTCGTGCAGCGTGATCAGGCCCTGGACCTCGCCGTATTCGTCGATGACGAGGGCGATCTGGGTGTTGGAGCTGCGGAAGTTCTCCAGCAGCTCCATGCCGGTGAGCGTCTCCGGCACGTAGAGCATCTCCTGCAGGTTCGCGTGAAGATCGATGCGTCCGTCGCGCAGCGACTGCCCCAGCAGCTGTTTGGCATGCACGAAGCCGAGGACTTCGTCCAGGCCGTGCCGGCACACGGGAAAACGCGAATGCTCGGACTCGGCGATCTTGCGCAGGTTCTCGTCGATGTCGTCGGCCACGTCGAGCCAGACGATGTCGGGGCGCGGCACCATCAACGACGAGATCTGCCGGTCGTCCAGTCGGAACACGTTGCGCACCATCGCGTGTTCGCTGCGCTCGATGACACCCGATTCGGAGCCCTCTGCGAGCATCGCGTGGATCTCCTCCTCGGTGACCGACGGCGTGGCGATGCGGTTCGCGCCGAAGGCGCGCAGCAGCACCTCGGTGGACCACGACAGCAGTCGCACGAAGGGCCGCGTGGCCTTGGACAGGACGGTCATCGCGCGGGCGACGTAGCGCGCGACGTTCTCGGGGCTGATCTGTCCGAGCCGCTTGGGCACCAGTTCGCCGACGACGATCGACACGTAGGTGACGACGATGACGACGAGCGCGGTGGCCGCCCAGTCGGAATAGGGCTGCTGCGCGCCCAGGCTCTCGAGCCAGTCGGCGAAGGGGTCGGCGAGTGCCGCCTGTCCGACGATTCCGTTCAGGATCCCGATCGACGTGATGCCGATCTGGATCGTCGACAGGAAGCGGTTCGGGTCGGAGCCGAGCGCCAGCGCGACCGCTGCGCTACGGTCGCCGTCCTCGGCGAGTTTCTGCAGCCGCGCCTTGCGCGCGGTGACCAGTGCGATTTCGGACATCGCGAACAGACCGTTCAGCACGATCAGTGCGAACAGGATGGCGATTTCCATCAGGTTTCGTGCGCCGTTCGGTCAGGCGGGCGCAGCATGTGACGGGCGTCTGCGCGACGCCATCGAGGCTCGGATCCGTTCATTCAGTCAGGCGGGTGCGCGAGTGCACCCCGGCCTGCCGGGATGGAAGACGGATCGATTATATCCGGCGCTTCGCCGGCGGAAACCACGCTTCTCAGGCGCCGGCGGCAGCCAGGCGAGCGCGGTGCGCAGCGATCGCCGCACGCACTCGTGCCGGTGCGGTACCGCCCGGGTGGTCGCGCGAAGCGACCGAGCCGTCGAGTTCCAGCACTTCGAGGACGTCGTCGCCGACCAGCGGACTGAAGCCGCGAAGCGTGTCGACGCCGAGTTCGGCGAGGTCCACGCCGCGCTCGGCGGCCGCGCGCACTGCGCGCGCCACCGCCTCGTGCGCGTCGCGAAAGGCCAGTCCCTTGCGCACCAGGTAGTCGGCCAGGTCGGTCGCGGTGGAAAAGCCTTCGGCCGCCGCCGCGCGCATGCGTTCGGGGCGTACGCGAATGCCGCCGACCAGGTCGGCGAAGATGCGCAGCGTGTCGCCGAGGGTGTCGGCGGTGTCGAACAGCGGCTCCTTGTCTTCCTGGTTGTCCTTGTTGTAGGCGAGCGGCTGGCCCTTCATCAGCGTGAGCAGGGCGACCAGGTGCCCGTAGACGCGGCCGGTCTTGCCGCGCGCGAGCTCGGGCACGTCGGGATTCTTCTTCTGCGGCATGATCGACGAGCCGGTGCAGAAGCGGTCGGCGAGGTCGATGAAGCCCACGCGCGGCGACATCCACAGCACGAGCTCCTCCGACAGGCGCGAGACGTGCATCATCGCCAGGCTCGCTGCTGCGCAGTACTCGATGGCGAAGTCGCGATCGGAGACCGCGTCGAGCGAATTGGCGCACAGCGCTTCGAAGCCGAGCGCTCGCGCCACATGCATGCGGTCGATCGGATAGGACGTGCCGGCGAGTGCAGCCGCGCCCAGGGGCAGGCGATTCGTGCGACTGCGCACCTCGGCGAATCGCTCGGCGTCGCGCGCGAACATCTCGACGTAGGCGAGCAGGTGGTGACCGAAGGTGATCGGCTGCGCGACCTGCAGGTGCGTGAAGCCGGGCAAAATCGTTCCGGCGTTCGCCTCGGCCAGGTCGAGCAGCGCGCGCTGGAGCGACGCGAGCAGCTGCAGCGTGTCGTCGATGTTCGCGCGCAGCCACAGGCGAAGATCGGTGGCGACCTGGTCGTTGCGCGAACGAGCGGTGTGCAGCCGCTTGCCCGGCTCCCCGACGAGTTCGGTGAGGCGCTTCTCGATGTTCAGGTGCACGTCTTCGAGGTCGACCGACCAAGCGAAGGCGCCGCGCTCGATCTCGCCGCGGATCTGCGCCATGCCGCGGCGGATCGCGCCGAGATCGTCCGCACCGATCAGGCCGACCGATTCGAGCATCGCCGCATGCGCGAGCGAGGCCTCGATGTCGAACAGCGCCAGCCGCCGGTCGAAATCGACCGACGCGGTGTAGCGTTTGACCAACTCGTCGACCGGTTCGGAGAAGCGGGCCGACCACGCTTGTGATTTTTTCGAAAGTTGATCTGTCATAATCGGCCGGCACGTATCGATCGAGCCGCGGAATTATACGAGCCAGCGACGTGCGTGCTGTCGTCGGGGAGGTCGATGATCGATCGCAGTCCGGGGCCGCGCGAAGCGGCCGCGCCGGACCTCACATTGCCGTCCGCTGCGGCGGTGGGGGCTCCGGTGGGTGTCGCCGCCCTGCCGCCGCGTCGTCGCCTGACCGACGGCGCCGATTTTCCGGTCATCCCCGATTGCTGCAACCTGGGCACGGTGGCGCGCGTGCTCGTTCCGCTGAACCTGTGCGCGCTGCTCGTCGTCTGGCTCGCGCAGGCGAGCGGCTCGCCGCCGTGGTCGGTGCTGGAGACGGTGCTCCACGTCAACGCGGCTGCAGCGGCTTCGCTGCTGCTGCTTTGCGTGCTCCGCCGCTTCGTCAACGGCGCCCGGCGTCCGGTGCAATGGTCGGTCGCGCTGGGCGTGCCGGCGCTGCTCACCATCGCCGTCTCCCTCGTCGACGCCGGGTCCGCGCCGCCGCTGTCGCCGGGCGACGTGCTGTTGTCGCTCGCGCCGCGCTTGCTGGGCGCGGTGGCGCTGGCCTGGGTCTTCATCGAGTTCCTGCGGCTGCGCCAGTTGTCGCTGCAGCCTTCGCAGGCCGAAGGCCGCCTGCAGGCGCTGCAGGCGCGCATCCGGCCGCATTTCCTGTTCAACAGCCTGAACACCGTGCTCGGGCTCATGCGCAGCGATCCGCGCAAGGCCGAGCGCACGCTGGAGAACCTCGCCGACCTGTTCCGCGTCTTCATGAAGGACAGCCGCGAGCTCGTCCCGCTCGACGACGAGGTGCTGCTGTGCAAGGAGTACCTGACGATCGAGAAGCTGCGCCTGGCCGACCGGCTGGCGGTGCGCTGGGAGATCGACGACATGCCGGGCGATGCGCTGCTGCCCTCGCTGCTGCTGCAGCCGCTGGTGGAGAACGCCGTGCATCACGGCATCGAACCGAGCGCCGGCCGCGGCGAGATCGTCGTTTCGGTCTCGCGTTCGGGCGATCGCGTACGGGTGGAGATCGTCAATCCGGTGCCGGATTCGGCACCGAAGCGCGCCGGCAACCACATGGCGCTGTCGAACGTGCGTGAGCGTCTCGACCTGACCTTCGACGTCGAGGGCCAGCTCGAGACTTCCAGCGCCGACGGGCGCTTCCGCGTAACCGTGCAGTTCCCCTATCGAAAAGAGAGAAGACGCCGAGATGCCAGACGTTCCATCGATCCTGATCGTTGACGACGAACCCGTTGCCCGCTCGCGGCTGCGCGAACTGCTCGCCGATCTCGCGCCCGACTTTCCGCACCGCATCGTCGGCGAGGCGCCGAACGCGCCCGAGGCGCTGTCGCAGATCGAGGTGACGCATCCGCAGATCGTCCTGCTCGACATCCAGATGCCCGGCATGACCGGCATCGAACTCGCGCGGCACATCTCGGCGCGTGCGCAGTCCGAGCCGCCGCGGCCGATGCCGCTGGTCATCTTCGCCACCGCGCACGACGAGTTCGCCGTCGACGCCTTCGAGGTGCGCGCGATCGACTACCTGCTCAAGCCGGTGCGCGCCGACCGCCTGCGCCAGGCGCTCGAGCGCGCGCTCACGCGCATCCCGCTCGAGCAGGCGCACGCGATCGACCAGCTCGCGCGCGCCACCAACACGCGTCGCCGGCACCTGTCGGTCCACGAGCGCGGGCGCGTCATTCTCGTGCCGCTCGAGCAGGTGATCTATCTGAAGGCCGAGCTGAAATACATCACCGTGCGGTCGAAGGAGCGCGAGTACCTGATCGAGGAATCGCTGACCTCGCTCGAGGAGGAGTTCGGCGATCGCTTCGTGCGCATCCATCGCAACGCGCTCGTCGCGCGGCCGTCGATCGCCGGTTTCGAGCGGGTGATGCCGGCCGGCGAGGCCGAGGGGGGCGATCCGTACTGGCAGGTGGTGCTGCGCGATATTTCCGAGCGTCTGCCGGTGAGCCGGCGACAATGGTCGACGGTGAAGAACCTGGTTGCATGAGGTGAGGCGA
This sequence comes from Burkholderiaceae bacterium, assembly GCA_021166725.1. Classification (GTDB taxonomy): domain Bacteria; phylum Pseudomonadota; class Gammaproteobacteria; order Burkholderiales; family Burkholderiaceae_E; genus Zeimonas. Next base: position 7,199 of record JAJPES010000061.1, on the reverse strand, counting down.
GTCGTCGTTTCGTCGGCGCGTTCGCGGCGGTCGGCCCCCGGCGGCGCGCGCCCTCGCACCGGCCCGCGGCCGACCGCCGCTCGGGCAACGCACGCTGTTCGCGGGCTGCGGCGACGGTCTGTCGTAACGCCTGTTGCGGGCTTGCACGACGCTGCGGAGCAACTCGAATCTTGAGCGCGGAGAATTCAACAGCGAGTGGCGACGCGCCGCGGCGCCTCGTCATCGCGTCGCGCGAGAGCCAGCTCGCCATGTGGCAGGCCGAGCACGTGCAGCGGTTGTTGCGCGAGTGTTATCCGCAGTGCGACGTGCAGATCCTCGGCATGACCACCGAGGGCGATCGCCGGCTCGACCGGGCGCTGGCCGAGATCGGCGGCAAGGGGCTGTTCACCAAGGAGCTCGAGGTCGCGCTGCTCGATGGGCGTGCCGACCTCGCCGTGCACTCGTTGAAGGACGTGCCGATGGACGTCGGCGAGCCGTTCGCGCTGGCTGCCGTGCTGGTGCGCGAGGATCCGCGCGACGCTTTCGTTTCGAGCAAGTACGCGTCGCTGGCCGATATGCCGGCCGGTGCGCGCGTGGGCACGTCGAGCCTGCGTCGAGCCGCGCAGATTCGTCATCGCTACCCGACGCTCGAGGTGTTGCCGCTGCGCGGCAACGTGGTTACGCGGCTCGCGCGGCTCGACGAGGGGCGCTACGACGCCATCGTGCTCGCTGCGGCGGGGCTCAAGCGCCTGGGGCTGGCCGATCGCATCCGCGCGATCGTCGAGCCTTCGGTGAGCGTGCCGGCACCCGGGCAGGGGGCGCTGGCGATCGAGACGCTGGCTTCGCGTGCCGACCTCGTGCGCTGGCTCGCGCCGCTGGCCGACGAGCGCACGACGGTGCACGTGCAGGCCGAACGTACCGTGTCGCGCCTGCTCGGCGGCAGTTGCCGGGTTCCGCTGGCGGCCTGGTGCGTGTCCACGTCGCCGGGCGGGCTGAAGCTCGTGGCGCGCGTGGCCTCGGAAGATGGGCGCTCGATGGCCGAGGCGAACGTCGAGTGCGAGACGGACGACGTCGACGCGGCGTCGCAACTCGGCGAGCGCGCCGCGCGTTCGCTGCTCGAGCAGGGCGCCGCTCGGTGGCTCGCGTCGTCCTGACGCAGGCGGCGCCGCGTGTGGAGGCGGTCGCCGCGCGCCTGCGCGAGCGCGGACACGAGGTCCTCGCGCTCGGCCTGACCCGAATCGTCGAGCGCGAGCCGGAGCAACTGCGCGATGCGGTCGGTCGCATCGATGCCTTCGACGTCGTCGTTCTCGTCAGTCCCGCGGCGGTGCAGGTCGCTGCGCGACTCGCGCCCGAGTGGCCCGCGGCAACCGCGGCCGCCGTGGTCGGGCCGGGCAGCCGGGCGGCGTTCGACGACGCCGGTTTCCGCCGCGCGCCGGCGCGCATCCTGGCGCCCGTGGAGCCGCCGTTCGACGGCGCGGCGCTGGCGCGCCTTGCGCCGCTCGACGCTCCGTCCGGCCTGCGGGTGCTCGTGCTGCGCGGCGAGAGCGGCTCCGATGGCTGGATCGACGCGCTCCGCGCGCGCGGTGCACGCGTCGAGGTCCTCGCCGCCTATCGTCACGAAGCGCGCGAACCCGCGAGCGCTGTGCTCGATGCATTGCGCGACTGGCTCGACGACGCGGCGCGGAGCGTGTATTTCGTCGTCGCGCAGGCCGCGGGCGTCGCGCGGCTCGAGCGGGTTCTCGCGCGCGCGGCCCTGGACGAGCAGGCGAAGCTCCGTACCGCCTTCGCAATCCATCCGCGCATCGCGCAGGCGCTGCGCGAAGCCGGCTGGCAGGACGTGCGCGCCATCGAGCCCGGCGAACACGCCCTCGTGTGCGCGATAGAATCCGCTTCCGATTCGTCGAGCCCTCATGTCGTCTGAACGCGAAAGCGAAGTGCAGGGTGCGGTGCAGCCCGACGCCCCGGCGCCCGCAACCGGGCCGTCGGAGTCCCGGGCGCAGCGTACGCCGGGATCCGCGGCAAGGCCGGTGCTCGGCGCGTGGTCCGAGCCGTGGAGGCGCAACGCGCCGCTGTGGCTTTCCGTCGTTGCCCTGGCGCTGGCCGTGCTCACGTTCCTGCTGTCGGTCCCGCGCATCGGAATGCTGCAGTCGGAAGCGGCGCGACGTCTGCAGACGATCGACGATAGGCTCGCCGAACTGCAGTCGGCCGACCAGCCGATGCGCGCCGAGTTGCGCGACCTGCGCGATCGACTCGCTGTGCTCGAGCGGCGCGGTTTCGACATCGCGAGCCTGCAGGCGCAGGTCGAGAACCTGTACCGCAATCTCGCCGAGGACTCCACCGACGTCCTGCTCGCCGAAGTCGAGTCGTCGCTGGTCCTCGCCGGGCAGCAGCTGGCGCTGGGCGTCGGCGCGCAATCGGCGCTCGCCGCGATGCAGGAGCTCCATACCCGCCTGGCTCGCCAGGACGACCCCGGCCTGCAGCCGGTGCGTGCGGCGCTGCTGCACGATATCGAGCGCGTGAAGGCCTATCCGGCCGCAGAAGTCGGCTCGCTCGCGCTGCGAATCGACGCGCTGATGCGCTCGATCGACGGTCTTCCGCTGCTCTCGTCGGTGACGGCGAGGCGCCGCGACGGCGCGGCACCTTCGAGCAACGGGCTGGTCGCCCTGCGCGACGAGCTCGAGCAGCTGTTCCGCGTGCGACGGGTAGATGCGCCCGATGCGATGCTGCTCGCGCCCGAGCAGTCGTACTTCCTGCGCGAGAACCTGCGCCTGCTGCTGCTCAATGCCCGACTCTCGCTGCTGTCGCGCAACGAGAAGCTGTTCCGCGACGACATGACACGCGCGATCGACTGGCTGCGCACGTACTTCGACGACGACGATCGTGCGGTGGCCGGCGCGATCGCGCAACTGCGCCAGCTGCTCGGCACGCGCATCGTGCTCGAGCCGCCGACGCTCGCCGAGAGCCTGTCGGCGGTGCGGGCCGCACGAGCTGCGCGTGCGACGCGCGACGCCTCGCGCTGAGAAGCACGGGCGATGAGACGAGTCGTCTGGGCGCTGTTGATCGTTTCGGCCGCCGTCGGGCTGGCGATGCTGATGCGCTTCAATCACGGAAACGTCGCGGTGCTGTGGCCGCCGTACCGGGTCGACGTCTCGGCCAATCTCGCGGTGCTGATCCTGATCGCCGCGTTCGCCGCGCTGCACTGGCTGCTCGTGGCGCTCTCCGGCGCCTGGCGGCTGCCCACGCGCGTGCGCGAATACCGCGAGCGGCGCCGGCGCGAGAGCGCGCTGGTGTCCTTGCGCGACGGCGTGCTCGCGTTGTTCGAAGGACGCTTCGGTCGCGCCGAGCGCCTCGCGCAGAGTGCGCTAGTCGACACTTCGCTCGCCGGAGCCGCTTCGCTGGTGGCGGCGCGTGCCGCGCATCGGATGCGCCAGGCCGAGCGGCGCGACCGCTGGCTCGACTCGGCGCGCGACGAGCCCGGCGCCTGGCACGCGCAACTGATTACGAGCGCCGAGCTCGCGCTGGAAGACCAGCGGCCCGAAGACGCGCTGGCCGCCATCGAGACGCTGCGGGCAGGCGGTCCGCGCCATCTTCATGCGCTGCGGCTGTCGTTGCGCGCGCAGGAACTGGCGCAGGACTGGAGCGGCCTGCTGCAGACGCTGGCCGAACTGGAAAAGCGCGACGCAATGCCCGAGCCGGCGATCCGCGGCTCGAAGATTCGCGCCTATCGCGCGCTCTTCGCCGCGCCGCACGACGACGCCGGCGAATTGCAGAAGCGGTATGCATCGCTCTCCACGAGCGATCTGGCGATCGACGAGGTGGTCGAGGCGGCCGCGCGCGCGTTCGTGCGCATCGGCCGTCCCGAGCAGGCCGCGCGTGCGATCGAGCGCGCGCTCGACGCGCGTTATGCCGAACGACTGGTGGGGCTGTACGCCCAACTCGACCAGGTGCCGGCGCGCGAACGGCTCGGCAACGCCGAGCGATGGCGCACGCTGCACGGCGACGATGCCGCGCTCCTGTCGGCGCTCGGGAGGCTGTGCGCGGTCGAGGGCCTGTGGGGCAAGGCCGAGGAGTTCCTGCTGCTCGCCGAGCACGCGAACCCCGGGCCGAGCGCGCATCTCGCGCTGGCGCGGCTGTACGACGCGATGGGAAGAACCGAGGAGGCGAACCGGCGCTTTCGGCTGGCTGCATCGGGCGTCGGCTGGGGCGATCCCGGGGCGGTGCCGCTCGTCGATCAGGTCCCCGAAGAGACGGCGGCGCGATAGGGCGAACGCTCGCGCAGCTCGTCGAGGTAGCCGTCGATATGGCGACCTTCGCGCGCGAGGAAGCGCTCGACGGCGTCGGCGAAGGCCGGTTCGGCGAGCCAGTGTGCCGAGGTGGTCGGCACCGCGGCAAAGCCTCGCGCAAGCTTGTGCTCGCCCTGCGCGCCTCCTTCGATCACGCGCAGGCGCATGGCGATCGCGATTTCGATCGCCTGGTAGTAGCAAAGTTCGAAATGCAGCATCGGCACGTCCGCGATCGCGCCCCAGTAGCGTCCGTACAGCCGTTCGTCGTCGTGCACGAACAGCGCCGATGCGATCGGCCGGCCGTCGCGCTCGGCGACCACCAGCAGCAGATGTTCGGGCATCGTCTCGCCGATGCGTTCGAAGAAGTCCCGGTTCAGGTACGGCATCGACAGGTGCGCCGCGTAGGTGGCTTCGTAGCAGCGCACGAAGAATCGCCAATCCGCTGCGCGAATCTGCGTTCCGTCCAGTCGACGGATCCGAACGCCGGCGTCGGCCACGCGTCGGCGCTCGGCGCGGATCTTCTTGCGCTTCGGTTGCGCGAGCGTCGCCAGGAACGCGTCGAAATCCGCGTACGAGTCGTTGCGCCAATGGAACTGCACGCCGTGGCGCAGCAGCAGGCCGGCCTCGCGCAACAGCGCGGCTTCGGCATCGAGCGGAAAGAGCACATGAAGCGACGAAAGCGACGACTCGCGAGCCAGCGACAGCAGCGCGTCGATCGCCGCACGGCGCGCCGATTCGTCGCGGGCCGCGATGCGCACGCCGGGCACCGGCGTGAACGGCACGGCGACCAGCCACTTCGGGTAGTAGCGAAGGCCGTGGCTCTGCCAGGCGTCGGCCCACGCCCAGTCGAAGACGTATTCGCCGTACGAGTGCGACTTCCGGTACAGCGGAACGATCGCTGCCGGCCCGGCGCGATCGTCGACGAGCAGGTGCTGCACCTGCCATCCGGTGCGCGGCCCGACGCAGCCCGAGCGTTCGAGCGCGTCGAAGAATTCGTGACGCAGGAACGGTTGCGCGCGCCGGCGACCGGCCCCGGCGGCGGCCAGGCGATTCCACTGGTGCGCGTCGATTGCTGCCGCGTTCGGCAGAATGCGCGTGCGATAATCGTCTCGCACTCGACCGTCCGTCAGAACAACACTCCGATGCGCCTCGCTGCCGCGCAGATCAACCCTGTCGTCGGCGACTTCGACGGCAATGCACAGCGGATTATCGCTTCGGCGCGCCAGGCCGCCGCATCGGGGGTGCGGGTATTGGTCACCCCCGAACTCTCGCTGGTCGGCTACCCGCCCGAAGACCTGCTGTTCCGCATTGCGTTTCTCGAGGGATCGCAGCGCGCGCTGCAGGCGGTGTGCAGCGAAACCGCCTCGCTCGACCTGCATCTGTTGGTCGGCCATCCGGCGATCGCCGGCAGCGAGCGCTACAACGCGGCGAGCCTCGTGCATCGCGGTCGCGTCGTCGCCGAATACCACAAGCACGAGTTGCCGAACTATCGCGTGTTCGACGACGAGCGATATTTCTCGCCGGGCAGCGAGCCGCTGGTGTTCGACGTCGACGGCGTTCGTTTCGGCGTGCTTGTCTGCGAAGACTACTGGTTCGCGCACGCGCCGCAGCGCGCGGTGGCGGCGGGCGCGCAGGTGCTGCTCGCGCTGAATGCATCGCCCTACGAAACCGACAAGCAGCATCGCCGGCTCGACGTGGCGCGCACCAACGTCTCGAAGCTCGGCGTGCCGCTGCTGGCCGCGAACCTGGTTGGCGGGCAGGACGAACTCGTCTTCGACGGACTGTCCTTCGCGTTGAACGCCGACGGTCGGCTCGCCGCGCAGGCGCCGGCCTACGAGGAGGCGCTCTTCGTCGCCGAGTTGAGCGCCGGCGACGCACCGGCCTTCGCAGTCGGCGCGCAGCCGCCCGCGCCCTCGTGCGAGGAACAACTGTACGGCGCGCTCGTGCTCGGCACGCGCGACTACATCGGCAAGAACGGCTTTCCGGGCGTGCTGCTCGGCCTGTCGGGCGGCGTCGACTCCGCACTGACACTCGCCATCGCGGTCGATGCGCTCGGTGCGCAGCGCGTGCGCGCGGTGATGATGCCTTCGCCGTACACCGCCGACATCTCGCTCGTCGATGCGCGCGACATGGCGTCGCGGCTCGGCGTGCGCTACGACGAGATCCCGATCGCCGGCTGCTTCGACGCGTTCCTCGACGCGCTCGCGCCGCATCTTCCGGGTCCGGCCGACACCACGCAGGAGAACATCCAGGCGCGCATCCGTGCGGTCTACCTGATGGCGCTGTCCAACCGCACCGGCTCGCTCGTGCTCACCACCGGCAACAAGAGCGAGATCGCCGTGGGATACAGCACGCTGTACGGCGACATGGCCGGCGGCTTCGCGGTGATCAAGGACATCGTCAAGACGATGGTGTGGCGGCTGTCGAAATGGCGCAATACGCGCGGCGACGTGATTCCGGAACGCATCATCACGCGCGCGCCGTCGGCGGAATTGAAGCCGGGGCAGGTCGACCAGGATTCGCTGCCGCCCTACGACGTGCTCGACGCGATCGTCGCGCAGTACGTGGAACTCGACCGCAGCGTCGAGGAGATCGCAGCAACCGGCATCGACGAAGCGATCGTGCGGCGTGTCACGCGGCTGATCCGTAGCGCCGAATACAAGCGCCGCCAGGCGCCGCTCGGCATCCGCGTCACGCACCGTGCGTTCGGCCGAGACTGGCGCTATCCGGTCACCTCCCGCTTTCGCGACTAGTACGCCGAGCCCCCCGGTTGCGCAAAAAATTAAATGGCTGGGTTGGGGCCCCCGGGCCGGGGGCCCAAACCCTGCTCTTTATTGTTGTGGCCTCCCGGGGGCGCCGGCGTACTAGTCGCGAAAGCGGGAGGTGACCGGATAGCGCCAGTCTCGGCCGAACGCACGGTGCGTGACGCGGATGCCG
>JAJPES010000027.1 GCA_021166725.1 Burkholderiaceae bacterium | reverse complement strand
CGAACAACCATCAGGGCCCGCAGCGTGATTGCTGCATACACAGGCCGGATATAAGGGTGCAATGAATCCGCCACGTCCAGACCCTCGAAGCTCGCTTGCCACAAGGGAGGCGTCCATATAAGTTCGGCCGCGCGACCCCGGGACGAGCAGCGGAGGGGAGCCGGCGCGAAGCGCCGGCCGCCGCAGCCGGAGTGCCGCCGCGCACGGCGCTCGCCCTCGGCCGATCGGGGGGCGGCGGCGCGCTACGCGCAGTCGCCCGCCGCGCCCTCGCCCCGGCTCGCTGCCGCATGACGCGACGCGCGCTTCAGCGACGGATGTCGACGCCGTAGGCGTCCTTCAACCACGCCCCGTACGCCTGCATGTCGACGCGCCCGACCAGCGACGGCCAACCGCCCGCATCGCGTCCGCGCTGCGGAAACGGCACCAGATACGCGAGCGACTCCTTCCAGTCGAGACCGGGCACCACCGCCGTGCGCTGCGAACTCTGCTGCACGACCTTTCCGTTCACGTCGCGCCGATAGACGCTGCGATCGGTCCTCCCGATGTAGTCGCGACCGTGCACCAGCGGATCGGTGACGACGCGGTGCTGCGCCGGCAGATCGCGCAGCGGAACGCCGAGCGACTGCGCCATGCGCGTCATCCAGGCCAGCGTCACGTCGGAAAGGTCGCCCTCCGCATTGCCGCCGCCGATGTCGGCATGGCTGCCGACGAAGCCCCGCTCGACGACCCACGCCGGGCTGCCGAGCGCCGATTCGAGCGGAAACAGCGTACGGTGCTCGTTGACCGCAACGGCGTGGTAGGTCGCGCGCACCGTCGACGGTATCGCCAGCTGCCAGTTCTGGTTCGCCAGTCCGAGAAAACCGAACTGCGCGACGGTGTCCCACAGCCCGAGGAAACGCAGGTCCACGCAGACACCGCGTTCGCGGAAGTGTCCTGCGTCGATCATCGACGCCACGCGGTTGACGAAATCGCGTGCCATTGCCGCACCGCGCGAGAAACCGATGACGTCCACCGGCGCCACCCGCCCGATCCACGCATCGTCGAGGAAGCGGTCGAGCGTTCCGATCATCCAGTCGACGCGGTCGCGCGCGGTGCGCGCCTCGGCCCAGTCGAGCGGTGTCGCGGTGATGCCGCTCGGATAGTCTTCGCGACCGACGCCGGCCATGTACCAACGGTCGGGGTCATCCGACGCCTCGAAGAACTTGCGTACGTTCGAGACGTCCTCGCCGCCGGCGCCGCTCGCGCCGTTGCCGGTGCCGTCGAAGGCGAACAGCAGCAGCCCGAGCGGATCGACGCCCACCAGCGGGTTGCCGTCGGCATACGCATAGGGATCGAATCCGGCGGCCAGTCCGAGCGGATCGGGCTCGAGATAGCGTCCGCCGCCCGGGTCGTAGCTGCGCAGCAGATTGTCGTGCAGGCCGGTTTCCGCGTCGTGATACTGCCCCGGCAGACGCAGCGGCTGATGCAACGGGCCGGTTTGCCAGGCGAGCGCGCCCCACGCGTCGCGCTCGCCTCGCCAGACGATGCGCGCGGCCTCGTCGGTTGCCGCGATCGGCGCACCGAGATGGTCGTTGTGCAACCAGGCGAGCGACGTGCGGGACCCATCGTGCTCGAGCAGCGCGATCGGCTGCGCGTTCCAGTACACGTACTGCCGGACGATCCCGCCGTTGCCGTCGGTCTCCACGGCGAGCCGCTGGTCGCGGTACAGGAACCCTCGGGAGGCACTCGCGTTGTCGATCGGCGGCGAGCTGCGCTCGACCCGCTTCGCGACCCTGCGGCCGAACGCGTCGTAGCGGTAGCGCGCACGCGTCCCGTCGCCCTGCGCCTCGACGATGCGGCGCTGCGCACCGTAGCGCAGCGACAGCGGGCCCACGCGCACGGGCAGGCCGGTCGCAACGCGCGCCGAATCGCCGGCGCCGCGCGCATCGCTGCCATCGCGGCGCCGAACCGCGATACGTTCGCCCAGCGCATCCAGCGCGAAATACTCGACGTGCGTCGCGCGCCGCGCATCGACCGGGTCGCCGGCCGAAGCGTGCCGCTCGCGCACGACCAGCCGCCCGAAGCGATCGTAGGCGTAGCGGTCTTCGCCGCCCTCGTGTTCTATGGCCAACGGCAGGCCGGCCGTATCCCAGTGCAATCGACGAAAAGGCAGCGCCTGCGCCGCATCGCCGGCAATGACGTCCGGGACTTCACCGCTTCGCCGCCAGGCGAGCGACACCGGCTGTCCTGCCGCGTCGTCGCGTCGCTCGAAGCGGATACCGTTGCCCAGTTCGAGCAGCATACGGTCCGGCTCGCCGCCGGCGACGCGCCGTACCAGGCTGCGAAAACCGGCCTTGGGGAGCGCCAGCTCGAGCGCCTCGCGGCGGCCTTGCGCGTCGTAGCGATGCCGCAGCCGCGTGCCGTCGGCGAGCATCTGCATTGCCAGCCGTCCGCGCGCGTCGTACTCGAGCCGCTCGTGATAGTCGTGGCCGTCGCGCGTCTCGAGCCGCTCGACGACGCGACCTTCGTCGTCGTGCCGCACGATCGAACGCTGCCCGTCGTGCTCGATCGCGTACAACTGCGCGCCTTGGTAGCGGAAGGTCGTCTCCGCACGGTCGTCGGCGGAACGCTGCAGCCGGCGCACCAGCCGACCACCCGCGTCGTGCTCGCGCGAATCGACGCTGCCGTCGGCGAAGGCGATGCTCGCCAGGCGCCCGAAGCCGTCGTAGCGATAGCGTTTTCGCCCTTCGCCCGGCGAACGCGTTTCGACGAGCCGGCCGAGATCGTCGTATCGGCGCTCGGTTCGCCGGCCCCGTGCATCGACGAGCACGTGTCGCCCCGACTCGATGCGCGCAATCGCCACCGGCAGGCCGGGAGCGACTACCCGCTTCGCGCCGGGCACGATCCGCTCGCGCCACCCGTGATTCGACTCGATCTCGATCGCGGCAGCGGCGAGGCGGATCGTCCATCGCTCGCCGCCGGACCATTCGATCGTCCGCGGCCTCCCTGCGTCGTCGTAGCCGAACGAGATCGTCGTTCCGCGCGCGGCCGTGCTCGCCAGCCGCCAGGCCGCATCGAAGCTGCGGCGCCGCGTCGCGCCGTCGGGCAGGCGCTCTGCGACTGCGCGCCCGAGCGCGTCGCGCTCGATCCGATGGGAAGTCGTCGCTTCGGCCTCGATGCCGACGAGGCGACGCTGTGCGTCGTGACGGAACGCGGTCCGTTGCAGGCTGCCGTCGGGCGAGACGCGCACGATCGCCGCAAGGCGACCGCGCACTGCGGCACGCTCCGGTCGGGTGTCGAAGCCGGCGTACTCGAAGCGCACGAGCGCACGCAACTCCTGAGCGCCGTCGTCGTCGGGCAGATGGCCGTCGAACTCGACGGCGGCGACCTGCATCCGATCGTTGTAGCGCAGTTCGATCCGCGTCTCGCGCCCGGGAACCACGCTCGGACGCACGATCCGGATCGGCGTCGGCCATGGCGATCCCGCGGCATAGGAGACGCGCTCGAACCATGCGGCACGCCCGTCCTGCGCGGGGACACGGCGCTCGACGACGCGTCCCTGCGCGTCGCGGCGGATGCGCATCTCGCCCAGCGCGACGACGCTTCCTGCGGCACCGACGCGCACCCTCGACCCGACCGCCGGGCAACGCCAGCAGCCGTCGCCATCGGATTCGACGAGCATCGGCTCGCCGCTCGCGTCGAGCCAGCGATAGCGCGTGACGGTGTCGCCGACGCGGACCGTCGTCGTGCCACGTGCGCCTGCCGTCGCCGGCAACTCGTACTCGAAGCGCAGCGCCTGCCCTTCGGCCTGCCCGATGGCGCGCGAGCTCCGCACGCGGCCATCGTCGCCGTATCGATACTCGCTGCGTCTTCCGTCGGTATCGATCACCGACGTGAGCCGATGGAACGCACGCGGATCGCCGTACTCGTAGCGCAGCGCGCGTCCGTCCGGATAGCGCACCGCGACGAGCTGGCGGTGTGCGTCGAATTCGTAGCGGATGCGCTGTCCGTCGGGTAATCGCAGCGCGACGAGCCGGGTGTCGTCGTATTCGAAGCCGATCGTCCGCCCTGCGTCGTCGCGCACTTCGACGACGCGGCCCCGCTCGTCGCGACGGACCCGAATCGTGTCGAGGTCGGCGGACACGATCGATTCGAGCTGCCCGTCGCGATCGAAATGCAACAGCCGGCCTCCCGGCCAGCGCCAGACGTAGGCGACCGGCGTGCCGGCGCCATGCTGCTCGTCGACCAGGCCGTCGTCGATCGTGCGTGCTGCATAGCGTCGCGCTTCGCCCGCATCCGCACGGCCCGCCGTTGCGCGCTGCCGGCGAAACACGATGCGCCGTCCATCACCCTGGACGATCTGCAGCTCGACGCGACCGTCGCGCACGATGCGCGCCAGCCTCGTCTCGAAGCTGTGACTCCATCCGCGCCCGAGCGCCAACGCGAAATCGCTGCGGCTGTTGTAGTGCCGCGCGACGAGCAGGTTCAGCGTATCGTCCTGCGGCAGGCCGAAGGCATCGGCCAGGCCGTCGGGCGACAGCACGCTCGACTGCGGATGCGCCAGCACGACATCGACCTGCCGTTCGTATTTGTTGCCGGTGACGACGTCGACCGGGTTTCCTGCCGATCGGTCGAGCGACGACGACGCCAGGCTCGCCGGTTCGCGGCGCCGCGGCGGCGGCGCATCGCAGCCCACCGGCGCCGGTCGCGGCGGCCGGCTGGCCCGCTCCACTTCGGCGACGAACTGCGCGATCGCGCCGCCGCCAACGCCGATGCCGATGCCCCCGCCGATCGGAAACGGCGAGCCGCCCACGCCCGCAGCCCCGCCGGCCGGCGTGCAGGTGCCCGGCGACGACGACACGCCGCCGAAGATCGCCGCAAGCCCGTCGGCACCGTTCGCAGCGGTCGATGAAACGAAGAACCATGCGGCGGCCAGCAGGCGCGCGAAGCAGCCGGACCGCCGCCGGAAGGAAAGGCGCCAGGCGCCACTGCGCGAATCGCTGCGGCGCGGATGAAGTTCGCGATCCATGCCGCCAGGCTATGCGCGGCGGTTGCTGCCGACCATCGGACATCGGTCGCGCCACGATCGATCGTCGGGCCGTGTATCGCCCGCGCGGCCGATGGCCGATGCCCCTTCGGACGAGGCCTTCGGTCGGGCAGCCGAAGGGTGGGCGGTATGCTTGACGGATGTCTGCCCGGATGTCCGTGCGCTACCGGCTGCAGTGCTCCGCCGATGCGATCGACGCGCGGGCGCGCGCGCTCGCCGTCGAGCAGTCGATCGAGATGCCGATCGAGGCGGTGCGCGACGAACGCGTGCGCGCCGAGATCGTCGGCGAAGTCCTCGACATCGTGCCGTCGCCGCAGGTCGACGACCGCTTCGACGTCGTGCTCGCGCTCGCCGTCGAAACGACCGGCGACGAGCCGGGGCAGATGCTCAACGTCGTGTTCGGCAACTGCTCGCTGCAACCCGATGTCGAGTTGATCGATCTCGATCTTCCCGCCGCGACGCTGGCGAAACTGCCGGGACCGCGCTTCGGCATCGCCGGGTGGCGTGCTGCCGTCTCTGCAGCCGCCGACCGGCCCGTGACGGGCCGCCCGCTCGGCTGCACGGCACTCAAGCCGCAGGGGCTCGATGCGCGCGCCCTCGCCGATCTCGCCTTCGTGCTCGCTCGCGCGGGCATCGACGTCATCAAGGACGACCACGGCATCGCGGACCAGTCGTGCGCTCCCTTCGCGCAACGAGTGCCGCTCGTGCAGCGCGCGATCGAGCGCGCGAATCGCGAGAAGCACGAAGCCGGCGGCCCCCTTGCCGGCCACCGATCGATCTACGCGCCCACGCTCTCCGGAGGACCCCGACGCCTCGCCGCGCAACTGCGCGTGGCCGGCGACGAAGGCGTCGGGGCGTTGCTGTGCTGCCCGATGATCATCGGCGTCCCCGCATTCGCGGAGCTCGTCCGCGCCGAGGCCGGAGTGCCGTTGCTCGCGCATCCGGCGCTCGCCGGTCATCTGCGCATCGCGCCGCCGCTGCTGCTCGGGCGGCTGTTCCGCCTGTTCGGCGCCGACGCGACGATCTTCCCGAACTGGGGCGGACGCTTTCCCCATGCGCGCGCCGACTGCCTGGCGATCGCCGATCGTGCGCGCGGGCCGCTCGGCCCGCATGCGCCGGCGATGCCGGTTCCGGCCGGCGGCATGCGCCTGGAACGCGTCGACGAGATCGTCGGCGCCTACGGCCCGGACACGATGCTGCTGATCGGCGGCGACCTGCTGCGCGCCGGCGACGCGCTCGCCGAGCGCGCCGCGAAATTCGCGCGTCGCGTCGCCGAAGCGCGCGGCACGGACGACGAACCGACGGCAGCGAGTCGGGCAGGAGCTGCCCGATGACCGACTCGCCACGGCGACGCCGCATCGGCACCGCGCGCTGGGAGCGGGTCGCCGTCGCGCCGTACAAGGACGCCGGCAGCGCGCCGTTTCGCGACATCACGCGCCAGTTGCTGTTCGACGAAGCCGATCTCGGCTGCCAGTTGCGCTACTTCGAGATCGCCCCCGGCGGCCACTCGACGCTCGAGCGGCACCAGCATCGGCATGCGGTGCTCGTGCTGCGCGGACGAGGACGTTGCCTGGTCGGAGATCGCATCCACGAGATCGCCGAGCACGACCTCGTCTCGATCGATCCGCAGACCTGGCACCAGTTCCGCGCCGACGACGAGCCGCTGGGCTTCCTTTGCCTGGTGAACCGCGACCGCGATCGCCCGCATCTGCCCGACGAAGCCGAACTCGACGCGCTGCGCGCCGATCCCGAGATCGCGGCATTCATCCGCACGACGGGGGGACCCGGATGAACGAAATCGATCTGCGCAACCGTGCCCGGCGCGACGCGCTGCGCACGCTCTCGCGCGGCGCGCTCGTCGGCGCAGGCGCTGCCGCCGGATGGACCGGCTCCGTCTCGAGCGCGCGGGCGCAGGCGCCGGGCGCTTCGCCGGCGCCGCGCGTCGTGCGCGTCGCCTCGGGCCTCGAGCACCCGTGGTCGCTCGCGTTCCTGCCCGACGGACGCATGCTCGTCACCGAACGTCCGGGACGGCTGCGCGTCGTTTCGCTGCAGGGGCGGCTGTCGAAACCGCTCGACGGCGTGCCGAAGGTCTTCGCACGCGGCCAGGGCGGGCTGCTGGACGTCGTGCTCGCGCCCGACTTCGGCGTGTCGCAGGCGCTGTTCCTCTCGTATGCCGAGCCGGTCGACGGCGGAGCGCGCACGGCAGTCGCACGGGCGGAGTTCGTCGACGGACCGACACCGGCATTGCGCAATGCCACGCGCATCTGGGCGCAAAAGGACGCTTCGACCGGAGGCAACCATTTCGGCTCGCGCATCGTCTTCGCCGGCGACGGAACGATGTTCATCACGATGGGCGACCGCTACACGCACCGCGACCGCGTGCAACAACTGGACAATCACTACGGCAAGATCGTCCGCGTCCGCCCCGACGGCAGCGTGCCGGACGACAACCCCTTCGTCGGCCGCGAAGGGGCGCTGCCCGACATCTACGCCTACGGCTTTCGCAACGTGCAGGGAGCGGCGCTGAATCCGGCCACCGGCGGATTGTGGATCGACGAACACGGGCCCCAGGGCGGCGACGAGGTGAACATCGTCCGCGCCGGCGGCAACTACGGCTGGCCGGTGATCACCTACGGCAAGGAATACGTGACCGGCTTCACGATCGGTGAAGGGACCGAGCGGTCCGACGTCACGCCGCCGGTGTGGCAGTGGACGCCGTCGATCGCGCCGTCGGGGCTGGCCTTCTATACCGGCCACCGATTCCCGCAATGGCGCGGCGACGCGTTCGTCGGATCGCTGAAATTCCGCCTGCTGTCGCGCCTGATCATCGCCGACAACCGCGTCGTGCAGGAAGAGCGCTTGCTGCAGGACCTGCAACAGCGGGTGCGCGACGTGCGCGCATCCCGCGACGGCTTGCTGTACCTGCTCACCGACGAGGACGACGGCAGCGTGTTGCGCCTCGAACCGGGGGCGCCATTGTGAACGAACCGGGAGGCCGGGCATGACTACGCCTCGTTGCGACGATCCGATCCTGCACACCGAAAACGCCGACGGCGGGGTGTTCTACGTCCTGCGCCGGGGCGAACGTGTAGCCGAGCTCAGGTACACGCGCGCACCGCAGTACACGACGATCGACCACACGTGGATCGACGACGAGCTGCGCGGCTCCGGCTGCGGACGCAGGCTGGTGGCCGAGATCGCGCAGTGGGCACGCGACGGAAAGCTGCGGCTGCGGTCCACCTGCCCGTTCGCGCGGGCGATCCTCGAGCGCACGCCCGAGTTCGCCGACGTGCGCTGAGCTGCGGAGCGCCCGGGCGCAGGTGCAACGGCGCGCCGGGCAGGCTGGGCGCCTGCGCGATAACGCGCCGCTCGTGTGCCTGCGGCGGCTGCCGGCCCGAAAGACGCCGCCGGTGCGTCAGCGACGCCGGAAGCGGTAGATCGCCTGCGTGGCGCGAAGCCCGGCAAGACGGCGCACCGGGCGGCCGTCGACGAGGAAAGCGCGCGCGGTGACGTCGAGCCCCAGCCGATCGAGAAAGTCCTCGAAGTCGCGCACCGTGGACAGATGCAGGTTCGGCGTGTCGTACCAGGCGTAAGGCATCTCGCGCGACACCGGCATGCGTCCGCGCAGGATCGACCACGCGTGATACCAGTGTCCGAAGTTCGGGAACGACACAATGCCTTCGCGGGCGACCTCGCTCATCTCGCGCAGCACCCGCTCGGTCTCGCGCGTCGCCTGGATCGCCATCGACAGCACGACGACGTCGAAGGCGAGCGCGTGGAACATCCCCAGGCCGGCCTCGATGTTCTGCTGGATGACGTCGACTCCGCGGCGCATGCACGCGAGCAGTTGCGCATCGTTGATCTCGACGCCGTAGCCGCGGCAGGCCTTGGCCCGCTGCAGGTGCGCCATCAACGCGCCGTCGCCGCAGCCCAGGTCGAGCACGCGCGAACCCGGCGAGATCCACGCGGCGATCAGCGAGAGATCGGCGCGCAACCCGTTCGCCGATACCGGCCGGCTCGCGGACGCCGCTGCAGTCGCAACCGACGGCACGCTCATCGTGCAGCCCCTGCGCGCGCTGCGACGCGATCGAACCACGTGCGCATCACGGCAACGTACTGCGGATCCTCGAGCAGGAACGCGTCGTGTCCGTGCGGCGCATCGACCTCCGCGTAGGTGACGCGCCGGCCGTTGGCCAGCAGCGCCTCCACGATCTCGCGGCTGCGATCGGGCGCGAAGCGCCAGTCGGTGGTGAACGAGACGAGGAGGAAGTCGGCCTTCGTGCCGGCGAGCGCACGAGCGAGATCCCCGCCGTGCGCAAGCGCGGGATCGAAGTAGTCGAGCGCGCGCGTGATCAGCAGGTACGTGTTGGCGTCGAAGTACGAAGAGAACTTCTCGCCCTGGTAGCGCAGGTACGACTCGATCTCGAACTCCACGTCGAAGGTGAAGCGGTACTCGTTGCGCAGCGCCGTGTCGGTGACGTGCCTGCGCAGCGCGCGGCCGAACTTCTCGGCCATCACGTCGTCGGACAGGTAGGTGATGTGCCCGATCATCCGCGCCACCTGCAGTCCGCGCGCCGGTACCACGCCGTGCTCGTAGAAACGCCCGCCGTGGAAGTCGGGATCGGTGACGATCGCTCGGCGCGCGACTTCGTTGAACGCGATGTTCTGCGCGGACAGCTTCGGCGCGGTGGCGATCGCCACGCAGTGCGCGATTCGATCGGGGTACAGCATCGACCAGGCGAGCGCCTGCATACCGCCGAGGCTGCCGCCCATCACCGCCGCGAAGCGCTCGATGCCGAGCGCATCGGCCAGCCGCGCCTGCGCGTGCACCCAGTCCTCGACGGTCACGACCGGGAAGTCGGGGCCGTAGGGCTTGCCGGTAGCCGGGTTCGGATGCATCGGACCGGTCGAACCGAAACAGCTGCCGAGATTGTTCACGCCGATCACGAAGAAGCGATCGGTGTCGACCGGCTTGCCGGGGCCGACCATGTTGTCCCACCAGCCGACGTCCTTCGGCGAAGCGGCGTAGGTGCCGGCGACGTGATGCCCCGCGTTCAGCGCATGGCAGACGAGCACCGCGTTGCTGCGCGCTTCGTCCAGCGTTCCATAGGTTTCATAGACGAGCTCGTAGTCGGCGATCGACGCGCCGCTGGCGAGCGCGAGGGGCTCGGCGAAGCGCATCCGTCGAGGCTCGACGATGCCGACCGAACCGGGGGGAATCGCGACGGGCGCGACAGGGGCAACGCTCGCATCGCGCACCGGCGCGTGCTCGGGCGGATGCAGGACAGGCGAATCCGGAGCAGCCAATTCGAAGTCCGAAAACGAAAAGCCCGACCGGCTTGCTGGCGGGTCGGGCTCGATCGGAATGAACCAGGCCGCTTTAGCCGTACTTGTAACGCGCCCGCAAGCTGATCCTCAAATCGGCGCGATGAGACCGCTCAAAGGTACGTCCGCCGGGCGGCGGATGTCAAATGGCGCCGACCCCGTCAGGCATCGGGCGCCTCGCCGATCCACGCCTGCGCGAGCAACTCGTAGGACCTGCGCCGCGCGGCCGGGTCGAAGATCGCCGAGGCGACGATCAGCTCGTCGGCCTTCGTGTGCGCGACGAAAGCCTGCAGCTCGCGACGCACGGTGTCCGGCGAGCCGACGAAGGAGCACGAGAGCATGCGCGAGGCCTGCGCCTTCTCGGCCGGCGTCCAGAACGACTCGATGTCGTCGATCGGCGCCGGCAGCCGACCGCGCGTATTGCGGATCATCCGCGTGAACGCCTGTTGTGCGCTGGTGAAGAGTCGCCGCGCCTCGTCGTCGGTATCGGCGACGACGACATTCACCGCGGGCATTGCGTACGGCGCGGCGAGCTGCGTCGACGCGCGGAAGCGCTCGCGATAGGCGGCGAGCGCGTGCATCAGCGCCTCGGGCGCGAAGTGCGAAGCGAACGAGTACGGCAGGCCGAGCGCCGCAGCGAGCTGCGCACCGTACAGGCTCGAACCGAGGATCCACAGCGGCACGTTCAGCCCGGCACCCGGCACGGCCTGATAAGGCTGCCCCGGCTGCACCGGTCCGAACAGCGCCTGCAGTTCGAGCACGTCGTCGGCGAAGGTGTCCGCGGCGCTCGCGTCGCGGCGCAGCGCCTGCATCGTGACCCGGTCGGTGCCCGGCGCACGCCCGAGGCCGAGTTCGATGCGCCCCGGATACAGCGACTCGAGCGTGCCGAACTGCTCGGCGATCACCAGCGGAGAGTGGTTCGGCAGCATGATGCCGCCGGCACCCACGCGCAGCGTGGTCGTTGCGCCGGCGATGTAGCCGATGACGACCGAGGTTGCCGCGCTGGCGATGCCCGTCATGTTGTGGTGTTCGGCGATCCAGTAGCGGCGGTAGCCGAAGCGCTCGCAATGCCGCGCGAGCTCGAGCGCATGGCGCAACGCGTCGGCCGGCGTGTCGCCTTCGCGCACATGGACGAGATCGAGAACGGACAGCGGGGTCATTTCTGCGGACGTGAAGGGTGAAGGGTCAAGGGTGAAGGGTAGCGCCGGTCTGCGGAACAGCGCACGAGAGCCCGCGGCACCGCGCGGCCAACCAGCGCCCCCGTCAAACCCAGCGCCGCACCCGCCTGCGGTACGCGTCGAACTCCGCGCCGAAGGCCTCGTGCAACGCGCGCTCCTCCGGCACGATCTGGAAGCGGTTCAGGTAGGCGACGAACAGCGCGATCGCCGCGAGCGAGGCGAAGTTCGACAACCATAGCCCCCAGCCGACGAGGATCAGTGCGTCGGCCAGGTAGATCGGGTTGCGGCTGAAGCGGTAGAAGCCGCCCTCCACCAGGGCGGATACCTTCTGCGGCTTCATCGGGTTGACCGTCGTGCCGGCGCGGTGGAACTGCAGTGCGCACCCGCCCATCAGCGCGATCCCGGCGATCGCGAGCGCCGATGCGAGCACGCCGCGCAGCGGCAGCATGAACTGAAGCGCCGGCAGCCAGCGCGCGAGCAGCCACATCAGCACGCCGATCGCGAGCGTCACGGCCGGCGGCGGCACGATCAACTCGAGCCGGTCGAGCGACGACCATCGTTCGCGCGGCACCGGCTCGCCAGGGCGCTCGTTCACGCGGCGCGCGGGCTGGCGAAGCCAGTGGCGCCCCGCGTGAGTCGCGCCAGCGCGAAGGTGAGCGCGAGCGTCGGCAGCGCCGAGCCGAGCTCGGGGGTGAACGCGGCCGACAGATGGAAGCTCGCGACGCCGAGCCACCAGATGGCAACCGCGCCGCCGTTCACGCCGACCGCGCCGACGCGGGCCGCAACGTCGTCGGCACCGCCGAGGCGGCCGAGAATGACGCCGTACAACGGCACGAACACCGAACTGAGCAGCAGCAGGAACGGCTCGAGGCTGTGCATCGGCAGCACCAGCGCGAGCAGCGTGCAGCCGACGGCGAGCACGATTGCCCAGCTGCGCTGGCCGATGCGCGGCAGCAGGCTGTGACTGGCGACCGAGCCCGAATAGAGGTCGCCATAGGCGTTGTCGACCTCGTCGACCAGGATCAGGCCGAGCGCGACGAGTCCGCCCTGCGCGAGCAGCAGCGCCGCGACGAGGTCGGTGGACGGTACGGTGAGCGCGACCAGCACGCCCAGCGCATAGCACCAGATGTTGGCGATCGCGTAACCGAGCCAGGTGCCGCGCAGCGCGCTCGCACCGTCGCGGCCGTGGCGCGCGAAATCGGCGACCAGCGGCAGCCACGAAATCGGCATCGCGATGACGAGGTCGAGTGCAGACAGCGTGCTCATGCCGCCGTCGCCGGGGCGGTTCCACAACGTCGACCAGCCGATTTCCTGTGCGCGTCCGAGGAACTGCCAGCTCAGCCACAGCAGCGAGAGCACGACCAGCGGCAGCCCGTACCGGCCGACGAAATGCCGCACCAGCCGCACCATCGAGCCGGAGAGCAGCGCGACCAGCAGCGCGCCCCAGGCGAGCGTGACCACGAGCGGCCAGAATGACGCGGCGAGCCAGCCCGCCTCGCGTGCGATCGCCACCGTTCCGTCGCGCATGATGACGAGCTCGAAAGTCGTCCAGCCGACGAGCTGCACGACGTTCAGGAACACGGGCAGCCGCGCGAAGCGGCTGCCGTAGGCAGCGTGCATCAGTCCCGCGCTGGACAGCCCGCTGTCGCAGCCGATCTTCGCGGTCCAGGCGAGCAGCCCCGAGCCGATCAGCGAGCCGGCGACGATCGCAACGAGCGCGGCGCGCGTTCCCATCGCCGGCACGAGATAGGCGCCGACCTGCATGACGAGCAGGCCGACGCCCAGGCTCAACCAGAGCGCGGCGTGGTCGCGCCAGCCGAACAGGCGTTCGGCGTCGGACAGGGGAACGAGAGCGGTGTTGCGGACGGTGTTCGTCATTGGCTTCCCTGCGCGAGGATTACCTCAACAGGTTCGAAGGGACTTTCTCAGCCGCCGTCCGGGACGAATCCCGAAGGCAGCACCCCCAGCGAGTGCGCGAAGACGCGCAAGAACAGTGTACCCGATGCGATGCGCGCTAGCGGGTCGCGTCGTCGTGCGCGAAGGGAACGCCTTCGGCGGCTGCGGCGCGTTTCAACGCCTCGTCGAAGGTGGCGAGTACGCTGCGCGACGCCACGGCGAGTTCGATATAGCTGGCGTCGTACACCGTAAGCGAATGCCGGGCGGCGAGCTCGTCGGCGCGCAGGACAGCGCTGCTCGAAACCGGCGCGAGCGCCATCGGCAACGACAGGAAGTCGTCGAGCAGTGCACGACGCAACGCCGGGCGCAGCCGGCCTCGCCGCTCGGCCGTGCGCAACGCGTTCGCAACCTCCGCAAGCAACAGCGAAGGCGCGCGGATCCTTTCGCGCACGCTGCGGTGGATCAGGCTGCGCGCCTCGTCGCTGTGCTCGTCGGGCAGCAGCCATGCCAGTACGACCGACGCATCGACAACGACGGGCATGCGCGCTGCGGGATCAGTACCGGTGGCCCGAATGGGCGAGATCGCGCACGCTCTCGCCCGGCTCGAGGATGCGGGACAACGCGATTCCCTGCCGTGCCAAACGCGCACGAACACGGTCGACCCGGTCGAGCATCTGCGCGAGCGACGCGTCGTCGGCTCCCTCGAACGGGATCAGTTGGGCAACCGGCTTTCCATGACGCGTGATGACGAAACGCTCGCCCCGCTCGGCCCGCTCGAGCAGCCTGGGCAGATGCGTCTTCGCATCGTAGGCGCTGACCGGTTCGGCCGCTATGAGCCTCCCTTTCATGCAGACCAGTCTCGACCAGTCTGGAACGGATGTCAACGAATCAGCCGAACAGGTAGCGGCAGGCAGCGACCGCCGCCGCCACTGCAACGAAGTCCGCGACGAGCGCCGCCACCAGCGTGTGCCGCACGCGGCGCACCTGCACCGCGCCGAAGTAGACGGCGAGCACGTAGAACGTCGTCTCGGACGAGCCCTGCAGCGTGCTCACCAGGTAGCCGACGTAGCTGTCGGGTCCGATCGCCGGGTCGCCGATGATCGACGCCATGACGCCGTAGGCGCCCGAGCCGGACAGCGGGCGCAGCAGCGCCATCGGCAACGCCTCGGCGGGCAGCCCGAAGCGCGCGGTGAAGCCGCCGATCGCGCCGACGATCGCGTCGAGTGCACCGCTTGCGCGCAGCATGCCGATCGCCACGAGGATCGCGACGAGATACGGGATGATTCGCACGGCGACTTCGAAGCCTTCCTTCGCGCCTTCGACGAAGCTCTCGTAGACGCGAACGCCGCGCAGCAGGCCGAAGCACAGGAAGCCGGCAACCAGCGCCGGCACGATCCACGGCGAAATCGCCCGTCCCCCGACGACGGTGATGGGCACCAGCGCTGCCAGCGCGACGAGCGCCAGCACCGACGCCCAGAACGGCCACGCGACCGCCCCGGCCTCGGCGAGCGACGACTCCGCGCGCGCGACGTCAGCGCTTCGTGCGTCGGCGCCTCGCGCCTCGGGTTGCACCTGGGGCCGCGCATCGGGTCGTGCATCGGGTCGAGCATCGGCGAGCGGCGCGTCGTCCGCCGGGAAGAATCGCGCCAACGCAAACGCCGTCGCCACCGCCGCGACCGTTCCGCAGATCGAAGCGAAGAGCGTCGTGGGCAGGATGCCCGCCGGGTCGCTCGAACCCGCCGACGCGCGCAGCGCGATCACCGCCGTGGGCAGCAACGTGACGCTCGACGTGTTGATCGCCAGGAACAGCGCCATCGCGTCGGTGGCGGTTCCCGGCCGGGGATTGAGCTTGTCGAGTTCCTGCATCGCCCGGATGCCGAACGGCGTCGCCGCGTTGCCAAGGCCGAGCGCGTTGGCCGACAGGTTCAGCACCATCGCGCCCATCGCCGGATGCTCGGCGGGGACGTCGCGAAAAAGACGCGTCATCAGCGGCCGGATCAGCCGCGCGAGGATCGCCAGCAGTCCCCCCGCCTCGGCCACCTTCATCAGGCCGAGAAAGAGCGCAAGCGCGCCGACCAGCCCGATGGCGAGCGTGACCGCCTCGCCCGCCGAGGCGATCGTCGCCGCCGACAGCGCCTGCATCGGCGACGGCACGCCGTCGGCGGCGATCGAAAAGAGTTCGCGCCACGCCGCCGTGCCGAAGGCGACGAGGACGATCGCCAGGAAGATCGCGTTCAAGCGGCCCGCGGCGCGAGCTTCAGCAGGCGGACGGCGTTCTCCTTCATGATCAGCGGGCGCACTTCCGGCTTGATCGGCAGCTTCTCGAAGTCGGCGATCCAGCGATCGGGCAGGATCACCGGATTGTCGGTGCCGAACAGCACGCGGTCCTTCAGCAGCGTGTTCGCGTACTGCACGAGCTTCGGCTCGAAGTACTTGGGCGACCAGCCCGACAGGTCGATCCACGTGTTCGGCTTGTGCAGCGCGACCGACAACTGCTCGTCCTGCCACGGCACGGCCGGGTGCGCCATGACGATCTGCATGTCGGGGAAATCGGCCGCGACGTCGTCGAGCAGGATCGGATCGGCGTACTTGATCCGCAGCCCGCCGCCGCCGCGCATGCCCGCTCCGATGCCGGTCTGTCCGGTGTGGAACAGCGCCGGCAGCCCCGCCTCGGCGATCACCTCGTACAGCGGATAGACGTCGCGGTCGTTCGGACGGAAAGCCTGGATGATCGGGTGGAACTTGAAGCCCTTGACGCCGAAATGCTCGATCAGCCGGCGCGCCTCGCGCACGCCCATCTTGCCGCGCCGGGGATCGATGCTCGCGAAGGGGATGCAGATGTCGGCATGCTCGGCGGCCGACTCCGCCACCTCTTCGTTCGAGATGCGCTTGATCCCCATCCCGCTCTCGTGATCGACGTTGAACACGACGAAGCCGATCTTGCGCTGCCGGTAGTAGTCGGCCATCTGCGCGATCGTCGGATGCTTCACCTCGTAGCGGAAATACCTGCCGCGCGCCTCGAGCGCCTCGGCCTCGGCCTCGTCGGGGAGCATGCGCGTCGAGGTCTCGGCGTGCGTGTGGATGTCGATCGCGATCAGTTCGTCGATGTTCACTGGATTCTCCGCGGCTGGATCGATTCAGGCCCTGGCGCGCACGAGCAGCACCGGAACCGGAGCGGTGCGCGCGACCAGCTCGGCGTCGCTGCCCATCAGCACCCGGTCGACGCCGCGCCGGCCGTGCGTGCCGAGGACGATCAGGTCGGCCTTCCACAGCGCCGCCTGCTCGACGATGATGCGTGCGACACGCTCGCCGCTGCTCTGGATCACTTCGCTCTCGACGGCGAGGCCCTGCGCCTCGATCCGGTCGCGCGCCTTGTGCAACAGCGCCTCGCCCGCAGCGAGCAGCCCCGGCAGGATCTCGTTGGCGTACACCGCGCCGACTTCGAAGCCGGTGATGTACAGCAGCGGATCGACGACGTGGATCAGGCGCAGCCGCGACGAGCACAGCCGGGCGAGCCGGAGCGCCTCGTCTAGGGCCTCGTCGGAGGTCGGGCTGCCGTCGTACGGCACGAGTATGCGTTCGTACATGCCGGTCTCCTGCTCGCCGCGAAATCGGTACGACCGACAGTCTAGTGCAGTGTTTCGCTTGAATCGCCGCTCGCGCAGCGGCCGTCGCCGGCTACCTTGCGCGGCGTCAGACGCCGGGGATCTTCAGCTCGAGCCCCGCGCGGCCCGCCGCACTGACGATGTGCATTCGCATCGCGCGCCGCGCGGCCTTGCCCGAGTGTTCGCCGAGGGCGTCGAGGATTCGCCGGTGCTCGCGGATCGGCTCGCGCACACGGGCCGGATCGGCAAAGGCGACGCGACGGCTGCCCTCGACCACCTCGGCCAGGCTCTCGGCGAGTTCGACCAGCATCGGGCTGCCGGCGATCTCGAAGATCGCCGCATGGAAGGCACTGTCGGCCTCGGCCATCGCGACCAGGTCGCCGGCATCGCCCGCGGCCTGCATCTTCGTCACGCAGCGCCCCAGGCGGGCGAGCCCGGCGTTCGTCACGACGCCTGCCGCCAGCGCCGCCGCGAGTTCCTCGACCTGCGTGCGCAGCAGGTACACGTCGCGCAGCGAGTAACGTCCCTGGAAACGCCACAATCCGTAGGCCGCGCCGCGACCCTTCTCGCCCGGCAGCGCGAGGAAGACGCCGCGGCCCGCTTCGCTGCGCAGCAGTCCCAGGCCCTCGAGCATGGTGATCGCTTCGCGCAGCGAGGCGCGGCTGACGCCGAGATCTTCGGCGAGCTGGCGCTGGCCGGGCAGGCGGCCGCCCTGCTTCCATTCGCCACGCCGGATCCGCTGCTGCAGTTCGTGCGCGACGTGCTCCACGGTACGCATCGGCATTGACATCGGGCAGGACCCTCGGCAGGATTCCCGGATCGCCGGTCCGACCGGTCAGACCGGTCGGACCCGATACCGGAACCAATGGCGGCAACTGTAGCGCAGCACCGCCCGCATTCGAAGCCACTGCACGTGTCCGACGCACCCCCTGACGCAGCATCCGACCTCGCCGAGCGCCTCGACCAGGCGCTCGATGCGATCGCGCGCCTGGCGCGCTACCCGCATCCGGGCCGGCATGCGGCGTGGGCCGAACGTCTGCGCGTCAATCTTCCCGAGTTGCGCGCCTTCGAATCGTCGAACCCACGCGCCGATCTCGGCTATCTCCGGCCACCGCGCGTGGCCGCTCGCAGCGAAGCGAGGGCGCACGCGTCGCCCGGCGCCTCCGCCGGAGTCCCCGGGGCGGCAAGCGCAAGCATCGCGCACCCCGCACCCGCGAATCCCGCGCAGGCCGAATCGGAAGGCCTCGCGCACGCCGCACTCACCGCCGTTGCGCTGGCACGGCGCCGGCACGACCTGCACGCGTTCGTCTCGCTCGCCGAAGACGCTGCGATCGAGGCCGCCGCAGCGGACGTCGAGCGGCGGCGGCGAGCCGGTGAAGCACTGCCGCTCGCCGGGATGCCGGTCGCGATCAAGGACCTGATGCCGGTGGCCGGCTTCGTGCAGACGAACGGCACCGACGATGCCGCAGCTTCGTCCGCGGCCACCGACGACGCGCTTGCCGTCGCTCGCCTGCGCCGCGCCGGCGCGATCGTGATCGGCACGACGAACCTGCACGAACTCGCCTACGGCATCACCAGCGACAACCCGCACTTCGGCCGCGTGGTCAACCCGGATCATCCGGCGCACACGCCCGGCGGCTCCAGCGGCGGATCCGCCGCAGCGGTCGCCGCCGGCATCGTGCGCATCGCCGTCGGCACCGACACCGCCGGCTCGATCCGCATTCCCGCTGCCTGCTGCGGCGTCGTCGGCTTCAAGCCGAGCTTCGATGCGGTTCCGCGCGACGGCGCGCAGGCGCTCGGCGCGAGCCTCGATCACATCGGTCCGATCGCCGCGAGCGTCGCCGACGCGTCGCTCGCGTTCGCCGTGCTCGCCGGCCACGTCGTGCGCACCGCCCCGCCGGCGCCGCTTGCCGGATTGCGCGTGGGCGTGCCGAGGCGACACTTCCTCGAGCCGATCGCCGACGACGTGCGACTCGCCGTCGAAGCGGCGATCGCGCGCATGCGCGACGACGGCGCACACGTCGTCGAGGTCGACATCGCAGGCATCGAATCGAGCGCGGCGCTGCAGTTCGTCACGCTGTGCAGCGAGGCCACCGACCTGCACTGGCAGCGCCTGCTCGAAAAGCCCGGGACGCTGGGCGCCGACGTGCGCGTGCGCCTGGAGATCGGACAGTTCCTGCCCGCGATCTGGTACACCCGCGCGCAGCGCGGCCGCGCCGAACTCGACGCCGCTTTCGCCGAGGCAATGAAGGACGTCGACGTCCTCGTCACGCCGACCTTGCGCATCGCGGCGCCCCGACTCGGCGCAAGCGCGCCCGTCATCGACGGTCGCGAAATCCCGTTGCATACCGCGCTCACCTCGCTCACGATGCCTTTCAACCTCACCGGAATGCCGGCGCTCACGCTGCCGTGCGGCCTGGGGGAGAACGGCGCGCCGATCGGCGTGCAGGTCGCCGCGCGGCGCGGCGACGACCGGCGCGTCCTCGACGTGGGCGCACGCCTCGAAGAACTGATCGAACCCAACCGAAGGAGGAAGCCGTGAAACACCCATTCCGATTCGCCATCGCAGCGGCGGCTGCGGCGTTCGCGCTCTCCGGCCAGGCGGCCGAGCCGATCGTCGTCGGCGTGAGCATCGCGCAGTCGCCCCCCGGCTCCGTCGTGCAGGGCACGCAGGTGAAGGACGGCATCGAGATCGTCACGAAGATGATCAACGACAAGGGCGGCGTGCTCGGCCGGCCGTTGCAGATGATCTACGAAGACGACCAGGGCATTCCCGAGAAGGGCCGTGCCGCCGCCGAGAAGCTGATCACTCGCGACAAGGTCGTGGCCGTCACCGGCGGACACCAGAGTTCGGTGTGCCTGGCGGCGATCGAGGTCGCGCACCGCTACAAGACGCCCTACATCAACACCAACTGCTGGTCCGACGACATCCGCAAGAAGGGCTACCCGGAGGTCTTCAACCCCGGCAACTACAACACGCGCGTCTCCTCCGCGATGGCCGAGACGATCGCCGCGCTGAAGGTCAAGAGCGTGATCGCCTTCGCCGAGAACACCGACTACGGCATCGGCCAGGCGAAGCTGCTCGGCGAGTTCCTGAAGAAGAACGCGCCCGAGACTTCGTACAAGTATGTCGCGCTCGATCGCGCCGGCAAGGACTTCACCCCGGCCGTGCTGCCGCTACGCGCGAGTCCGCCCGACCTGGTCGTCAACATCATGTTGCCGCCGGCTGCGTACATCCTGATGAACCAGATCTACGAGCAGGGCGTCGCGCCGAGCGCGAAAACCTGGTTCTACGACGGCGCGGGCATCGCCGACTACCCCGACTTCTGGCAGAACGTGAAGGAAGCCGGCAAGTACATGCTCGCCTTCGGCCTGTACCACCCGAAGATGCCGATGCCCGAACTCGGCAAGCAGGTGGCCGACATCTACCAGAAGGAGCACAAGACGGAGCCGAACCGGCTGATCTTCCAGGCGGCCGACTCCGTGCTGCTGATCGCCGACGCGATCAAGCAGGCGAATTCCACCGACAGCGCGAAGATGATCGACGCGCTGCAGAAGATGACCTTCTCCGGCACGCGCGGCACCTTCAAGTTCTCCCAGGAGCCGGGCTACACCTACCAGCAGTGGGTCGACATCCCGTACGTCACCTACCAGCTCACCGAGATCGACCAGCCGCTCAGCAAGACGACGCTGATCCAGGTGCCCGGCGAGCCCCTGCACGTCGACCGCATCAAGAAGCCCTCGAAGTGACGGCGACAGCCTCCTAGGAGTCGGAAGTACCGCGCCTCGCGATCCCGCGGGGCGCGGCGGGAGACCGCCCTTGCTCGCTCTGGACCTCTTCGTCAACGGCCTGATCATCGGCCTGTTCTACGCGCTGATGGCCGTCGGCCTCACGATGATCTTCGGCATCCTGAAGATCGTGAACTTCGCGCACGGCGAGTTCTACATGATCGGCGCGTACACCTACACGCTCGTCTCGCTCGCGCTCGGCGTGCCGCCGTGGCTCGCGCTGCCCGTCGCGGCGCTCGCCGGCGCGCTGCTCGGCTGGGCCACCGAACGCTGGCTGATGCGTCCGCTCTACGAAGGCTACGGCTCGTGGGGGTTGATGAAGGACGAGTACGCCGTCGTCGTCACCTTCGGCCTGTCGCTGCTGCTGATCAACCTCGTCGACAAGGTCGTCGGGCCGTACCCGATGCGCGGTCCGTCGCTGTCGGACATCACGCGCATGTCGATCGGCCCGTTCATGATCAGCGGGCAGAAACTGATCACCGCCGTCGTCGCGATCGTGCTGCTGGTGGCGCTGGCGCTCTTCCTGAAACGCTCGCTGTGGGGCCGGCAGGTGCAGGCGGTCGCGCAGAACCGGCTCGGCGCGTCGATCGCGGGCATCGACACCGCGCGCGCGAGCAGCATCGTCTTCATGGCCTCGGGCGTGCTCGCCGCGCTCGCCGGCGCACTGCTCGCGCCGGTGATCAACCCGTCGCCCGACGTCGGCATCTTCCCCGCGATCAAGTCCTACGTCATCGTCGTCATCGGCGGCATGGGCTCGATTCCGGGCAGCATCGTCGCCGCACTGCTGCTCGGCGTGCTCGAGAGCTTCGGCGCCGTCTACCTGTCCTACGACTATCGCGACACCTTCGGCCTCGTGCTGCTGATCCTCGTGCTGCTGCTGCGCCCGCAGGGCCTGTTCGGCGAGCGCGTGCGGGAGGTCTGAAGGTGGCGGCTTCCGACATGCACATCCCGGCGCACCGCAACTTCCTTCGCCACAAGCTCGCGCAGGAACTGCGCCTGGCGCTCGTCGTGCTCGCGGTGCTCGCGCTGCTGCCGCTGGGCATCTCGTCGCCGTACTGGCTCGGCGTGCTGATCGTCAGCATGTATTTCGCGATGCTGTCGGTCGGCTGGAACCTGCTCGCCGGCTACACCGGGCAGTTCTCGCTCGCGCCCGCCGCCTTCGCGATGCTCGGCGCCTACACCACCGGCCTGGCCGCCTGGCACTGGCAGATTCCGCTCGCGATCGGCCTGCCGCTGGCGATCGTCGTCCCCGGACTGATCGGGCTCGTTCTCGGGCGCATCGTGCTGCGCCTGTCGGGGCCGTACCTCGCGCTGACCACGCTCGCCTTTGCCGAGATCGCGCGGCTCGTCATCTACAACTCGATCGACTTCACGCGCGGCGACCAGGGCCTGAACGTCCCGCCGCTCGTCGGCAGCCACGTGGCCAACTACTACCTGTTCCTGGTCGCGCTCGTCGCGTCGACGATTCTCGTCTACGCGATGCTGCGTGCGCCGATCGGCCGCTACCTGCTGGCCATACGCGACGACGAGATCGGCGCCGCCAGCCGCGGCATCGACGTCGTGCGCGCAAAGACGATCGCCTTCTTCGTCAGCTGCGCGATCTGCGGCTTCGCCGGCGGCCTGTACGGCACCTTCGCCCAGCTCGTCAGCCCCGAGCTCGGACTCATCGCGCAGACCGGCATCGTGATCGCGATGGTCGTCATCGGCGGCATGGGAACGCTGGTCGGCCCGCTGATCGGCGCGGTGCTCGTCTACGTCGCCTCCGAGATGCTGCGCGACGTCGGCAACATCCAGATGATCGTCTTCGCGCTGCTCGTCATCGTGTTCGCGCGCTTCTTCCGCGAAGGCCTGTGGGGGCTGGCGCGCGACGCGTTCGCCGGACGGCGCGCCGCAGGCTCGACCGCGGCCAGGGAGGCACGCTGATGGCGCTGCTCGAGGTCGATTCGGTCACCAGGCGCTTCGGCGGCCTGCGCGCGGTGGACGCCGCCAGCCTGCACGTCGACGAAGGCGAGCTGCTCGGGTTGATCGGCCCGAACGGCTCGGGCAAGACGACGCTGCTGAACCTGCTTTCGGGCCACATGAAGGCCGACGCGGGCCTAGTGCGCCTGGACGGGCGCGAAGTGCTCGGCCTGAATCCCACCCAACTGACGCGCCGCGGCGTGCTGCGCATGTTCCAGATGACGCGCGTCTTCGCGCGCGTGAGCGCGTTCGACAACCTCGTCGTCTGCGGACTGGCGATGGGCCTGGACGAAGCCGGCGCCACCCGGCGCGCCGTCGAGCTGCTCGACGAACTGCAGCTCGCGCACGTGATGCACCTGGACGGCGGGCAGCTGTCGGGCGGGCAGAAGAAGCTGCTCGAGTTCGGCATGTGCTTCATGGTGCCCCCTCGTCTCGCGCTGCTCGACGAGCCCTTCGCCGCCGTGCACCCGGTGATGAAGGAGACGATGGGCGCGTTCATCCGGCGGCGCAACGCGGACGGCCAGACCTTCGTGCTGGTCAGCCACGACATGCCGGTCGTCGTCGAGCTGTGTCCGCGCTCGGTGTGCATGAACGCGGGCAAGGTGCTGGCCGAGGGTCCCACGCAGCAGGTGCTGCAGGATCCGTCGGTCATCGAAGCCTATCTCGGCGAGGACGTCGCCGACGAGGTCGAACATGGTTGAAGCGGCACGCGCCCCGGGGACGGCATCGGCCGACCGGCCTGCCGGCAGCGCCGAAACGCTGCTCGCCGTCGAGAACGTCACCGCCGGCTATCTCGGCGACATCGACGTGCTGCGCAACGTCTCGCTGTCGGTGCGCGCCGGGCGCATCAGCGGCCTGATCGGGCTGAACGGCGCCGGCAAGTCGACGTTGATGAAGACGATCTGCGGCTTCCTGCGCCCGAAATCCGGGCGCGTCGCCTGGCGCGGCGCCGATATCTCGGGCAAGCCCGCGCACACGATGATCGACGACGGGCTGTGGTACATCCCGCAGGAATCGAGCCTGTTTCCGTACATGACCGTTGCCGAGAACCTGCGCCTGGCGCTCGAGGGCCGGCACCGGCAGTTCGGCAGCGTTCTCGAGCAGCGCTACGCCGACACGCTCGAGCGCTTTCCGGTGCTGAAGGAAAAACTCTCCGCGCAGGCGGGCGACCTGTCGGGCGGACAGCAGAAGTCGCTCGAGTTCGCCAAGGCCTACATGGTGCAGCCGAAGGTCTGCCTGATCGACGAGCCGAGCATCGGACTGGCGCCGCGCGTGGCCGCCGAGGTGTTCCAGTGGATCGGCGCGTTCGCCAGGTCCGGCATGGGCATCCTGCTCGTCGACCACAACGTGCGTCGCGTGGTGTCCATGTCGGATCACGTCTACGTGCTGAGCCTGGGCGAGATCACCGCCGACGGAACGCCAGCCGATTTCGCGGGCGACCTGCACGATCAGGTGCGCGAGTGGCTGGGGATCAACTTCTGAGCGGCGCGCCGGGTTCCGTGCGCACGCTCGCGCTGCAGCCGCTCGACGTCGACGCCTTCGCGCCCTACGGCTTCGTGATCGCGCCCGGCCCTGGCGGCGGGGTTTCGATCAACGACGGCACGTCCCGTCGCTTCGAGCTGCCCGATCCCGACGTCGCCGGCGACGGCGCACGCGCGGCGCTCGCCGTCTTCCGCGCGCAGGCGGTCGCGTTGCCCTTCGTCGTGCGCACGCTCGAGCGGCACCGCCTCGGAGGCCAGGGCTTCGTTCCGCTGGGAGGCGTCCCCTTCGTCGTCGTCGTCGCGCTCGGCGATGCACGACCCGATGGCGAGACGATGCGCGCCTTCCGCCTCGACGGCCGCTGCGGAGTGCACTTCGCCCGCGGGGTCTGGCACCACCCGCTGCTCGCGCTGGCCGACGGCGACTTCGTCGTGCTCGAGCGGCGCGGCGAGGCGGTCGATTGCGAGCTCGCATCCGTCGCGCACACCCTGGTCGTCGAGCGGCCGGCGCCGGCCCATTGACGCGCGGTTCAGTTGGACTACAGTGGCGCTGTCGCGACGCGTCGGCAACCCAATGCGTCCGGGGAGGAATCATGAGCTTCCGCATCGAAGGCCAGGGCGCGCAACTGCAGGTGCGCATCGACAACGACTCGCAAACCGGCCAGCAGGTTCTCGAAGCGGTCCACGCGTGCAAGGCGCTCAGCTGGTGGTCGTGTCCGTCGGGCGAGTGCTCGAAGATCGGCACCTGCGAAGCGCGGCGCGACGGCGAAGCGGTGGTGCTGTTCATGACGCCGCGCGCCGGCGAAACGCTGTCGCCGTCCGGCGTCGCCGAATGCCTGCGCTACGTGCTGGGCGCGCCGCAGAAGGCACCCGCTCACTGAGAACCGCAACGCGCGGCGGCGAACCGAAAGTGGCGACGCCCACCGCGCGCAGCCTCGGGCTTGTGGCGGCCCTGCTCGTTTCGCTCGCATTCGCGTCGCTCGTGCCTTCGGCTGCGGCCGCAGCCGGAGCTTCCGACCGCTTCGTGGCCGGCGCCGGCGTCACCGAGCGCACGCCGGTCGACGGCGACCTGTTCGCCGCCGGCGGCAGCGTCGATGTCGAGGCAGCCGTCGCCGGCGACGCGGTGGTCGCCGGCGGCACCGTGCGCCTCGGTGCAAACGTCGGACAATCGGTCTACGCAGCGGGTGGCCGCCTGTCGCTGGCCGGCCAGGTGGCACGCAACGCCCGATTGGCCGGCGGCGAGGTGCAAGTCGAACCGGGCGCCCGCATCGGGGGAAACCTGACCGTCACCGCAGGTCGCGTCGAGTTTCGAGGCGCCACCGACGGGTCGCTCGGCGCAGCGGGCGGCAGCGTGCTGATCGACGGGCGCATCGGCGGCGACGCCGAAGTCACCGCGGGAAGCATCGAACTGGGCCCGCACGCGCGCATCGACGGCAGCCTGCGCTACCGCAGCAACGCGCCGCTGCAGCGAGACCCCGCCGCGCAGGTGTCCGGTGCGGTCGAGCAACTCGGCGCGCAACTCCCGCCAGACGCCGCACCGAGATCGATGCACTGGATCGGCGTTGTCTTCGCGACGCTGTGGACGATCGGATTGACGCTGCTCGCGGCGATCGTCGTTGCGCTGCTGCCGCGCGCAAGCGCCGCGATCTCCGGGGCGCTGCACCGTCGGCCGGGCTCGGCGCTGCTGCTCGGCTTCGCCGTTCTCGTCTGCACGCCGATCGTCGTCGTGCTGTCCTTCGTCACCGTGATCGGGATTCCGCTCGGCCTGCTTCTGCTGCTCGTCTACCTGATGCTGCTGCCGCTTGCGTGGGTGGCCTCGGCGATCGGCATCGGCGACTGGTTCGTCGCGCAGCTGTCTTCCGATCCGGCGAAAGCGCTGGCGCGTCGCGTGGTCGGCGCCGCGTTGTCGGTGGTGCTGCTCGCGTTTCTCGCGCGCGTCCCGTGGATCGGCGGCTGGATCGCCTTCGTCACGCTGATGGCGGGGATCGGAGCGCTGGCGCTGCAGGTGCGGGCGCTTCGGGCAGGCTGACGCGCGAGCGGGACGCGTCGGTGCTCGCCCGTCCGTACGAGCGGGCGGAGCACAAACGCGCGGTATCAGATCTCCATCAGGTCGGCACCGACGACGATGCGCCCGCCATAGTGCTTGCGCACGCCCTCGGCCCACATCTCGTCGGTGATCGACGCATCGTCGCCCGGAACGAAATGCGAGAGCACGAGCGTCTGCACGCCGGCGGCCTGCGCGATGCGACCGACGTCGTCGGTGAGCGTATGGCTCGCGAGCAGGTGCTCGCGCAACGTCGCGGCATTCGGCACGCGCTTGACCAGCGCATCGACGCCCGGCAGGTACATCACCTCGTGCACGAGCACGTCGGCGCCACGGGCGAACTCGGCGAGCCTGGGCAGATAGGCGGTATCTCCCGAGAAGACGATCACGCGGTCCGGACACTCGAAGCGAAACGCGTAGGCGTCGCGGATCG
This sequence comes from Burkholderiaceae bacterium, assembly GCA_021166725.1. Lineage (GTDB taxonomy): Bacteria > Pseudomonadota > Gammaproteobacteria > Burkholderiales > Burkholderiaceae_E > Zeimonas. The sequence goes on along the minus strand of JAJPES010000027.1, from coordinate 74,676 downwards.
GCGGATGCGCTACCCGCATCGCGGTGACGCGCACGGAATCGTTGCGAAACACTTCGCCGTCGCCGGCAATCTCGTGTGCGACGACGAGCTTGCGCAGATCGGGCTTGCCCTCGTCGCCGATGCGCGTATCGATGTCGAAGCGCAGCGACTGCATGAACGCTTCGGTCGGCTGCGCCAGCGGTGGCGGGCCATAGACGTCGACCTGCTGCTTCAGGCCGGTGGCCCAGCCGTTGTACAGCAACGGGCCGTATTCGAGGACGTGGTCCGAATGATTGTGCGTGAGGAAGATGTAGCGAAGCGTGTTGAGGGGCACGCCGGCGCGAACCAGTTGCCGCGAGACGCCGTAGCCGCAATCGATGACGTACGGAACACCGTCGACAACGAGCAGGTTCGCCGGGTTGGAACGGCCGGCCCCGCCCACCCGCGGCCCGCCTTTCGTACCCAGCAGCACCAGCCGGCTGCGCTTCTTCTCCGCGGCCTGCCCGAGCGAAACACCGTGAGCGGCCACCGCGGCCAATGAAAGGATGGAGACCCCGAGAAAGCGTCGCCTTTGCATTGTTCTCCCCTTGGCCAGGCCATCAAGACGACCAGACGATGCCTCGACTCGGCGCCGTCGCGTGGGGCAACCCCACTCGCTACCGGCGTAACCACCAGACAATGAGCGTGAGCACGATCGAAACGATGACCGACGTCGTGATCGGGAAGTGGAAGCTGAAGTCCTCGCGCACGATGGAGATATCGCCGGGCAAGCGGCCCCACGGGAAACGCGAAAGCCACGGCCACAGCAGGCCGACGGCGACCAAAAGAAGGCCGATGGCGATGAACATACGCTGCACCTTGGCTCTCCACGTCGGGGCCTGCGGCCGACCCGATCGAACGGACTTTACTCCGTGCGTCTGCTGCGGAATGCAGCGTTTTCCGCTGTGAAGTTGCTTGTGCAAGCGTTATTGCTGCGTTTCGCAGCAGTACCAGTCGGCAAGGGCTTGCCGAGGGGTAGCTCGGGCTCGATGGCGCCGACGTGTGCACGCACGCCGACGCACGCCGACGCATGCCAATACGTAAGGCCCCCTTGACTCGCCCTCCTGCCGCGGCCACGATCCTCCGAAGACCCACCGGCCCGACCGCAGGGGTACTGCCGCCGGGCCCTCCCGAACCGACCCTCAACCAGAGGAGCGAGAACATGCCCAAGCCCTTGCCCAGCGGAGCCGACCTGCAGAAGCTGCAGAGCGAGACGATCGAGTTCACCGGCGCGGCTGCCGCGAAGACGATCGAAGGCTTCCGCCGGCTGGCCGAACTGAACATGCAGACCACGCGTGCTTCGCTCGAGCAGTCGAGCGAGCAGATTCGCGCGCTGCTGGAAGCGCGCGACACCGAAAGACTCACCGAGCTGGTCACCAGCTTCGCGATGCTGCCGCCCGAAAAATTCGCTGCCTATGCGAACGCGGTGTACGCCATCGCGCACGAAACGGGCGTCGACATCGGCGCACTCGTCGAGCGACAGATCGCGCGCAGCAACGAGCAGCTTTCCGAGGCGGTCGAGACGTTGGCGAAAGGCGCACCCGGCGGCGCCGGCGGCGCCTTCGATTTCATCTCGAAATCGATGGAGGCCGCGCGAACCGCCTACGACCAGATGCAGCAGGCAGCGGCGCAGGCCACCGGCCAGGCGCCGAAGCGCCAGGGCTAGGCCCGTTCACACCACAAGTGCACGGGTCCTAGCGCGAGTAGTCGGTCTGCGCGGCAGCGTAGCCGACGAACCAGTCGAGCGCCGACGGGTCGGCCATCGCGCTGCGGTTCGCAGCGCGTTCGGCCGGCATCCCCTGCAGGATCCGCCGTACCGGCACCTCCATCTTCTTGCCGGTGAGCGTCGCCGGAATCGCGTCGACCTGGTACACCTTGTCGGGCACGTGCCGCGGCGTGCAGGCGTCGCGCAGGCGCGTGCCGATGCGCGCGACGAGCGCATCGTCGAGCGTCGCGCCCACGCGCAGCTTCACGAACAGCGGCATGAAGAACCCGCCGCCCGGAAGGTCGAGATTGACGATCAGCGCATCGTCGATCTCGGGCAGCGTGGCCAGCGCGCGGTAGATCTCGGCAGTGCCGATTCGAACGCCGTGGCGGTTCAGCGTCGCGTCGCTTCGACCGAGCACGAAACAGCCGCCACGCGCGTTGATGCGGAAGAAGTCGCCTTGGCGCCAGACGCCCGGGAAGACGCCGAAATACGAATCGCGGTAGCGACTGCCGTCCGGGTCGTTCCAGAATCTCACCGGCATCGACGGCATCGGCTGCGTGATCACCAGTTCGCCGACCTCGTCCACGACGCTCTCTGCGGCGTCGTTCCACGCCTGCGCCGACACGCCGAGATGCGGCGCCTGGATCTCTCCCGCGTATACCGGCTGCGTCGGCACGCCGCCGACGAAACCCGTGCACACGTCGGTGCCGCCGCTGCCGCTGCACACCCACAGGTCGGCCTTCACGTTGCGGTAGAACCAGGCCGTGTGTGCGGGCGACACCGGCGAGCCGGCGGGCATGATCGCGCGCAGCCGGGACAGGTCGTAGCGCTCGCCCGGCACGACGCCCGCCTTCGCGAGGATGTCGACGTAGGTGGGGCTTGCGCCGAAATACGACGCGCCGCTGTCCTGCGCCATGCGCCACAGGACGTCGACGTCCGGGTAGGCCGGGTGACCATCGTAGAGGACCGGGACGACGCCGCACAGCATCGAGCTGGCGAGGAAGTTCCACATCATCCAGCCGGTGGTGCTGAAGAAGAACATCCGTTCGCCGGGTCGCAGGTCCATGTGCAGCGCGACGAGCTTGAGCATCTCGAGCAGGATGCCGCCGTGTCCGTGCACGATCGCCTTCGGCAGCCCGGTCGTCCCCGACGAGAACAGGATCCACAGCGGGTGATCGAACGCAACCTGCTCGAAGCGGAACCCGGCGGCGGCGACCGGTTCGCCGCCGATCGCCGTCTCCCACGTCCGCACGTCGAGGCCGTCACGCTCGAACGCGGGCAGCGCGCCACCGAGGCGCGGCAGAACGACGACGTGCCCGAGGTCCGCGAGCCCGGCGACGATCGCGCGCAACTCGGCCGTGCGGTCGTAGACCTTGCCGCCGTAGCGGTAGCCGTCCACGCAGAACAGCACCTTGGGCTGCAACTGCGCGATGCGATCGAGCGCGCCGCTCGCGCCGAAGTCGGGCGAGACGCTGGACCAGATCGCGCCGATCGCGGTCGTCGCCAGCATCGCGACGACCGTCTCGGGAACGTTCGGCAGGTAGGCGACGACGCGGTCGCCCGGCGCCACGCCCATCTCGCGCAGGCGCGTGGCAAGCGTTCGCACCTGGGCGGCCAGCGCTTCCCACGCGAAACCGGCAAGCGCGTGCGTTTCGTCGAGATGAAGGAGCGCATCCTGCCCGGCACGTTCGTTGCGCAGCACATGCTCGGCGTAGTTCAGCCGCACGCCCGGGAACCATTCGGCGCCGGGCATCTCGCGGCGCCCGAGCACGGCGCCGACCGGCGTCGACGAGCGCACGTCGAAGTAGTCGAAGACCGAGCGCCAGAACGAGTCGAGATCGTCGACCGACCATCGATACAGTGCCGCGTAGTCGTCGAAGGCGAGCCCCCGCTCGCGCGCGAGCCAGCGCATGTACTCGGCGATGCGCGTGTTCGCCACCTGCTGCGGATCGGGCGCCCACAGCAGCTCGCCCTCACGCACGCGCGCGGGATCCAGGTCGGTACGCAGTTTCAACTCGGGCCTCTCTCGTGCTCGCGCGCCTTCGCCTTGCCCTGCATTCTCGATCACCTCGAAGTCGCACGTCCGGGACGGGGCACGTTACCCCTGTTTACCCCGAAACGGGAAGGCGATGCGAGGGTCAGTGCGACGCGGCGCAGGGCGGGATCACGAAAAGGCGGCGCTCATCGTGGTCGAGATCGCATGACGCGCCGACGACGGCACGAGCCCGTTCGGCGCCTCGGCCCACTGCCATCCAACGAAGCCGATCGACGCGACGAGCAGCAATGCCGCCAACCACCGGCGCTCGCGGCGCACCGGGTCGGGCCCGCGTCCGTCGATGCGGCCGGTGATCATCGGCAGCATCCGGTTGCGCCGGTGCAGCAAGCTCGATCCGGCCAGCGCCACGACATGCGCGAGCACCACCGCGAGGAACGCGTTGCCAAAGAACTCGTGCACTTCCTCGAGCCAGTCGCCCGTCCACTCCTGGTAGACGGCGAAACCGCTGAGCGCGAGCGGAACGACCGCGAGCATCATCGCGACGACCGCCAGCGCGATCAGCAGGTTCTCGCCGTGGCGCCAGTCCACCTGCAGCAGCGGACGCTGCGCGAGCGAGCGCAACCACGCGCGAATGCCGCTCACGCGGTGACGAAGGAGCGAAAGTCGCACCTGGCGCGGCCCGAGCAGGCCGTAGAGCAGGCGCAGCACGAACAGTCCCGCGAACAGATAGCCGAGCGTCACGTGCATCGCTCGCCAGCGTTCGCCGTCGGCGGTGACGAAGGCGCCGACGAAGCTGAGCGCGAACAGCCAGTGGAACATGCGCGTCGGCGCGTCGACGACGAGTCGCCCGCGCCCGGCGGGGGGCGCTGCGTCGATCGCGCGCGGCAGGGTCGAAGTGGTATGCAAGGAATTCTCCTTCGAAAGTGCGTGCGAGCGGCCCTCGCGGGCGACGACCGCTCGAACAGGGTTCAGTCGTTCCAGGCGCCTCGAAGACGGACGGGCAGCCCGGGCGGAATGCGCAGGTCGTCGTCGTCGAAATGCCCGCGCTCGGCGCCGAGGTGGCAGGCCGCGCAGTTCGCAGCGCTGTTGACGCCTTCGTGGCGCCAGGCGGCGGAATCGATCTTTCGGTGCTTGCGCTCGAACCAGGCGGCGCGCGTGATGCGGTCCTGCGGCGGCGCCTCGCGCACGTGCTTCCAGGTGCCGGCATGGCGCTGCAACCATTCGCCGATGCGCGCAACCGACGCGTCGTCGAGCGATGCATCGGTCCCGTAATGGCGCTCGAGTCCGGCGACGATGCGTCGCCAGGAATCGGCGGGCAACGCACCGGGCGCGTACGCGACATGGCAGGCGCCGCACTCCGTCGCGTAGATCCCGGGTACATCCGCCGGCATGGCGCGACGGTCGGCGTGCGCCGTCAGCGCGAGCAGCGAGAGAGCGACGAACGCGAGGGAACGAACGGCGATCATCGCTTCAGCTCCAGCAGCCAGGCGAGCACGTCGGCTTTCTCGCGGGCGTCGCATTCGCGGCCGAGCACGTCCCTGCAGTTGCGCCGGAACCACTTGTCGACACGAGCGGCGTCGGTGAATGCCGCGTCGTTCGCGGCAGGCGCGAGCGGATCGATCGCCTTGCCGGTACTCTGGTGCTTGCCGCCGGCGAGCGGCGGATCGCCGTGGCACGATGCGCACGACCATTCGCCGCCGTGGCGGCCGGTGAAGAAGGCGCGTCCGCGGGCCGCGTCGCCGGCGGCGCCGGCAGCAGCGCTCCAGCGCGCGAGTTGCTGCGCGGGCGTGGTATCGCCCGCGCGCGCGGCGGCGATCGGCAAGGCGATCGCCAGGCACAGCAGCCCGGCGGTGGAACGGCGACGGAAAGAAGAACGATCGAATGTCATCGCAATCCGGCAGGAAGGAGCGGTCGAGACCGACGGGCGCATTCTTCGCTCGCACGGGTGAAACGAAGCTGAAACGAAAGACGACGGGCTTCGCGGGTCATGCCAGCCCACGCGTGGCGCTCGAAGCGCTGCGCGCGGCGCTGGCGCGCGCCGACGCGCTGTTCCCTCTGTCGGTGCTCGGACTGCTCGCCGGCGTCGTCACCGGCGTGGTGATCGTCGCGTTCCGGCTGGTCAGCGAGAACGCGCTGGTGCTCGCCGGACCGATGGACAACGCCGAGAACTTCGAGGCGCTGCCGTTCGAATGGCGGCTCGCGCTGCCGATCGCCGGCGGACTCGCGATCGGTCTGCTCTTTCGGGCCGTGCGACCGGAGTCGCGCAGCGTCGGCCCGTCGCACGTGATGGCCCAGTTGGCCCGCCACGCGGGCTGGCTGCCCTGGCGCAATGCTGCGATGCAGTTCGTCGGCGGCGCCGTTTCGATCGCCTGCGGTCACTCGGTCGGACGCGAGGGGCCGGTCATCCACATCGGCGCGACGAGCGCCAGCCTGCTCGGACAGTGGTTGCGCCTGCCCAACAACAGCATCCGCACGCTCGTCGGCTGCGGCGTCGCCGGCTCGATCGCCGCGTCGTTCAATACGCCGATCGCCGGCGTCGTGTTCGCAATGGAGGTCGTGCTCCTCGAGTACACGCTCGCCGGCTTCGCGCCGGTGATTCTCGCCGCGATGGCCGCCGCCGCAGTGAGTCGCATCGTGTATGGACCCGATCCGGCGTTTGCCGTGCCGCCGCTGCAACTCGCATCGCTGCTCGAACTGCCGTTCGTCGTCCTGCTCGGTATCGCGGTCGGATGTCTCGCCGCCGCCTACGTGTGGGGAACGCGCACGCTCGAGTTGCACTCGCGACGACTGCCGTTGGTGCTGCGAACGACCGTCGCCGGCGCGATCACCGGCGCCTGCGCGCTCGTCGCGCCGCAGGTGATGGGCCTGGGCTACGACACCGTGCAGGCAGCACTGCTCGGCCAGTTCGGCCTCGCCGCACTGGTCACGATCACGCTGCTCAAGCTCGCGGCAACCGTCGCCTGCGGCGGACTGGGCCTTCCCGGCGGACTCATCGGTCCGATGGTCGTGATGGGCGCGACCGCGGGCGGCGCGCTCGGCCTCGTCGGCGACTGGCTGATGCCGCACGGCGGCGCATCGGCGGCCTTCTACGCGACGCTCGGCGTCGTCGCGATGATGGGTGCGAGCCTGCACGCACCACTGGCGGCGCTGATGGCGATCCTCGAACTCACGGCGAATCCGCACACGCTGCTGCCCGGCATGGCAGCGGTGATTCCGGCGCTGCTCGTCGCGCGCAGCGTCTTCGGACAGGAAGCGATCTTCGTCGCGCTGCTGCGCGGGCGCGGACTGGAGTACCGCTTCGACCCGGTGGCGCTGTCGCTGGAGCGCACCGGCGTGAGTGCGGTGATGAACCGGCGCTTCGCGCGTGCGGCACTCGAGGCGAACAACGAGGTCCTCGAACAGGTATTCGCGACCGCACCGGACTGGCTGCTCGTCACCAGGGAGCGCGACGTGGTCGGCGTTGCGCGTCCGCCGACGCTCGACGAACGCGCAGACGCAGCGCTGTCGGCGCTCGAGCAGGCGCTACAGGTGGCGCCGCGCTTCATCGCCGTCTCGCCGCATGCAACGCTGCGCGAAGCGATGCAACGACTCGACGAGTCCGGCGCTGCGCTCGCGCTCGTTTGCGAACGGGACGCCGCTCGCGCGGGCGACGGCGTGCACGCCGAGCAGGTGCGCGGCGTACTGGAACGCGCCGCGCTCGAACTGCGTCCGACGCGCTGAACCGGCGCGGCTTGCGCCGGATCAAGTCGGGAGTTGCTCGCCGTCAAAGGAAGCGGATGCGCCGCCGTACTTGCACTTCACCCGACTCCCGCCCGGCGCTACTCTTCCGCGGGCAAGTGCAAGCGTGTGGTTCAAGCCCGTATCCCTGTGGAGACGTTCATGGAAAACTACCTCACCGACCTGCGCAAGTACACGCCGAACGTGAACGAGAACGCGGTCGCCGCCATCGTCAAGTACTGCGGCATCGCGCTTCGGGATGCCGATTCCTCGCTCGTCTCGGCCTCGAGCCGCAGCGAGCTGGCGACGGTCCGCGACGGCTTCGCCGCGAAGAAGCTGGGGCTGGCGGCCGATGCCGCCGACGCCGCGATCCAGGCGGTGCTCGAGAAGATGAAAGGCGCGCAGCGCAAGCAACGCGTGACGTTCTACTACCTGCTCGCAGAGGCGACGAACACGCTCGGCAAGCTCGCCTGACGGCGAGCGGGGCCGCCCGACCCCGGGCACCTGCTCGTTCGTCCGATCGTGCGCGCCCGGCGCGGCCGTCTCACGACGGACAGCCGCGGCAGTCCTGCGTCTGCGCTCCGAGGAAGCGGGCGCCGTCGGTCTTCGCCCCTTCCAGGTTCGCTCCGACGAGATTCGCGCTGCGCAGATCCGCCCCGCTCAGGTCGGCGCCCATCAGCGAGGCGCCGCGCAGATCCGCGCCGCGCAGCCTGGCATGACGCAGATCCGCGTTTTCCAGGTTCGCACCGGGCAGTTCGGCAGCGGTCAGGTCGGCGTCCCGCAGCATCGCACCGCGAAGCGATGCATTGGGCAGCCTGGCGTCGCGCAGGTTCGCATTCGATAGATCCGCGCCCGAGAGGTCGGCGCCGCCCAGGTGCGCGCCGAGCAGATCGGCGTCGGCCAGCACCGCGTTGCGCAGGTCGGCCTCGCGCAGCTTTGCCTGCCGCAGATTCGCCGCGCGCAGATTCGCATCGTCGAGCCGGGCTCCGCTCAGGTCCGCATTGGTGAACTGCGAATTGGAGAGATCGGCGCCGTGCAGATCGGCGCGGCGCAGATCGGCTCCGGGGCACAGCGTTCCGCTGCGGATCGTGCAGTCGCCGATCGCGCGCAGCGGTTGCGCCAAGGAGGCTGCGGCGAGCGAGGCGAGCGCCGCAGCCAGTAACGAACCCCGTACGAAGCGCCGCGTGCGCACGACTCGCCCCCTGCTCGGTATGTACACACGCACCAGCATAGTGCGACCGGACGCAGCCCTCGCGGCGGCGTTGTCATTCGATCCGCGTCGAGCGGGCGGGAACGCCGGATGCCACGGGCATGCGATGACCGTCCTGCTCGATTGCGCGATCGTCGGCGCCGGCCCCGGCGGGCTCACGGCTGCCGTCTACCTGTCGCGCTTCCGCCGTTCGATCGCCGTTTTCGACGCAGGCAATAGCCGCGCCCGCTGGATTCCCGAAAGCCACAACTGCCCCGGCTTTCCGAGCGGCATCAGCGGCGACGCATTCCTCGCGCGCCTGGCAGCACAGGCGCGCAGCTTCGGCGCGCGCATCGAGCCGGGCGAGGCAACGTCGATCGAGCGACACAGCGGCGCAGGCGACGGCTTCGCGCTCGACGTCGACGGATTCCGTTTCGACGCGCGCTGCGTCGTGCTGGCGACCGGCTGCGAGGACGTCATGCCGCAGATCGAGGGCCTCGAGGATGCGGTGGCCTGCGCGGCGCTGCGCTTCTGTCCGATCTGCGATGCCTTCGAGGCGGCCGATCGCGACATCGCCGTACACGGGCCCTTCGCATCGGCGGCGCGGCACGCGCTTTTCCTGCGCACCTATTCGGGGCGCGTCACCGTCGTGCCTACCGACACCGACGCTTCGACCGATCCGCAGCAGGGCCGGCGCCTGCGCGAGACCGGAATCGCGGCGACCGCGGTCCCTGCCGACATGCGCTTCGACGGCGAACGCTGCACGTTCCTGATCGACGGCCGGCGTCGCGCCTTCGACGTCGTCTACGCCATGCTGGGGAGCCGCCAGCGCTCCGGACTTGCGCTGTCGCTGGGCGCGCGGTGCGACGACGAAGGCGCGCTGCACGTGGACAGCCACATGCACACCAGCGTGCCCGGCCTGTATGCCATCGGCGACGTCGTCAGCGCGCTGAACCAGATCGCGGTCGCGACGGGACACGCCGCGATCGCGGCCACGGCAGTGCACAACGCGCTGTCGCCGCGCTACGCCCAGGCCGTTTCTCCGCCGGCGGGAGCGTGACGAAACCGGCGGCAGGAGTGGACACGCGACAGACGGTGTGAAGCGCTTCGCACGTTTCCCGAGGAGCGACGCCGGCTTCGCGCCTCACGACGGCTCCGCTCCCGCGACCGGCCGTCCGGGGATCGGACCGACGTCGATGCGCGTCCAACGCCCGATCGATTCCCCCCATTGCGGATTGCGGCGCCACAGTGGCTGCAGCGCATCGCCGGCGACTTCCGGCAATTCGTGCATGTGCTCGATCGTCCGCCGCGCATCGGCGCCGCGTTTCAGCACGCAGCAGCAGGCAAGCGCCGTTCGCAGCGACGGGCGCCACGCCGGACGGATCTGCAATGCCGCATTCCCCACGAGCCGGCATCCGCAGGCGACTATCTGTACATCCCGGCCGGAATGCCGCACGTGGCGGTGAATCGAAGCGCTTTGCAGCCGGCGGTCTTCATCGGCGCACGCAACGAGGCCACCGCGCAGGAAAGCCTGGATCTGCGTCCCGACCTCGACGGGCGCGTACCTGCCTGACCGGATGATGCTGCCGGTGCGTTCGGGGTTCGCCGGTGGCTTTCCCAGCTCGTACGACGGACGCTCGTACGCACGTTACCCTGAGGACTTCGCCGACGGAGCCCCGAGATGACCGACCTGTCCGCCTTCCCGATCACGAAGAAGTGGCCCGCGCACCACCCCGAGCGCATCCAGCTCTATTCGCTGCCCACGCCCAACGGCGTGAAGGCGTCGATCATGCTCGAGGAAACCGGTCTGCCGTACGAGCCGCACCGCGTGAGCTTCGAGACCGACGATCAGTTGTCGCCCGAGTTCCTGTCGCTGAACCCGAACAACAAGATCCCGGCGATCATCGACCCCGAAGGACCCGGCGGAACGCCGCTGCCGCTCTTCGAATCGGGCGCCATCCTGATCTACCTGTCGGACAAGTGCGCCGCGCTCGGTCGCGAGGACTTCGTGCCTTCGGGCGCGGCCGCCCGCTACGAGACGCTGCAGTGGCTGATGTTCCAGGTCGGCGGCATCGGCCCGATGTTCGGGCAGGTGGGTTTCTTCCACAAGTTCGCCGGCAAGGACTACGAGGACAAACGCCCGCGCGACCGCTACGTGAACGAGTCGAAGCGGATGCTGCGCGTGCTCGAGCAGCGCCTCGCGGGGCGCCAGTGGATGATGGGCGACGAGTACACGATCGCCGACATCGCGATCTTTCCGTGGGTACGCAACCTGGTCGGGTTCTACGGCGCGCGCGAGCTCGTCGGCTTCGACGATTTCCCGCAGGTGGCGCGCGTGCTCGCCGCCTTCGTGAAGCGCCCGGCGGTGGCCAAAGGGCTGGCGATCCCGGCGCCGCCGAACTGAACGCCGTGCGCCGAGCGCGCGAATCATCGAGCGCCGCGCTTGCGCCGGCGCGTGCTTCGTTCGACGATGACGCACGACACGGCTGCGACGGAGAGCGCCCATGGCAATCGACGGAAAGACGGTCGGCATCGCGTTGTCCGGCGGCGGGTACCGTGCAACGCTCTTCGGCCTCGGCTCGCTGCAGCGGCTCAACGACGCCGGACTGCTCGGCAAGCTCGACCGCATCACCAGCGTCTCGGGCGGCTCGATCCTCGCCGGCGTGCTCGCGCATCGCTGGAAGGACCTGCAGTTCGACGACGGTCGAGCCGCGAACTTCGACGCGCTGGTCGTCGACCCGGTGCGCGCGTTCTGCGGCCGCACGATCGACGTCGGCGCCGGACTGAAGGGCCTGCTGACGCCGTTCAGGACGGCAGGCGACTTCCTCGCCCACCGATACGACAAGGATCTCTTCCACGGCGCGATGCTGAAGGACATCCCGGACGCGTCGCGCCCCGGCAACCCGCGCTTCGTCTTCTATGCGACGAGCCTGCAGACCGGGCGCAGCTTCCGCTTCCGACAGGACTTCATTGCCGACTACCTGCTCGGCACGAACCGCAGCGAGTCCGTGCCGCTGTCGATTGCGGTGGCGGCGTCGAGCGCGTTCCCGCCGGTGTTCTCGCCGATCGTCCTCGACACCGATCCCGGCGAGTGGCGCGACGGCAGCAAGGCGCCCGAATTCGAAGCGCTGCGCGATCGCGTCGTCCTTACCGACGGCGGCGTCTACGACAACATGGGGCTCGAATCGCTCGTCGGTCGCGTCGACCTCGTCCTGGTCAGCGATGCCGGCGCGCCCTTCGGCATCCAGGAAGAGCCCTGGGAAGACAACGTGATGCAGCTGGGCCGCGTGCGCGACATCCTGATCGACCAGGCACGCGCGCTTCGCAAGCGCTGGCTCATCGCGGAGTTCGAGGCGGGACGCCAGCACGGCGCGTACTGGGGGATCGGCACGCGAATCGGCGACTACGAGGCAAGCGATCCGCTGGCCGCCGACAACACGATCACCGGCGAACTCGACGAAGTGCCGACGAGGCTGGCCGCTTTCGACGAGCGGCTGCAGGGCCGGCTGATGAACTGGGGCTACGCGCTGTGCGACGCGGCACTGCGCCAGCGCGCGAGGCTCGCACTGTCGCCCGCTCCCGGCCTGCCAGCGCCGATGCACGCGCTCGCCTGACGCAGGCAGTCGGATGGACCGGCACCACCTGGGCGCCTGGAGCCTCGGCGTCGAAGACGAGCGCTTCGTCGCCGCGCTCGCCGCGCTCGGCGTGCTGACGGCCTTCGATCGCACCGTCGCCGGGCAGCCCGTCGATCCGCAATGGGCGCGGCGGATCGCTGCAGTCGACGCGGCCGAAGCGGGCGAGTCGTCGTCGGCACTGTTCGAGCTACTGAGAACCATCGCGGCGGACTCGTGGACGACGCACGGCATTCTCGGGTGGCGGGTGCCGACCGCGCCCGCCGGAGCCCGCGCGGCACCGGCGGGGCTGCGGCAATGGCCGTCCGCCGCGTCTCTCGCCGACGCCTGGGAGCGCTTCACCGCGAGCGAGTCGTTCGTTCGGCTCGCTGCGTTGGAGGAGATCGAACACGAAGGACGGGTCCTCGACTTCGTCGAGGCGCTGTCGCATCCCGCGGCGAAGCTCGCAGGCGTGCACGTGCAGTCGGGATGGAAGCCGGAACATCCCACGCAATGGCGCTGGCCGTTCACGGTCTCGGCACTGCCCGGCGATCCGCTCGGCAAGTATCGTCTCGCGATCGCGGAGAAGTACGCGTGGCCTGCGCAGGGCGCGCGTTTCGTCATCGCCTCGCGCCGCACGCCGCGCGTCGAACTGCTCGCACTCGCACAGCCGTTGCCGTTCGCGCTCGCACGCGTGCTCGAGGCCGCGGCGCTGCCTCGCTGCGCACTCGCGGTCGTTGCCGGATTCGGTTCCGAGTGGCCGACCCGCTCGGCACCGCTCGTTCGCGCGCTGGCCGCGCGGGTGCAGGCAGACGGCGTCGTCGTCGCGCCGGCCATGCCCGCCGAGCGATTGTCGAGCGCGCTGGCGAAACTTTCCGATGAGATGGCGCGCGGATGTCCACTGGACGTCGCCCTGATGCGCTCGATCGGGCCGGGCCACGTCGCCTGGCTCGGCGCGAAGCTGATCGAGATCAGCGAACGTGCGCCGGCGCGGCAGGCGAGCTCGGCTGCAGCGCCGGCCGCTCCTCGGTCGGAATCGGCGCCGATGCGCCCGACCGCTCCCTCGGCGCCGATGCCCGGTGCTCCACCGCGCGCGACCTCGCCGGGCAAGTCCGGCGCGCGGTGGGGTTGGCCGTTCGAACGGCGCCGTGAGGTCGAACGCATGAAGGGACCGCGCGCCGCTCCGTCGCCCGTCGAAGAGGCGCCGGCCGGGGAACCGCCTCCTCCGCCACCCGTCACACCGCCTCCCCACACGGCGCGCAGCCGTCCACTGGACGACGAGCACCGCCCGGCGCGCCACCTGCAGCAGCGCAGCCTGCGCAAGACGGTCGACGATGCGCTCGAAGCGATCCACGACGGCTACGTACAGGGCGAGCCGGTGATGCTCCTCGTGCGCATCGGCACCCCCGACGATGCAAGCTGGGACAGCGTTGCGACGCCCTTTCCCGAGCACGAGCTGCCGAAGGATCGCGATACGCACACGCTGCAGATCGTCGTGCACGAAGCGCGGCAGTTCGACGAGCCGATGCTGCGCGAGATCACGCTGCCGCGCGCCGGTCCGAGCACCGAAGCCGAGTTCGTCTTCACCCCACGCAGCAGCGGCGCCTTCGATGCGCGCATCGGCGTCCTGCACCGCGGTCGGGTGCTGCAGACCGCGCGACTGCGCACGCAGGTGCGAGAAAGGCGCGACGAGCGCGGCGAAGGCATCGCATTGCTCGACGAAACGCAGGTGCGCTTCGACTGGAGCGACCTGGGCGCCCGGCGCCCCTTCGATCTGGCGCTGGTGCTGAACCACGGCGAGACCGACGGCGTACCCAGGCTCACGGCGGTCGCCGAGCGACGCGCCTGGGCGACCAGCCTCGAAGGCCTCTCGGAGCCGCTGCTGCAGTTGAACGAGGCGCTGTCCGACGCCGCGCACAGCATCGCCGATCACGCCGACGGACTCGACCAGGGCGAGAACCCGCAACTGCTCGTGCGGCTCGCACGCGTCGGCGCCGATCTCTACTCGGCGCTGTGCCTCGACCAGTTCGTCGAGCTTGCGCACGGCGGATTCGATCCGCGTGACGACGCGCTCACGCACATCCAGGTCGTCAGTGCGCGCGCCGATGCAGTCGTCCCGATCGAGTTCTTCTACGACTACCCACCGCCGGCGCCCGACGCAGACCAGCTCTGCCCCGGCTTTCGCCAAGCACTGAAGACCGGTAGTTGTCCGTCCGACTGCGCCGGACGCGCCGATCCGGCCGCCTACGTCTGCCCGATGGGATTCTGGGGTCTGCGCAAGGTCGTCGAACGTCACGTCTACAGCCCGGCGCTCGGCAGGCCGGACGGTGCCGAAGTGGTGATCCAGTCCGAGCCGGCCGAGGGCCGCGACCGGCTCGATCTGGGCCGCTGCGCCGTGCTCGGCTTCAGCGCCCAGGTGCCGAAGGACGCGCGCACGCCGCTGCTGGCGATGCTGTCGCCGCGTTTCGGCGACGCGACACTCGAAGCCCGGACGTGGCAGGCGTGGAAGGAAACGGTCGGCCAGCGCAAGCCGGCCCTGCTCGTCGCGTTTCCGCACAACGAAGGCCGCCGCCAGGACCTGAAGCTGGAAATCGGCGGCGACTTCCTCGCCACGCTGCGCCTGCCGCGCGACTACGTTCGCCCGGAAGGCGCCCCGCCGCCGCTGGTGTTCCTGCTCGGCTGCGATGTTGCGGGCACCGCCGAGCCGTTCTCGAACCACATCCGCTACTTTCGCCAGGCGGGCGCGGCCGTTGTGATCTCGACGACCGCCACCGTGTTCGGCGAGCACGCGGTCACGGTCGGCTCGAAGATCCTCGCACGCCTGCTGCGCGCGGGCGGCGCCGAGGCCGACCAGCTCGGCGAGCTGATCCTCGATGCGCGCCGCGAGGCGATGCTCGAGAGCCTGCCGATGGCACTGTGCATCGTCGCTTTCGGCGACGCCGACTGGAGGCTGTGAACCGACCATGCCCGACGCCGCGAACGCCGATTCCTTCCTGCGCATCCGGATGCTTCCCGCGCTGCACGGCGACTGCCTGTGGATCGAATACGGAACCGGCAAGCGTACGCGCCGCGTGTTGATCGACGGCGGCCCGATCGGCGCCTGGAGCGCGCTCGACGCGCAGATGCGCTCGCTGCCGAGGGGCGATACCCGCATCGAGCTCGTCGTGCTCACGCACGTCGACACCGACCATGTGGATGGCCTCGTGCGGCTGTTCGCCGAGCCGCCGCCGTGGCCCTTCGTCGTCCACGACGTCTGGTTCAACGGCTGGCGGCATCTCGAGCGGGCGCACGGTCTTCTCGGCGGACGGCAGGGAGAGTTCTTCAGCGCGCTGCTCGCGCAACGGCTCGACGAGCGCCAGTGGAACGGCGCGTTCGACGGCGGCCCCATCGTCGTTCGCGACGACGCGCCGCTGCCGTGCGTGGTTCTTCCCGACGGTCTGTCGCTGACGCTGCTCTCCCCCACCCTCGCAACGCTCGACCGGATGCGCAATGCCTGGCGCAAGGACGTGCGCGACCTCGATCCGGGCGATTTCGACGCCGCCTGGAAGCTGTTGGCGCGCCAGAAGAAGTACCTGCCGGCCGAAGGCCTGCTCGGCAGCACACCCGAGCTCGATGCGCTGCTCGAGAAGCAGTCGCGGCCCGACAACGCCGCCGCCAACGGCGCGAGCATCGCGTTCCTCGCCGAGTTCGAGCCGGCCGGCAAGAGCGCGCTGTTCCTGGCCGACGCGCACCCCGACGTCGTCTGCGCATCGCTGCGCCGGCTGCTCGACGAGCGAGGACTGCAGACGCTCGAGGTCGATGCCGTGAAGGTCGCGCACCACGGCAGTAAGGCGAACACCACCGACGAGCTGATGTCGCTCCTGCGCTCGCCGTGCTACCTCGTCAGCACGAACGGCGCGATCTTCGGACATCCGGACGAGGAAGCGGTGCAGCGCATCGTCGCGCGTTCACTGGTGCAACCGCCGAAGCTGGTCTTCAACTACCGCTGCGCGACGAACGAAGCGTGGGGCAAGGCCGACCTGCAGCACGAACTCGGCTTCGAGGCGGTGTTCCCCCACGGGGACGACGAGGGAATCACCGTCCCGCTTTGAACCTTCAGGCCCTCGCCCGCACCGCCAGGCTCTGCGTCGCGCGGCCGATCAACCCGTCCGCGTCGTAGAGCGCCGACTCGGCGAGACCGCCGCCGGTGGAACCGAGCGCCGTGCGCGCGTCGAGGCAGATCCACTCGCCCACCGGCCGACGCAGCAGGTTGATCGTCAGGTCGAAGTTCACGAAGGTGTAGCGCTCGTAATCGAGCACCGCGCTGACGCCGTTGCCCGAGTCGGCGACCACCGCGACACGCTGGAACGGGCTCGGCGGCTCTCCTGCCAGCAGCGGATGGCGCAGTCGAAACCAGACGGCGCATGGCCCGTTCCAGAAGCTGCCGCGGGCGATGCGCGTCTCGACGAGATCGGCGTAGCCCACCGCCCTGCCCGCGAAGGGGAAGTTCGCCGCAGGCGATTCGTCCGGCGACAGCGGCGCCTTCGGCAGCGGATGCCCGATCAGGTTCCCCGGCAGCTCGATCGGCGTTTCGCGCTGCGCCAGCGCGGTGAAGCGCGCGATGTCCTTGTCGCCGGCCAGCAGTTGAGCGGAGAAGTGCGCCGCGTTGCGGCCGGCGTACTCGGTGCTCACCTCGACGATCAACTCGCCGATCGGCACCGGACGCAGCAGGTTCGCGGTGAGGCGCGCGATATGGGTGAGCCCGTGCTCGCGCGCCGCCTGCTCGATCGCACGACAGACGAGCGCGATCGGCGGTCCCGCATGCTGGTGAGCGGGATCCCACGGACCTCGCGTTAGCGTACTGGCGCGAAAGACGCGCGCGTCGAGTGCGGTGTAGGCAGCGTCGGGGAGCATGAGTCGCCCTTCTTCAGTGGAAAGCAGGCCGGGGCCGATCAGCGACGATTGCGCGCACCCTGCGGCGAGCGATCGCGTTTCGTCGCGTCGCCCGGCGACGACGCATCGGGGCGCCTGGCGCGAAACGGGTACGCGCTGCCTCCGCTGCCGCGTGGCGCGACCATCAGCGACAGGATCATCGACGCCGCGAGTACCAGCACGGTAACCGCCAGCGACCATGCCACCGGGATCTTGTACACGTCGATCAGCAGCATCTTCGCGCCGATGAACACCAGCACGACGGCAAGGCCGTAGCTGAGCAGGTGGAATCGATCGTGCAGGCCGGCGAGCAGGAAGTACATCGCGCGCAGCCCGAGGATCGCGAAAACGTTCGACGTGAGCACGATGAACGGATCGGTCGTGATCGCGAAGATCGCGGGGATCGAATCGACCGCGAACACAACGTCGACGATACCGATCAGCAGGATCACGACGAACAGCGGCGTGACCATCCGCACGCCGTCGATGCGCGTGAAGAAGCGCTCGCCGTCGTAGCCGGGCGAAACCTTCAGTCGCCGGTTGATCCACTGCAACGCCGGGTTCGACGCCAGGTCGGGCTCCTTGCCGGCAGTCCACCACATCTTCGCCCCGGTGAAGACGAGGAACGCGCCGAACAGGTACAGCACCCAGTGGAAACGAACGATCAGCCACGCGCCGACGAGAATCATCGCTGCGCGCAGCACGAGTGCGCCGAGGATGCCGATCATCAGCACGCGCTTCTGGAATTCGCCGGGCACCGCGAAATAGGTGAACACCATCAGGAAGACGAAGATGTTGTCGACGGCGAGCGCCTTCTCCACCAGGTAGCCGGTGGCGAATTCGAGCGCCTTGTCGTTGGCCAGCGCGCGTGCGGCCGCGTCGCCCGACGCACCGCCGAGGTGCCACCAGAGCCAGCCGACGAAGACGAAGGACACGGCGATCCACAGCAGCGACCAGGTCGCTGCCTCCTTCATCGAGACGGCGTGCGCACCCTGGCCCTTCAGCGCGAGGAAATCGACGAGCAGCGCGACGACGACGAAGGCTGCGAACAACGACCACATCAGCGGGGTGCCGATGCTCATCATGGGGAGTGCCTCTTCGGCCCGCGTGGCGAGGACGGGCTTTGCGTGGAACAGGCGCCGACGTCGGTCTTGCCGAGCGGCGCGCGTTGCTGCGCGCCGATCTGCGGCGCCGGGATCGATCGGTCGTAGCCGCAACCGGATCCGTACTGACGACGCCGCAGCACGAGGATCGGAGAGCGATCCCCGCGAGCTACTCCCCTTCGGAGGCAGCCGGATTGGAGCAGCGCGGCGGGGTCATTGTCAAACGGAGGGAATCGCGGGCCGGCCGGCAGGGGCTGAATTGAGCCACATCATTCCGCCGGCACGCAGGCGGCGCAATGCTCGCCGCTTCACCAAACCAGGGAATGCACATGGCCGCACTCGACCCCACCGCCCGCGAACTGCTCGAGAAAGCCGAGTTCGTCGCGATCGTCACGCAGGGCCCCGACGGCCCGCACCTCGTCGGCAACTGGGGCGACTACGCGCGGCGCATCGGCATCGACGACGCGCGCATCGTCCTTCCCGCCGGCCATTACGAGCGCACCGAGGAGAACCTCAAGCGCGACGACCGCATCCAGTTGATGGCCGCCTCGCGCGGCGTGCGTGGCTCGCGCGGTCCCGGCCAGGGCGGCGTCATTTTCGGCAAGGGCAGCGTGCAGGCCGAAGGCGAACTCGCCGCGCGCGCCAAGGCCGTGTTCCCGTGGGCGCGCGGCGCGCTGGTGATCGACATCGAGCGCTGCGAGATGCAGCTGTAGGAGCGCTCACGCCGGCCTTTCGCGCAACCCGTCAGGCCCGTCCGAAGCGGCGTCAACGCGGCGAGTGTGCGCCGTCGTCGGTGCCGTCCGAAGCCAGCGCGTCGTAGCGCGCAATCTCGCGCAGGTAGAACGCCTGCGACTCGTCAAGATCCATTGCCGGCATCGGATCCGCGCCCTGTGCTGCGATGCGGGCGATCACCTGCGGATCGCGCAGCACGATCGCCAGTGCCTCGTTCAGCCGTTGCGCAAGCTCGGACGGCGTATCGGCCCGGACGAAATATCCGGACCAGATCGAGTAGGTGAAGTCGGACATGCGCGCGTCGCCGGCCAGGCTGGGCAGCGAGCGCAGCCGCGGCTTTGCCTGCTGCGCCCGTGCCGGTTCGAGCGTGCCGAGCAGCTTCAGCCTGCCGGCATCGACCAGAGCGAACGTGGAAACCGCGGCCGGAAGGATCGCGAAATCAACGACGCCGCCCGCCAGGTCCCGCATCAGCGGCGCGCCTCCGGAGTAGGGAACGTGCGTCATCGGCACGTGAAGACGCTGCGCGAGTTGGCGGCCGAGCAGGTGGTACAGCGAACCGACGCCGACGCTTCCGTAGCTGAGCGGCTGGGCGGGCGCCGATCGGCTGGCGAGTTCGGCCAGTTCACCGAACGACGACGCCGGCAGGTCGGCGCGCGCGACGATGACGAGCGGCGCCGAGCCGATGATCTGCACCATGCGGAAATCCGCGGCAGCGAAGCCGGCAGAGGGCTGCGCCCTCGGCGCGAGGATCAGTTCGTTGGGCGAGCCCTGCAGCAGCAGTTCGCCGTCGGCGGGAGCCTTCAGCGCCCGGCGCGCCGCAAGCGCTCCGCCCGCGCCTCCGAGGTTCTCGACGACCACCGGGCGGTCGAGCGCACGCGCGAG
This sequence comes from Burkholderiaceae bacterium, assembly GCA_021166725.1. Lineage (GTDB taxonomy): Bacteria > Pseudomonadota > Gammaproteobacteria > Burkholderiales > Burkholderiaceae_E > Zeimonas. Next base: position 54,809 of record JAJPES010000027.1, on the reverse strand, counting down.
CGCGGGCGCTACAACACGAGCCACGCCGTCGGACAGCGCACCCACCGGATACGGCACCAGAACGACCAGCGGCGACTGGGCGCGCACCGGCGCCGCGACACCGGCCAGCGCCAGCCACGCCGCAACCGCGACGAGTGCGTGCCGCAGACGAGCGGCCAGCGCGGAGGAGCAACGGGAGTCGGGAACGAGCATCGGAAAGCGTTCGCAGCGTGCCGTCCGGCGATTATGCATGCCTGCGGCAGCATCTCGCGCCGGCATCGCGCACGCTGCCGCCTGCCGGTATCATCTTCGGTTCGACGATCTCACCGAGATCTGCCGGCGCGAGCGAGCCGCATGACGCGAACGCAGCCCACCGACGAGATGATCGAGGCGATCTACGCCGCCCCCATGGAGGAGGGCGGCTGGCGCAGTGCGATGCGCCTGCTGCACGAGCGCTACGACAGCAACATGGAAGCGCTCTACTTCCTCGACTTCACCGAACGCCGCACCCACATCGTCGAACTGCACGGCGTCGCATCGAGCTGGCTGCAGCAGTTCAATCCGCTGTACTTCCACCCCGACAACCCGTGGGCGCGATACACGGCGCAACTGCATCGTCCGGGCGTCGTGCGCACGGCCGAGACTCTCGCTCGATTCACCGGCGACCCCGACATCCTTCGACGCTCGACGTATTTCAACGAATGGATGCGGCCACAGTACTTCGCGCACACGATCGGCCTGACTCCGTATGCGCAGCGCGGTGTGGTCGCCAATCTGTCGCTGTTCCGGCCCTCGGAGATGCCGCCCTTCGACGACGACGACATCGCGGCCATGCGGGCGCTCGCGCCGCACTTCCAGCGCGCGCTCGCCTTCTGCATGCGGATCGATTCGGCAAGGCAATCGGAACGGCTCGGACTGGCCGCGCTCGACGCACTGCCCGAGGGGTACGCGCTGGTCGACGAACAAGGCGCGCTGCGTCACGCGAATCCGGCACTCGAGCGCTGGCTGCAGAACGGCACCGTGCTCGAGTCGCGAGCCGGTCGCCTGCAGGCGCGCCTGCCGTCGGCGCGCCAGGCGCTTGCCGGCCTGATCGTCGACGCCGCGTGCGGGTTGGCGCCGCGCAACGATCGCCTCGTGCTGCACGGCACGAACGATTGCACGCTCGAGGTCCGTGCGCTGCCGGCGCGAGGCGGCGTCGTCGCCTACCAGCCGCTGCGCAGCTACGTGCTGTTGATGTTTACCGAGCCGCGTTGCGACGCGGGCGAGAACCTGCAGCGCATCCGGGAGCGCTACCGCTTCACGAGCGCGGAATCACGCCTGGCGCTGCAACTGACCGCCGGCTGCGGACTTCGTGAAGCGGCCGAGCGCTGCGGCATCGGCTACGGCACCGCACGCGGCTATCTGAAGATCCTCTTCCAGAAGACCGGAACGCACCGCCAGGCCGAACTGGTAGCGCTGCTGCTACGGGAAAACCGCGCCTGAGCAGCGCAGAATTCCCTCCCGTTCGGGAGGTGCGGGGCGCCGCGTCGCGCCCTAGATTTCCTCGCACGACAGCCGTATTCGCGAGGAAATCATGACGAACAACCGCGCCATCGACCTACGGCGCCGGCACACTCGCAGGGCGGCGGGCAGCGCGCTCGCGCTGCTGCTCTGTACCGGCGCGACGCATGGGGCAAACGCCGCCGATCCGTGCAACGGCGCACCGAACTGTCGGGTGGACGGTCCGCTGATGTCGCAGGTGGTCAAGGTCAACGTCACCGACTCGGGTCGCGTCACCGCCTACCACAGCGTGCGAACCACGCTGCGAATCCGCAACCTGGGCAGCCAGCCGGTGATCGTCGGCTACCGCACAGGCAGCGCCTCGCTTACCGACAACCAGGGGCATTCGTACGCGTGGGGCCGCTCCGGCACTTCGGAGGCGCGCTACGTGCAAGGCATCGGCGAGGTCAGCCGCAACGGTGCCGATCCGCAGTTCCGGCTCGCGCCCGGCGAGGCGCGCGAGGCCTCGTTCGAACGCATCCTGCAGTACAACAAACGCAACGCGGTTCCGGGCAACGTCTTCAGCCTCGACCTGACGCTGGCCCAGCTCGCCGTCATCGGCAACCGGCAATTGCGCACCGAGCGCGAGTACGCCGTGAGCTTCTCCAACCTCACCGCCAGCAGCGGTCTCGGCGCAGGTATCGCAGGCCTCGGATCGATGCCGACGGCCGGCGGCGGCGTGCTTCAGGAAGGCGGGCAGTACGCGGACGCGCCCTCCGGAGGCGGCGAGGCAGGACAAGCGATCCAGGCAGTGGGCCAGATGATCCAGTTGTTCAAGGGATTCTCGAAATGAACGCCACAGCATCTCGAAGGAACATCGCCGGGCATCGATCGCACACCGCGTTCGGCTACCGCGCCACGCCGTTCCTGCGCACGCTCGTCGCGGCCGTTGCGTTGCTCGCCGGGACCGCCGCGCAGGCCGCCGGAGCGAGCGCCAAGGAAGTCGCGCAGGCGGCGCGCGGCGACCTGAAATGTCCGGCAGCGAAGCCGGCTCCGCGCGCGGCGGGCGCGCCGGTCGTCGACGTGGTCGGCGTGCAGCCCGGAATGAGCTGGGACGACGCCGCCACCACCGTGATGTGCAGCCATCCGCTGCTGGTCGTTCGCGAGGACAACTCGCGCGGCTTCACGATGCAGTCCTACGGGCAGAAGATCCGGCAGGGCTTCGACGCGAGCGTCGCCAAGCCGCGCGTCGAACGCACCGGACGGCAGATCATGGCGGAGATGCAGCGCGACGCGATGGCGCGCGGCATGAACGCCCGCCGCGACGACCTGCAACCCGGCGAAGTGAAGTGGTTCGTCGGCACGATGGGTGTGCCGGGTGACGAGCGCGTATTGAACGCCGCGCGCAAGGAACGTACCGCCGACGGACAGGACATGACCGTCGAATCGGTGGAGAAGGCGCTCGTGGCAAAGTACGGCGAGCCTACCCGCCGCATGGATCCGGGCGACGGCCGCGCACTCCTTACCTGGGCCTACGACCCGCTGGGACGGCGCATCGGCGAAGCCTCGCCGCTGTTCGGGAAATGCACGGGCGCCGCCGATCCGGATGCCGGCGTGAGCCTCACGCCCGACTGCGGCATCGTCGTCTCGGCAGACCTGCGTCCCAAGCGCGACAACAAGGCACTGGTCGAATACATGATGGTCGGCGTTGTCGACATGGGTGGCGGCTACAAGCGCCTCGGCGCCACCGAGCAGGCGCTGCGCCAGGCCGACCAGCAGCGGCGCGCCGGCGAGATCGAGCGCGCGTCGAAGAACGCGAAGGGACCGACGCTGTGAACGACGACACGCAGTACGCAGCCGGAAGACGGAGGCTCGCCGACATCCGCTCGCGGGAACGTGGGCATCCGTCACAGAGCGTGCGGGTGCGACGGGCGGCGATGACGCTGGCCGTCGCCGCCGCTTCGGCGCTGTCGGGCGCAGCGACGGGCATCGCTCCCGCCCACGCCGCGCCGGGCGTGTCGTCGCCCGCGGCGGGCGCCCCGGTCCCCGCTCGTACGCGCGAAGCGGTGAACCCCGATGCCGCCACGATGGTGCTGCTGTACTTCGATCTCGCCGGCATCGATCCACCGCTCGAGCGTTGGGTCGAAGACGACTCCCGGGTGCAGCAGTCGCGTCCGGCCGACAAAGCCGCGCAGCGTGCCGCGGTGCGCGCCGAGTTCGAAGCGGCGCGCGCCGCCGTGCGAGACATCGGTCGCCTGCGACTGTCGGTGTCCAATGCGGGGCTGAGCGACTACGACGCCGGCTATCAGGAGTTCACGATCGGCGCGCTGTCGCCGGCGTCGCAGTTCGATTTCCAGGCGCTGCGCCAGAAGGTGACGGTGCAGTTCGTCAACGGGGAAACGGCGCAGCACTGGTCCGTGCCTGCAGCACAGGCAGGACTGGTGCGCGACCGGACGGCGCGCGGCAATACGAAGCTGGACATCCAGTTGCGCATCGCCGGCGTGCAGCCGGGCGCTGCCGGCGGCACGATCCTCACGTCGATCGAGAGGTACGAGTTGCGCGCGTCGGATGGTTCGACGCTGGTTCGCGCGAAGGTTCCGCAGGACGGCTGAGCGAGGGGAACGTCTCGCTGCCGCGGCCGCCCGGATCGGCGGTCGACGCCCCGGGTTCGTCGACCGCGCTGCCGCAGCTCACGTGCCGCAGCTCACGTGCCGCAGAACGTGCGGTAGGCGGCCGTCGTTTCCGGCGGCGCCGGCTGCGCGTAGCGGGCCGCGGCCATCGATTCGTCGAAAGGCTTGCGCAAAGCGGCAAGCAGATCGTCGAAGACGGCGAGGTCGTCGTTGCGCGACGCCGCCGACAGCGCTTCCTCGACGCGGTGATTGCGCGGAATCAGCCACGGGTTGACGCACCGCATCCGCTGCGCGCGTTCGACGTCGTTGCCGGGTCCGCAAAGCTCGCGCCATCTCACGATCCACGCATCGAGCACAGCACGATCGCCGAACAGCGCACGCAACGGCGCCTCGTCGCCCTCGGCAGCATCGGCCAGCCGGCGCCAGGCGAGCGTGAAATCCACCCGCTGCGCCTGCAGCAGCGCCAGCCAGTCGTCGGCCAGCGCAGCCGCGTCCGCGTGTTCACTCGAGAGCAACCCGAGCTTCGCGCGCTGGCCCTCGCGCCACGCCGCCTCGTACAGGCGGGGAAACGCGTCGATCGGCTCGGTGAGCCGCGCCACCGCCTGCTTCACCGCCGCTTCGTCGTCCGGATCGGCGATCAGCATCACCAGCGTCTCGGCCAGGCGCGCGAGATTCCAGCGCGCGATCGACGGCTGGTTCTCGTAGGCGTAGCGCCCGCCCTCGTCGATGCTGCTGAACACGGTCGCCGGATCGTAGGCCTCGAGAAAGGCGCACGGGCCGTAGTCGATCGTCTCGCCCGACAGCGTCATGTTGTCGGTGTTCATCACGCCGTGGATGAAGCCGACGTTCATCCACTGTGCGACGAGTCGCGCCTGGCGCACGGCGACGGCGTGCAGCAACCCGACGTAGCGCTCGGCTTCGGGCGCGTCCGCGAGCTGCGGATCGTGGCGCGCGATCGCGTAATCGACCAGGCGGCGCAGCACGTCGCGCTCGCCGCGCGCCGCGAAGAACTGCAGCGTACCCACGCGCAGGTGGCTCGACGCCACGCGCGTGAGCACGGCGCCGGGCAGCGGCTCTTCGCGATACACCGGTTCGCCGGTTGCGACGACGGCCAGCGCGCGCGTGCTCGGAATGCCCGCGGCGTGCATCCATTCGCCGATCAGCGCTTCGCGCAGCATCGGACCGACGGCTGCCTTGCCGTCGCCGCCACGCGCGAAGGGCGTGCGTCCCGATCCCTTGAAGGCGATATCGCGGCGCCGTCCGAAGCGGTCGACGACTTCACCGAGGAGCAGCGCGCGACCGTCCCCCAGCTGCGGCGAGAACATGCCGAACTGATGCCCGGCGTAGGCCTGCGCCAGCGGCTCGGCGCCCTCGGGCACCACGTTGCCGGCGAACAGCGGCACGAGGGCGTCGCCGTCGAGCGATTCGGCGTCGAGGCCGAGCTCGAGCCCGAGCTCGCGGTTCAGGAACAGCAGCCGCGGGTTCGGCACGGCAACCGGCTTCCACGGCACGTAGGTGCCGGCCAGTTCGCGCGCGTAGGTGTTGTCGAAAGCGAAGGCCTTCGGTGCGGATTCGTCGTCGAGTGTCATCGACCACAGGGTACGCCGGCGCACGCATGGAGGGTTGCGAAGCAACCTCGGGCAGTGCTGCCCATCGAGACGGGCATGGACGATCGGCTCGCACGGTGGCTCAGCGCGCCGTACCCTGTCGCGACGAGTCCGTCCTCGCCGGCGGCGCATCGTCCACCAGCGGAAATCGTCGCGGCGCCACGAACAGCACGACGAGCGTGCAGGCGGCGATCACCGACAGCCCCACGTAGACGTGCGCGGTGGCGGCGCCGATCGCGTCCTGCAGATACTGCCGAGCCGGCATCGAAAGCGCCGAGCCGTGCAGCGCATCGATCACCCCATCGACGTGTCGCGGCAACTGCGCGTGCAGGTCCGCCGGCGCGTCGAGCAATCGCTCGCGCAACGCCGCGTTGAAGATCGCGCCGAAGATCGCAGCGCCGAGCGTCTGGCCGAGGTAGCGCGAGAAGATGTTGGCGCCCGTGACGGTGCCGCGCCGGCTCCAGCCGACGGTAGCCTGCACGCCGACCAGCAGCGGCGTCGAGAGCAGGCCGAAGCCGGCGCCCAGCGCGACCTGGTCGAGCAACAGCAGCCAGACGGACGGCGGGTCGGGCAACGCGAGAAAGGCGAAGGCCGCGATCGTCATCAATGCGGCACCGGCAAGACCCGCGTCGCGAAAGCCGATGCGCGCATACACGCGTCCCGACAATGCCGAAGCCAACGGCCAGCCCAGGCTCAGGCTGGCGAGCACGAAGCCGGCCGCGATGGCACCCAACCCGAGCACCGACTGCCCGAACGTCGGCAGATAGACGTTCGGCCCCATCAGCACCGCGCCCATGCCGATCATCGACAGATTGGTGCCCATCAGCAAGCGGTCGCGCCACAGCCAGCCCGGCATGACCGGCTCGGCCGCTCGCCGCTCGACCCGCACGGTGACGACAACCAGCGCAGCGACCAGCGCGAAGACCGCGATGCTCGGTGCCGATCCCCAGGGCCACGCCTGCCCTGCCTGCAGCAGCCCGTAGATCAGCACGCAACCCGTGCACAGGATCAGTACCGCTCCCAGGTAGTCGATGCGGTGCGAGCGGTGGCTCGGCTTCTCGTGCAGGAAGCGCACGAGCAGGCCCAGCGCCGCAGCGCCGATCGGCAGGTTGATCAGGAAGATCCAGCGCCAGGTCGCGTGTTCGGCGAATGCGCCGCCGAGCAGCGGCCCGGCCACCGCCGCCACGCCCCAGACGCTGGACAGCCATCCCTGCACGCGCGCCCGCTCGCGCACCGAATAGAGGTCGCCGGCGATCGTGTTCACCGTGGCCATGATCGAGCCGGCACCCAGACCCTGCAGTGCGCGGAAGACGATCAGCCAGACCATGTTCCAGGCCAGCGCGCAGGCAGCCGAACCTGCCAGGAAGATCAGCGTGCCGATGACCAGCACGGGCTTGCGCCCGAACATGTCGGCGAGATTTCCGTAGATGGGGATGGTGACCGTCTGCGCCAGCAGGTAGATCGAGAACACCCAGGTGATCATCGCGAAGCCGCCGAGGTCGTCGACGATCTGCGGGATCGCCGTCGAGACGATGGTCGTGTCCATCGCGGCGAGCATCATCGCGAACATCAACGCGACGAGAATCCAGCCTCGCCTGCGCGAATCGATTTCGGTGCTCGTGTGCGGTGCAGCGCTCATATGGTTCTTCGAGAGCGATGATGCTCCCTTCGAGAAGCGCTCCTCGGCCGATGGCGCCGGCGCGCGCAGGGTGGTCTGGCCCTGGCCCGATTCGACGTGCATCATTCCGGCAAGAACCAGGACATCCGAACAAGCGACAAGAGAGACATGAAAGGCGACCCGCGCGTCACCCTTGCACTGGACGAATACCTCTCCTTCGAACTCACCGGGCACCGGCAGTACCTGCTGCACGGCGCCACCTGCCGCCACTGGGGCTTCTCGCGCCTGGCCGACGCGCAGTACGCCTACAGCGAAGAGGAAACGACGCACGCCGGCCGGATCATGGCGCGCATCCTGCTGCTCGGCGCCACGCCGTCGATGAGGAGCCGTCGCGAGATCGATGCGCGCGATACCGTCGCCAGACAGCTCGACTACGACCGCGAGCTCGTCGGCGAGGCGATCGACCACCTGCGCGCCGCGGTCGGCGTCTGCGAGCAGTGCAGCGATTACGTCAGCCGCGACCTGCTCGCCGAGATGCTCGACGACGAGGAATTGCACCTCGACTGGCTGCGCAAGCAGCTGAGCCTGATCGACCGGGTGGGGTTGCAGGACTACCTGCAGGCGCAGATGTAGGCCGACACCGAAGCGATACCCCCCGCGCCGTGGCGCGTTGTTCGCCGCGCGGTATCGTGGGGCGGCAAAGGCTGCGAGAGCATCAGATGCCGCACACACTCGACAATCTCGACAACCCGATGGGCCTGGCGGGCTTCGAATTCGTCGAATTCGCCTCGCCGACGCCGAATGTCCTCGAGCCGGTGCTCGAGAAGCTCGGCTTCACGAAAGTCGCTCGCCATCGCTCGAAGCGGGTGAGCCTGTATCGCCAGGGCGCGATCAACTTCATCGTCAACGACGAGCCGAACAGCGTCGCGTCGTACTTCGCTGCCGAGCACGGGCCCTCCGCCTGCGGGCTCGCGTTCCGCGTGAACGACTCGCATGCGGCCTACGAGCGCGCGCTCTCGCTCGGCGCGCAACCGGTCGAACTGCCCACCGGCCCGATGGAGTTGCGACTGCCGGCGATCAAAGGCATCGGCGGCGCGCCGCTGTACCTGATCGACCGCTTCGAGGAAGGCCGGTCGATCTACGACATCGACTTCGAGTGGCTCGACGGCGTCGAGCGCCATCCGCGCGGCCACGGCTTCAGCGCCATCGATCACATGACGCACAACGTCTACCGGGGACGGATGGCGTACTGGGCGCAGTTCTACGAGCGCCTGTTCAACTTCCGCGAGATCCGCTACTTCGATATCGAGGGCGAGTACACGGGGCTGACCTCGAAGGCGATGACGGCACCCGACGGCAGGATCCGCATTCCGCTGAACGAGGAATCGGGACGGGGCTCCGGGCAGATCGAGGAGTTCCTGATGCAGTTCAACGGCGAGGGAATCCAGCACATCGCGCTGCTCAGCGACGATCTGCGCGCGAGCGTCGACAGCCTGCAGATGGCGGGCATTCCGGTGATGAGCGCGCCCAACGACATCTACTACGAGATGCTCGACGAACGGCTGCCGGGCCACGGCGAGAACGTCGACGAGCTGCGCACGCGCGGAATCCTGCTCGACGGCAGCACCGCGGACGGGAAGAAGCGCCTGTTGCTGCAGATCTTCTCGCAACCGCTGTTCGGCCCGGTGTTCTTCGAGTTCATCCAGCGCAAGGGCGACGAGGGCTTCGGCGAGGGAAACTTCAAGGCGCTGTTCGAGTCGATGGAGCGCGACCAGATTCGCCGCGGCGTGCTGCAGGACAAGTCGGACTGAACGCTGTCGGCCGCGCGCTTCATCCCGCAGGCGGGCGCTCGCCGAGCGCCTCGGCGGTCTCCTCGCTGAGCGCCTCGCCGGGACGCCGCGGCGTCGTCAGCGGGGTGGGCGTCATCCGGTGATCGCGCAGGATCAGGTCGCCGCCGCTGCGCAGGTCGCCGGCCACCTGAAGCTCGAGCCGCGCGGCGTCGCGTCGGCGGATCTCACGGCAAACCTCGGCCGCTTCCTCTGTCGTCGCGCCGAGTTTCTCCAGCGTGGCGATGCTGAAGGCAAGCGCCGATTCGAAGGTCTCGCGGATCTGGTAGTCGACGTTCGCGTTGATCAGCTCTATCGCATGCTGGCGGTCGTACGAGCGCGCGAGCACCGGCACCAGCGGCCATTCGTGCTTCGCCAGTTCGACGATGCGCGCGGTGCTGCGCTTGTCGTCGACGCACACCAGGATCGCCCGCGACCGCCCGGCTCCGCTCGCATGCAGCACGTCGAGCCGCGTGCCGTCGCCGTAATAGACCTTGAAGCCGAAGCCGGCAGCAGCGCGGATCATGTCGGGGTCGCTGTCGATGATCGCGAGGTCGATGCCGCGCGCGAGCAACGCCTGGCTGGCAATCTGGCCGAAGCGCCCGAATCCGATCAGCAGCACCGAAGCCGCGACGTCGCTCGCATCCTGCACCGCCTCGACGCCGTCGAGGTTGCTGCGCCTTTCGGGAAGCAGGCGCAACAGCGGCACGAGGAGCGGCGTGATCGCGATCGAAACGATGACGACGGCGGACAGCACCGCAGCGGTGGGTGCATCGAGGAGTCCGGTCGCGGCCGCAGCCGCGTACAGGACGAACGCGAACTCACCGCCCTGCGCCATCAGCGTCGCGCGCACCAGCGACTCGCCACGCCCGGCGCGGCCCAGGCGCGCTACCGCGTAGACGCCGAGCGCCTTCACCGCCATGTAGGCGGCGACCATCAGCAGGATCGGCGCCCAGGCGTCGATCACCAGCCCGAGATCGAGCGACATGCCGACGCTGATGAAGAACAGCCCCAGCAGGATGCCGCGAAACGGTTCGATGTCCGCCTCGAGCTCGTTGCGGAAGCTCGACTCCGAGAGCATCACCCCGGCGACGAAGGCCCCCATCGCCATCGACAGTCCGCTCCATTGCATCGCCAGCGCTGCGCCGAGCACGACCAGCAACGCGGCCGCGGTCATCACCTCGCGCGCCTTCGAGCGCGCCAGTACCTCGAACATCGGATTCAGCAACCAGCGGCTCACCGCCACGAGGCCGATCACCGCCGCGAGAGCAGCGCCCACGGTGAGCCAGTTCGACGCCGCGCGGCTCGCGGAGGCCGCACCGCCCGCCTCCGGGGAAAGGACGGCGACGATCGCCAGCAGCGGAACGATCGCCAGGTCCTCGAGCAGCAGGATCGAAACGATGCGCTGGCCGGGCGGAGTGAGCGTTTCGCCGCGCTCGTCGAGCAGCTGCATCACCGTGGCGGTGGACGTCAGCACGAAGCCCATCGCGGCGACGAACGCCACCGCGGGTCGATAGCCGGCGAGCATGCCCAGCGCGCTAAGCGCCGCGCCGCAGACGACCACCTGCACCAACCCGGCGCCGAAGATCTGCCGGCGCATGCCCCACAGGCGTCGCGGGCGCATTTCGAGGCCGATGATGAACAGGAACATCACGACGCCGAGTTCGGCAACCCGCAGGATGTGCTCGGGCTCGGTGAAGAAGCGAAGTCCGAACGGACCGATCAGCAGTCCGGCAACCAGATAGGCCAGCACCGAGCCGAGCCGAAGGCGCTTGAACAGCGGCACTGCCAGCACGCCGGCCGCGAGCAGGACAACCGTCTTGACCAGTTCCGGGCTGGGTTCGGTCGGCATGATGAGATTGCGACGCTACCACGGCGCGGGCACCGGCGCGCGCGCGAGGAAGTCCGTCAGCGACAGCGCGATCAGGATCGACAACCAGAAGAAGCCCGCCGCCGCGGTCAGCCGCAGCGTCGCGCTGGCATGACGCAGGTGCATGCAGAAGATCATCAGGACCAGCGTCATCGCCACCGACAACAGGACGGCGATCAGCGGGCGGTATGCGCCCAGCGGCAGCCACGCGCAGCCGATGTTGATCGCCAGCAGCACGAGCAGGACGAGCAGCGCCGCTGCGGGCGTACGCGCGCTGGCCAGCACTTCGCGTCTCATCGGCTTCTCAGCTCCGATCGACCAGGTAGATCAGCGGGAACAGGAAGATCCAGACGATGTCGACCAGATGCCAGTACAGTCCGCCGACGACGAGCGGCGTCGGCCAGATGCTGCCGATGCGTCCGTTGTGCATCATCACCGCGAGCGTGACCAGCACGCCGACGCCGATCGTCACGTGCAGGCTGTGGTAGAGCGTCATCGCGTAGTAGAGGAAGAAGAACTGCTGCATCGTCGCCGCGTGCTCGCCCACCTGCGTCCAGGCGACGCCGGGCATCAATCCCTCGTGGTACTCGTTCCAGTACTCGATGCCGTGCAGCGCGAGGAAGGCCAGCCCGAGCAGGGCAGCGAACGCGAGCAGGCGCACGACCAGGCGCCGCTCGTCGAGTGCGACCAGCGCCACCGCCCAGGTGACGACGGCGCTGCTCACGAGCAGGATCACCGCCTCGATCGAACCGAGCACCACGTCGGTATGGCGGCTGCCGAGCGCGAAGGCCTCGGGAAAGCGGATGCGGCACAGCACGTAGCTGGCGAAGAGCACGCCGAAGAACAGCACCTCGGTGGCGAGGAACACCCACATCCCGAGTTGCGCCGCGGCGCGCTGCTGTCCGGCGTTGTCGAACTGCATCGCGGGCTGCGGCGCCCGATGCGGCGCGTCGCGTGCGGAGACGGCGGCGCTGCTCACGGCGCGGGCTCGTCGTAGGCGTAGGCCTCGCGCACGACCGGCGCGCGCACGAAGTTCTCCTGCGGCGGCGGCGACGCGGTCTGCCACTCGATGCCGCGCGCGTTCCACGGGTTGTGGCTCGCCGCCTCGCCGTAGCGCAGCGACCAAAGCAGGTAGAACAGCGGCAGCAGGTAGGCGACGGCGAGGATCGAGGCGCCCGCCGACGACAGCACGTTCAGCCCCTCGAACTGCGGCGGATAGGCGTGGTAGCGCCGCGGCATGCCGAGGTAGCCGAGCAGGAACTGCGGGAAGAACGTGAGGTTGAAGCCGAAGAACATCAGGATCGCGGCGAAGCGCGCCCAGCTTTCGGAATAGCGGCGCCCGGTGATCTTCGGCCACCAGAAGTGGATGCCGCCGAGGTAGGCCATCACCGAGCCGCCGACCATGATGTAGTGGAAGTGCGCGACGACGAAGTAGGTGTCGGTCAGGTGCACGTCGACGGCGGTGGCGGCGACGATCAGGCCGGTGAGGCCGCCGATCAGGAACAGGCCGACGAAGCCCAGCGCGTACAGCATCGGCGCCTCGAAGGTGATGTCGCCCTTGTAGAGCGTGGCCGTCCAGTTGAAGATCTTGATCGCCGACGGCACGGCAACCAGGTAGCTGAGGATCGAGAACACCATGCTCGCGTAGATCGACTGTCCGGCGACGAACATGTGGTGGCCCCAGACGAGAAAGCTGATGACGGCGATCGCCAGGATCGACCACGTCATGAAGCGGTAGCCGAAGACGCGCCGCTGCACGAAGCAGCTGATCAGCTCGCTCGTAACGCCCATCGCGGGCAGCACCATGATGTAGACGGCCGGGTGCGAGTAGAACCAGAACAGGTGCTGGAAGAGCACCGGGTCGCCGCCCAGCGCCGGGTCGAAGATGCCGACGCCGGCGATGCGTTCCAGTCCGATCAGCGACAGCGTCATCGCGAGCACGGGCGTGGCCAGCACCATCACGAGCGATGTGGCGTAGATCGCCCACACGAACAGCGGCAGGCGCATCCAGTGCATGCCGGTCGCGCGCATCGTGTGCACCGTCACGATGAAGTTCAACCCGGTGAGGATCGACGAGAAGCCGGTGATGAACACGCCGATCACCGCCAGCATCACGTTCGAGTTCGAGAACATCGTCGAGAACGGCGTATAGAAGGTCCAGCCGGTGTCTACGCCTCCGGCGAGCAGTGCCGCGATGGCGAACAGCCCTCCGCCGACGAACAGGTACCAGCTCGCCAGGTTCAGGCGGGGAAACGCGAGATCGCGAGCACCGATCATCAGCGGCACGAGGAAGTTCCCCAGCGTGGCCGGAATCGACGGGATCAGGAAGAACCAGACCATCACCACGCCGTGGAAGGTGAAGGCCTTGTTGTAGGTGGACGCGCTCAGCAGCGAGCCGCTCGGATCGAAAAGGTTCAGCCGCACGAGCGTGGCGGCGGCGCCGCCGAGGAAGAAGAAGAAGGTGATCGCCAGCGCGTAGAGGATCGCGATGCGCTTGTGGTCGCGCGTGGTGAGCCAGCCGATGATCGAGTCGTCGCCGACGAGGTAACTGCCGGAGGCGCTCGAGTCGATCGCAACCGGGATCGATGGATCAACGGCGCTCATGCGAGTTCTCCGTGGTGCCGTTGGCCGCCGCCGACGGCGTCGACGCGAGGTAGGAGACCAGCGCGAGCAGGTCCTCCTCGCTGACCTGCCCGGCGAAGCTCGGCATGATCGGCGCGAAGCCGGCAACGACCTGGCGGGCCGGCAGCAGGATCGAGTCGCGGATGTAGGTGGCATCGGCGACCACCGTCGTGCCGTCCGACAGATGTACCGGCCGGCCGAGCAGGCCGTCGAGATCGGGCGCGTGCACGCTCGAGTTCGCGCCGTGGCAGCCGCTGCAGCCCAGACGCCGGAAGAGCAGCGCGCCGCGCGCGGCGAGCCCTTCGCCGCCGCGCTGGCCGTCGAGCCAGTCGGCGAACTCGGCCGGTCGCATCACGACGATCGAGCCGGTCATGCGCGAGTGATCGAGTCCGCAGAATTCGGCGCAGAACAACGGAAACTCGCCCAGTTCCGTCGGCGTGAACCACATCTCGGTGTAGCGTCCGGGAATCACGTCCTGCTTGACGCGAAACGCCGGCACGTAGAAATCGTGGATCACGTCCTGCGAGGTCATCGTCAATCGCACCGGATGCCCCAGCGGCACGTGCAGCACGTTGATCTCGCGCTGGCCTCCGGGATGCTGCGCCTTCCACATCCACTGCTTGGCGACGACGTAGATCGTCGTCGCATCGGCCGGCGGCGTGTGCAGCTCGGCGAACAGCACGAAGCTCCAGCCGAAGATCGCGAGGAAGACGACGAGCGGCACGAGCGTCCAGGTGAGCTCGACCGGCAGGCTCTGGCGGTGCCGGTCCTTGCGATCGGCACGGCTGCCGCGCCGGTACTTGACCGAGAACCAGACGAGCGCGATCGACACGCCGAGCGCGACCACGGCCGACAACGCGATCAGCGACCAGAACAGCACGTCGAGGCGGAAAGCGACGCTGGACGCTTCCGGCAGGAAATGGAAGAAGTCGTTCATCGCGCCACCGACGAGGCTTCGCGCGCCTGCGCCGAGCGCCGCTGCGCATACAGCGCCATCGCGCGTTCGATCGGAATGCGCGCGAACTCGTGCTCGGCATCGGCCCACGCGTACCCCGATAGCAGCGCGCTCTTCTCCCTGCGCAGTTCCGCCAGGTCGGTGCGCGGATCGGGCTGCAGCCGCGGCGCCGGCGGAACGGTGCCGCGCCGCGCGACGACCTGCTCGTGCTGCGGCATGGCCCAGTCCGTCAGCACGAAATGCAGCGCGACGACCGCGACGACGACGACGACGACGAGAATCGCGACGACACCGAGAACGAGGCGCCACGAGACGGACGAGCTCTCGTGGCCGAAGCGGGGCGCCGACTCAGCCATGCCGATGTTCCTTCCCGGATTGCACATGCCCCGGCGGCCCCGCTCGTGCAGGCATCGCCGCGAACGGCAGATCGCGCAGCGCGTTCCACTGCACGCGATAGAGGCTGATCCAGAGCAGGCCGATACCGAGCACGGCGAACAGGTCGGTCCAGCGCAACGAGAACCCTTGCGCCCGGAAGCTCGGCACCACGAGCCACAGCGCGTGCGCCATCGAACCGGCGAGCAGCATCGCTGCCACCGCCGCGAGCACGACCGGCATGCGCTTGGCGCGCCGCGACAGCAGCACGGCAAAGGGCACGACGAAGAGGAACGCGACGAGGAACCACGCGAGCCATCGCCAGCTCGTCAGCGTGCGCGGCACGTACCAGCTTCGCTCGGCGGGAAGATCGGCGATCCACACCGTCAGGTACTGCATGAACGCCAGATAGGCGAAGGCGAGCACGAACATCAGCAGCAGGTTGCCGAGATCGGCCAGCAACGCGGAATCGGGCGCCGCCCGGCGCGAACGCGGATCGCGGCGCGCGGCCATCCACGTCGCGAGCGCTGCCGCGGCGAGCATCTGGCCGGTAACGACCAGCATTCCGAAGATCGACGAGCGCCACTGCGGCAGCAGCGACATCACCCAGTCGGTCGCCGCCAGCGACATGCTCAGCGCGTAGACGATCAGGCCACCGGCGGCCAGTGCGGGCAGGCGGTCGATCCGCGCCGGATCGCGCAGCCGGCGATCGATCGCGCTCCACAACCATAGCCACAGCGCGAACCAGGCGATCGTGCGGATCACGAAGAAGCGCTCGGCGAGATACCAGCCCTGCGCCTGCAGCTGCTCGCTGGCCGCGATCGCCTGCGGTTGCGCCCAGAGGTAGAGCACGCGCATCCCGAACAGGATCGGCAACACGAGCAGCGCCTGCAGCGGCAGCGCGCGCGCCGCTGCCAGCAGTTGCGGGCGGATCGACTCGCCCCAGCGCCCGCCGGTGAGCGGATGCACCATCAGCAGCGCCAGGCTGCCCAGCGTCAGCCCGGTGAAGAAGAACCACGCCAGCAGGTAGGACAGCAACGCCTGTCTCGGCTGCGGGAACCCGAGCAGCAGGCAGGCGAGAAGCGCGACGACGCCGACCGCCGGCATCGCCCATCGTGCGCGCGAGAGCGGCAGGCCGCTCATCGCGTCGCCTCTTCGAGCTTGCGGCGGTCGTCGGCGCCCAGTGCGGAAACGGCCGCGTGCTGGCTCAGTTGCAGCGCACGGATGTAGGAGACGATCGCCCATCGATCGTGCGGCGCGATCCGGTCTCCATACGGATACATCGCGCCATAGCCGTCGCGGATCACCTGGTAGAGGTAGCCGTCGGACACGTTGCGCAGACGCTCGCTGTGATAGCTGGGCGGGGAGGGAAATCCCCGCCGCGGCAGCATGCCGTCGCCGTCGCCGGCGCGGCTGTGGCAGGGCGCGCAGTAGATGTCGAAGCGCTCGCGTCCGCGCGCGAGCAGCGCCGGCGTAACCGGCAGCGGGTCGGTGAAGCCGCGCTGCATTGCCGCGGTCTCGCCCTTTGCGGCGACCATCGTGCCCGGCACCTGCGGACGCGACGAATTGCCGTCGGCGAAGAGCGTGCTCGGCTCGAGCGGCTCGTACTTCGGCTGATCGTACATCTCGTGCATCGCGCGCTCGCAGCCGGCGAGAAGTCCGCTTGCCAGCACGACCCCGAGGCAAGCCAGGCGCGCGCTCATGCCGCGACCTCGGTCAGCGACAGCGGCGAGAGCGCAGCGAGGAACGCCCGCGTGCGCTCGCGCTGGTAGCGCGGATCGTCGGCGTGCACGAGGAGGAAGAAGCGATCGGAGCTGGCACGCTCGAACGCCGCGATGCCGAACAGCGGGTGATGCAGTCGCGGCAGGCCGTTGGCGATCAGCATGGCGAGCACGCCGAAGATCACCGCCCCCAGCACGGTCATCTCGATGGCCGGCGGCAGGAATGCCGGCCAGCTGTTCAGCGGGCGTCCGCCGACGAGGATCGGATAGTCGATCACCGCCGAATACCACTCCAGCAGGTACGTACCGCCCCCGCCCAGCACCGCGCCCGCCAGCATCCACGGTGCGACGCCGCCGTGGGTACCGGGCGCGATCGCCTCGGCCAGGCCGTCGATCGGAAAGGGCGAGAACGCCTCGATCGCCGAGTAGCGCTCGGCGCGCGCGCGCTCGACCGCTCGCAGCAACTCGTCGGCCGCGCCGAACTCGGCGAGCAGGCCATGGATGCGCGCGTCGTCGCTCATGTCCGGCCCTCGTCGCGGCGATGCACGAGCTTGCGCAGCTCCGACATCGACAGCACCGGCATCAGGCGCACGAAGACGAGGAACATCACCAGGAACAGCCCGATCGACCCGGCGAGGAACGCGATGTCCCAGAAGGTCGGATAGAACATTCCCCAGGACGACGGCACGAAGTCGCGATACAGGCTGGTGACGATCAGCATGAAGCGCTCGAGCCACATGCCGAACAGCACGCCCAGGCTCACCAGGAACACGACCGTGTGGTTGCGGCGCAGGCGGGCCGACCACAGCAGCTGGATCGCCAGCACGTTGAAGACGATCGTTCCCCAGAACACCCAGGCGTAGGCGCCGAACATCCGGTTCAGCGTCATCGCCACTTCGTAGCGGTCCATGCCGTAGAACGCCGTGAAGATCTCGGAGAAGTAGCTGTAGTCCACGACCAGGCCGGCGGCGAGCATCATCTTCGCCATGTTCGAGACGTGGCGATCGGTGAGATAGGCCTGCAGGCCGAAGTGACGGCGGATCGACAGCGCGAGCACGAGCACCATCGCGAAGCCCGAGAACAGCGCGCCGGCGACGAAGAACGGCGGAAAGATCGTCGAGTGCCAGCCGGGCACGAGACCTTCGGAGAAGTCGAGCGCGACCATGCTGTGCACCGAGAAGACCAGCGGCACGGCGAGCCCGGCCAGCAGCAGGTTCAACGACTCGAAGCGACGCCAGTGCCGCGCCTCGCCGCGCCAGCCGAGCGACAGCAGTCCGTAGAAGCGTGCCCGCGTGCGCGTGCGCGCACGATCGCGCAGCGTGGCGAGGTCGGGCAGCATCCCGACGTACCAGTACAGGATCGAGACGATCAGGTAGGCGAGGATCGCCCAGAAGTCCCACTCGAGCGAACTGCGCCACTGCGGCCAGACGTTCATCACGTCGGGGTACGGGAACAGCCAGTAGAAGAACCAGGGCCGGCCCAGATGCAGGATCGGGAAGATGCCCGACACGGAGACGGCCATCACGGTCATCGTCTCCGCGAAACGGTTGATCGACGTGCGCCACGGCTGGCGCGCGAGATACATCGCTGCCGAGATGAAGGTGCCGCCCATGCCGATCGCGATCCACCAGACGTAGTTGGCGATCGCGAACGCCCACGCCACCGGAATACTCAATCCCCAGATGCCCACGCCTTCGTAGAGCAGCCAGCCGACGCCGAAGGCGAGCAGCGCCGTGAGCAGCAGCGAAACGGCGAAGCCGGCCAGCCACAGCAGGCCGAAGCGCCGCGCCGAAGCGATGGCGGAGATCGTCTCGCTCACCGACGTCGCCGTCTCGCCGGGAGCGATCACCGGTGCGAGCGGGGACGACCGAGCGGTCGATGCCATCTTCAGCCTGCCTCGTCGAGATCCGGGTTCGGATTGCGGATGCGCGCGAGATAGCTCGTGCGGGGACGGGTATCGAGTTCGTCGAGCAGCACGTAATTGCGCGCCGACGCCTTGTGCCGCGAGACGTCGGTGGTCGGATCCGACATGTCGCCGAAGCGGATCGCCTGCGTCGG
Source organism: Burkholderiaceae bacterium (assembly GCA_021166725.1). GTDB lineage: Bacteria > Pseudomonadota > Gammaproteobacteria > Burkholderiales > Burkholderiaceae_E > Zeimonas. The sequence goes on along the minus strand of JAJPES010000027.1, from coordinate 36,072 downwards.
ACACACCGCCTGGCAGGCGGTGCGCACTTCACCGTCGTCGACGTGGCGATGCTCGCGGTCGGCGACGATGCGCGCGGCCTGGATGCGCTGGATGCAGTAGGTGCACTTCTCCATCACGCCGCGGCGGCGCACCGAGACCTGCGGATTGCGCTGCGCCTTCAGCTGCGCCGTGTCCCTGTCGGCGTACTGCAGGAAGTTGAAGCGGCGCACCTTGTACGGGCAGTTGTTCGAGCAGAAGCGCGTGCCGACGCAACGGTTGTAGACCTGCACGTTCAGCCCTTCGTGATCGTGCACGGTGGCGCCGACCGGACAGACGACCTCGCAAGGCGCGCGCTCGCACATCATGCACGGCACCGGTTGCGACACCGTGCGCGGGTCGGCCGCCTCGCCCTCGTAGTAGTGATCGACGCGAATCCAGTGCATCTCGCGGCCGCGCTGCACCTGGTCCTTTCCGACCACGGGGATGTTGTTCTCCGCCTGGCAGGCGATCGTGCACGCCTTGCAGCCGATGCACGCATTCAGGTCGATGCTCATGCCCCAGGCGTACTGCCCGCGCGCGACCTTGCGATACAGGCTCGGCGGCTTCGGCGCGTGCGCATCGTACGCATCGACGAAGTGCGGATCGCGTAGAAATGCTTCGAGCGTCGCCGTGCGCACGAGCCCTTCGCCCTGCATCAGGAAGTGATGCTGCGTGCCGGCGAGCTCGTAGTGCCCGCCGAGCGGCACGAGCTCGAGATCGTCGGCGATCCACGGTGCGGCCGACGTGCGCAGCGCGTAGGCGTCGAAACCCTGCCCGTCGCCTATGCGTCCGGCGCGCCGTCGTCCGTAGCCCAGGTGCAGCGTGACGCTCGCCGGCGCCTGCCCCGGCATGATCCAGACCGGCACGGCGAGACTGCGCCCTTGCGAGCGCAGCTCGACCCATTGGCCGTTGGACAGCCCATGACGAGCAGCCAGCGCAGGGCTGACCAGCGCCGGGTTGTCCCAGGTCAGTTGCGTCAGCGGCTTGGGCAACTCCTGCAGCCAGCCGTTGTTCGCCCACGAACCGTCGCCGATCGTGGGATCGGGACGGAACAGGAGCTCGAGCCGGGCTTCGACGACGGGCGCCCGCGCGTCGACCGATTCCGGCGCATCGGGCGTCACCGCCTGTGCTGCGAAGGCCGTGTCCGCGACGACGCCCGTCTGCAACACCTTCGTCCAGAAAGACTCGAAGTCGCTCTTCACGACCGATTGCCAATGGGCGCGCACGAGCGTCCTGCCGTCGGACCGGAAATCGCCGAGCAGCATCGCGAGCAACTGCTGCGACGACTTTGCGTCGTAGAGCGGCGCAATCAGCGGTTGCACGACGCTCGCCGTACCGTCCCAGGCGCGCAGGTCCGCCCAGCTCTCGAGTTCGTGCGCCTGTGGCAGGTGCCACTCGGCCAGTTCCGCGGTCTCGTCGCGATACAGGCCGAGATGCACGAGATGCGCAACCTTCTTCGCAGCGTCGGCGAAGGCGAGATCGGACGGCGCGTCGTAGACCGGATTGGCGCCGAGTACGAACAGCGTGTCGACCTCACCGGCGTTCATCGCGGCCACGAGATCGGCGAGCTTGCCGTCTTCACCGGGCACGCGTTCGATCGGTTCGCAATAATCGAGCGTGCGACCGACGTTGCCCAGGTGCGCGTTGATCGCATGCGCCAGCGCGTGCAGGGACGGCGGCTGCGACCGGCCGACGACGACGAGCGAAGAGCCGCGATTTGCCTGCAGATCGGCGGCGAGCGCGTCCAGCCAGCGTTCATGCCCGGACGACGCGGGCGGCGATCTCGAAGACGACGCCGCGGAGAACGAGGACGAAGCCTGCGACTGCGACGCCGATGATGCCGGCCGAATGTCGAGTCGCTGCGCCAGTTGCCGCGCGAAGCCCTCGATGCCTGCGGCTTCGAGCGGCAGCCGATGATCGGCCATCGCGCCGGTCAGCGACGGCGTCGCTTCGACGACGTACAAGCGGTTCATCCGTGCCCGGGCATCGACGTCGCGCGCCGCGACGAAGTCGCGCGCGTTGCGCACGCCGGCCGCCGGATCGGTGAGGAAGTCGGCGTCGAGCGCAAGCACGCAGCGCGCACGATCGAAGCGATGCCGCGTGGCCATCGGCGCACCGAAGGCGAGGCGCGCGCCGGCGAGCGCATTCGCGTTTTCGCACGGCTGGTGTGCGTGCCAATGCGCGCGCGGGTAGCGGCGCGCGATTTCGTCCAGTTGCGCGGCCAGCGTCGGCGACGTCACGGTGCCGGTCAGCACGCGCAGGCCTGCGCCCTCGTTCGCGTCGAAGCGCGCCATCGACGCGACTAGCGCGGCTGCGAAGTCATCCCAGCGCGCCGGCTCACCGCTATGCAGCACGACCTGCGAACGGTCGGGGTCCCACATCTGCAGCACGCTCGCCTGCGCGTGGATGTCGGTGGCGCCCAGGCTCGCCGGATGGCGCGGGTTGCCCTCGATCTTCGTCGGACGACCCATGTGACTCTCGACGAGCACGCCCTGCGCGTAGCCTTCCCGGTTCAGCGCGCTCGCGAAGAAGCGCGGCACGCCGGCGACCTGCCCTTCCTGCCCATGCACGTAGGGAACGATCTCTTCCTGCGGCGGGCGACCGCAGCCGGAAAGGCCGCCCAGTGCGAGCGATGCGCCGAGAAAGCGAAGGAAGTCGCGCCGATCGGTGGGCAGCGCATCGGCGAAGCGCGGAAACTCGTCGAGCAGCCACTGCTCCAGGTCTTCGCTGCCCGCCGCTTCCTCGAGGCTGCGCCAGAATCGCCTGCCCTGCTCACGCTTCAACGGTGGCATATCGAGCAATCGGTCAGGCGCTGCTTGTCGATGTGGAAGAAGGCAACGAGTCGGCGACCCAGGACCTGCTGGTCGTCGGCGCTCCAATGCAAGTCGAAGACCCGCTCGGGCGGACGCAGGAACTTCTCCGGCTGGCGATGACACTCCAGGCACCACTGCATGGTCAGCGGCGCAACACGTCGCGTGAACGGCATGCGATCCACCGGCCCGTGGCAACTGGCGCAGCCCACGCCGTTGTTCACGTGCACGCTGTGATCGAAATAGACGAAATCGGGAAGCTGATGCACCCGCTGCCAGTGAAATGCGAACCCGCTTTCGAAGGCGCGGATGACGGGCGCGAGTGCGGGTTGCCCGGTGAAGAGCTGCGAGTGGCAGGTCAGGCAGGTCGACAGCGGCGGAATGCCGGCGAAGGCCGACGTTTCCACCGACGCGTGGCAATAGCGGCAATCGATGCCGTCGTCGCCCACGTGATGCTTGTGGCTGAAGGCAACGGGCTGCTGCAGCGGATCGTTCAACCCCGCCGGGCGCGCCGTCGTCGCGCGCCACGCGAAGGCGGCGACGACCGCGAGCGCGACGAATGCCAGCAGGCCGAGTCGGAAGAAAAAACCGAAGCGACGCGGAAACAATTGCGCCATGTCGCCTGTACCTTTGGACGCACGCGCGGCCGGAGGCGAAGGCGAGCCTCGGAAACCGGTGCGCGGCGGGGCCTTTGCACGTCGTGTTCCCGGGGCACCGCATGCGCACGCGCACGCCAGTCGAAACCCCTTTCCCGACCGCACGAATGGCCCGGCGGTGCGTCGCCCGGCCTATCGTCTTCTCGGCGCTCGGCGATTCGCCAAGGCGCGACGGCCGGTTCCCGGGCCGCAACACGGAAACACGCCATGGCCATGTCCCTGCTCCCGAGTCAGCGCGTCGTACAGGCTTGCCTGTATGTCGTGGCCGCGATCGCCATCCTCGGCGGCTCCCTGCAGTTGTATCTCGGGGAACCGCAGGTCTCGGCGCGCCTCGACAACGTGCACCGCTTCATGGCGGGCGTCTATCTCTCGACCGGAATCATCTGTCTGTGGGCGGCAAGCACGATCCGGGATCAAGGCACGCTGGTATACCTGCTTGCGCTCGGCGTGTTCTTCGCGGGCCTCGGACGACTGGTGTCGATCAGCCAGGTGGGCTTGCCCGAACCGCACGGGCTGTGGCTCGGGTACCTGATTCCGGAGTTGGCGCTGCCGATCTTCATTGCGGTGGCACACACGATGACCGGCCGGCAGATCGCACGGCTTGCGACTGCAACGGTCGGCGCGGGATCGTGAGCATCCACTGACGCCGGCCCATCCGGTTTACGGCAAAGGCCCGATTCGCGAAAGCAGCGAGCGCCTGCTGCGCAACGCGCTGACGAGCGCGTCCACGCCGAGCACTCCGAGCACGAGTGCTGCCGCAAGGGAGCCGGCGAGCGAGGACGGATGCGGCCGAAGCAAGAGGTAGAGCGCGATCGCCACGAAGGCGACTCCAAGAAGCGAATCGAAGACGCGCGTCATCTTCATCTGTTTTCCGATCTCGTTCGACGTGGCATCCGCCGGTCGGCGCTGCAGCGAAAGTCGTCGGCAGAATGCCACGTCCTTTCCGCTCGTCGAACACGCGCCGACGAAAAATCGCGGATATCGCACGTTCCCGATCGCGCCGTCGCCATTTCGGGTAAAACGGCACCGTTCCCGCAGTACGCATCCGTCCGCCGATGGAAAACGCCGCCTTCGACGTGTCGGATCGCGAGGTCTTCGTCTGCGAGAACCCGAACCTGGTTGCGATCGCGGCCGCGCAACTCGGCGCCGACTGTGCCTCGCTCGTTTGCACCGACGGCATGCCGGCCGCTGCGCAGCGCACGTTGCTCGGGCAACTCCGGCAGCGCGAAGCGCGGCTACGCTATCACGGCGACTTCGACTGGGCCGGTCTGCGCATCGGCAATCGCGTGATCGCCGATTTCCGCGCCCGGCCGTGGCGTTTCGATTCCCGGGCGTACGAGGCGGCGGTGCGGGATGCGCCTGGGCGGGGTCACGCCCTGACGGATGAGCGAATCTCCTCCTGCGCCAGCCTTGCACGAAAAGTGTGCAGCACAATGTAGCTATACGAGCGATAGCGACATGACCACCAACATTACCTTGCGCCTCGACGAAAAAACGCTGCGCCGAATCCGGCATCTTGCCGTCGATCAGCAGACCTCGGTGTCGGCATGGGTCGGTAATCTCGTCGCGCAGACCGTGGCCGAGTTGGACGCTTTCGAGCCGGCTCGCCGTCGCGCCCTTCGCGCGCTGAAACAACCCATCGAGGTGCAGGAAGGCCCCCTTGGGCGTGAGCAGGCAAATGAGCGTTGAGGTATTCGTCGATACCAACCTGCTCTACCTACGCCAACACGCGCTCACCGGACCCACGCCACGCCCGCGCCCGCGCCCGCAATCTCATCGAAGCGCTGTGGACCGACCCCGGCAAGGCCGCGGTCAGCGTACAGGTTCTGCAGGAGTTGCACGTCAACCTGATACGTAAAGGCGGGCTCGCTGCTTCGGTATCCTGGCGACGGGTAAGCGACTATCTCGCGTGGAAGGTCATCGACAACGACCGAATGCTCCTCGCTTCAGCGGTCGAAGCACAGACGCGCTGGAAGCTCAGCTTCTGGGACAGCCTCATCGTTGCTGCGGCTCAACGCGCGCGTGCACCTTTGCTGTGGTCCGAACCTTGCCGATGGGCAGCGCTTCGACGACGTGAGAGTGGAGAACCCCCTGCGCACGCAATGAGCGTCAACGTTTCACCGACCTCGCGCGCACCAGCAGCACCACGGCAATCCCCCCGAGGATCGCTGCCGACGCGATCACCAACCTCGACGTCAGCGGCTCGGACAGCACCAGCACGCCGCCGAGCGCCGCGATCGGCGGCACCGACAGTTGCACCGACGCCGCGCGCATCGCCGTCAGTCCGCGCAGCGCCGAGTACCAGATTACGTAGCCGATTCCGGAAGTGAGCGCGCCGGAGGCGATCGCCAGCGCGATGCCGACCCCGTCCGCTGCGGCGTAGCCGATCGTGGCCAACGAAAGCACCAGGGCCGGCAAGACCGCACGAGCGAAATTCGACGCGGTGGCGGCCAGCGCATCGACTACGCCTCGACCGCGCAGCGAATAGACGCCCCAGGCCGCGCCGGCCAACGCCATCGATGCGGCGCCCGCTGCCGAAGGCGCGGTCAGGCCCGGCGATACCAGGTAGACGAGTCCGACGACCGCCATCGCCAGTCCTGCCCACGCAGCGGGCGCGAAGCGCTCACCCGCTCGCAGTCCTGCGGCGATCATCGTCAGTTGCACGGCGCCGAAGAGAATCAGCGCGCCGACGCTTGCCGACAGGCTGAGGTAGGCGAAGGAGAACAGTGCAACGTAGGCGAACAGCATCATCGCTGCCAGCCAGTCGATGGCGTGCCGCGCAGCAGTCGTGCCGACACCGGCGCGCGAGCGCACGATCAGCGTGAGGACCAGTGCGCCCGAAGCGAGCCTGAGCAGCCCGAAGCTGGCCGGATCGATCCGCGGTTCGACGAGCGCGAGCCGGCACAAAAGCGAGTTCGCCGCGAAGGCGAGCATCGACACGCAGGTAAGCAGGAACGTGCGCAAGAACACCCCCGCGAAACGTCAGGCGGACGTCCGCAAGAGCTTCCCACTACGCCGGCCGGCCGTCGAGTCTCGGACCGGCCATGTTGGCGGAGCGCGCAACCGCGCGCTCCCCGCATGCCACCTCTCTTCAGCCGCCGCAGCTGCCGCAGCAGTTGCCGGGCGCCTTGCCGATGCGCACGCGCCAGCGTTCCGGACCCTGCTCGAGGTAGTCCCAGGTGAAGAGCCCGTGAAAGTTCGACTTGAACTGCCGATGCAGCGGCGCCGGATCGTGATCGTTCACCAGCTCCAGCGCGCCGCCCTGCGGCAGCCGGTTGAACGAGGAAAAGATCAGCTCGTGACGCTCGTGCGGAGCGATGGCCTGGACGTCGATGACCGCGGGGACCGCTTCGGCGATCGTTGCGGAGTCGGCGGTGCGCGAACGGGTGACTTCTTTCATGAATGCGGATCCTCGGGTGCGTTGTGAAGATGCTCGAGAAGTATATCTTCTGGACGACGGCCTGACACGGACCCGATGCGCCACAGCGGGAACCGCTGCAACGGCGGAAACGGCGGGTGAACGGTGGTCAACCCGACGCCGCGCAGACGTCCGACAAAGCACGCCGCAGGCGCGGGATCTGATCGACGGAAAACGACGAACGCAGCACCCGCCCCTGGAAACCGGAAAGTTCTTCCAGCACCTGTCCGGCTTGCGACTTGCGCACGACCAGGAACAACGCGGCGGCGTCGGCCTCCAGCATCTCGGCAAGCGACAGGACGAACTCTTCTTCGACGCCGCAGTCGTACAAGGACCCCGAAATGTCACCGCCGCCTGCGCGCGGTCCGAGCCTCGACTGCATGGACGGATCCGCGACCAGCAAGCCCGCGACTCCGTCGTCGTTGTCTTGCTCGGGCGCACGCCCGGCATCCACATCGCTCATTTCCGCCAGGATCCGGCGCGCGTCGTAGGCATTGTCGATTCCGACCACAACGAGTTCGGCCACTTCGTCCTCCCTGCAGATCGAACTTCCCGCGCAACCTCGCGCCGTCCGTTCGACCGAAGAGGAAAAGCGGGAGCAATCGGCACGCCCGACCGCAGACGCTCGATGCCGCACCTTTCTTCCGGAAATCGACCGCGGGAAACTTCGTGCCGCGCATCGTGTTCCGGCGCCGACGTCATGCGAGCGTATCGTCGGCGTGGCGCCTGCCGATCTTCTCGTATCGGCAGCGATGGGAGGAGCCCCTATGGCCACTGATCGCCCCTGGTTCGACGGCTTCGAACCCGCGTTCCACGACGTCGACGGCATCCGCCTGTACGCGCGCATCGGCGGGCGCATCGATGCGCCGCCGCTGCTGCTGCTGCACGGCTTCCCGCAGACGCACGCGATGTGGCAGCGCGTCGCGCAACAGCTCGCGCCGCACTTCCGACTCGTGCTGCCCGACCTGCGCGGCTACGGCGATTCGGCCAGGCCGCCGGGCGAATCCGATCACGCGAACTACAGCAAGCGCCGCATGGCGGCCGACTTCGCGGGGCTGATGCAGCGCCTCGGCCACGAGCGCTTCTTCATCGCCGCACACGATCGCGGCGCGCGCGTCGCGCATCGCCTGGCGCTCGACTACCCGCAGCGAGTGACGCGTCTATGCCTGATGGACATCGCGCCCACGCTCGACATGTACCAAGCCACCAACATGGCCTTCGCGCGCGCCTACTACCACTGGTTCTTCCTGATCCAGCCGGCGCCACTGCCCGAACGCCTGATCGGCGCCGATCCGCGCTTCTACCTGCACGCGAAGCTCGGCGGCTGGGGCAGCCGCGGGCTCGACTTCATCGAACCACAGGCGCTGGCGGAATACGAGCGCTGCTTCGCCCTGCCCGAGACGATCCACGCTGCCTGCGAGGACTACCGCGCCAGCGCGGGCATCGACCTCGAACACGACCGCGCGTCGCGGGCGGCAGGCGAACGCATCGCATGCGACGTCCTCGTGCTGTGGGGCGAACGCGGCGTGGTGCACCGGCTTTTCGATCCTTTGGCGCTGTGGCGCGCGCAGTGCAGCGGCGAGGTCCGCGGCCACGCGATGCCGGCCGGGCACTTCATTCCGGAGGAACTGCCGCAGGAGACGGCGCGAGAACTGCGCGGATTTTTCGCGGGATGAGGGCCGGCGAAGCGGGTGCTCGCCCTCGCGCTCACGCGCGATCGCGGCCGCCCCGACCGGTGACGCAAGCGCGGACCCCGGCGAAGCCTGGATGCCGATGCCGAACTGTCACTCGGTACGCGGTGACGCAGACGCCTCAGCGGTCCAGAACCGTCACTCCCCGCGCCTGCGCAGCGTGCCGGCCTCCGGTCCGACGCCTGGCGTGCGCCTGAAGCGCGCGGCCGCGCAGCCCGATTCCGGCGAGTGATTGCTCGATCGCCGTCTCGGCGCACGCGATCGTGTCGTCGAGCGTGAAGCCGAAATGAGAGCGGTAGTAGTTCCAGCAGGTGGCGCTCAGGTAGTAGCGGATGTTCGCGGCGGCAATGCGGCGCTCGCGCGCGCTGCGGCCCGGAGCGTGCTTGTCGACGAGCATGCGCACGGCGTTCCATCGCTCGTGCGCCTGCGAGAGTCTCATCCGGTCGAAGATCTCCGATTGCAACGCGGCCCGCGTCAGGCTGCTGCGCGCCTCGAAAGCGCCGTAGAGCTCGCGCGGCGCAGCGACGAGCTCGGCGATGGTGGACGGCGGATCCGGCAGCGCAAGCCTCAGGCGCGTCTCGGCGGCGACGGCGTCGAGCAGCGCTTCGCGGGTGTCGAAATGGCGAAACACCGTGCGTTCGGACATCGCGGCCACGTGCGCAATCGCGCGCACGGTGAGTTGCGCTACCGAATTCTCCTCGAGCACCAGCAATGCGGCGTCGAGGATCGCCTGCCGGGTGAACTCGCTGCGGCGGTCGACGAGCGGGAGGCGATGGGCAACCGGCTGCGCCCTCGAAGCGCTTGACGTGGATTGTCGCATGGTGTGACACTATGTCACACAGTATGACAATTCGTCCACCGCTGATTCACCGCTGACTTCCGGGAGCCGATCATGGACAAGTCACCCGTCATCGTGCCGCGCGGCGACGGCGAGCGTCTGCAGGCGCTCGGCGCGGACGTCCGTTTCCTTTGCCTGCCGAAGCAGACGGGCGAAGCATGGTCGCTGATGGAGGTCACGCTGCCGTTCGAAGCCGGCCCGCCGGCGCACGAGCACCCGTGGGACGAGTGCTACTACATCATCGAAGGTGAAGTGCGTTTCACGATGGGCGAGCGCGTCGACGTCTTCGGCTCGGGCGACTTCCTCTACGCGCCCGCCGGCACCGTGCACGGATTCCAGGGCGCGTCGGCGACGCCCGCACGCGTGTTGGTGTTCGATGCGCCCGCTGCCGCCGAGGGGTTCTTCCGGGACGTCGACCGCGAAGTGCGCGAGCTGCCGCGAGACCTCGCGAAGGTGCCGGAGATCGCGGCGAGGCACCGGATGCGCTTCCTGCCGGCCTGACCGGGGATCGATCGGCGCCGGGTTCCTGCAGGCAACCCCGCCACGAACCGAACGTCGCCGGGACGGATGCAGCGGCTGGCGGCGAAGAAGTGGCACGCGGTCGCCCGGTGGCGACGAACGCAAGCTCGAGGCGCACCCGATCAGGCTAGAGTAGCGACCATGCGCCGGCTCCTCCGCCTCGCACTCGCCCTGCTCGCGCTCCTGCCGATCGCGCAAGTGAACGCTGACGCTGCACCGCAGGTCCACGTGCTCGAGACATGGCCGGCAGGCGAGCGCATCACGCTCGCTCGCAACCAGAACTTCTACCTGCGCCTCGCCTACGCGAGCGACACACCGGTCGGCATCTGGGTGAAGCCGTACTTCCGCGGCAAGCCGGCAAACGCCGGCACGAGTCCGTCTTTGCGTCTCTCGGGCGAGGGCGAAGTGCTCGGCTGGTTCTTCCTGATGGAGCCGGGTGTCGAGGTCGACGAGATCCACATCACAGCAGGCGACGGCGGCCTGCGCAGCACACCGGTCGTGGCGACGGTTCGCGTGCACATCGTGGGCGGCAGCGCGACCGCGTCTGCCGATACGCCGCCGACCTGGGTGACCGAACTGGGCGAACGCGCCACGGTAGCCGCGCGACAGGCGCGGGAAGCGCAAAGCGCAACGCCGTCGGACCCCGGGGACACGCTGCTGCTCGGCGGCTTCATGATCGGCATGCTGGTCGTGGGCCTGCTCGGATTCGTCGCACCGGCGTGGACTTTCCGCAGGTGGCGCGGCGGCTGGCGCATCGCGGCCGCCGTGCCGGCAATCATGATGGCGTTCGTCGTGCTGCGCATCGTGCTCGGCACCGCGCGCGATCCCACGTCGCACAACCTGTGGCCGTTCGAGATCCTGCTGGCGGGCGTAGCGAGCACCGGCGCCGTCGTGGTGCTCGTGGTGCTGCACCGCTTCGGCGCAGGCGCGGGCCAGCGCCGCTGATGCGCACTTTCGGCGCCCTGTTCCTCATCACCGTGGGCGCGATCGTGCTCGCCGTCGGATGGCGAGGGTATCGCGAAGGCGAGCTTCCGGCCGGCTCGAATTTCTTCCGACCGTACCGCCCGAACCGCGACGACAACCCGCTTGCCTTCCACTTCTTCCTGGCGCTCTACTACGCATCGGGCACCGCGCTCGCCGTATGGGGGCTGCTCGCACTCGTCGGACTGGCACCACCACTGCCGTTGCGGTGAAGGGAGGTGTGCGTCGTGGCCCACGAACCGGTCTCCGACACGGAGCGTCCGGCATGAGAACGCCTCAGAGCGCCTGCTGCTCGCGCCACGCCGCCGGCGTCGACCCGACCGCACGCTTGAATGCGCGGCTGAATGCGGCTTCCGATTCATAGCCGACCGCCTGCGACACCGCGACCAGCTTCGACCCCGGCTGCGCCAGTTCGTGAGCAGCCAGCTGCATGCGCCATTGCGTCAAGTACTGCATCGGCGGCTGACCGACGAAGTGCGCGAAACGTTCGGCCAGCACCGAGCGCGACGTGCAGGCCCGCGCCGCCAGCGCATCGAGCGTCCAGCGTCGCGCCGGTTCGGCATGCAGCGCTGCCAGCGCTCGCGCGACGATCGGGTCGTGCAACCCGGCCAGCCAACCGCTTTGCGCGCCCGCGAGGGCTTCGAGCTGGCGGCGCACGACCTCCACGAACATCAGCTCGGCCAGCCGCAGCAGGACGCCGCGGGTGCCGTCGGCATCGTCGCGCAACTCGGCCAGCGCGAAGTCGATCAGGTGCTGCATGCGCGCGCTGGCCGGCGTCGCAGCGCGCAGGTGGATCATCGACGGCAACGCCGCCAGCACCGGGTTGAACGGCCGCGTGCGGCAACCCAGGAAGCCGCAAATGAACTGCGTTTGCGGTGCGCCGCCGCCACCGGCGTTGACCGCGGTCGGAACTTCGCCGGCAGCCATGCAGCGGAAGAATTCGATCGCCTGCTCGTGTCCGTAGTTGTCCGGCGCGTCGGCCGGCTCGGCGAGGAAGTACGCGTCGCCGTGCGGCACGACGAGCACGTCGCCGGTCTCGAAGCGTTCGGGCGGCCGGCCACGCAGCCCCGCCCAGCAGCTGCCTTGCGTGACGACATGGTAGGAGACCAGCTGCTGCGCAGACGGCAGCACGACCGGCCGGAATACCTCGGCCGGCGGTGCCCAGGTGACCCACGGTGTCGTCGCGTCGACCAGAAACAGCATCGATCCGGTCAGCCGCACCGATGCAAGCACGTCGGACAGGACATCGACGCCGGACGCTGCAGCAGCCGGCACGGACGCTTGGTCATGGCCTTCGTTCATCGCCCGGTCGATGCTACGCACATGTTCGATCATCGAGAAGGACCCGACGATGAACTCCCAAGCTGCTGTCAGCCCGTCACCCGCCGAGGCTGCGTTCGGGCGCCATGTTGCCGCTTTCGCGAACCACGACATCGATGCCGTAATGGCCGACTACGGCGAAGACTCGGTATTCGTCACGCCGCAGGGCGTGTTCGAAGGCAAGGCGGCGATCCGTTCACTGTTCGATGGCTTGATCGCCGAGTTCTCGGCACCCGGCACGACGCTGAAACTGCACGAGCAGCACGCCAGCGGTGCGTTGGTGCATGTCACCTGGTCGGCCGAGACGCCGCAGAATCGCTACGCGTTCGCCACCGACACGCTGTTCGTCGTCGATGGCCTGATCCGCTGGCAGACCTTCGCCGCGGTGGTCACGCCGAAATGATCCGCGGGGCATGACCACGAACGCCCCGAGCACGACCGATGACCCGGCCGAGGTTTACGACCGGCTCTTCTTCGTCGGCCTCTGCGATGTCCGGCGATGCGTGCCGCCCTCACGCCGGCTTGCGCGCCAGCAAAGTGGCGAACTGCAACTGCGCGCCGTTGTGCATCGTGCCCAGATCCTCGTTGTACTCGAGCAGTTCCCAGCCGGCATAGGCCGCGCTCAGCTGCCCCGTGCGCAGCGTGAACGGGAAATTCATCGGGCAGGGATGCTCGGCGGTGTCCATGGCGGCGACGATCAGGTTGTGGCCGCCGGCGCGAGTGCACCGTTGCATGTCGGCGAGCACGTCATCGACGCGCATCGGGTCGAGAAACATCAAGGTGACCGTACAGGCGATGAAATCGTAGGTCGCCCCCAGAGCCGCCTGGTTGATGTCGTAGACACGCGCCTCGATGTTGTCGATCCGCTCCTGATCGATGATCGACTGCAGCATGCCGATGGCGCTCGGGTTGGCATCGACCGCGGTCACGTCGAAACCGAGCCGGCTCAGGTACAGTGCATTGCGCCCGGCGCCGCAACCCATGTCGAGCGCCTTGCCCGGCTCGATGATGCGGCATGCGCGAACCACCTCGCTGTGCGGCGGGTTCAAGCCATGCCTGGCATTCAGGTCTGCCGCTTCGGATTCTCTCGCTGTCAACTCGGGCTCTCCTTGCATGTGAATGAGACAGGTGGCCGCAGCCGGTCGTCGACCAGCGGACGCAGTCTCATCGGTGCTTCCAGGGAGCCATTGTGCGCGATCGGTCCGCGTCACCGGTGCATCAGTGCTGCGTCGAAGGCCGGTCGCTCCGACGCCACCGGCCGATCCGTCGAAGGTTCGACAGCAGGGTGCGCTGCAATTCCCGGACGCGCGCACGATGCTCGCCCGAGCCTGCAAGCGGCCGGCCCACTCCGTCCAGCACAAGCTATGCATCGTGAATCGACCACCATCCGGGCAGCAGCCTTCGTACCTCGCTGCGCGCATAGCGGTCGTCGATCAGGAAGACGGTGCCGCGATCCTCGGGCGTGCGCACGACCCGGCCCGCGGCCTGGACGACCTTGCGCACGCCGGGATACAGGTACGTGTGCTCGTAGCCGTCGCCGAGATTCGCGTCGATCCGCCGCCTGAACTGCTCGTTTACTTCGTTCACCTGCGGCAGGCCGAGCGTGGCGACGAAGGCGCCGATCAGGCGGGCGCCGGGCAGGTCGATGCCTTCGGCGAATGCGCCGCCGAGCACGGCGAAGCCGATGCCCTTCGAATCGCAGGTGAAGCGCGCGAGGAATTCGTCGCGTTGCGCCTCGGGCATCCGGCGCGACTGCGCCCAGGTGGCGATTCCCGGATGCAGTTCGTTCAGCCGTGAGGCGGCACGCTGCAGGTAGTCGAAGCTGCCGAAGAAGGCCAGGTAGTTCCCGGGCCGCTCGCGAAATTGCCCGGCCATCACCGAGACCACCGAGTCGAGCGAGCGCTCGCGGTCACGGAAGCGGGTCGAGACGTTTCGTATTACGCGCGCGGCCAGTTGCCCGCAGCGAAACGGCGACGGAACGTCGACGAACACCGTCGATTCGGGCAAGCCGAGCAGGTCGACGTAGTGCGCCGAGGGCGACAGCGTCGCCGAGAAAAGCGTCGCGGAATGGGCGGCCGCCCAACGCGCCTGCAGCAGCGGCGCCGGCACGACGTTGCGGATGCAGATCGTCGCATCGCGCGCGGCTTCGTCGCGCCGGAGGTCGCAGATCGAATGCGGTCCGTGCAGCTCGGCGATGTCCTGGAAGCGCAGCAGCGCGAAGTACCAGGCGAGCAGCTCCGGGGTCTCGTCGCCCGGATGCTCGCCGAAGTGTTCGCCGAGGGCACCCGTGAGACGAGCGAGCGCCGCGTCGAATGCGGCGGGCGGGCGCTCGAGGACCCGGTAGGCATCGGCCGGTGGCGGCGCCGTCACCGGCCACGCGCGTTGCAGCGCACCGATCGGCCGTCGCAGCGAGGCCGGCGCGGTCTTCCGAATGGCCTTCAGGTCCGACATCGACAATTCGGCGGTGTACATCGCGCGGGCACGATCGACCAGGTTGTGCGCTTCGTCGACCAGCAGGCTCGCGCGCCAGCCTTCCTGCACGCACAGCCCGTGCAGCATCCCGCCACGGTCGAAGAAGTGGTTGTAGTCGCCGACGACGATGTCGCTCCAGCGGACCATCTCCTGGCCGAGGTAGTAGGGGCAGATCCGGTGCGACGACGCGATCTCGCGCAATGCGAGCCGGTCGAGCCACTGCGCTTCGGCCGCCGACCGACGGGCCTGCGGCAGCCGGTCGTGGAAGCCGGCCGCCAATGGGCAGGACTCGCCGTGACAGGCCTTGTCCGGGTGTTCGCACGCCTTCTCGCGAGCGACGAGCTCGGTTACACGCAGCGGCGCTCCGCCCGGGTGCGACGCACGAATCCGCTCCAGCGCATCGAGCGCCAGCTGGCGTCCCGGCGTCTTCGCGGTCAGGTAGAAGACCTTGTCGAGCTGCTGGCCTGGCGCCGCCTTCAACGCGGCGAACAGCGTCCCGATCGTCTTGCCGATTCCGGTCGGCGCCTGCGCGAGCAGGCAACGGCGCGATACGGTCGCCCGGTACACGGACTCGGCGAGACGGCGTTGCCCGTCGCGGAACCCGGCGTGCGGAAAGCCGAGTGCAGACAGCGCTGCATCCCGATCCGCGCGATGGCGGACCTGCTCGCGCGCCCAGTCGAGAAAGCGCCGGCAAAGCTTTTCGAAGACCGCCTTCAGCGCTTCGGCCGAATGGCGTTCGCTCAGCACGGTCTCGCGTTGCGAGCCGATGTCGAAGTAGACCAGCGCCACTTCGAGTTCGGACAGGCCACGGCTCGAGCACAGCAGCCAGCCGTAGACGTTCGCCTGTGCGCGGTGCAGCGCAAGCTGGTCGCCTGGCACCGGCGCGTCGCCGCGACGGTGGGTCTTGATTTCCTCGAGCCGGTTGGCGACCGGGTCGTAGCCGTCGGCGCGCCCGCGCACGAGCAGCGAGTCGAAGCGCCCTTCGAGCCGCAACTCGCGCTCGTAGCCGGGGCTGCGCCGCGAGCCGACGAGCCGGTGGCCGGCGATGCCGTCGAGCGCGGTGGGAGCGTTGCCGAAGCGCATGTCGAGGTCGCCGCGGCGGGCGGCAAACTCGCACAGCGTGCGTGCCGATACCGGGAGAAGCGCGGGATCCGCAGGCGCGAGCATCGGGCGGTCGAAAGAAGCGAGCCGGATATAGTACTGTACGCAACGACAGTTACACCGCCGCAGACATGACCCTCACGCGCCGGCATCACCAGCGGCTGCGCGACCTCTACCGGTCGGCGGGATGGCCGTGCCGCGACATGCTCGAAGTCGAGTTGCTGGCCGCGGGGCTCGTTGCGCGCGTCGTCCACCCGGACGGCAACGAAACGATGCGCGTCACCGACGCCGGGCTGGCGCTGCTCGCCGAGGTTTACCAGGCGAACAAGGCGGCGCGAAGCGCGCACGAAGCGCTCGTCGAACGCGTGGCGATCGAAATGAGTCGGGCCGGCCGGCTCGCCTGGCGAGGCCTGAGCCTTCGAGCGCGCGTCGGAGGCGAAGCCGAAGCGAACACGCCCGCGCAAACGGCGGGCTGGTGCATCGCCTGCCCCGACGTGTTCTCGATCCGCAACACGACCGTCGAGGCGTATCTCGAGCCGATCGTCCACGAAGTGAAAGCCAGCCGGGCCGACCTGCTCGGCGACCTGAAGAAACCCGCGAAGCGCGCGGCCTACCTCGACGTCGGCGGCGAGTGCTGGTACGTGCTTGCCAGCGACGCCGCGGGCAAGCCGATCGCGCGGCCCGAGGAGATTCCGCTCGAGTGCGGTGTGATGCGGGCGTTCGGCGACAAGCTCGAGGTATTGCGGCCGGCGCCGCGCAGGCCCGTCGAGCGGCTGCCGCTGCACGTGTGGCTGGCGCTGGCCAGGGCAACGCCGGTCAGCGGGCTGGTGGGCGACGAGCAGGGACTGCTCTGACAGGCAAAGTCGGCCGCTGCGCGCAGCCTCAGTGCCTGTCGTTGCGCGGCGTCTCGAAAGGATCACGTTGCTTCATCTTCGGTTGCTCGTCGTTTCTCATGGCTACCGCCGGTGAGACAGCCTGATTCGCATATTTCGGCGCGCAAGGCGACGGCGCGTGAATCAACGTCTTACCCACAGTAGGTGCAGCATGCGCAAGGAATACGATTTTCCCAGGTCTCGCAGGAACCCATACGCCTCGCAGTTGAAAAAGCAGATCATCATTCGACTCGACGAGGCTGGGGAGGCGCAATGAACGAACTCGACCGAATCACTCAGCGACCGGGAGTGATGGGGGGGAAGCCTTGCATTCGGGGCATGAGAATCACCGTCGGGCATGATCGTTGGCCAGATCGGAGCGGGGCGCAGCATCGATGAGCTCCTGACCGACTACCCATACCTTGAGAGCGAGGACATCCTGCAGGCATTGCGCTACGCCGCGGGACAAGCTCAAGAACGCTAACGCGAGCAACCCCAGAACACCTTCCCCCGGATCCGCGCGTCGAGGCAACTCGGCCAGCAGACTCTCGTACGGGATCTTCAGCCCGTCGTGCAGTCGCTTGACCATCCGCAGGCTGAGCGGTCGCTTGCGGTTCAGCACCTCGGAGAAGCGATCGTACGGGGCAGGCGTTCCGACGAGCTTCACCCAGACGATCGAATAGCTCATGCCGCCAAGCTGCGCCTGCCGGTTCGCATCGGCGGGCGCCGCGATCAGCCTTGATGCGCCCGCCAGCCCGACGATCGGCACGCTGCACTCGCTACCGAGCGCTACCGATTGATGCGTGTTCATCCGTGGAATCGATTCCACGAGCGGGAAACGCATCAATCGGTAGCGGGCCACGCGTGCGGCTTCGCTTCGCATCGAAGAAAGCAACCTGAGCGGATCGGCGCTACAGCAGCCCGTCGTCCTCCATGTCCCGTAGCGCGTCGGGGTGGATCATCACCTTGAATTTCCTGCGCAGCGGCGCGACCCGCGGATCGAAGTTCCTCAGCAGGTCTTCGTGCTGCGCAGCAACGAACTCGCGCATCCCCTCGGCTTCGCGCGCTTCCAGCGCACGCAATTCGGACAACGCACTTTCGATGCGCCTGCAGTCGTTCAGGAACGACGCGAACCGGACCGCCGCGAGCGCCTCCGGATCGCTGAAGACGACGAGCAGGTTGCGTTCGTTCGGGGGCTGATACTCCCACGGGTGGTCGTCGAGGAAGCACGCCCGCCGGCGCTGCTCGCAGAAGACCCGACCCAGTTCGCGGCGGCGCCTAAACTGCTCGTCCCAGACCCGATGCTGCAACTCTTCGAGCAGCGCTTCCTGTCCACCGGCCTCCACCCGCATGTCCCACCGAACCGACCCGCGTTCGTCGCGCTTGCCGTCTTCCGGTCCACGGACGTGGCGATGCGGAATACGGATCTCGATCTCCGCGTTCGCGGCTTCCTCCATGGTGCCGAAGAGGTGCCACGACGCCATCGTCAGCGTCACGTAGCACAGTCGTCCGTCCACGAGCACGCGCGCCCATGTGCTGTGCAGCGAACCGGTATGGGGCTCCACCACGTAGTCCTTGAAGTCACGCTGATTGGCGTCCTGCTGGAATGCGTGGTCGTCGCGGTCGTAGTCGAGCAGCGTCGCGAATTCGAGAATGCTGCTGCCTTCGGCAAAGTGCTCGTTCAGCGAAAAGGCGTCCTCGCCGATTCCCCGGAGCGGCTGCAACCACTCGTTGATGCGGTCCTGCAGCTCGAGCGGGACGCGGCCGCGTGACTCGAGCCTGGCCCGCGCTGCGGGACGACGCTCACCGTGCTCGCGCAGCAGCGCAGCGATGATGCCTTCGCGATCGTCGTCGGGCAGATTCACTCGATACCGAAGCTGTTGCTCGGCCGACCACGTGAAGAACTCGGGCCGGGCGACCATAACCGCACGTCGCAGTTCGGGCGTCCAGCGGTCGAAGCCGATGGGCAATGAAAGGTCGGATGCGGAAGTCACGAGGGTGATTCTCCTCCGAGGCCGAGCGGCAGGGGTGATCCCCTGGCCAGCGCCCGCCAGCCCGACGATCGGCACTCTGCACTCGCTACCAAGCGCTACCGATCGATGCGTTTTCGTTCGTGCGATCGATTCCAAGAGCGGAAACGCAACGATTGGTAGTGGCGCCCCCGGGACGCTGGTGCGGCCGGCGAGCTGAGGCACGGACCGCTCATGAGAGGTTGCGCACGAGGCGCTTGTCTGACGCTGTCAGACAACGTAAACCCGCTGCATCTCGCAGCTGACCCAAATGGGAGATCGCTCATGACCGCCCGCATCAGTGCGCGACTCAACGACGAGACGAGAGCCACGCTCGAGCGCATCCAGGCACGAACCGGGAAGAGCGTAACGCAGCTTATCGCCGAGGCGCTCGATGACAAGTTCCCCGGTCATCGCTGACACCGGGTTCTGGGTTGCGCTGACCAACCGCAGCGACACGCATCACGCACGGGCCGTAGAGGTTCTCGAGGGCCTCGAGCGTCGGCTTGTCACGACGGGCCGGTGCTCACCGAGACGTGCCACATTCTGCTGCGCAGGGGCGGCAGCGCCACGCAACGGCGCTTTGTCGAAAGCTGGGTCAAGGGCAGCTTCGACGTCCACGATCTGAACGCAGCGCATGCTGCGCACTTCCGGACGTATCGCTGGAAGCAGCGCTCACCGTTCCGGAACCTGCTCTTGCCGGACTGAAGGCGCACCGTCTCCGGTCTTCAAGTATTCGACGCGTCGCCTTCCGACTACGTCGCTCTCTTCGACCTCATCCACATCATTTCGGCGCGCAGGGCGACGGCGCGTGAATCGAGGTCTTACCCGCAGTAGGTGCTTTGCGATGATGTGACCGCCGCCTGCAGCGGCCGCAGCGTGGGCGCCTCCTCCCCGTCGGCATCGCGCTCGATCAGCCAAGTCTGGCCCATCTCCTCAACCAGCACGCCCCGGCGCGGCTGGTGGCGGGGCACCCGGTGTCCCTGCTGCTCGAGCGCGCCGACTTCGCGACCCTGCGTCAGAACGGATAGTGTCGCGGTGTCGTCTGCACGGTGACCCAGCGCAACTCGGTGAACTCGTGGATGCCGGCCTTGCCGCCGAAACGCCCCATGCCGCTGCCCTTGACTCCACCGAACGGCATCTGCGCTTCGTCGTGCACGCTGGGGCCGTTGACGTGGCAGATCCCCGATTCGATCCGGCGCGCCACCTCGATCGCGCGCGCGAGGTCGCGTCCGAAGACCGACGCCGACAGTCCGAATTCGTTTTCATTGGCGCAGGCCACCGCCTCTTCGACGCCGTCGACGCGCACGATGCACTTCACCGGCGCGAAGGTTTCCTCGTGGAAGATCCGCATCTCACGTGTGACCCGATCGAGTACCGTTGCCGGCATCAGCGTGTCGGCAGATTTGCCGCCGCACAGCAGCTTCGCACCCTTGCCCAGCGCGTCGTCGATCAGCGCATTGCAGTGTTCGACGGTGCCCATGCCGATCACCGATCCGAGTACGACCGGATCGGGCTCGCGCGGGTCGCCCAGCGGCAGGCTGCGTGCCTTCGCGACGAAGCGCTCGACGAAAGCGTCGGCGATCCGTGAGTCGACGATCAGCCGCTCGGTGCTCATGCAGACCTGGCCCGAATTGACAAAGCACGCGAACGCGGCGCCGTCCACCGCCGCGTCGAGATCCGCGTCGTCGAGCACGATCATCGGCGCCTTGCCGCCGAGCTCGAGCAGCACCGGTTTCAAGTATTTCGCGCAGGTTGCCGCGATGATCCGGCCAACCCGCGTGCTGCCGGTGAAGTTCACGCGGCGCACTGCCGGATGCGCAACCATCGCTTCGACCACGGTCCCGGCATCGGCCGGCGCGTTCGTGATGTAGTTGACGACCCCGGCGGGGAAGCCGGCTTTCTGCAGCGCATCGATGATCAGCTGGTGCGTGCGCGGGCAATTCTCACTGCCCTTGAGCACGACCGTGTTCCCGCAAGCCAGCGGCGTGGCGATGGCGCGTACGCCGAGGATCACCGGCGCGTTCCACGGCGCGATCCCGAGCACGACGCCGGCCGGCTGGCGCACGGCCATCGCCAGCGAACCGGGAACATCGGAAGGAATCACTTCGCCGGCCACCTGCGTGGTCAGCGCCGCTGCTTCGCGCAGCATCCCTGCTGCCAATTGCACGTTGAAGCCGGCCCACATTCCGCTTGCGCCGGTCTCCGACGCGACTGCCGCGACGAAATCGGGCATCTTCGACTCCAACGCGTCGGCGGCTTTCAGCAGCAGCATCCGGCGCTCGGTGGGACCGGTGCGGCTCCACGTCTTGAACGCCTCAGCGGCGGCTTCGGCTGCCGCGACGGCGTCGCCGGCGCTGGCCGCCGGCGCGCGCGTAGCCACGCTGCCGTCGAGCGGATTGCGCCGCTCGAACGTGGCGGCTTTCTCGGCGCTCACCGCGAGGCCGTTGATCAACATCGACAGATCGGACATGGTTTTCTCCTTCGAAGACGAGTGGGCAGCGGCGCCTGTAGCGCCCTGTGCGCCGAGGTAGGCGGAACGAACGACCGACGAGCGGGCCAGCAGGGCAGCGGGGCCGCTGGCCACCAGCCGTCCGCGTTCGAGTACGTACCCGCGGTCGGCAATGGCGAGCGATTTGCGAACGTTCTGCTCGACCATCAGCACCGTGGTTCCCTGATTCGCGATGCGCCGCGCGATCGCAAGCAGTTCGTCGACCATCCGCGGCGCAAGTCCGAGCGACGGTTCGTCGAGCATCAGCAGTCGTGGCGCGCTCATCATGGCGCGCGCCACCGCGACCATCTGCTGTTCCCCTCCGCTCATCGTGCCGGCGAGTTGGACCGCGCGCTGCGCGAGTTTCGGGAAATCGTCGAATGCCTGCTGCAGCCGGCGCGCTCGGTCGGCGGACGCCGTCAACCATCCGCCGAGTTCGAGGTTCTCGCGAACGGTCATTTGCGGGAACAATTGCCGTCCCTCGGGCACCAGCGCCAGCCCGCGTTCGACGATCTGGCTGGGGCGGGCCTCGGGCGGTACCGCCGTACCGTCGAGCAGTACGCGGCCGCTGCGCGCAATCAGCCCCGCGATTGCCTTCAGCAACGTCGTCTTGCCCGCGCCGTTGGGGCCGAGGATCACGGTGATTCCCGGCCGCGCCTCGAGCGTGATGTCGCGCAGCACGAGGAACCGTCCGTATCCGGCGCTCAGCCCTTCGACGCGCAAGTGCGCGGGCTTCATTCGGCGGGCTCGAGCATTTCGTCGCCCAGGTACGCCTCGACGACCTCCGCATTGCGAACGACGTCACCCGGCGTGCCGTCTGCGAGCTTGCGTCCCTGGTGCAGCACCAGCACGCGCTCCACGTGGCGCATCAGCGTAGTCACCGCGTGTTCGATCCAGATCACCGTGAGGCCGAGCTCGCCGCGCAGCCGTCGAATCAGTTGCGCGGTGTTCTCGACCTCGTTTTCTGTCAGCCCTGCGGCAACCTCATCGAGCAGCAGCAGCCGCGGGCGCGTGGCCAGCGCCATCCCGATCTCGAGCAGCCGTTGTTGCGACGGCGTGATCGCCGCCGCCGGCAGCGCCGCATGTCCGGCGAGTCCGATCAGCTGGAGGATGCTCGATGCGTCCTTCAGCGTCGGCGGGCCGCCGCGCCCGCGGCCGGCGAACTGCAGCCCGAAGTCGACGTTGGCCATCACGCTCAATTCAGCGAACACGCGCGGAGTCTGGAACGTTCGCGCGATCCCGTGCTGCGCGTAGCGATGCGGCCGCGCGCCGGTCAGATTTCGACCGTCGACGACGAGTTCGCCCGACGTCGGTGCGATCACGCCCGACAACGCATTGAAGAACGTCGTCTTGCCCGCGCCGTTCGGTCCGATGATCCCGACCAGTTCGCCGACGCGGAACTGCGCATCGATCGCGTCGACCGCGATCAGTCCGCCGAAACGCACGGTCACCGCGCGCGACTCCAGCAACACGTCTGCGCCGTGCGGCACGCCCACGGCGCGCGCGTACTCAGCCATCGTGCACCTTCTTCGCGACCGCGCGCGGCTGGTTGCGCCAGCCGACGATGTGGTCGCGCCATCCGACGAAGCTGCTCGGCCGCAACGACGCCAGTCCGCCCGGCAGGTAGAGCACCGAGAGGATCAGCAGCAGACCGAGTGCCATCATGTACAGCTGTGGCAGCTGCAGGCGCAACGCCTCGGCGATGACGCTGAACACGATCGCCGCGATCAGCGGACCCCACAGCGTCGCCGCGCCACCGATCAGCGCGATCAGTACGGTCTGGAACCCGATGAACGGATTGAAGACGGTCATCGGGTCGATGTAGGTCCAGCGCACGCTCATCGCCGCGCCGGTCGCGCCGGCGAACGCCGCGGTGATCGCGAAGCCGATCACCTTCACGGTGCGCGTGTCCACGCCGAGCGTCTGCGCCCGCTGCTCGTCGTTGCCGATGCCGGCGAGCGCCAGTCCGAGCCGGCTGCGCCGCACTGCGATCGACGTGGCGACCGCGAGCACCGCAAGCCCGAGCAAGGTCAGGTAGACGGTGTCGCGCTCGGGGACCACGGCGAGCACGCGGCCGACCGTGCCGGCGAAGGTCTTCTCGGCGTAGGTGATTGCGTGGCGGATCAGTTCGGTCATGCCGAATGTGAGCACCGCAAAATAGGTGCCACGCAGGTGCAATACCGCACTGCCCATCACCACCGCGAGCACGACCGCCATCGCGCCGCCGAGCGCGATCGTCAGAAGCCACGGCAGATCCGATAGCAGCAGCGCGCTCGTGTACGCGCCGACGCCGAAGAACGCCGAGGTCGCCAGCGACAGGTACCGCGTCGCGCCGCAGAACAGGCCCCAACTCGAGGCGAGCGCCACGTACATCAGGCAGGTGAGCGCCATCGAAACGGCGAACTCGCTCGCGAAAGCCGGCAGCGCGAGTGCGCCTGCCGTGAGCACCAGCAGCACCAGCAGGTCGCGCAGAAGGACGCGGCGATCGCTCATCGTTCGCTCACCTGCGCGTCATTTGCGAAACAACCCGTTCGGTTTCCACAGCAACACGGCGATGAAGATCCCGTACGACAGCAGCGGCTTGAGCGATGGGCTCGTGAAGTGCGTGCCGAGCGCCTCGATGACGCCGAGCGCGATTCCCGCGAACAGGCTGCCGACCATGCTGCCGAAGCCGCCCAGCGTGATCACGATCAGCGCAGTCAGCGTGTACGGCTCGCCGATCGCAGGGGAGATCGCATACGTCATCGACAACAGGCTGCCGGCCAGTCCCGACAGCCCCAGCCCGATTCCGAACATCAGCGGGTGCAATCGCGCCGTGTCGATGCCGACGAGTTGCGCGCCGACAGTCGACTGCATCAGCGCACGTACGCCCTTGCCGAGCAGCGTTTTCATCAACACGACGATCAGCGCGATGCTCACCGCGAGCGCGATCGCCAGCAGCAGCAACTTGTTGGCGGCGAACTGCGTACCGCCGACGGCCAGCGGCTCGGTCAGGTAGTCATACCCGCGCAGCTCGCCGCCCCAGACCAGCGACGCGAAGTTCTGCACCAGGAACATCAACCCGAAGCTGACCATCAGGCCGCGCGCTTCGAACACGTCGACGTTCGGCGACGTCGCAGCCAGCCGCCGGAACGTGAGCCGGTGGATCGCCACTCCGATTCCGGTCATGACGACGAAGGCTAGCGGCGCGAGCGCCAGCGGAGAAATCCCGAAACTCGTGTGCGCGAACCAGGTCGCGAACGCGCCGAGCATCAGGAACTCGCCGTGCGCGATGTTCAGGATGCGCATCAAACCGTATTGCAGGTTCAGCCCGAGCGCGACGAGCGCATAGACGCCCCCGGTGATCAAGCCGGAGGCGACGAGCTCGAACCATGCCCCGAACGACATTCCGGGACGTCACTTCCACGCGGGCTTCGGCGTGACCAGCGATGCGGTCGCGATCTCGCGCGGCCAGACGACCTCGAATTCGCCGTTCTGCCACTGACCCACGCTGCCTGGCGTTGCCACGTTCTCGCTTCCTTCGAAGCGGATCGGTCCGATGATCGTCGGGTGCTCGTTGCGGGCGACGTAGTCGCGCATCGCCTTGCGGTCGAGGCCCACTTTCGCCACCGCCTGCGCCATGATCTCCAGCCCGGCCCAGCAGTGGCCGCTGGCCCAGCGATCGGGCTCCTTGCCGCCAAACTTCGCGGTGTGCGCCTCGAAATACGCTTTCGCTGCGGGACTCGTCTTTGCGTTCCACGACCCCATTCCGGTCACGCCATCGGCGCTCGCGCCGACGACGTTGCGGTACAACTGGAACGCGGTGCCGACCGACGCGTAGAACAGCTTCGGGTTGAAACCGATCTCCTTGGCCTGCTTGCTGGCGAGGATCGTGTCGGGTGGATACGTGATGCCGATGAACGCGTCGGGGTTCTGGTCCTTGATCGTGCGCAGCACCTGCGACAGGTCCTTGACGCCCAGCGGATATCCCTTGCGCTCGACGACCTGGATCTTCGTCTTCTTCAACGCGGCGTTCAGCGCCGCGAAGTTCTCCAGGCCGAACAGGTCGTCCATGTAGAGAATCGCGATCGTCTTCACGTCGTTCGCGACGAGCATGTCGACCAGCGCACCCATCATCCGATCGGGCTGCTGCAGCGTCGCGAAGAAGTACGGCAACTGCATGTCGACGAGCTTGCGCGACAACGCGGTCGGCGCGAGCATCGGATAACCGAAGCGGTTCGCCAGCGGCGCAAGCGCGAAGTTCGCATTGGACCCCCACGGCGGCAGGATCAGGTCGACCTTGTCGCTTCCCATCAGCTTCTCGTAGCTGCGGATGCAGGTCTCGA
The DNA here is from genome assembly GCA_021166725.1 of Burkholderiaceae bacterium. Taxonomy (GTDB): domain Bacteria; phylum Pseudomonadota; class Gammaproteobacteria; order Burkholderiales; family Burkholderiaceae_E; genus Zeimonas. The sequence continues at coordinate 10,550 of JAJPES010000027.1, read as the reverse complement.
TCTCGCTGCGGTCGTCGAGGCCGATCAGTTCGACGCGCCGACGCACGCCCTTGACGTCCATGCCGCCCGCGGTGTTCTGCTGCTCGGCCCACATCAGGTAGTTCGGTTCCTGGCTCACCTGCGCGCCGCCGGCCCACGGCCCGGTTCGCGCGATCGCATAACCGATTCGAACCGGGCCGGTCTGCGCCAGCGCGAGCGCCGGCATCGCAAGCCCGGCGGCGCCGGCGCCGAGGGTCTGCAACGCATTGCGGCGGGTGACGGACTGGATGCTCATGGTTGTCTCCTCGTGGTCTGGGCAGTTCACAAGCTGATGCCGCAGCGCCCGGGCGCGATGATGTTGTTCGGATCGAGCGCCTGTTTCAGCTTCCTCTCGACGTCGCGTTTGACCGGCCCGTACGTGGCAGCGACTTTCTCGGCGAACGCCGTGTTCGCGCGGTACATGCCGTATCCCTCGCGCGCGAACGTGTGCAGCAGTTCATCGTAGCAGGCGTATGCGTTCTTCGTCTGCTCTGCGTCGGTGCGGTCGTACAGCAGGTCGATCACGTGGTGCATGTCGCGCCAGCCGACGATGAACTCGCCCACGTAATCGAAACCGTACTTCGCCAGGATGCGCTTGGCCATCTGCATCTGCTTCTGCGTCTCGCTGCCCTTGGCCTGCGATACCGGCGCGAACCAGATCGAGCCGCCGCCGCCGCGCCAGTTGTACAGCCCGAACTCGCCGAGGTTCGGCTTGCCCTTCATCAGGTCGAAGCGGTACTCGAGCGCCTTGCTGCCGCGCGCCTCCTCGGCGCGTACGATCTTGCCGCCGGTACCGGCGGCGACCGCCTCGATGATCTTCCAGTTGGCGTCGTTGGTTTCCTTCGTACCGTACAGCCCGGCGTAGACGTTCCACGCGCCGATGTTGTGGTCCTTCTGAATCTTCTTCACCGCATCGTCGCCGATCGCGCCGGGACCCTTGTGGTAGTCGGCTCGATTCACCGGCGTGCACGGCGCTTCCCACAACGTGTGCGCGATGACCACCGCGTTGGGGATCACCATCGCGATGCGCAGCGGCCGCAGCGCATCGACGATCTTCGTGATGTCGGCCTCGTCGGGGTACTGGATGCAGAAAGGCCGGAAGTCCGGCGGCGCCGGCATCAACCACATGCCGAGCTTCGTGACGATTCCATAGTTCGACTGCGTGAAGATCCCGTCGAGCGTCGGTCCGTATCCCCACTTGAACACCTGCCAGGTGTTCGAGTTCGGCATCGAGCCCATTCCGGTGCGCAGCACCTCTCCATTGGCGAGTACGACCTCCATCCCCGACGAGAACAGGAAATGCTCGCCGTACGGCGTATATCCGACACCGCGGTCCACCGTGTTGCCCAGCGGGCCCGCGATCGCCGACGGAGCCGGACACGAGAACCACAGCGGCAGCTTCTTCTCTTGCAGGTAATCGTAGAGCTGCTGATAGGTGACGCCCGGTTCGACCAGTGCCGTGCACAGATCGGCGTCGACCGACAGGATCCGGTTCATCCGGCGCAGGTCCATGACGATCTGCCCGCGCTGCACCGGCGCTGCCGAGCCGTAGCCCAGGTTCTTTCCCGTCGAGATCGGATATACGGGAATCCGGTGCTCGTTGAGCACTTTCATCACCTGCTGCACCTGTTCGACGTTCGCCGGCGTGATCGCCGCAGACGGCGCGTGCTGCTCGTCGGGAACCGGCATCATGATCTTGTTGTACGGGACGAGACGCTCGGGGTCGGCGAGCACGTGTTCGGCGCCCAGGATCGTGCGCAGCTCGGCCAGCGCCTTGTCGAATTTCGAAGCGTCGACGCCCTTCGGTAGCGCCTTGTCGTGGGTAGTCATCGTGCCGATCTCCCGTTGGATCTCTGGTTCGAGTCGATGACGAACGAAACCAGCCCGGTCCCGTTCGCTTGAGCCTTCGCCGACGATGCGCCGGCGTCGATTGCTCGGGGCGTGGGTCGTCCCGTAACGATGCCGGTGTAGTGCCGCGCGATCCGCGGCGCCCATCCTTCGGCGGGCTCGGACCAGGCGAGCGCGGGCGCAGCGCCGGCGGCGTGCAAACGATGCCGTACGTCCGCACCTTCGAAGCGGTGCTGGCCCTCGACGAGCCAGGTGCGGCCCTGCGATGCGGCGAGTTGCTGAAACAGCAGCGCGCCTGCGTCGTCCATGACGCCGGTGATGCGCGTGCCGTTCGCGTCTCGCAGAACGGCGTCGATTGCGGCGAACGACGCGAGGTCTTCCGCGCTGCGACCGAGCATCGTCGCCGGCGTACCGGCTTCGCGCAGCGAATCGACGATGGCTGCTGCGAGCGCAGTGGCGCCCGGGAGATCGCTGCGGTGGACGACGAGTACGGATTCGCCGCGTGCGCTCGGCGCGATCGTCGTTGCGGTCGACGCCGCTGACGCGGGCATCGCCGCTGCCGAGCGCACGAACACCGGCGCGCCGGCGAGCAGGACGCCGCCCGCGAGGGTGCCGAGAAAATCGCGCCGCTCCATCATTGCACCGGCTTGCCGGAGATCAGCCGGGCGACTTGCGCGAGCATCTCGTCGTCGATTTCGCTGGGGCGGAAACTGGGCATCGCCCGGTTGCCGTGGCGGACGATGTAGCTCACGTACTCGACCGGCAGCGAACGTCCCTTGAGCACCGGCCCGACGTTCGCTTCGTGGCAGTAGCCGCAGACTTTCTGGTAGATCTCCTGGCCGTTCTGCCACTTGCCGCTGCTGTCGGCGATGGCAGTCGATGTGATGCCCGCGAATGCAAGCAATGCGAGGCAGCGCGACACGGTCGCGCGGGTTCTCGGGTTCCGCATGGGTCTCCTCCTCGAGCGGGTTTGCGCTGAGTCATAGCAACATGCGTGCCGGAATCGAAGAGCATTGATTTCAATGCAGATATCCCTACGCCGCACAGCAACAATCGAGCGGGCGGCGTTGATCAAATCATCAAACGAAGAGGCGATTGATCAAATGGTCGAAGGCGATGCGCGGGCTACGGCGGGGTGCACGAGCCGACATCGCGACGGGCTCGATGAGCCCGATGTCGACTGCGCTACAGTGGCATTTCCGGCCTGCAACAGCGCATCGCAACGATGCGCCGTCGGGCGCGCCGGCAACGATTGATCGAACCTCGATGTTGCAACCAGCGGATTTCTCGCAGCGGCTCGACGCGCTCGCATCGCGCCTGCGGTTCTCGGTAGCGACCGGTCACATCTGGCTGGGCGAACAGCGGATGCTGCTGTTGCACGGCGCATCGGTCGCGGCGTTGCGAAAGGAGCTGATCGATTCGCTCGGCGTGGATCGAGCACGCGGAGTTCTGCTGCGTATGGGTTTCGCATCGGGCGCGCGCGACGCCGCGTGGGCACGCGAGCTCTATCCGGACGCGTCCGACACCGAACTGCTCGCGATGGGTCCGATGCTGCACACGCTCGAAGGAATCGTTCGTGCGCGTTCCGACTCGATGACGATGGACGTCGCGCGCGGCATATTCCGTGGCGAGTTCACTTGGGAGGACTCGTACGAGGCCGACGTGCATTGCCAGCTCTTCGGAATCTCCACGGAGCCCGCCTGCTGGATGCAACTCGGGTACGCGTCGGGATATTCGACGGCGCTGATGGGGCGCATGATCCTGTACCGGGAAACCGCGTGCCGCGCCGCGGGAGCGCACGAGTGCCACATCGTCGGGCGCACCACCGACGAGTGGCCCGACGCAGCCGAGCAGTTGAAGTACTTCGAGCCCGACTCGGTCGCCGAAGACATCCTGCGCCTGCAGGACGAGGTGAAGAACCTGCGCGGTTCGCTGGACGGCAACACCTGCGGCAGCGATCTCGTGGGCCAGTCGCCGGCGTTCGTCGCTTCGTGGGAGCTGATCCGCAAGGCAGCGCCGAGCCAGGTCACGGTGCTGCTGCTGGGCGAGACCGGCGTTGGTAAGGAGATGTTTGCGCGCGCGTTGCACGGGAGCGGTCCGCGAGCGAGCGCGGCGTTCGTGGCGATGAACTGTGCGGCGATGCCCGAGTCGCTGATCGAGTCGGAGTTGTTCGGCGTCGAGAAGGGCGCGTTCACTGGAGCGCACCAGTCGCGCCCGGGCCGTTTCGAGCGCGCGCACGGCGGAACGCTGTTCCTGGACGAGGTCGGCGAACTGACCGCATCGGCGCAGGCCAAGCTGCTGCGGGTGCTCGAGGAGGGCGAAGTCGAGCGTGTCGGCGACGTGCGCACACGCAGGGTCGACGTGCGCGTGATCGCGGCGACCAACGTCGATCTGGAAAACGCGGTGGCGCAGGGCCGGTTCCGTCGCGACCTGTATTACCGGCTCAACGTCTATCCGATCACGATTCCGCCGCTGCGCGAGCGAACCGAAGACATCCCGGAACTGGTCAAGTGTTTCGTCGAGCGGTACGGCGCGCGGCACAGCAAGCGCGTGCCGGGTGTCACCGATCGCGCGCTGCACGCGCTGCGCCATTACGCATGGCCGGGCAACGTGCGCGAACTCGAGAACGTGATCGAGCGCGGAGTGATCCTCGCTTCGGCGGGTTCGTACATCGACCGCTCCGACCTGTTTCCGTCGATCGCCGCCGAACCGCGCAGGCAACGAATGCAGGGGCTCGGGCGCGACGGCCGCATGCTTTCGCACGACGAGGATACGGTCAGCAATTTCCTCGATTACGTCGCGTCGAAGAAGGCGAGCCTCGACGACGTCGAGCGCATTCTGCTCGACGCCGCCGTCGAGCGTGCCGGCGGCAACCTGAGTTCCGCTGCGCGGGCGCTCGGAATCACGCGCCCGCAACTCGCCTACCGGCTCAAGAAACGCGAAGTGGAGACGCCGTAGTCTCGACGTTCCGCGCCCCTGGGCGGCTCGACCGCCTCCACCAGCAACACCTCCCACCGATCCACCCGAACCGAGTCCAGATACGCCGGCGGCGTCTGCTCGCGCGCGCGCACCATCACACCCGTCACCTTCGCCGCGTAATTTCCGTCCGGCAGGCTGGTGTTCTTCGACAGCTTGCCGACGACGCGACCGTCGGCAGTAACCAGTTCGCGATCGCAAATCTGCACCGCATCGCCCGGCTCCAGGCACGCGATGTCGCCATGCACGCGATGCCCGTCCGGATGCCGCCCCGCGAAGCCGATATCGACGTCCGCCGGGCTCAGCGATCGATACCGTGTCTGCAATTCCGGCCGTACGCTCGGCATCCCTTCGGGAACGAACGCGACCACGCTCTCGGCCGCGTCGAGATCGGCAAGAAATGGATTCGGCGAAGAGTCCGCGCGAAACAGCGTCAACGTCTCCTTTGCACGCGTCATCGACACGTAGAGCAACCGGCGTTCGTCCTCCGCGCGGTTCCACTCGCCGCAATCCATCACGATGACGTGCCGGAACTCGAGTCCCTTGGCGCGATGCGCGGTCATCAAGCGCAACGCGTCGAGGCTGCCGTCGCGGCGCGCGGCGCCCGAACTTTCGTAGAGCCAGTCGACGACTTCGCACACCGGCAGCCTGGTCTGCGAATACGCGAGCATCAGGTCGACCGCCGCGGCGCTCAGATCCTGCCACGCCGGGTTGGCGGGCTGCGCGCGCAGACGCGCCCGAAGCCATCGACCGAGCACGGCAGGCGACATCAGCGTCCTGCGATATCCGCGCACGACATCGAGCGTGCGCCGTCCCTCGCGTGACTGCATCAGCGAGATCGCGCCGCCCATCTCCTGCGGCTTCACGATCGAATACCGGATGCCGTCGATCTCGCACAGCGCCTGCATCGGCTCGAGCGTCTCGTGCGTGCGCGCGAGCACCGCGATGTCGCCGAGCGCGGTGTCGGGCGCGAGCCTGCGGATGCGGCCGATCTCCGCGGCGACGAGTTGCGCCTGCCGGTTCGCATCGGCGGGCGCTGCAATCAGCCTCACGCGTCCGCGATGCTCCGGATCGACGATGCTCCAGCGCCCACCGGCCGGATGATCGGCACGCCGCGCGTCGATGCGGATCGGGTGATCGATCTTCATCCGGTCGCGCGCCGGCTGAATGACGTGATTGGCCGCCGTGATGATGTGCTGCGTCGAGCGGTAGTTCTCGACCAGGTACGTGATCTCGGCGTCGTAGTCGTTGCGGAAACGCCGGATGAACTCGACGCTGGCGCCATTGAACGCGTAGATGTTCTGGTCGTCGTCGCCCACCGCCATGATGCTCATGCGCCCGTCGGCATCCGCCAACTTGCGCCCTGCGAGCGCGCTGACCAGCGCGTATTGCACCTGGTTGATGTCCTGGTACTCGTCGACGAAGATGTACTCGTAGCCCTGCAGCAGACGGTCGCGTGCCTCGTCGGCGTCGGTGAAGAGTTCAGTGCGGCCCTCGAGCAGATCGACCGCATCGGCGAGCAGCCTGTCGAAGTCGATCGTGCGACCGTGCGACTCCGATCCGGCGAGGCTCGTGCCGGTAAGACGCAGCGCCAGCGCGTGATAGGTCATCACCGTGACGCCATGCGCGTCGTCGCCCACCAGCGCGAACAGACGACGCCGCAGCTCGGCGGCCGCACTGCGGTTGAAGGCCAGCGCGATGATCCGGGTGCCGGCAATGCGCCGCACGCGCAGCAGGTACGCGATGCGGTGCACCAGCACCCGCGTCTTGCCGGAACCCGGGCCGGCGAGCACCAGGTGGTTGCCGCGATCGGGCTTCTGCACCAGCTCCTGCTGCACCGGATTGCGCAGCGCGTCGACGATGCGCCGGTACGAATCGTCGGTGGTCGCCAGCTCGAGCAGCTCGGTGCGACCCTTGAAGAACTCCTTCACGAAACGCTTGCGCGGCCAGCTGAAGTAGGCGGCGACGAGCGCGAGCGCGCCGGCCGTCTTCTGCGCACCGAGCTTCGCGTACTCGTGCATCACGTGCGTCTGGAACGTGCGCTCGCGGTAATGCTCCTGCAATGGCGCGTAGTCTTCCTTCCGGAAGCGGCGTTTCGGGTCTTCGCCGGTCATCTCGATCGTCATCGCCGCGCGGAACACGGCGCGGCCCTTGTCGAGCTGGATCACGCCGGTTTCGTGCAGATACAGCAGCGCATGCTCGAGCGCCGTCGCCGGTTCGTGGAGGCTGCCGCGCAGGTCGAGATCGGCATCGATCGCCTCCAGCAGCTCCTTCGCCTTGCATTCGACGAGATAGTTCGCTTGCCGCGTGTCCGCCGGCACCTTCGACATCAGGCAGGCGAGCACGACGCGCGAGACGGCGCGTCGGCGATCGCAGATCTCGCGGATGTTCTGCCAGCTTCGATGCAGCTCGATGCGCAGGCTGTCGGCGCCCACCCTGCGCACCTGCATCGCGCTGCGCCGCTCGTGACCCGAGCCGAAGCTCTCGGTGAGCGAGCGGATGCACTTGTAGAGCTGCTCCGGATTCACGCTCGGGTCGCCCTCGGGCAGCTCCATCCGGCGGCGCAGCTCCGAGCACATCGGGCGGATGCTCAGCAGCTGCGCCGTGCCGTCGGTGTCCGCGTCGGGCGCCTGCTCGGTCATCAGTTGCAGCAGTGCGCGCTCGAAACGATCGAGCCGCTCGAGCGCCTTGTCGGACGCGCCGTTCACGCCCTTGGTGACGGTGGCGGTCAGCCCGAGATCGTTGGCGAGAATGCCGAGCTGCTCGAGACCGTGCAGGATGCGGAAGCAATCCTCCGGCGCGATTCCGGCCTCGAGCTGAAGGTCGTCGGTGCTCAGCCCGTCGGGGGTCGGGTTGCGGTAGAGCGCTGCCGCGACCGCCTCGTAATGCTCGCGGTCGTCGTTCTTCAACGACGCCGACCGGATCTTCGCGAGCGCTTCGTCGAGCGACGCCACGCGCAGACTCGCCGGAAACACGCGGCTGCGGTTCTCGTTGCGCTTCAGGAACCCGCTGCGCTCGAGCCATGCGACGGCAGTGTTGACTTTCGTGGTGGCGTCGGAGGCGGCAAGCTCGATGTCGACGCCCTCCGACTCGGCGAGCAACTCCTTCGCCGACACGACGATCTCGTCGCTGCGGAAGCGCTGCGCGCGACGACGAATGCCCTTGAGCAGGCCGACGAAGTCGCGATGATTCAGCTGCGACATCGCGGCCAGCCGGAACTGCGCTTCGACGTCCTTCTCGTCGAAGAGCAGGATGCATTTCGCCGGCTGGCCGTCGCGCCCGGCGCGGCCGGCTTCCTGCAGATAGCTCTCCAGCGAACCGGGGATGTCGGCATGGATGACGACGCGGATATCCGGCTTGTCGACGCCCATGCCGAAGGCGTTGGTGGCGGTGATCACGTCGAGCTCGCCGTCGAGGAAGGCCTGCTGGATCTCCTTTTTCTCGTTCGGCTGCAGGCCGCCGTGGAACCGCTTGCAGCGCAGGCGCGAGGCCGCGATCAGCTCGGCATACAGCTCGGTGTTCTTTCGACGCGAGCAGAAGACGACCCCGGCGCCGCCATGGCGCAATTCGCGCGCGAGCAACTCGACGATGCGCTGCGCCTTCCCGGCCTCCTCCACGGGAACCACGACGTATTCGAGATTGGTGCGTTCGTGCCCGCCGAGGAACTGCTGCAGTTCGAGGCCGAGCTCCGCCTTGAAGTGATCGAGCAGATCGTCGATGACGTCCGGCTTGGCCGTGGCCGTGAAACAGGCGACCGGTGCGCCCTGCCCCGAGAAGTTCTCACGAATGAAACGCGCGACGTACAGATAGTCGGTGCGGAAATCGTGGCCCCACTTCGACAGGCAGTGCGCTTCGTCGAAAACCCACGTGGCGATCTGTCGCAGGCGGATCGCTTCAACGAAACGCTTGTTGCGGAACTGCTCGGGGGAGACCAGCACGATGCCGGCGTCGCCGAGGCGAATCTTGTCGAGCGCGGCCGTGCGCTCGGGCGCCGTCAGCAAGCCGTTGATCGTGACCGCGCATTGGATGCCGCGGGCGACGAGGTTGTCGATCTGATCCTTCATCAGCGACTGCAGCGGCGAGACGATGACCGTGAGCTTGCCGCTGCGCCAGTAATGGGCGAGCGCGGGTAGCTGATAGCAGATCGACTTGCCGCCACCGGTGGGCAGGATGGCGAGCAGGCTGCGGCGTTTCAGGCCGGCATCGACGATGTCGCGCTGCAGGGAGCCGCCGTTCGCGTTCGCCGGCTTCGCACGGAAGCCGGGGAGCTGGAAGTTCTGCAGCAGCAGCGATTCGGGGTTGTGCTGGTGCCTGCAGTAGTCGCAGTCCGGGTGGCTGCAGTCGATCTCGCGCAGTTCCTGGATGAGCGCTCGCACCCTTGGCGCGGTGGCATAGACCCAGGGTGGCAGCACGGAGTTGCCACCGGCGACGCGCAGCCAGGCGAGGGTGTAGGCGAGAGCCCAACGTTGTTCGAGGTCGCCGTCGAGATCAACCTGGACGAGCTGTGCGAGGCGGGTGCGACAACACAGATCGGTAAATCCGCTGCGCACGGCGTTGCGCGCCTGCTCGAGGTCCGGCGGCGGCCTTCCGCGCAGCTCCCCGAAGATGCGGTTCAGCGCCGCGTCGTCACGGAACAGGAAATGCAGCACGCCGATCCAGGCCGGGTCGGTGGCGCCCATCTGCGCGAACGCTCCGATCTCTTCGGCGAGCAGGTCGAGCGCAAGGCGCGCATCCTTCAGCGGATCGTTGCGACTGTCGGAGACGAGCTTGTAGCCCTTGACCAGGCGGTGATACGGATTGCGCGGGAACGCGAGCGGCGAGAGCTCGAGCGTGTCGAGGATCGGGAGGTGCAGCCAGTCGAGGCCCGGGAACTGAGCGTCGAGCGCGGGGAGGTCGTGACGGCGGACGTTGTGGCCGACGATCAGGTCGGCGCCATCGGCGAACTGGTTCAGGCGTTGCGCGACGTGTCGCTGGGACGTGCGGACGGTGTCGAGCTCGAGCGTCGCGTCGATGTCCGAACGTGCGGCGCCCAGTTTGAAGATGCGGTCGTTCTTTTCGGGGTTGGATTCGACGTCAACGGACAGGCAGGCCAGACCTTCGAGGCGGCTAGCCAGGACGGCGGAGTGCGTCTCTTCGATGGGAGAAAAGGCGACTTGCATGGCGACGTGCGCACGGGACGCGACCTGCGTGAGTTCGTGGTACGGCCTGCGAAATTATGGCTCGCGAGACCCGGGATCGTTCGCACTAGTTAAAGTAGTCCCGATTATTCGGATATCGAAGCGTTCGCAGCGGGTTTCTCGGCTGAATGGGCAGTTTCCGACTTTCGACGGCGCAATGTTTCAACCTTCCGGAGGCCACTCGAGGGCAACGTACAAGTGAATCGCCCCGGCTTCTCTAGACACATTCGAGCCGGTTTGTGTGGCGCCGTTCAAACTCGACCGGCGAGAGCCGGTCGGTATATCCGTGACGCCTCACCGGGTTGTAGAACATCTCAATGTACTCGAACACGTCCTGGCGGGCGGCGTCGCGGCCCGGATAGATCCTGCGTCGAATGCGCTCCCGCTTGAGTGTCAACGTCGGTTGAAATCTGACCCACTTTCGATAGGAAACGTCGGAGTAAATCTGACCCACCTGGTTCTCTCGTGAGGGCGCTGCTGGGTCGCGCAGCGACGCAGCAGCGCCCATCGTCATCTGGCTGCCTTCGACGT
>JAJPES010000086.1 GCA_021166725.1 Burkholderiaceae bacterium | reverse complement strand
GCCCCCCGCCCTTGCCCAAACCCGCCCCTTTGCAACTACATTGGGCTTGTAGTGCCCACGCCGCACGGGCCCCGAAGACGCGCTTTCATGTTGCTTTACCGGGGGGTCGGCGTACTAGAACACCTGGTCGCGGATGCGGTCGGCTTCCGCGCCGGAGGCAACGCCCTCCTCGGCGACGCCGAGCGAGGCGATGCCCTGGCCGGGGCGCGTTTCCGACAGGTAGTACTGGCCGTCGATGCGCACCACGCCGTCGGGCGGGCGTTCGGGCTGCTCGGGCACGCCTTTCAGCGCGGTGGCCATGTAGTCGATCCAGATCGGCAATGCGAGCCCGCCGCCGGTCTCGCGGTCGCCGAGCTTGCGAGGCTGGTCGAATCCTACCCAGGCGACGGCGGCGAGCGACGGCTGGTAGCCGGCGAACCAGGCGTCCACCGAGTCGTTGGTCGTGCCCGTCTTGCCGGCGAGGTCGTTGCGCTTGAGCGTCTTCGCGCGCGTGGCGGTGCCGATGCGAACGACGTCGCGCAGCATGGAATCCATCAGGAACGCGTTGCGCTCGTCGATCGCGCGAACCGCTTCGTCGCCCGCGCGATCGGGCTTCGCGCCGGCCAGCAGTCGTCCGTCGCTGTCGGTGATCCGCGCGATCAGGTACGGCTCGATGCGGTACCCGCCGTTGGCGAACACCGAGATCGCTTCGACCATCCGCCACGGCGTGACCGAGCCGGCGCCGAGCGCCATCGTCAGAAATGCCGGGTGTCGCTCGGGATCGAAGCCGAAGCGCGAGACGTAGTCCTGCGCGTACTGCGGACCGATCGCATCGAGGATGCGCACCGACACCATGTTCTTCGACTTGGCCAGCGCGGTATGCAGCGGCATCGGCCCTTCGTATTTGCCGTCGTAGTTCTTCGGATCCCACAACTGGCCGCCGGTGCGCGCCGGATCGATCAGCACGGGCGCGTCGTTGACGATGGTCGAGGTCATGAAGCCCTTCTCGAGCGACGCCGAGTAGATGAACGGCTTGAAGCTCGACCCGGGTTGGCGCCACGCCTGCACCACGCGATTGAAGCGGTTGCGCTCGAAGTCGAAGCCGCCGACCAGCGCGCGCACCGCGCCGTCGTGCGTGTCCATCGAGACGAAGGCCGCCTGCACCTCGGGCAGTTGCGAGATCCGGTAGCTGCCGTCGTCGTCGCGCGAGATGCGGATGACCGAGCCGCGTACCAGGCGCCGCGAGGCGTTGGCGCGCGGTCCGAGCGCAGACGCGACGAACTTCAGGTCGTTGCCGGTGATCTCGATCGGCTTGCCGTCGCCGCGCGAGACGACGACTCGCTTGGGATCGGCCTCGAGAACCACCGCCGCGAGGAAGTTTCCGATGTCGGCGTCGTCGAGCGCCGCGTCGATCGCTTCGTCGGCCGCATGCGCGTCGTCGGGCAGCTCGATCGTGCGTTCGGGGCCGCGAAAGCCGTGCCGGCGGTCGTAGTCGACGACGCCCTTCTCGAGCGCCGCGTTGGCCGCCGCCTGGTGCACGGGGTCGATTGTCGTGTAGATCTTCAGTCCGGCCGAATAGATGTCCTCGTGGTACAGGTCGAAGGCGAGCTGGCGGGCGAGCTCGGCGACGTACGGCGCCTGCACCGGGTAGTCGGCACGCGCCGGCGAGAAAACCAGCCGCTCGGTCATCGCCGCCTGGTATTCGGGTTGCGTGAGAAAGCCTGCCTCGCGCATGCGGCCGAGAATGTAGCGCTGGCGCTCGATCGCGCGCGCCGGATTGACCATCGGGTTGAAGCGCGACGGTGCCTTCGGCAGGCCGGCGAGCACCGCCGCCTCGGCCGCGCTCAACTGCGCCAGCGGCTTGTCGAAATAGGTGCGCGCCGCCGCGGCGAAACCGTAGGAGCGCTTGCCGAGGTAGATCTGGTTCAGGTACAGCTCGAAGATCTGTTGCTTGCTCAGCGTGTCCTCGATGCGCAGCGCGAGCAGGATCTCGACGATCTTGCGCGTGTAGGTGCGCTCGTTGGTGAGGAAGAACTCGCGCGCGAGCTGCATCGTGATCGTGCTCGCGCCCTGCTCCTTGCCGCCGGCGAACAGGTTGGTGACCGCTGCGCGCGCCACGCCCACCGGGTCGATGCCGATGTGCTCGAAGAAGCGCGTGTCCTCGGCGGCAAGCACGGCGTTCTTCATCACCTGCGGCACGTCCTCGATGTGCACGAAGGTGCGCCGTTCCTCGCCGAACTCGCCGATCAGCTTGCCGTCGGCCGTGTACACGCGCAGCGGAATGCGCGGCCGGTAGTCGAGCATCGCGTCGAGCGACGGCAGGCGGTCGTTGAGCAGCAGCAGTGCGAAGGCGCCGAGCAGGGCGCCGCTGACGGCGAGTGCGAATGGAATCGCCAGCACCATCAGCGGAACCCGCAGCCACAACGACTTCTTCGGGGACGACTTCGGGCGGGGCTTTCGGGCTTTGCGTGCGGGCATGGACGGGCGTACCCCGCTGGGACTGTTGCGGATTTTATACGGATCGCCGCGTCACGGCCTCGACGCGCCGCACGCGGCTTTCGCGCTGCCGTCGATCGGCGCTCCCGTGCGAACGCGGCCCAGTGGTCGGTGGCGTACGACCGATGGTCGCGGCGCGCTGCGAACTACCGCACAAAACGCTTTACAGTAAATCGAGCTCGTCGCTAGCATCGCGAGCGATTGTTAAAAAGCAAACGCAAGTCCTTAAGTTTACGGGACTTTTTCAACGAGACTCCCGATGGCGATAGCGCCTGCTAGTCTGTTTGGCCGAGGTTCCCCGCCGCTGGTCGGCATCGACCTCAGCGCCTCGAGCGTGAAGGTGGTCGAGCTCGCAAAGGGCCAGCGCACGCCGATGCGGCTCGAACGCTACGCGGTCGAGCCGATAGAGCGCGGCGCCATCGTCGACGGCAATATCGAGAAACCCGAAGCGGTGGCGGAGGCGCTCACGCGGGCGCTGCGCAAATGCAACACACGGGCGCGCGAAGCCGCGCTCGCGCTGCCCGCAGGCTCGGTGATCACCAAGAAGATCCTCGTTCCCGCCGGGCTGCGCGAGGAGGACTACGAGGTCCAGGTCGAGGCCGAGGCGAGCCAGTACATCCCGTTCCCGATCGAGGAGGTGAATCTCGATTTCCAGTTGCTCGGGCCGGCCAAGGGCTCCGAGGACGAGATCGAGGTGCTGCTGGCGGCTTCGCGCAAGGAGAAGGTGGACGACCGCGTGGCCGTCGCCGAGATGGCGGGGCTGCACCCGGTGGTGATGGACGTCGAGAGCTACGCGCTTCGCTCGGCGGTGGACCACGTCACCCGCTTCCTGCCGAACAACGGGCAGGGCCAGATCATCGCGGTGTTCTCGATCGGGCAGACGACGACCTCGCTCGCCGTCGTGCTCAACGAGCAGACGGTGTTCGAGCGCGAGCAGACTTTCGGCGGACAGCAGCTCACGCAGGATCTCGTCCGGTTGTACGGACTGACGCCCGAGGAGGCGGAGCTCAAGAAGCGCACCGGCGACCTGCCCGACAACTACCAGCGCGACCTGCTGCAGCCTTTCAACGAGCAGGGCGCTACCGACATCGCACGCGCGCTGCAGTTCTTCTTCACGTCCACGCCGTACACCCGTGTCGACCAGATCTATCTCGCCGGCGGATCTTCGGTCGTCCCGGGGCTGGCCGACGCGGTGATGCAGCGCACCCAGGTTCCCACCGAGATCCTCAGTCCCTTCCAGGGGATGGAGGTGTCCGACGCCGTGCGCGACCGGCAGCTGCGCGCCGACGCGCCGGCGCTGCTCGTCGCCGCCGGTCTGGCGATGCGGAGATTCGACGCATGATTCCGCGCATCAACCTTCTCCCGCATCGGGAGATGCGCCGCGAGCGGCGCAAGAAGGACTTCGTCGTGATGGGCGTGGCGACGGCGCTGCTGGCGGCCGCCGGCTGCGTGCTCGTCGCACTGGCCATCGACAACCGGATCGACGAGCAACGGGCGCGCAACGACTTCATCCTCGCCGAGAACGTCAAGCTCGACGAGCAGATCAAGGAGATCGCCACGCTGCGCGCGGAGATCGACGCGCTGCGCGCTCGCCAGGCGGCGGTCGAGAGCCTGCAGACGAATCGGACGATTCCGGTGCACCTGATGGACGAGCTCGTCAAGCACGTACCCGAAGGCCTGTACCTGAAGTCGATGCGGCAGGACGAACGCAAGGTCACGCTCACCGGCTACTCGCAGTCGAACGAGCACGTCTCGGAGCTGCTGCGCAACCTGGCGAACAACACGCCCTGGCTCGAGCGTCCGGAACTCGTCGAGATCAAGGCGGTGCAACTCGGCGGCGCGACGGCGAACGCGAAGGACAGCGGCCGGCGCCTGTACGAGTTCTCGCTGAACGCGCTGGTGCGCACCAACGATGCCCCCGCAGCCGCGCCCGCGAAGGTCGCCGGCGCGCCGGTGGCGGTGAACTCCGTGAGGTGAGCGCGATGGCCCGGTTCAATCCGTCGATCGATCTGTCCGCCGTCACCAGCCAGTTCCAGGGGCTGCAGGGGCGTCACCCGGGCCTGTGGCCGCTCGTTCCGCGCATGACGCTGCTCGCGGCGATCGTCGTCGCGCTCGGCGCGGCGGCCTGGGGCGGCTACTGGCGCGGCCAGCTCGAGGACCTCGACGCGCGCGTCGCCGAGGAGCAGCGGCTCAAGCAGGAGTTCACCGACAAGATGCGCCAGGCGGTGAACCTGGAGGCGCTGCGAGAGCAGAAGGAACAAGTGATGCAGTACGTCAGCGCGCTCGAGAAGCAGTTGCCGAGCAAGGCCGAGATGGACGCGCTGCTCACCGATATCAACCAGGCGGGCGTGGGTCGCGGGTTGCAGTTCGAGCTGTTCAAGCCCGGCCAGGTGATCGTGCGCGATTACTACGCCGAGTTGCCGATCGCGATCCGCGTAACCGGCAGCTACCACGCCTTCGGCGCATTCACCAGCGAGATCGCGAACCTCGCCCGCATCGTCACGCTGAACAACCTGCAGGTCGCGCTGCCGCCGGAGCGCGGTGCCCAGGCCGCGACGGCCTCCGGCAACCTGACGATGGAGGCGATCGCGAAGACCTTCCGCTATCTCGATTCCGAGGAGATCGCCGAGCAGCGGCGCAGCGCGGCCGCAGCGAAGGCGAAGAAGAAGTGATGCGAACGAACATGAAGAAGCTCGTCATCCTCGGTGCGCTGGCCGCGGCATCGCTCGCCGGTTGCGCCAACGACCACTCCGACCTGCGCGACTGGATGCAGACGGTGCGCGCCAATGCCAGGCCGGTGCAGGATCCGATCAGCGAGCCGCGTCGCTTCGAGCCGTACCGTTACGACAACGAAGGGCAGGTCGACCCGTTCTCGGTGGCCAAGCTCGGAGGTGCGTCGGACGGGGCCGATGCCGCTGCATCGCGCGGCGGCGTGAAGCCGGATACGAAGCGGCAGCGCGAGGCGCTGGAGGCCTTTCCGCTCGACTCGATCCGCATGGTCGGGCACCTGGCGAATCGCCAAGGCGAGTACGCGCTGCTGCAGGCCGAACGCCTCGTCTACCAGGCGCGCGTGGGCAACTACGCCGGACAGAACTACGGAATGATCACGCGCATCAGCGAGACCGAGGTCAAGCTGAAGGAACTGGTCCAGGACGCCGTCGGCGACTGGGTCGAGCGCGAAACGACACTGCAGATCCAGGACGGGAGCGCTCAATGAAAGCGATGTTCGGCAGCATCGGCCCGGCTATGCGGGCGCTCGGCGAGGAAGTCGCCCGTTGCGTCGGCGCCTTGTGCGTCGTCGGCACCGTTCTGGCGGGCAGCATCGCCGCGGGTCCGGCCTTCGCGCAGGCGAACTCGATCGAGTCGGTCGGCAGCGTGCAGCAGGGCAGCACCACTTACCTGCGCATCGCGCTGAAGAATGCACCCACCACCACGCCGGTGGGCTTCTCGGTGTCGAATCCGCCGCGCATCGCCTTCGACTTCGTCGACACGGACAACCGCTCGGGACACAACTCGATCGAACTGCCGCAGGGCGACGTGCGCAGCGTGGCGATCGTGCAGTCGGGCGATCGCTCGCGCGTCGTGCTGAACCTGAAGCGCGCGATGGGCTACGAAACGTCGATCGACGGCAACACGCTGGTCGTGGCGCTCGAGCCGACTTCCTCGGCCGCGGCAAGCGCACAACCGGCTTCGACCTACAACTTCGCCAAGGCCGACGGCAAGGGCGAGCACGCGCTGCGCGACATCGACTTCCGTCGCGGCAAGGAAGGCGAAGGTCGGGTCGTCGTCGATCTGTCCGATCCGGGCGTCGGCGTCGACATCCGCCAGCAGGGGCAGACGGTCGTCGTCGATTTCATCGGCACGAAGCTTCCCGAGAACCTGCGCCGGCGCCTGGACGTCAGCGACTTCGGCACGCCGGTGCGCACCGTTCGCGCCTTCCAGCAGGGCGAGAACACGCGGCTGGTGATCGAGCCGCAGGGACAGTGGGAGCACAACGCCTACCAGAGCGACACGCAGTTCGTCGTCGAGGTCAAGCCGGTACGCGAGGATCCGAATCGGCTGGTCGCCGGTACGCAGCCCGGCTACAAGGGCGAGCGGTTGTCGCTGAACTTCCAGAACGTCGACGTGCGCGCGCTGCTGCAGGTCATCGCCGACTTCACGAACCTGAACATCGTCACCAGCGACTCGGTGACGGGCAGCCTCACGCTGCGATTGAAGGACGTTCCGTGGGACCAGGCGCTGGCGATCATCCTGGATTCCAAGGGCCTCGACATGCGCAAGAACGGCAACGTGATCATGGTCGCCCCGCGCGACGAGATCGCAGCCAAGGAGAAGCTCGAGCTCGAATCGCGCGCGCAGATCTCCGACATCGAGCCGCTGCGCACCGAGACTTTCCAGCTGAACTACCAGAAGGCCGAGGCGCTGCAGAAGCTGCTCGCCGACGAGAAGCAGCGCGTGCTCTCCAAGCGCGGCAGCGTCGTCGTCGACCAGCGCACGAACAAGGTGTTCGTGCAGGACACGCCGTCGCGGCTCGAGGAGGTGCGCAAGGTCATCGCGCAGATCGACATCCCGGTGCGGCAGGTGCTGATCGAGGCGCGCATCGTCGAGGCCGACGACCGCTTCACGCGCAACCTCGGCGTGCGGCTGGGCTTCAACCGGATCAACGCGAGCGCCGGCGGCACGCTCGGCCGCGCGACGGTCTCGGGCAACCTGCAGGGCGTGCACGATCTCACGCCGCTGCCCGGTGCGGCTGGCTCGGGCGGCACGCTGCTGCCGAACACGAACTTCGTGAACCTGCCGGCGGCGGCGATCGCCGGCGTCGATCCGGCCACCTTCGCGGTGAGCCTGTTCAGCTCGGACCTCACGCGCTTCCTGAACCTGGAGCTCTCGGCGCTCGAAGCCGACCAGCGTGGCAAGGTGGTGTCGAGCCCGCGCGTTCTCACCGCCGACCAGGGCACCGCGGTGATCGAGCAGGGCACGGAACTGCCGTACCAGCAGGCGACCTCCAGCGGCGCCACGTCGATCCAGTTCCGCAAGGCAAACCTGAAGCTCGAGGTCACGCCGCAGATCACGCCGGAGGGCAACGTGATCCTCGAGGTGCAGGTCAACCGCGACGCGGTCGGCATCCTGACGCCGGCCGGTTTCGCGATCGACACGCGCCGCGTGCAGACGCAGGTGCTCGTCGAGAACGGCGGCACGGTCGTCATCGGCGGCATCTACGAGCAGTTCGAACGCAACCAGGTCAACAAGGTGCCGCTGCTGGGCGACATTCCCGTGATCGGCAACGCGTTCAAGAACAACTCGCGCACGAACAACCGGGCCGAACTGCTGGTGTTCCTCACGCCGCGCGTGGTCACCGATACGGCGCTGGCCCGCTGACGCGGGGCGCGCGCCGGCAGGCGCGTAAAACGGGGTCACGTAAAACGGGGTCAGACCACGATTTTCGCCAAGGCGAAATCGTGGTCTGATCCCGTTTTACGTGACCCCGTTTTACGCGCGTTTTACGCGGCCGTGCGACGGTCCGGTACTCTGTAGGCACCTCACCGCTTCGCTTCCACGCCTGGATGATCGAGACCCGCGCACCGAATGCGCCCGCCGAGTCCCGCCCGCTCGTCCTGGTCGGCATGATGGGCGCCGGCAAGACGACGGTCGGACGGCGCCTCGCAATACGGCTCGGGCGGCGCTTCGTGGACGCCGACCGTGAACTCGAGCAGCGCTGCGGCGTGCCCATCACGACGATCTTCGAGCTCGAAGGCGAGGAGGGCTTCCGCCGCCGCGAGCGCGCGATCCTCGCCGAGTTGATCACTTTGCCGGACATCGTGCTCGCCACCGGCGGCGGTGCCGTGCTCGCCGAAGAGAACCGGCGCCTGCTGCGCGAGCACGGCTGGGTCGTCTACCTGAAGGCGGCGGCGCCGGAGTTGTGGCAAAGATTGCGGCGCGATCGCACGCGCCCGCTGCTGCAGACGGAAAATCCGCGCGAGCGGATCGCCCAGTTGCTCGCGCAGCGCGAGCCGCTGTACGAGTCGATCGCGCATTGCACGGTGACGAGTGTGCACCAGCCGGTGGACGACTTGGTCGATCCTATAATCGACGCCTTGCCCGAATCGCAGCGGCCGGCCCGATGAATGTTCGCGAATTGCAGGTCGCGCTCGGCGAGCGCGCGTATCCGATCCGCATCGGCGCGGGCCTGATCGACGCCGACTCAACGCTCGCCGCGCTTGCCCAGGGTCGGCAGCTTGCGATCGTCTCGAACGAAACGGTGGCCGGCCTGTACCTGGCGCGCCTTGCGCGTTCGCTGCGCGGCGCCGCCTCGATCGAAGAGATCCTCGTCCCCGACGGCGAAGCGCACAAGAACCAGGCGTCGCTCGACCTCGTCCTCGACCGGCTGCTCCAGCGGCGCTTCGATCGCCACTGTCTTCTCGTGGCGCTGGGCGGCGGAGTGATCGGCGACCTCACCGGCTTCGCCGCCGCGATCTACCAGCGCGGCGTGGACTTCGTGCAGGTGCCCACGACGCTGCTCGCGCAGGTCGATTCGTCGGTCGGCGGCAAGACGGCGATCAATCATCCGCGCGGCAAGAACATGATCGGCGCGTTCCACCAGCCGAAGCTGGTGCTCGCCGACGTCGAAGTGCTGCGCACGCTGCCGCGGCGCGAGTTGACTGCGGGGCTGGCCGAGATGATCAAGCATGGCGCGATCGCCGACGTCGACTACCTCGCTTCGCTCGAGCACGACATGGACGCGCTGCTTCGCTGCGATCCTGCAGCGATGGGCGAGGCGATCGGCCGCTCCTGCGAGATCAAGGCCGAGGTCGTCGCGCAGGACGAGCGCGAGAGCGGCCGGCGCGCGCTGCTGAACTTCGGCCACACCTTCGGTCACGCGATCGAGACCGGCACCGGCTACGGGCGCTGGTTGCACGGCGAAGCGGTGGGCACCGGAATGCTGATGGCGGCCGACCTGTCGCGCCGGCTGTCGATGCTCGACGCGCCTTCGTGCGCGCGGCTGCAGGCGGTGATCGGCGCCGCCGGCCTGCCGCTGCAAGCGCCGCGCTGGCCGGCCGCGCGCTGGCTCGAACTGATGAGCATCGACAAGAAGGCCGAGCAGGGAACGCCGAAGTTCGTGCTGCTCGAAAGGCTGGGCAGCGCGACCGTTCGGCGCGTGCCGTCCGAGGTGCTGGCCGAGACCTTTGCCGCCTTCGGCTGAGCAACCGGGTGACCCCATCGTCCATGCCCGTCCGCGCTGACTACGCGGCCGACCCGGCAAAGAGCCGGGGGCGGCGCTTCCCGGCGACTCGCTCGGCCACGCGCAGCGAGTTCCAGCGCGACCGCGATCGCATCGTCCACTGCACCGCATTTCGCCGGCTCGAATACAAAACGCAGGTCTTCGTCAACCACGAAGGCGATCTCTTTCGCACGCGCCTGACGCATTCGATCGAGGTCGCGCAGATCGCGCGCTCGGCCGCGCGTTGCCTGCGCCTGGACGAGGACCTGGTCGAGGCGATCGCTCTCGCGCACGACCTGGGCCATACGCCCTTCGGACACGCCGGGCAGGACGAGCTCGACGCGTGCATGAAACCGTGGGGCGGCTTCGAGCACAACCTGCAGTCACTGCGCGTGGTCGACGAGCTCGAGCAGCGGTACGCGGGGCACGACGGACTGAACCTGTGCTTCGAGACGCGCGAGGGGATCCTCAAGCACTGCTCGCCGGCCAACGCGCGCACGCTCGGCGAGCTCGGCGAGCGTTTCCTGCTGCGGCGGCAGCCTTCGCTCGAAGCGCAGGTGGCGAACCTCGCCGACGAGATCGCGTACAACAACCACGACATCGACGACGGGCTGCGCTCGGGCCTGCTGCAGCTCGACGCGATGATCGGCGTGCGCCTGTTCGGCCGGCACTGCGCGGCTGCGCGCAACGCACATCCGCAGGTGTCGGGACGAAGGCTCGTCCACGAAACGATCCGGCGCATGATCGACGAACTCGTCACCGACCTGATCGGCGAGACGCAACGTTGCATCGACGCGGCAGGCGTTCACTCGATCGACGCCGTGCGCGCGGCCCCGGCGCTGGTGCGCTTCTCCGATTGCATTCGGGCGGACTCGGTCGAGCTCAAGCGTTTCCTGCACGCCAACCTGTACGAGCACGAGCGGGTGCTGGCGGTGATGAAGCGCGCGCGCGCGATCGTCTGCGAGTTGTTCCACCGCTATCGCGGCGATCCGGCGCTGCTGCCCGACGAGCATCGGCAGCGCGTCGATGCAATCGGCGAGAGGGCGATCGCCGACTACATCGCGGGCATGACCGATCGATTCGCGGTGCGCGAGCACCTGCGGCTCACCGGCGGCGACCCCGATCGCCTGCGCGCCGTCGACGTGCTCGGCGCTGCGAGCGACGCGTTGCCGTAGCGCTGCAAAGCTGCGCGTCCGTGCACCGCGGCGGGGCGAGCCGCACTCCGTTGGTGCACCGCAGCAAAAAGAGATCTGTGGGCGCTTCAAATCGGCCGGGTCGAGCGCTACACTGGTTTGCGATCGGAACGTCCGCACCGAGCAAACGCGCTTCTGCCGCTCCAAAAGCATCAGTCACGCTGCTATCCGCGTCAGCAAGCGCTGACTTCCGGTGCCGGGGCACCGGTCGAGGCCCGGCCGGCGTCGCCTCGCCGACCGGGCCGAGTGCCCGAGTCACTCCGTTCGCTTTTCCTTCCGATTGCGGGAGAGCCTGACCATGCGCCCCTCGACTCCGCTGATGCCCGCTGCCGACGAAGCAGTCGCCGCACAGGGTCTGTACGACCCGAGCTTCGAGCACGACGCCTGCGGCGTCGGCTTCGTGGCGCACATCGGCGGCAAGAAGAGTCATTCGCTGGTCGAGCAGGGGCTGCAGATCCTGTGCAACCTCGACCATCGCGGCGCGGTCGGCGCCGATCCGCTGATGGGCGACGGTGCCGGCATCCTGATCCAGATTCCGGACGCGTTCTTCCGCGAGGAGATGGCGCGCGCCGGCGTCGCGCTGCCACCGGCCGGCGAGTACGGCGTCGGCATGGTGTTCCTGCCCAAGGAGCATGCGTCGCGCATGGCCTGCGAGCAGGAGCTCGAGCGGGCAGTGCGCGCCGAGGGCCAGGTGCTGCTCGGCTGGCGCGACGTGCCGGTCGACCGGGCGATGCCGATGTCGCCGGCGGTGCGCGCGAAGGAGCCGGTGATCCGCCAGATCTTCGTCGGCCGCGGCACGGACGTCATGGTCACCGACGCGCTCGAGCGCAAGCTGTACGTGATCCGCAAGTCGGCTAGCCATGCGATCCAGAACCTTCGCCTGAAGCACGGCCGCGAATATTTCGTGCCGTCGATGTCCGCGCGCACGATCGTCTACAAGGGGCTGCTGCTGTGCGGCCAGGTCGGGCAGTACTACCTCGACCTGCGCGATCCGCGCGTCGTCACCGCGGTGGCGCTGGTGCATCAGCGCTTCTCGACGAACACCTTTCCCGAGTGGCCACTGGCCCATCCGTACCGGCTGATCGCGCACAACGGCGAGATCAACACGGTCAAGGGCAACTACAACTGGCTGCGCGCGCGCGAAGGCGCGATGCGTTCGCCGGTGCTCGGCGACGATCTCGCCAAGCTCTACCCGATCGTCTACGCAGGGCAGTCCGACACGGCCACCTTCGACAACTGCCTCGAGCTGCTCGTGATGGCGGGCTATCCGCTCGCGCATGCGGTGATGATGATGATTCCCGAGGCGTGGGAGCAGCACTCGTCGATGGATCCGCGGCGGCGCGCATTCTACGAATTCCACGCGGCGATGATGGAGCCGTGGGACGGCCCTGCGGCGATCGCGTTCACCGACGGACGGCAGGTCGGCGCCACGCTCGATCGCAACGGCCTGCGCCCGGCGCGCTACTGCGTCACCGACGACGACATGGTGATCCTGGCTTCCGAGGCCGGCGTGCTGCCGATTCCCGAGAGCCGCATCGTGCGCAAGTGGCGGCTGCAGCCGGGCAAGATGCTGCTGATCGACCTCGACCAGGGCCGCATCGTCGACGACGCCGAACTCAAGAGCCAGCTTGCCAACAGCAAGCCGTATCGCGAGTGGATCGAGGCGATCCGCATCAAGCTCGACGAGCTCTCGCCGGGCCCCGGCGAGCCGCATGCCGACGAGAAGGCCGACGGCGAGCGCCCGTCGCTGCTCGACCGGCAGCAGGCCTTCGGCTACACGCAGGAAGACCTGAAGTTCCAGTTGCTGCCGATGGCCGCGCACGGCGAGGAGGCGGTCGGCTCGATGGGCAACGACGCGCCGCTGGCCGTCCTGTCCGATCGCAACAAGTCGCTGTACAGCTACTTCCGCCAGCTGTTCGCGCAGGTGACGAATCCGCCGATCGATCCGATCCGCGAACAGCTCGTGATGTCGCTCGTGTCGTTCATCGGCCCGCGGCCGAACCTGCTCGACCTGAACAACATCAACCCGCCGATGCGCATCGAGGTCTCGCAGCCGGTGCTCGACTTCGACGACATCGCCGAGATCCGCGCGATCGACGAGCTGACGCGCGGGAAGTTCCGCTCGTACGAGATCGACATCTGCTACCCGGTCGACTGGGGCAAGGAGGGCATCGAGGCGCGGCTCGCGTCGCTCGCTGCCGAAGCCGAGGATGCGGTGCGTTCGGGCTACAACGTGCTGCTCGTCTCCGACCGCTGCATGTCGCGCGAACGCGTTGCGATCCCGGCGCTGCTCGCCACCAGCGCGATACACCTGCATCTGGTCGACCGCGGCCTGCGCACGCGCACCGGGCTCGTCGTCGAAACCGGATCGGCGCGCGAAGTACATCACTTCGCGCTGCTCGCCGGCTACGGCGCGGAAGCGGTCCATCCGTACCTGGCGATGGAGACACTCGTCGAGGCGCATCGCACCGGCGGCGGAATCGGCCCCGACAAGGCCGTTCACAATTACGTGAAGGCGATCGGCAAGGGGCTGATGAAGGTGATGTCCAAGATGGGCATCTCCACCTACATGAGCTATTGCGGCGCGCAGATCTTCGAGGCGGTGGGCCTGTCGCGCGCCTTCGTCGACCGCTACTTCGCCGGCACCGCGAGCCACGTCGGCGGCATCGGCGTCTTCGAGGTGGCCGAGGAAGCGATCCGCACGCATCGCGCCGCCTTCGGCGACGACCCGACGCTCGACGGTGCGCTCGACCCGGGCGGGATGTACGCGGTGCGCACGCGCGGCGAAGCGCACCTGTGGACCTCCGATTCGATCGCGCACCTGCAGCACGCCACGCGCAGCAACGACTATTCGACCTACAAGGAATACGCGCGGCTGATCAACGACCAGAGCGTGCGGCACATGACGCTGCGCGGCCTGTTCGAGTTCCGCTTCGACGAACGCGAGCCGGTGCCGCTCGACGAAGTCGAGCCGGCCGCGGAGATCGTCAAGCGCTTCGCCACCGGCGCGATGTCGCTCGGGTCGATCTCCACCGAAGCGCACACGACGCTGGCGGTGGCGATGAATCGCATCGGCGGCAAGTCGAACACCGGCGAGGGTGGCGAGGACGCATTGCGCTACCGCGCCGAGATGCGCGCCGGCCGCGCGGTGGTGCGCGACGGCGACACGATCGGTTCGGTGATCGGCGCCGGGCGCATCGAAGCGGACACCGTGCTTCGCGAAGGCGACTCGCTGCGCTCGAGGATCAAGCAGGTGGCGTCGGGGCGCTTCGGCGTCACCGCCGAGTACCTGGCGAGCGCCGACCAGCTGCAGATCAAGATGGCGCAGGGTGCCAAGCCGGGCGAGGGCGGACAGTTGCCCGGTCACAAGGTGTCCGACTACATCGGCATGCTGCGCTATTCGGTGCCGGGCGTCGGGCTGATCTCGCCGCCGCCGCACCACGACATCTACTCGATCGAGGATCTCGCGCAGCTGATCCACGACCTGAAGAATGCCAACCCGCGCGCGTCGGTGTCGGTCAAGCTCGTCTCGGAGGTCGGCGTGGGAACCGTCGCCGCCGGCGTGGCGAAGGCCAAGGCCGACCACGTCGTCATCGCAGGCCACGACGGTGGCACCGGGGCATCGCCGTGGTCGTCGATCCAGCATGCGGGAACGCCATGGGAGCTGGGACTGGCCGAGACGCAGCAGACGCTCGTGCTCAACGGCCTGCGTGGGCGCATCGTCGTGCAGGCCGACGGTCAGATGAAGACCGGCCGCGACGTCGTCGTCGGCGCGCTGCTCGGTGCCGACGAGTTCGGCTTCGCGACGGCGCCGCTCGTCGTCGAGGGCTGCATCATGATGCGCAAGTGCCATCTGAACACCTGCCCGGTGGGCGTGGCCACGCAGGATCCGGTGCTGCGGCGCAAGTTCGCAGGCAAACCGGAGCACGTCGTCAACTACTTCTTCTTCGTCGCCGAGGAGGTTCGCGAGCTGATGGCGCAACTCGGCGTGCGTCGATTCGAAGAGCTGATCGGCCGCGCCGACCTGCTCGACACGAAGAAGGGAATCGCGCACTGGAAGGCGTGCGGGCTCGACTTCTCCCGCATCTTCCATCGCCCCCCGGTGGCGCCCGACGCGCCGCGCCGCTGCGTAGAGGCGCAGGACCACGGACTGGCGCACGCGCTCGACCACAAGCTGCTCGAACTCGCCCGGCCGGCGCTCGACCACGGCGAGCGGGTCTCGTTCATCCTCGCCGTGCGCAACGTTCATCGCGCCGTCGGCACGATGCTGTCGGGGGAACTCGCGCGCCGCCACGGGCACGAAGGATTGCCCGAGGACACGATCCACGTGCAGTTGAACGGCACGGCAGGCCAGAGCCTGGGGGCGTTCCTCGCGCGCGGCGTCACCATCGATCTGGTCGGCCAGGCCAACGACTACGTCGGCAAGGGACTGTCGGGCGGCCGGGTCATCGTACGGCCGACGAACGACTTCCGCGGTCGCGCCGACGAGAACATCATCGTCGGCAACACGGTGCTCTACGGCGCGATCGAAGGCGAAGCGTATTTTCGCGGCGTGGCGGGCGAGCGCTTCTGCGTGCGCAACTCGGGGGCGACTGCGGTCGTCGAAGGCACCGGCGACCACGGCTGCGAGTACATGACGGGCGGCACCGTCGTCGTGCTCGGCGGAACCGGACGCAATTTCGCTGCCGGCATGTCGGGCGGCGTCGCCTACGTGCACGACCCGCACGACGATTTCGCCTCGCGCTGCAATGCGTCGATGGTCTCGCTCGAGCGCGTCGCGAGCACCGCGCAGCAGCTGGCCGACAGCGATCCGGCAACGTGGCACGGCGGCGAATGCGACGAGATCATCCTCAAGTCGCTCGTCGAGCGGCACTTCCGCTACACCGGCAGCGAGAAGGCGCGCGCGATCCTCGACGACTGGAACCGCGAGCGGGCGCGCTTCGTCAAGGTGTTCCCGAACGAGTATCGACGCGCGCTTGCCGAGTCGCGCGCGGTGCAGCCCGGCCGCATCGGCGCGACCGCCGCCTGATCCGAACGGCCGACGAACCTTCCGCGGGACGAAGCGAGACCATGGGAAAGATCACCGGATTCCTCGAGTTCGCGCGGCTGCACGAGGCGGCCGAGGCGGCAGCGACGCGCGTGCACCATTTCCGCGAGTTCATCCAGCGCCTGCCCGACGACGCAGCGTCGCGCCAGGGCGCGCGCTGCATGGACTGCGGCGTTCCGTTCTGCCAGACCGGCTGCCCGGTCAACAACATCATTCCCGACTGGAACGACCTCGTATATCGGAGCGACTGGAAGCGCGCGCTCGACTCGCTGCTGTCGACGAACAACTTCCCCGAGTTCACCGGACGCATCTGTCCGGCGCCCTGCGAGGCGGCATGCACGCTGAACATCAACGACGACCCGGTGGGCATCAAGTCGATCGAGCACGCGATCATCGACAAGGGCTGGGAGATGGGCTGGATCGTGCCGCAGCCTGCGCTTCGCCGTAGCGGCAGGCGCGTGGCCATCGTCGGTTCGGGGCCGGCGGGTCTCGCCTGCGCACAGCAACTGGCGCGTGCCGGCCACGACGTCACCGTGTTCGAGAAGAACGACCGGGTGGGCGGGCTGCTTCGCTACGGCATTCCCGACTTCAAGCTCGAGAAGCGGCACATCGACCGGCGCGTGCAGCAGATGAGCGAGGAGGGGGTGAGCTTTCGCACCGGCGTGTACGTGAAGGGGGCGGACGTCGCGGGCGCTGCCGACCCCGGCCGCGTGCTGAACCTCGCCAGCGAGCGCATCGACGCGACGACGCTGCTTGCCGATTTCGATGCGGTCGTTCTCGCTGCCGGCGCCGAGCATCCGCGCGATCTGCCGGTGCCCGGGCGCGAACTCGACGGCGTGCACTTCGCGATGGAGTTCCTGCCGCAGCAGAACCGCGTCGTAGCCGGCGATGTCGCCGACGTGGAGATCAGCGCGCGCGGCCGGCACGTGGTCGTGATCGGCGGCGGCGACACCGGATCCGACTGCGTCGGCACGAGCAACCGGCAGGGCGCGCTGTCGGTCACGCAGCTCGAGCTGATGCCGCAGCCGCCGCTGCACGAGCGACGCGAGCTCACCTGGCCCTGGTGGCCGTACAAGCTGCGCACCTCGTCGTCGCACGAAGAGGGCTGCGAGCGCGACTGGGCGATCGGCACGAAGCGCTTCGTCGCCGGCGCCGACGGGCGCGTGCGCGCGCTGCTCGCGGTGCGGCTCGAATGGACGAGCGATCCGGCGGGCGGGCCGATGCGCATGCGCGAGATCGAGGGCAGCGAATTCGAGATCCCCGCCGACCTCGTGCTGCTGGCGATGGGTTTCGTTTCGCCGCTCGCGTCGCTGCTCGAGGCTTTCGGCGTCGAGCGCGACGCGCGCGGCAATGCGCGCGCGACGACCGAAGGACTGGCAAGCTACCGGACGAGCGTCGACAAGGTCTTCGCTGCCGGTGATGTGCGGCGCGGGCAGTCGCTCGTCGTCTGGGCGATCCGCGAAGGACGGCAGTGCGCGCGTGCGGTGGACGAGGAACTGATGGGCGTGAGCGAGTTGCCGCGCTGAGGAAGCGGGAAGCCGGGAAAAACGGGGTGGGGGCACCCCGGAGGGTTGGGAACACACCTGGGGGGGACACCGGTGAGCCGCCGCGCGGTGTTGAAGGAGGCACACCAGGAGAAAAATAAAAACGGGTGGA
>JAJPES010000065.1 GCA_021166725.1 Burkholderiaceae bacterium | reverse complement strand
CGTCGAAGGCAGCCAGATGACGATGGGCGCTGCTGCGTCGCTGCGCGACCCAGCAGCGCCCTCACGAGAGAACCAGGTGGGTCAGATTTACTCCGACGTTTCCTATCGAAAGTGGGTCAGATTTCAACCGACGTTGACAGCAAAGCGGGCTGTTCTCGCGTACGTAAGTCTGTTTCACTAGAGTTCACCTGTGCCATGCCCCTAAAAAATCGGGACTGGAACGTTCCCCAGCGAGCGATTTCCGGCAGCGACGCGCCGACTTCTCGGGAAAGGCGACCCGATCGAAATGCGTTTGTTGATGCGAGCGCGTTCGGCAGCGCCCCTTGCGATGCGCTATCAATCCAAAGCGCGGTCGAAGCGGCTTCCGGACACCCCGGCTCATACTGAACCTCAACCCGCGCCTCATACCTCGCCCGCCCCACCGCCTCGAGCGCCATCTCCCGCGCCAACACCGCCCCCACCCGATCCACCTTGTTGAAATCCTTTCCCGACCAAGCCCCGCCCCCGATCGGCACCGTCGGCCCATACGCATCCATCACCAGCTTTTTTCCCGTCGTCCCGTTGTCCCCGTTCGGCCCGCCGCAGACGAACATCCCCGCGCCGTTTAGCACGATCTCCGGCATTGTCTTGCCCGCGCACGCGGTCGCCACCGCCTCCTCGGCGATCCGGCGCAGCAGCAGCCAGTCCGATCCCTCGTCGTGGTGCAGCGAGATCGACACGCGCAGCGGCTGCCACTGCAGGCCGTCGGTGCGCACCTGCGCGAGCACCTTGCCGTCGGGGCCGATCTCGCCGGCGCCCTTCTCGATGCGCAGCCGGAAGAGCTCGCGCGCGATGCGGCGCGCGAGCCAGTGCGCGGGCGGCAGGTGGTCGGTGTCGCGCATCGTGTTCGCGTAGCCGATGCAGATGGCCTGGTCGTCGGAGAGGTGGCGGTGCTCGCGCTCGCCGGGCTCGAACTCGCCGATGCGCATCGCGCGTTCGATGCGCAGGTCCTCGGGGCGCGGGCCCCAGACGTGGCCGGCGGCGTCTTCGCCGTAGCCGGCTTCGCGGTAGGTGCGGCGCACGAGCGCGTCGATGTCGAGCGTGTCGAGCACCTCGCGGTGCGCGGCGACGCGGCCGGTGACGAAGACGCGGTCGAAGATGCAGGGGGCTTCGATGCCGCACTGGCCGAGCGCATCGCCGTGCATCACGTGCTCGACGATCGCATCGGCGAGCGCGTCGCAGAGCTTGTCGGGGTGGCCGGGGAGGACGAACTCGGCGGATTCGGTGTGCGTGCTTCCTAGGTGCATTGGCATGGCATTTTCCGGGGTCGGGTGGCAGGGGATTTTGGGGTGGTGGACGGACGGGAAACATCAGGCGTCGAGCGGCGGCAGCCGGTGGACCGGCGCGCCGATCCGCTCGGCGAACGACGCGTCTCCGCGATCGGTAATCGCGACGACGAGCTTCACGCCGCGCCTCGCGAGCTGATGACGATGCTCGTCGGGCACCTTGCCCACCCATCCGTCGGTGACGACGAGCGCGTGGCGCACGCCGGCATCGAGCAGGTGGTCGGTGACGGCGTCGATGTCGGTGCCGCCGGTGCTCAGGCGCACGCCGGCGCGTAGCTGCGCGTGCGTGAGCGGTGCAATGCCGGTCGAGAAGCCCAAGACGACGGGCTCGACGAGGTCGAGGCAGCCGACGAGCGCGGCGTAGAGCGCGGGCAGCACGCCGCTCATCGAACCCGACAGGTCGAGGTAGACGCGCACGCGCTCGACGGAGCTGCGCTGCACAACGCTCGACGCGTCGGACCACAGCAGCGGCTCGAAGCCGAGCACGCGCTGCACGGCGGCCCTGCGATCGTGGCCGCGATCGAAGGGCGACAGCGTCGGCACGGTGGTGGCGGCGGTGCGTTGCGCGAGTCCGCTGCCCGAGCGACTGGCCGCCTGCGCGATCGCGCGGCGCAGCACGCGTGTCGCGTGCGATCGGCGCTCGGCGAGCGTGATGCGGTCGCGCCGCATCTCGCCGCCCTGGTCGCGGCCGCTGCGCAGCTCGATCATCGGCCAGCGCGCGACGATGTCGCGGATCTCGCGCAGCGCGTCCGGGTGCAGAAGTGTCGCGTCGACGTCGGTGCCGGTCGGGTCGTGGTTGCCGAGCAGCGGCGCATTCTCGAGTTCGCCTGCGACTGCCGCTCGTTCGAGCCACCGGTACAGCTCCTCGGTCGTCACCGACTCGTCGCTGTACAGGCGCCAGTGCGTCTCCTCGAGCAGCAGCGCGGCGCTGCCTTCGCCGTAGCAGACGAGCTGCTGCGCGCGAGTCTCGTGCGGCCGATGCGGATCCGGGTCCCACCCGGGCGGCGGGGCGAGCAGGACGACGGGTCCGCTCGCCTGCTGCGTGAACTGCGTGAAGAAGGTCGTGTATCGCGCGCTCGGGAACAGTCGGCACAGCTGCGCGTTGATCAGGCAGTCGAACGCCCAGTTCTGCGCGGGCGTCGCGCGCGGGTAGAGCCGCGTGTGGCCGAGCAGCACGTGGTACAGCTCGTGCAACACGAGCATCGACAGGTGCTCGTCGGTGCGGCAGTGGCGCGCGACGAATTCGGGGTTCACGAGCATCGACGAGCGCGCGCCGGTCGTCACGGAGGCGGTCGGGATCTCATCGGACACCTCGATCGACAGCAGCGAGAGCAGCTTCGCGAAGGCCTGGCCGGTGACGGGCACGCAGGCGTGGATGCGGTCGCGCAGCGCGCGCGCCTGGAGCTCGGAGGCGTGGCGCTCGGTGTCGTGAACGGCGTGGACGCTAGTCATCGGCGTGCGGCTCCGGCGGGCAGGTAGTAGTCGAAGGTCGTGTCGTTCGCGCCGAGCGACGCGCCGGGCGTGCCGAAGAGGAAGAGGCCGACGCTCGGTGCGCGGGCGCGCAGGAAGAGCCCGCCTGCCGTGCCGGCGAGCAGCCGCAGTGCGACGAGCGGCTCGGTCGGGCGCTGCACAGGCACGGCGCCGCCTTGCGGGATGCTGCGCGCGAGCAACAGTGGCGGCAGGTTCATGGGGCCGAGCGCGGCGACGCGTTCGAGGAACTCGTCGTGCAGCGCGGTGGGCGACAGCTCGCGCACGGCGAGTCGTTCGGCCTTGAAGCGCGGGCCGTGTTCCCCGTTCGTTCGCAGCATTGCCACGGCGTCGATCAACTCGTCGGGTTCTCGCCAGACCGAACGCGCGATGTCGCGGCCGCACAGTTCGTGCGCGCGGCCGTCGTGCAGCAGGCCGACGAGGCAGACGCGGGCGAAGAACTCGCCGCTGGGCGTGCGGCCCTTGGCGCCGGCGCGGCCTTGCCTACCGGCATCGTCAAAGCCGCTCGCCGAGCGCCCGTGCGCCTTGCCGGTCACACGCAACGGCCGCACGTCGACGGTGCTGCGCGGCGGCGCCGACATGTTGTGCAGCGCTGAGGCGGCGGATTCGCGCATCAGGCCACCTTCGTGGTGGCGGAGCGGGCAGCGGCGCGCGTGGGCTTCGGCGTCGTCCCGCCTTCCTTCGGACGCGGTGGGTTCGCGCGCGAGCTTGGCTTCGCCGCGTCGTCCGCCGTCTTCTCCAGGCACTGTGCGAACCATCGCGCGAACTGCGCGTCGCGCGCGATCACTTCCTTCGCATCGAAACTCGCGTGCTCGACAGCGAAGAGCGTGTAGAGCACGTTGCCGAGCGACGCCTCGCGCTCGTCGGACGCGTCGAGCTTCGCGAGCACGGCGAGCAGCTCGTTGTAACGCGTCACCTCGGCGCGCGTGAGCTGCAAGCGGTGCGTCGCGTCGCGCTCGAAGTCGAGCACGCGGCCGAGCGGCTCGGCGAGCATCTCGAGCGTGGGCGCGTTCGCCGTGTCGCGCTCGGCGAGCACGGGCAGCAGGCGGCGCGCGAGCAGGTAGCGGCCGGCGACGTCCTGCGCGGCACACGCGTCGGCGACGAGCGCGGAGAACGCGGTGCGCGACAGCGTTCCTGCGGGCATCGCGAGCGCGAGCGCGATGCGGCGCACCGGGTTCGGCTCGTTGCGCAGGCGCGCGAGCGGCGAGCCGAGCGGTTCGCCCGCGAGCTCGACCGCGTGCCGGTGCAGCGCGAGCAGCGTCGACTCTTGCCACGCCGCGCGGCCGCGCGCGCGGTGCGGCAGGCCCCAGCGCAGCGCTTCGAGGGCGGAGTCGTCGATCGTGCAGGTTGGCTCGGGGGTCTCGCCGTTCGGCGTTGCTTGCGCCTGGCTCGGGCGGTTCTTCTTCGCGCAGCCGAGCGCTTCGCGCGCGCCGTGCACGAAGTGGATCGACCGGCGCAGCATCGCGGCGCGTCGGCCCGACATCGGCAGGCCGGCTTCGGCGAGCGGCGCGACCAGCGAGTCGACGTAGCCGACGACCCAGTCGTCGAAGGCTTCGAGCGACAGGCGCTGGCGCTCATGGGCGGCGTCGACGAGGGCGCGCAGCGGAGGCATCGGGGCCGGTGCGAAGTCGTCGCCGTGCGCGATCAGCCGACGTCGATCGGCCGGCGTCATCTCCGCCATCGTCGGCAACTCGACGATGAACGCGAAGCGATCGGCGAGCGCGGGGTCGAGCGGCTGCGAGCCGAGATACGCGTCGTCGATGTCGCCCGTCGCATCGAAGGCCGCCGGTGGATTCATCGCCGCCCAGCGGTAGCGCAGCCGCTCGAGCGCCACGCCCATCACGCGCCGCTCGTGCACGATCGAGAAGAGCTTGTTCTGCACCTCGGGGCGGCAGCGCGAGATCTCGTCGAGGAACACCGACTCCGCGTCCCACAGCGTGGCCGGCGTGCGCAGGTATTGCAGTTCGGTGCGTGCCTCGTTCGGCCGCGGGGAGCCGAGCAGGTCGTCGAAGGAGACCAGGGCAGTGCAGTGTTTCACGCCATGCGCCGCTTATGGGCCAGCGGATTTGCCCGCGGAGCAAGGCGCGAACCACAGCCATGCCGGGCGGCATGGCGAGGATTCGCAACGCGGCTCCGTGGGCAAAGGCGCGGCCCGTAAGTGGCGGATAGCGTGAAACACTGCACCGACGTTGTAGTGGCGATGCTCGAGGCCGAGCGCGGCGCCGATGCGGTTGAGCAGCGCCGACTTGGCGCTGCCGTGCGGGCCGACGAGCAGCAGCGGCTCTTCGGAGGCGAGCGCGGCGACGACGACCGCGTCGAGGTGGTCGAGGCCGTGCAGGGCCAGGCTGCGAAGCGCGTGGGTGCGCATTCGTGGTGCTCCTCTTTAGCGGCTTCGGCGATGTGCCCGGGGCCGCAAGCGGGATCAAATCCCCCGGACCCGTGACGTGGGTCGGGCGTGCTGCGTGTATTCGGAAGTGGTGCGGGGCTCGCGCGCGGTCAGGCGCGGGGGCGCAGGGAGGAAGGCTCGTTCATTCGTTCACCCGTTTGGTTGCCGAGGTTGGCCGCATCCGCTTTCGCGAACCACCTTGCCCGGGCGGGCAGGTTGGCAGGGGCGGGGCCCTTCTTGATGCGCGGGTGGGAGTATCGCGATTGGCGGCGCGGGGTGCAAGGCATTGCCTCGCGTCGACGACGTCGATCTCCACCACTTCCCTGACCGGCTACCTCGACCAGCACCACGCCGTGCCGTCGGCTCTGCGGCCGCCATGCTCGAATGCTCGCCCCAGAAGGGGCTGCAGCTGTACGACGAGTGGCCGGGTGTGCCTGATGACGCTCGGGCTGGCCCCCGCGTGCTGGAGCCGGGTCGCGCGGGTGCGCCGATCCGCTCGGAATTCATGATCCGGCGCACGGAACTCCCGATTCGACGCTCGCAAAACGAGCGCCTTCGCATGTGGAATCGATTCCACGACGAGGAACGCTTCAATTGCGAGCGCGGATCGGAGCGTCGCGTCGCCGCTTTGATTGCGGCTATCGGGACTGGCACCACCAAACTGCCTAAGCAAAAAGGCAGGACAACGATTGCCGTGGCGTGCTTGTCACGGCAGCTTCGAGAGGAAAGCGCAGCAGCTGCGACTCGCGAGTTCGCGTGCCTTGACCACCCGTCGAAGCGAGGGTCCTCAGCCCCGGCCGATTGAAACGGCGGCACTCGTTGCGCCGACCTGTTTCCGTAACTACAATAACTATGCGTGTCTCGTTCGACCCAGGCAAGCGGGTTCGCACGCTGAAGGACCGTGGACTCGACTTCGAAGATGCCCGCAGGGTCTTCAGCGGGATCACGGTCGAAATCGAAGACACGCGCCGGAACTACGATGAGCGACGGATCATCTGCTACGGCATGCTCGCCGGGCGCATGGTCGTCATCTGCTACACGGCGCGTGGCGCGGTTCGGCACGTTTTCAGCATGAGGAAAGCCAATGACCGGGAGAAGGCGCGCTTCTCATCGCAGCTGGAAGTCGGACCTCGCGAAAGTTGACGCACACGTCATCCAGCCGCAGGAGTACGAGGAACTCCCCGAGCTCACCGAAGAGATGTTGTCGCGAGCCGTGGTCAATAGGGGCGGGCGACCGGTGTCCTCGAATCCGCGCAAGTTGATCACGCTTCGGCTGCCTGCGGACGTCATCGAACGGTGGCGTGCCACGGGCCCGGGGTGGCAGACGCGAATGGCGGAGCGGATCAGCCGCCGGCCTCCCCCTGGCGGAAAGGGGCGATAAGCGGCCGCAGCGGCTACTCCCTTTCGTCACCTTCCCGCGGCGGAACACCGCCCTCGAGACGCAGGATCTTCCTCCGCGCAGCCTGAGCGGCTCGGTCCTTGCGCTCGGTTAGCCAGGCTGCGGTGTTCATCGCGGAGAGGTTCTCGGCAACCGCGGTCGCCATGAACTGGTTCATGCTGATGCCTTCTTCGGAGCGATCTTCTCGACCGCTGCCTCGATCGACTTCGGCAGGCGCAAGGGATAGGTGGACGTTTCACTCATCACTTCAGGCTCCTCAATACGCCACGAGGCAACAGCACTCGGACACCGAACGCAGCGGGCTCGTTCTCGCGTCATCGCAACGCGGCGCAGGCCGCAATCGCCGAGTTGTTGTTCGAGGATTTCTGGCCCGAAGACGGCCCCGATCCGGACGAGGTCGACAAAGACCGCCAGCGACGAGTGGCGGTTGCGCACACATCACCGGTGAGTTCATGGTGATTTTGCGAGCGGCTCTCGACACCGACGTCGCTGTCGCAGCGACGCTCTCCGACTGGCGCGTTCGCTGCGCTACAGGCCACCCGCTGCATTCCGCAACCCCAAAGACGACGAACGCGGCATCCGATGGGCCCGCGACTTCTTCGAGGCCTCGGCGCCCTATGCCGGCAGCGGCGTGTACGTGAACTTCCTCACCTCCGACGAGAGCGACCGTGTCGGCGCCGCGTACGGCCCGAACTACGATCGCCTGGCACAGGTCAAGCGCAAGTACGACCCGGAGAACATGTTCCGCGTGAACCAGAACATCCGCCCGGGATGACGCAGCAGGCGCCCGGGCCGGATCACCGACCCGGGTGCCCCGGTTGTCGCCCGTCCGCGGCCGGCGCACACTGATCGCTCCGCGGAGCCCGGCAGGCTTTTCCGCCGGGTTCTCGCCCCTTCGAGAACGGCGGAGGCACATCATGTCGATCTCCACTCGCCTGAGCGACTACCTCGACCGGCACGGCACGCAATACGAGGTCTGCGGGCCTGGCGGCGCAGCCGCCGGGCCCTCGTCCGTCAACCCGCCCGCACCTCGATGCGCCGCGGCTGGAACTCGGCGCGCTTCGGAATCTGCAGCGTCAGCACGCCGTCCTTGAGCTGCGCGTCGATGCGCTCGGGGTCGAGCTCGCCGCTCAACGTGAAGCTGCGCACGTAGCGCGTCGCCTGCACGTCGGCGTACAGCGCCTGCATGCCCTGCGGCATCTCGATCGAGACGTCGCCGCGGATCGACAGGCCGTTGCGGTCGGCGCGCACTTCGAGCCGGTCCTTCGACACGCCGGGCATTTCGGCACGCAGCGTGATGCCCTGCTCGTTCTCCGAGATGTCGACGGCAGGCGCCATCGTCGCCACGTTCTCGTCGCCGCCGGCCTGGTCCCGCGCGGACGAGGCCGATTCAACGCCACCCGACTGGCGCGTTGCCATTTCGTTGCGTTCTTCCATGATCGCCTCCTGAGTCACTGCACCGGTACGCGACGCGGACGGGTCGCTTCGCGGCGCTGGATCGTCACCTGCAGGACACCGTCGCGGTACTTCGCGTCCACGCGCTCGGGATCGACGTCCTCGGGCAGCGTCACGGCACGCCGGAACTCGCCGCTGAAGCGCTCGCGGCGGTAGTACGCGGCCTTGTCGGCGCTTTCCGGCGGGTCGCGTCGCCCCGAGATCGACAGCACGTTCTGCTGGATCGACAGGTCGATGCTCGCCGGGTCGATTCCCGCGGCGAACACGTACACGTCGACACGGTCGGCCGTGACGCCGACGTTCATCGGCGGGAACGCGCCGCGGCGCATCGCGCGGATGCCGGCCGGCACCGGCTGCCCGTCCTGGAAGAGCCGGCCGAACTCGCGCTCGATGCGGCGGAGGTCGTCGAACATGCCGGCGTCGAAACCACTCCACAGACTTCCGATCATCGGGATGCCTCCTTTACTGGGGGTTCGTGGCGCGAAGCTGGGAGCGGGCGCGACGATTTCAAGAGGGCACGCAGCGCCCGTGCGATGCCGGCGCCGGGCTGGTCGTCGTCGTCGTGCTTCGCGCGCTACCGCGCCGGCAACGGCGCGTGCAGGATCGTCGGCCCTTCCTGCAACTTCATGAGCACGGTGCGCAGTTCGCCGGCCCCAGGCAATTGCGCCTTCACGAGCGCGCGCGCGAGCTCTTCTTCGTTCGCCACGCTCATCTCGTCGGCGCGGATCGATCGCAAGATCGATCCGCCGAAGAGCAGGCGATCGCTTGCGCCGCTGAGACGCATCGTTCCGACGTAGGCGATCCGGGCGTCCGGCGGGACGTCGATCCGCCAGCGAGGGGCGTCCTTGATGCCGCGCGCATAGGTGAACACGTCGGTGCGCCGGGGCGGGTAGAAGGCGAGGTAGTAGGTGCCCGGCGCGAGGACGAGAAAGGTCCAGCCGTCGTTGCGCGATTGCGGCGACAGGAAGCGACTCGCCAGCCGCTCGGGTTCGCCGCCGGTCTCGAACGATCCCAGTCCCAGGCTGATGTTGTCGTCCCCCACCACGTGGCGGAACGGTTCGTACGGCTGCCGGTCTTCGATCGTGCATTGCACCCGCAACAGCACGATCGCGTTCCCGCTCGCGGCGAGCGCCGTCCTTTCCTCCGCGGTCGGCGCACCGATCGAGGCGCAGCCCACGAGACCGAGGAGTATCGAGACGAGAAAAAGCCTGCCGGGAACGCTTCGCATCGGCCGTTCAATCCCGTCGCGGGTTCGGTTCTTCGGACGACTTCGTTGCGGAGCCGGCCACCCACTTCTCGAGGAACTGGCCGTATGACTCGAGCGGTGAGCGAACCGCTCGCTCGAAGCGCTGCACGCGGTCGTCGTCGTCGAATTGAATGAGCAAAAGGTAGTTCCTGGGCAGATCCGCCATGCCTGCGGCGCCGGAATACCCGCCCCCGATGGCCCAGAGCAGGATCCCTTGTCGCATCACCCAGTCGTAGGCGTACAGGCGAGCCTCCTCCCAGATGGCGTCCGGCTGGCCCAGGCGGTCGACGACCTCGCGTTGCGTCGTCACGCCGGGGGTGAGGAAGGCGAGCTGCTCCTCGGACACCGGCTTACCGGCGAGTACCTTGCGCTCCTGCGTGGGAATCGGGAGCATGCATCCGGCCTGCAGGGCCAGCGTGCACAGCAGCAAGGACACCCGAAGTCGCAGGCGCATCCGCGTCGCGCATCCGCCACTGCTTCTCCTCGCCGACCTGCACGAGTGATTGCGCAACCGATCGATGCGGTGTCGTTCGAGGGGATCTATGACGCGCGCCTCTCCCCCGACCCGAAGCGCAGCGACAGCGGATCTTCCTTCCCCGCCTCCGCGAAGCCCTTCGCGCGCAGGCCGCACGAATCGCAGCGCCCGCACGGGCGTCCGTCGGCGCCCGGGTCGTAGCAGCTGCTGGTCATCGAGTAGTCGACGCCGAGCGAAAGGCCGAGCCGCCGAACACGCGCAGGTCGATCTCGGCGACGACGTGATTTCTCACGCCGAAGGCCTGCGCCACCCGGCGTGCGCTGTCGAGCTCGATCGCGTGGCGCTGGCCGTAGCGAAAGCTCAGCGCGCAGGGCTCGAAACCCCGGCTCTTCGCGATGGCGAGGACGGTGGTGGAGTCGAGGCCGCCGCTGAGGAGAACGACGGCCCTGGGTGCGGTGGATGTGGGTGATCGCTCACCGTCCACCGCGCCACTCCGTCGTCCACAGCTTCTCGATCTCGGCGGCCACCGTGCCCGGCGGACTGCCGAGCATCCGCTTGCCCCCGCGCTGTTGAACGAGCCCGTATACCGAGCCCTGTCGCGGCTCGTACAGCACGACCATGTTGTGCTCCGCGCAGTCGTGCGGCTTGCACACCGCCGCCACGGTGTACTCGACGCCGCCGATCGTAAGCTTGCGCAGCGGCGGCGCCGGGCCGTCCATCCGCTCGAGCCAGCGCTCGCGCGACAACGGTCCGAGCGCCTTCGAATACGCGGCACGGAACTGCGCGTCGCGCAGCAGGTCGGGCGGCGACTGCGTGGCCTGCGCCGGAGCCGCACCGGGAAGCGCGTTGCGGTTCGGATCGCAGTGCCGCAGCCGCTGGCCCTGCACGCCGGGGCCGAGCGCGGCGAGAGACTTCGTGCCGCCCTCGATCGTCGCGAACAGGCCTTCGGGGTTGTGGTGCAGCGCGAACGCGAGGCCGTCGCCGCCGCGAACCTCTCCCACGACCAAGCCCTGGAAGTCGGGCGTCGCGCCGGCGCGGGATGCTTTCTGCATCCGCACCTTGTTCGCCACGACACTCCTGCCGGCGCGCTCGACGGCCATCGTGTCCTCGAAGAAGCGCACCCGCAGCGCGACGGGGTCGGTGCAGGCGTTCGAGTAGACGCCGCTGTAGCGACGGTCAGTCGCGGTATCGAGTTTCGCGTGCGCAGCCTGCGACGCCGTGAATGATCCGAGCACGACCAGGGTTCCGAGCCACGCAGCGGTCGTTCGCGCCATGTCCGCTCTCCCGAGAATGGCCGACTGCGGATATCGTATGTCGCTGCCGAGATCGCTGCCAGACGGCTTTTCGGTTTTGGCGGCGCCCCTGCCATGGCACTTGCGTTGACTCGTTCGATGGCCTGATGCTGATTCGATGTAATGATGTCAAAAATATGCGAACCACCTTGAACATCGACGAAGACGCATTCCTGGCTGCCAAGCAGGTCGCAACGCGTGAACGGATCTCGATCGGAGAGGCTGTCACGCGGTTGATTCGCCAAGGCCTGAATCAGGACGTCGCTCCGGATCTGCCGCAACAGCGGCTGCGAGGGCGCTTCGCCGTGCTCCCGAAGCGTGACGAGGTGATCACCGCGGAACACGTGCGCGAGATCATGGAGCGCGAAGGCATCTGATGCGCCTGCTGCTCGACGTGAACGTCTGGGTAGCGCTGTTCGACGACGCGCACATCTTCTCCGAGCAGGCCAACCAGCTCATCGAGACGCGCGGCATACGCATCGCAACTTGTCCGTTGGTCGAGAACCGCGTGATCCGCGTGATGAACTCGCCGAGCTACGGTCGTCGCGGCGCCGTCGGGATTCGACGGGTGCGCGATCGGCTACGTGAGGCGTGTTCGGCTCTCGACCACGAGTTCTGGCCCGACGACGTCTCCCTGCGCGATGACGATCGAGTGGACTTCGATCGCGTCCATGGCCATCAACAGATCAGCAATGTCTACCTGCTCGCTCTGGCGATTGCCCACCACGGATGTCTTGCAACCTTCGATCGAGCCATTCCTCTGTCGGCCGTGCGCGGTGCGACCGCTCGCAACCTGCGCAACATATAGGGTTCAGATCGCGGTCGGGACACAGTTCGAACAGCAGCACCATCATCACGAAATGCGCCGGCATCGAAGTGCAGTTCGCCATGAGCGACAAGTACCTGGACGGCGCGTGCTGACCACGCGCGAGCTGCGTCGCACGCCGCGCGTCGCGGCGTTCTTCGACTTCATGGTCGAGGAGAAGGACAACCTGCAGCAGATGCTGACGGACGGCGCACCGGTGCGCGCTGCACCGGCGCTCCCGCCCGCGGCAACCGGGTTCAGTTCGCCGCCGTCCCCGCCGGCAGCAGTTTCAGTTGCTCCTGCAGGTCGTGCGAACGCTTGACGATGTACTGGCGGATCAGCTCCATGTCCTTCGCCTGAAGCACCGAAGCGAAGCTCGGCATGCCGCGGTTCAGCTTCGCACCGCTCAACACGGCGACATACTGTTCGTGGCGCGCCGGCGTCATGTAGCGCAGATCGGGCAGCACGCCGCCGCTGACCGCGTTCAGGCCGTGGCACGAGCCGCAGAAGCCGTTGAACATCGTGCGCGCCTGCTTCAGTTCGTCCTGGCTCGCCGTAATCTTCTGCAGCGGCGGGAGCGCGACGACGGCCTTTTTCGCCGGGGGCAGCTTGCCGCTGGCGCCGAGGCGGAAGGTGACGATTCTCGCCTCCGGCTGCACGCGCGCCGACAGCGACAGCGGACCGGTCACCAGCGGGAAGGCGCCTCCCCAGCCGGCCATGAAGGTGACGTACTGCACGCCGTCGACCTCGTAGGTGACCGGGCCTGCCATCGAGCCCGAGTTCACGCGTGCCTGCCATAGCTGCTTGCCGCTGTCGGCCGCGTACGCGACTGCGCGGCCGTCGGCGGTGCCCTGGAACACGAGGTTGCCCGCGGTGCTCAGCGTGCCGCCGTTCCACGGCGCGGCGTATTCGTGCGTCCACGCAGGCGCCTGCTTCACCGGATCCCACGCGATGAGCCGCCCTTTCCATGCGCTGCGGATCTGCGCCTCCACCTTCGGATCTTCGGGCAGGTCGGGCACCTCGACGCCGAGGTTCACCACCGCCTTGTGCGGGATGAAGAGCGGCTTTTCCTGCGCCTGCAGGCCGGCCATGCTCTCCTGCCCCGGAAGATAGACGTAGCCCGTCTTCGGGTTGAACGACATCGGCTGCCAGTTGTGCGCGCCGAGGAAGCTCGGGACGACGACCTTCGGCCCCGACAGATAGTCGGCGTCGGGCGTGAGCACGGGACGGCCGGTGGCGGGATCGACGTGCGTCGCCCAGTTGATCGGAACGAAGTTCTTCGCCGAGATCAGCTTGCCGTTGGTGCGGTCGATCACGTAGAAGAAGCCGTTCTTCGGCGCCTGCATCAGCACCTTGCGCGGCTGGCCGTCGATGTTCAGATCGGCCAGCACGATGTGCTGCGTGGCGGTGTAGTCCCACTGGTCCGCGGGCGTCGTCTGGTAGTGCCAGGCGTACTCGCCGGTGTCAGCGTCGAGCGCGACGATCGACGACAGGAAGAGGTTGTCGCCCTTGCCGTCGCTGCGGAACTTGTGGTTCCACGGCGAGCCGTTGCCGGTGCCGATGTACAGCAGGTTCAACTGGGGGTCGTAGGCCATCGAATCCCAGACCGTGCCGCCGCCGCCCCAGTCGAGCCAGCCGCGCCCGCTCCAGGTCTTCAGCGCGATCTCCATCGCCTTGTCTTCGGGCGGATCGTTCGGATCGCCCGGCACCGTGTAGAAGCGCCACGCCTGCTTGCCGGTCTCGGCGTCATAGGCGGTGACGTAGCCGCGCACGCCGAACTCGGCGCCGCCATTGCCGATCAGCACCTTGCCTTTCACGATGCGCGGCGCGCCGGTGATCGTGTAGCTCTTCTTGCGGTTCTCGACGGTGTCGACGGTCCACACCGGCGTGCCGCTGCGCGCATCGAGCGCGACCAGGCGGCCGTCGAAGGTGCCGACGTAGACCTTGCCTTTCCAGACCGCCACGCCGCGGTTGACGGTGTCGCAGCAGCCCTGCGTGAGGTTCTCGCCGGGCACCTGCGGGTCGTAGCGCCACAGCAGCTTGCCGTTGCGCGCGTCGAGCGCGTAGACGATGCTTTGTGCGCCGGTCGTGTACATCACGCCGTCGACGACGATCGCGGTGGACTCGACGCCCCGGTCGACGTCGAGCTTGTAGGTCCATGCGAGGCCGAGCTTGCCGACATTGCCGTCGTCGATCCGCTTCAGCGGCGAATAGCGCTGCTCGTCGTAGGTGCGCCCGTGGCTCATCCAGTTGCCCGGTTCGCGGTCGGCGGCGACGATGCGCGCGCCGTCGACGTCGGCAGGATTCTTCGGCGCCGCCAGCGCCGGGGGAGCGAGTGCGGCCAGGACGGCGAAAGCGGCAACGGTGCGTTTCATTCGGGTCTCCTCCTGATTCGGTCGTCGGGTTCGAAGCCCACGTACCGCTGCGCGAGTGATTCCGGCGACGCGCCGGTCCCGGCGCGCCGCGGCACTCGGAATGCCGCGGTCAGGCGGCATTCCGAGCCTTCGCCTTACTTCTTGATGCTGATCACCTGCGGCTGCGTCACCGCCTTCAGCCCGTCGGTCCCGAACTCCACGCCGTAGCCCGAGCCTTTTACTCCGCCGAACGGCACCATCGGGTGGATCATGCCGTGCTGGTTGATCCACACGGTGCCGGCCTGGATGCGGCTGGCCACCTGCTTCGCCTTCTCGACGTCGGTCGACCACACCGACGCGCCCAGGCCGGCGTCGAGCCGGTTGGCGCTGGCGATCGCGTCCTCCACGTTCTGGTACTGGATGATCGGCAGCACCGGACCGAACTGCTCCTCGTCGACCAGGCGGTCCCCGTCCTTCAGCCCGGTGACCAGCGTGAGCGGATAGAAGTAGCCGGGGCCGCCCTTCGGCGCGCCGCCGCAGACGACCTTGCCGCCCTGCGTCTTCGCGCTTTCCACCAGGTCGACCACCTTGTCGTACTGCATCTTGTTCTGGATCGGGCCCATCACCACGCCCTCTTCGAGCCCGTTGCCCATCGGCATCGCCTGCGCGAGTTCCTTCAGCGCCTGCACGGTCGGCTCGAACAGGCTCTCGGGCACGTAGAGCCGCTTGGCGGCGGCGCAGGTCTGGCCCATGTTGATGAAGGCGCCCCAGAACAGGCCCATCGCCATGGCCTTCGGATCGGCGTCGGGCAGCATGATCGCGGCATCGTTGCCGCCGAGTTCCAGCGTGACGGGAACGACGTTCTTCGCGGCCGCCTCGGCGATCTTCGCGCCGGTGCGCGCCGAGCCGGTGAACATCACCTTGTCGATGCCGGGATCGGACACCAGCCAGGAACCGACCTCGCCCGGGCCGCTGATGGTGTTCACGACGCCCTTCGGCAACGCTTCGCTGATCAGCCGCACCATCTCCAGCGTGCCGATCGAGGTGTATTCCGAGGGCTTGATCACCACCGTGTTGCCGGCGCGAATCGACGGAATGATCTGCCAGATCGCGATCAGCAGCGGCCAGTTCCACGGCGCGATCGCGGCGATGACGCCGTAGGGCTTGCGGTGCACTTCGTCGCGACGCGTCTCGTCCTCGAAGGCCACTTCCATCGGCAGGTCGAGGCTGGCCGGCACCTGCGTCCACACCTCGCAGCCCCAGACCTCGAAGCGCGCCCCGGGCACCTGGTCGGGGCCGACACCGCCGAGCGGCTTGCCCTGCTCGCGCGTGACCCAGTCGGCCAGGTAGGCGTCGTTGGCCTTGATGATCTCGGCCACCTTCATCATCAGCGCCTTTCTTTCGGCGTCGGGCCGTGCGGCCCAGGCGGGCTGCGCGGCGCGCGCGGCGGCGATCGCGTCGGCCACCTGCTGGCGAGTGGAAACGGGCACGTTGCCGAGCGTTTCGCCGGTGGCCGGGTTGATCGACGCGAAGGTCTTGTCCGAGCCGACGGACTGGCCATCGACCGTGTTGAGATAGGTTGTCATGGCGTCTCCTGGAATCGTTGCTGGAGAACGCGCCGCGCACGGCGCATCCCGCAGCGGTCGAATGCCGCAGCGACGGCCATCGTCCCTCAGTACGAGCCGCCGGACTTGCAGCGGCGTGCGATCGGAGTTGATCCGGCGTGCAGTTTCAGGTCTGCGCGCGGCGGCGATACTCGCGCGGGCCTGCGCCGAAGGCCGCCTTGAAGAGGCGGCTGAAATGCGCCATGTCGCTGAAGCCGTTGTCGAAGGCGATGCGGGTGATCGTCTTGTCGCGGCTGTCGGCGTCGAGCAGTGCCCGTCGGCAGCGATCGAGGCGGGTTTGCTGGATGAAGGCGCCCGGCGACTGTCCGATGGGTTCGAACCACGCATACAGCGTGCGGCGGGAAACGCGCAACCCGGCGGCGACGGTGTCCGGAGATAGCTCGGGGTCCTCGATACGACTGGCGATGTAGCGGCGTGCGCGCGCCAGTTGTGCGTCGACTCGCGTGCCGCGTACGTCGCTCGCGCTCTGCGCGGCGGCGAGCATGAGCCCGGCGATCGACGTGCAGACCGCCTCGGCGGACGCCGGATCGCAGGCCTGCGGGTCGCGCAACGCGCTCAGCACGGAACCCAGTGCGACGCGCGACGCGCCGGTGGAGCGGAACGACTGGCCCAACCCGTCCGTCGCGAGCGACTTCCACTCGGGAT
Source organism: Burkholderiaceae bacterium (assembly GCA_021166725.1). Taxonomy (GTDB): domain Bacteria; phylum Pseudomonadota; class Gammaproteobacteria; order Burkholderiales; family Burkholderiaceae_E; genus Zeimonas. The sequence goes on along the minus strand of JAJPES010000065.1, from coordinate 68,466 downwards.
AGGCATCCAGCGGCAGCAGCGCGACGACGAACTGACTGGCGTCGCCGATCTCGATCGAATAGGGACGCGACGTGTCGTAGAAGGTCCAGGCACCGGGCGTCAATTCGCTGCGGCGACCGGCCTGCTCGAGCCGGCTCGCGCCGCCCACCTGCCAGAAGAGCTTCAGGAACGCGCTTTCGGAACGCTCGGACAGCGTGCGCGTGCGGGTGACGCGATGCGCGTCGGCATCGACGTAGGCGAGCTGCGCCGCGCCGAGTTGCCTGGCGGTGAGCGCCGCGTGGAAGTCGGCGCCGCGCGTGATCGAGACTTCGAGCGGAAGGAAGTTGTCGTGTACTCCCACCTTCCAGCCGAGGGCGCTGTGCGTGCGCAACTGCGCCGCGCCGGGCAAGGCCTGCATCTACATCCTCCACGGCCCAGGGGGCCGTTTCCCATTGGCGACCCGCCCCGCACGCGGCGGGCTGCGGCGGGCTCGACGACGAGCGCCATTCTTGACACAAAACGACACGAGCGCAATGCGGCGGGGCTCGTCTCCAGGGCGATCCTTACCACGTGGCCGACTCGCATGAAGTCCGCAGTTCGTTCACGGCACGAGCCCGTCCAACTCCGGCAGCATCGTCACGCTCTCCTGCACCGACGCCTCGCTGCGCGCCCCGACGAACACGGCGGGGTCCGATCCACGATTCACCGCAACGTGCGGCATTCCCGCCGGGATGAACAGATAGTCGCCCGGCCGCGCGACCCGACGATGCTCCAGGCGTTCGCCCGTCCACAGTTCGACTTCACCGCCGCTCAGCATGTAGTGCGCCGTCTCGTGTCGATGCGTATGCGCTTTCGTGCGCTTGCCGGCGGGCAGCGTGATCAGTCCGAGGAACAGTGATTCCGCACCTACCGTCTCGGCACTGATGCCCGGCGCGTAGCGCGCGCCTTGCGCGCTGGTGAAGGACTCCGACCCGCGTACGACGAACCGTTCGCGGTTGGCATCGATCGTTTCCATGGTCGTCTCCGTCTGGTTCGCGAGCCGACTTTCGGCTCACCGCTGCAGCTTCGACCTGGCGGCCGTGGCTGTCACGGAAGCCGCGCTGAATTCGCGTTAAATTGCATGAAACGGAGCAGCTCATGGCGAAACGCTTTGCGTTCGGTCCGTTCCTGCTCGATACGGCACGCGGCACGCTCGTGCGCGACGGCACCGCGGTCGCGGTCGGCCAACGCGGACTGCGCCTGCTGCACGCGCTGCTCGAGGCAGCCGGCGAGCCGGTTTCCCGGGAAGCGCTGATGCGCGCCGCCTGGTCCGGCCTCGTCGTCGAGGAAAGCAATCTGCCGGTGCAGGTCGCGGCGCTGCGCAAGCTGCTCGCCGGCGGGAGCACCGACGCCGCGATAGCGATCGACACCGTTCCGCGCCTGGGCTACCGGCTCCGCGGCGTGGTCGCTGTGGAGGAGTCGGAGCTCGCACCGCTCGGGGAATCCGAGGCGGAGCAGCGCGGACGCCCGCGCATCGCGGTGCTGCCGTTCACGCACCTGGGCGACGACCCCTCGCAGGAGTACCTCGCCGACGCCGTCACCGAGGCGCTGATCGCAGCGCTCGTACGTTTTCGCTGGTTCTCGGTACTGGGGCGCAACGCGAGCCAGACCTTCAAGCTCGCGTCGGTCGACGCTCGCACGGCATCCGCCGAGTTCGGCGTCCGCTACTTCGTCGAAGGCTCGGTGCACCGGTCGGGCACGCGATTTCGCATCTCCGCACGGCTCGTCGAGGCGCGCACCGGACGATGCCTGTGGGCGGAACGCTACGACTTCGCCGACGCCGATCTCTTCGCCGTCCAGGACTCGCTGTGTCGACAGGTCGCAGGAGCGATCGAGCCGCAACTGCTCGACAGCGTCGGCAGCGATGCCGCGTCTCGGCGCAGCCAGAGCGTGACCGCGTGGGAGTTGGTGGCGCACGGCTCCTGGCTGTTTCATCACGTGACGCGCGACACCCACCGCAAGGCACGCGAACTGTTTCGCCAGGCACGAACCGTCGATCCGGGGCTGTCCGAGGCATCGCTGTGGATCGGCCGTGTGAATGCGGGGCTCGTCGCGTACGGATGGAGCGACGAACCGCAGGCAGACCTGGCCGAAGGCGTCGCTGCCGCGCTCGAGGCGGTGCGGCTCGACCCGCTGAACCCCTACGCGCACTACGCGCTCGCAATCGTCGCCAACTACGCCGACGACGTCGAGCGCGCGCTGCGAAGCGCCGAAGTCGCTCGGGAGTTGAGTCCGAGCTTCGCGCTCGGCCACCTGGTGCACGGGATGGCGAGCCTGTACGCGGGGGACGCGCGCACCGCGATCCGCTCGCTCGGCGACGGACTCGAACTGAACCGTTTCGATCCGCAGAACTTCGTCTGGTACGACCTGCTTGCGCTGGCGCTGCTGTTCACCGGCGACGCGCAAGGCGCGCTGAAGCATGCGATCGCGGCGTTGAAGGTTCGACCGTCGTGGCGCGCGGCGATGCGCACGGCGGGCGCGGCGAGCGCCGCGCTCGGACACGACGCCGAAGCAGCAGGCTGGCTGAGACAGTGGTCGGAGGCGCCGGCCACTGCCGATGCGATGCAGCCGCTCTGGCGACTCAATCCGCTATGGGCGGCAGAGATCAGCGCCGCCTCGTCCCGGCTCCGATGTTGACCGGATTCGCAATTTCGCGAGAACGCGCGAGAGCCTCGTGCATGGCGAATGCGTCGCTGCTGCTGGGCGACGCCGGCGACGCATTCTTCGCCCGGCAGCCTCGCCGCCGGGCCGTGCGCTCAACCCGCCCGCACCTCGATGCGTCGCGGCTGGAACTCGGCGCGTTTCGGAATGCGCCGATGCTCGCCGGGTCGAGAATTGCCTCCTTGTTTGGGGGTTCGTGGGCCGAAGCTGGGAGTGCCGGCGCGGATTTCAAGGGGCCGCAGGGCGGCCCCGCACGAGCCGCCGGGCAGTCGTGCCGGCCTACCCGTCAGGCCGCGGCTTGCGCGCGCAACCGGCGCGCCGCCTCCTCGTCGCGGGCATCGTCGATCTCGCGCAGCACGCTGCCGACGTCCGCCTTCCGGGTGTCGTGCACGAAACGACCGGTGAGCGCGACGTCGGGGTTCAGCGCGCCCCGCCGATACAGATCCCAGATCTCGTGACCGTAGTCGGTCTCGAGCAGCTCGGGCGCGAAACGGCCGAAGAAGCCTCGCAGGTTCGCGACGTCGCGCAGCAGCATCCGAGGGGCGTGGTTGTTGCCGGCCGCATCCACCGCCTGCGGCAGATCGATGATCACCGGGCCGTCGGCTGCGAGCAGGATGTTGAACTCCGACAGGTCGCCGTGCACGACGCCGGCGCACAGCATGCGCACCACTTCGACGAGCAGCCTCGCGTGGTGCTCGCGCGCCTCCTCGGGGGTGAATGCCACGTCGTTCAGGCGCGGGGCGGCGTCGCCGTTCTCGTCGGTGACGAGGTCCATCAGCAGCACGCCGTCGCAGAAATTGCGCGGCGCGGGCACGCGCACACCGGCGGCGGCCAGTCGGTACAGCGCGTCGACCTCGGCGCTCTGCCAGGCGCTCTCGGCCGCCTGCTTGCCGAAGCGCGTGCCCTTGGCCATCGCGCGCGCCTGGCGGCTGTTGCGAACCTTGCGGTTCTCGGTATAGTCCACCGCCTGGCGGAAGCTGCGCTCGGTGGCCGCCTTGTAGACCTTGGCGCAAAGCGTCTCGCTGCCGCATCGAACGACGTAGACGGCAGCTTCCTTGCCGCTCATCAACTGGCGCACGACCTGGTCGATCAGGCCTTCGTCGATCAGCGACTGCAGTCTCTTGGGTGATCTCATGGGGGCGCATTCTGCGCCTCTGCGACAATCCGGGATGATCGACACCGCTTTCGACGCCCTTCCCCTCTCCCCCGCCGCGCTCGCCAACCTCGCGCAGCTTGGCTACGAGCGCATGACGCCCATCCAGGCGACGAGCCTGCCGCTGGCGCTGGCCGGTCACGACCTGATCGCGCAAGCGAAAACCGGCAGCGGCAAGACGACGGCTTTCGCGCTGCCGCTGCTGGCGCGGCTCGACGTCCGACGTTTCGCGGTACAGGCGCTGGTGCTGTGCCCGACGCGCGAACTCGCGGTGCAGGTTGCGCGCGAGATCCGGCGCCTCGCGCGCGCCGAAGACAACGTCAAGGTGCTGGTCCTGTGCGGCGGCTCGACGATTCGGCCGCAGATCGCGAGCCTGGCGCACGGTGCGCACATCGTCGTCGGCACGCCGGGGCGCATCGTCGACCATCTGTCGCGCGAGACCTTGTCGCTCGAAGCACTGAACACGCTGGTGCTCGACGAAGCCGATCGTATGCTCGACATGGGTTTCGCCGACGAGATCGCGTACGTGATCGAGCGCTGCCCGCGCGAGCGCCAGACGCTGCTGTTCTCGGCGACCTACCCGCCCAGCGTCACGAAGCTCGCGCGGCGCTTCCTGCGCGAACCGAAGGAGGTCACGCTCGACGAGCGCCACGCGGCTACGAAGATCCGCCAGCGCTTCTACGAAGTGCAGGACGACCAGCGGCTGCACGCCGTCGGCCTGCTGCTCGATCACTATCGGCCGGTGAGCACGCTGGCCTTCTGCAATACCCGGCAGCGCTGCAGCGAACTGCGCGCACTGCTGCAGGCGCAGGGCATCGTCGCGCTGGAGTTGCACGGCGATCTCGAGCAACGCGAGCGCGACCAGGTGCTCGTGCGCTTCGCCAACCGCAGTTGCAGCGTATTGGTGGCCACCGACGTGGCGGCGCGCGGCCTGGACATCGCCGGGATCGAGGCGGTGATCAACGTCGACGTGACGCCCGACAGCGAAGTGCATACGCATCGGGTGGGGCGCACCGGTCGCGTCGACGAAACCGGGCGGGCGTTCAGCCTGGTCAGCCGCAACGAGATGGAGCGCATCGCCCGCATCCAGCGGATGCAGGGCGAAGACAGCGAATGGCACTCGCTGAGCGAGCTCGTGCCTTCGCGCGACCCGCAGCCGCTGCGCCCGCCGATGACCACGCTGCAGATTCTCGGCGGACGCAAGGACAAGATCCGCCCCGGTGACGTGCTGGGCGCGCTCACCAAGGACCTCGGTTTCCGGGCCGGGCAGATCGGCAAGATCGACGTCGACGAATTCTCGACCTGCGTGGCCGTCGAGCGGGCGATCGCGGCGGAAGTGCTGCGCGGGCTCGGCGAGGGCAAGGTGAAGGGAAAGGCGGTGAAAGTCAGGAGGCTTTGAGGGCCCGATCCGGGAGCCACGGGCGCTACCGCGCCGGCAACGGCGCATGCAGGATCGTCGGCCCTTCCTGCAACTTCATGAGCACGGTGTGCAGTTCGCCGGCCCCCGGCAATTCCGCCTTCACGAGCGCGCGCGCGAGCTCTTCTTCGTTCGCCACGCTCATCTCGTCGGCGCGGATCGATCGCATGATCGATCCGCCGAAGAGCAGGCGATCGCTTGCGCCGCTGAGACGCATCGTTCCGACGTAGGCGATACGGGCGTCCGGCGGGACGTCGATCCGCCAGCGAGGGGCGTCCTTGATGCCGCGCGCATAGGTGAACACGTCGGTGCGCCGGGGCGGGTAGAAGGCCAGGTAGTAGGTGCCCGGCGCGAGGACGAGAAAGGTCCAGCCGTCCTTGCGCGATTGCGGCGACAGGAAGCGGCTTGCCAGCCGCTCGGGTTCGCCGCCGGTCTGGAACGAACCCAGACCCACGCCGATGTTGTCGTCCCCCACCACGTGACGGAAGGGTTCACATGGCTGTCGGTTCTCGATCGTGCATTGCACCCTCACCAGCACGATCGCCTTCTCGCTCGCGGCGACCGCCGTTCTTTCCTCGGCAGTCGGCGCACCGGTCGAGGCGCAGCCCACAAGAGCGAGGAGTATCGAGGCGAGGACAAGCTTGCCGGGCACGCGTCGCATCGGCCGTTCAATCCCGTTGCTGCTTCGGTTCTTCGGACGACTTCGTGCCGGAGCCGGCCACCCATTTCTCGAGAAACTTTCCGTACGGCTCGAGTGGCGAGCGAACCGCTCTCTCGAAACGCTGCACGCGGTCGTTCTCGTCGAATCGGATGAGCAGCAGGTAGTGCCTGGGCAGGTCCGTCATGCCTGCTGCGCCGGAATATCCGCCCCCGATGGCCCAGCGCAGGATCCCCTGTCGCATCACCCAGTCGTAGGCGTACAGGCGAGCCTCTTCCCGGACGACGTCCGGCTGGCCGAGGCGGTCCACGACCTCGCGTTGCGTCGTGACGCCGGGGGTGAGGATGGCGAGTTGCTCCTCGGACACCGGTTTGCCGGCGAGCACCTTGTGCTCGGGCGTAGGAATCGGAAGCATGCATCCGGCTTGCAAAGCCAGTGCGCACAGCAGCAAGGACGACGGAAGTCGCAGGCGCATCGCCGTATCCGGCAGCAAGGAGTAGCGAACGACTCCGGTTCGGCGTCGGTCGTTCCGGGCGCAGGTTCACCCGGGCCCATGCTGCTCGGAAAGCGCGACCGCGCGGGTCGCGTTCCGTCGGCGCGCGAGCGCCGTTGCGCTCGCCTCAGACGATCTCGTGTCGCGCTGCCGGTCGGGCGATCAACCGCTCGCCAAACGATTCGGCGACGTTACCGGTGTGCCGCCACACCACGGCCGCGAAGCACAGCACGCCCGCGCCGACGACGAACGCCGCCACGCCGAGGAAAGGCTCGACCGCGGCATGACCGCGGAACAGTTCGAACAGCAGCACCATCATCACGAAATGCGCCGGCACGTAGAGCCAGAAGTGCGCCTGCGCGAGCCTCGTCGTCGCGGCCTCGGGCACGACGCGATAGAACAGTCCGAACAGCCCCAGGCTCACCCAGCCGAGCAAGTTCAGGTGCGCGTGCACCGGGTGCATCGTGTGGTCCTGGCTGGCCGCCATGTACAGCCCCAACGACACGCCGGCGATGAAGTAGAGCACCGCAAGTCGCAGGAACCAGTTCGCGAGGTTCTTCATGGTCGGCCTCCATCCAGTGGGAATCAGGAACCGCTCAGTCTAGGAGGGCGACCGCCACGGCGTAAGGCGCACCGCTGCATAATCTGGCCGCAGAAATGCGGGGGCCCCGTGTTCGACTGGGACGACCTGAAGCCCTTCCTCGCCGTGGCCCGCCAGGGAAGCACGATCGCGGCGGCGCGCCTTCTCGGCGTCGATCAATCCACCGTGCAGCGCAGACTCTGCGCGCTCGAGCGCGGCGTGGGCTATCCGCTGGTGCGCCGCCTGCCCACCGGCTACCGGCTGACCGCTTTCGGCGAGTCGCTGCTGGCGGAAGCACAGCGCGTGGAAGAGGCGGTGCTCGCGTTGCAGCAACGCATCGAGGCTTTTCGACACGATCTCTCCGGCGTCGTGCGCGTCACGTGTCCCGAGCCGCTCGTCTTCCGGATGGCGGCGGCGGGCTTGCTCGACCGCTTCCACGAGCGCTATCCCGGCATCGACGTGCAGTTCGTGATGAGCGACAAGTACGTCGATCTCGAGCGTGGCGAGGCCGACGTCGCGCTGCGCGCCGGAGAGACGCCCGACAGCGCCCTCGTCGCGCGTCGAATCGGCGTATCGCAATGGGGCGTCTACGCGAGCCGGCGCTACGTCGAGTTGCGCGGGCGGCCGACCTGCGTAGCAGACCTCGAGCGGCACCCGTTGATCGGCTTCGACGACACGCTGTCGCTGCACCGTGCCGCCGGATGGTTGCGCGAGGTCGCGCCGAAGGCGCATTTCGTCGCGCGCAACGACAGTATTCTCGGAGTGCTGCGCTCGGCGCTGTCGGGGATCGGACTTGCCGCGTTGCCGACCGCATTGGGCGACGACGAACACGAACTCGTGCGCGTGCTCGGGCCGATTCCCGCGCTGACGCGACCCTGGCGCGTGATGACGACGCGCGAGCTTCGGCGTACACCGCGGGTGGGCGCGTTCTTCGACTTCATGGTCGAGGAGATCGAGAACCTGCGACCGGTGCTGACGGGAGAGGGGTCGGCGCGCGGGGCGGCGGGGGGCGACGCCTTGTCGTCGAGGAAGTGAGCCTGCCCTTTCCGCGCTTGCCTACGGTGCTTCGAAGCGCTCCAGCAGCGGATCCTTCAGCCCCGCATCCCGGAAGCCCTTCGCGCGCAGCCTGCAGGAGTCGCAGCGCAGGCAGGGACGCCCGTCGGCGCCCGGGTCGTAGCAGCTGCTCGTGATCGAATAGTCGACGCCGAGCGCGGTCCCGGCGCGCACGATGTCGGCCTTGGTCATGTGGCTCAGCGGCGCGTGGATCTTCGTCCTGGCCGTGCCCTCGACGCCCGCCTTCGTCGCCAGGTTGGCCATCCGCTCGAAGGCGTCGATGTATTCCGGGCGGCAATCGGGGTAGCCGCTGTAGTCGAGCGCGTTGACGCCGATGAAGATGTCGCTCGCACCGAGCACCTCGGCGTAGCCGAGCGCGAACGACAGGAAGATCGTGTTGCGCGCCGGGACGTAGGTGCTCGGGATGCCGCGGCTCATTTCCGAGGCGGGGCGGTCCTTCGGAACTTCCGCCTCGGTGGTCAGCGACGATCCGCCGAAGACCCGCAGGTCGATCTCGGCAACGACGTGGTCCTGCACGCCGAAGGCGTGCGCGACTCTGCGCGCGCTGTCGATTTCGATGATGTGGCGCTGTCCGTAGCGGAAGCTCAGCGCGCAGGCAACGAAGCCTCGGCTCCTGGCGATCGCGAGGACGGTGGTCGAGTCGAGGCCGCCGCTGAGGAGCACGACGGCTTTGGGCGAGATGGGCATGTCGTGGACGAAGGACGGTGGGGTCGATGGTCGCACGCAAGGCCTCGGGAACGCGGGTTGTGGCACGCCCCGATGGGGCGCAGACTACTTGTACCGTGAAGCCCGGCCGGCTTCGCCGCCGGGCGGATCGTCATCCCACGAACGGCGGAGGCCATCATGTCGATCTCCCATCGCCTGACCGATTACCTCGACAGCCACGGTACGGAATACGAGATCTGCGAGCACGAGCCGAGCCGCACCAGTGCGGAAACCGCGCGCAGCGCCCACGTACCGCCGGCCCAGCTCGCCAAGTCGGTGCTGCTCGAGGACGATGCGGGCTGCATGCTCGCGGTGGTTCCATCCGACAAGTCGGTCATGCTCGGGCAGTTGTCCGTCATGCTCGGGCGCAGGCATCTTCACCTGTGCGACGAGCGGCGCATCGCGTCGATGTTCGAAGACTGCGTGCCGGGTGCCGTGCCGCCGGTGGGCATGGCCTGGGGCGTCGAGACGATCGTCGACGACGAGCTGGACGACAACGACGTCGTCTACCTGGAGGGCGGCGATCACGAGCGGCTGCTGCGGATGTCGGCCGAGCAGTTCCGGGAGCTGATGGGTCCGGCGCTGCACGGGCATTTCTGCCGTGGGGCACTGCACTGATACTGCTGCACGTTCGACATCGGGCGGGGCGGCACGACTCTCGCGACCGGCAGCATGAACCCACGCCGCCGTATGCTCGGCATCGCGACCCGCGGCGCGGCCGCGGTTGCGCTGGCGCGTCACGCCGTGCCCACCTTCGCGCAGCACGATGCTTCCCGGGATGTCACGATGCACCGCAAACCGATCCCGTCGTCCGGCGAGCCGCTCCCCGTCATCGGCTGCGGCACCTGGCAGGGTTTCGACGTCGCGCCCACCGGCGCCGAATACGAGCGCCTGCGCCAGGTGCTGCTCGCGCTGTTCGACGCCGGCGGCTCGGTCGTCGACAGCTCGCCGATGTACGGGCGCGCCGAAGACGTCGCGGGGCGGCTGCTCGAGCAGACCCGCACGCGCGATCGTGCCTTCGTCGCGACGAAGGTCTGGACCTCCGGGCGCGAAGCCGGCCTGCGGCAGATGGAGGAGTCGTTGCTACTGCTGCGCGCGAAGACGATCGACCTGATGCAGGTGCACAACCTCGTCGACTGGCGAACGCACCTGCCGGTGCTGCGCAAATGGAAGGAGAACGGCCGCATCCGCTACGTCGGCGTCACGCACTACACGTCGAGCGCGTATCCGCAGCTCGAGCAGGTGCTGCGTTCCGAACCGCTCGACTTCGTGCAGTTGAACTACTCGATCGACGAACGCACGGCCGACGAGCGCATCCTGCCGCTCGCTGCCGAGCGCGGCGTCGCCGTGCTGGTCAATCGACCGTTCGGCGGCGGAGGGCTGCTGCGCTCGCTGCGCGACCGGCCACTGCCCTCGTGGGCGAGCGAGATCGGCTGCGACAGCTGGGCGCAGTTGCTGCTGAAGTTCGTCGTGTCGCACCCCGCGGTGACCTGCGCGATTCCGGGGACGGGGAATCCGGACCACATGCGCGCGAATGCGCAGGCGGGCATGGGCGTGATGCCGGACGAGGCGATGCGCCGCCGGATGATCGCCGAGGCGCGATTCTGAGCGGCGTGCAGGCGCGCGATGTCAGCGCGTTGCGCGCGCTCCGCGCGAACGGGCCCGGGGGTGCAACACGTCGACGAGATCGGTAGCGAGGAAGTCCCGGTCCAGCGTGAGCAGCGGTTCGTTTCGAGCACGCGCATGCGCGTAAGCGAAGCAATCGCCGAAGTTCAGTGGGTAGCGCGCCCGGGCGTCGATCGCCAGCCGCAGGATGGAGTAATCGGCCTCGAGCGCTTCGATGCCGATAGCGGCCAGCGCGCTTTCGAGGGCTTCGGACGAGCCGCTCACGGCGCGCTCGAGCACCATTCCGCACTCGGCGATGTTCACCCAGGACATGCGCAACGCAGCGCTGGCATGTTCGTCGAGCGTCTTGCGGATCCAGCCGGTGCTCGCCTCGCCGGCCGCAAGTGCCACGACGACGGAGGTATCGACGATCATTTCGCGCGCTTGCTCGGCGCCGGCAGGCGAGGCGCCAGCGCGCGGTCCATCTCGTCGTCGATCTCGCGTTCCAACTCGGCAATCGGACGACCGGTCGCTTCGCCTTTCTTGGCGCACCTGCGCAGCAGCAGTCCTTGCAACAACGAGAAATCCCGTGGAGGCACGGCGAGATATGGCGCCGCGGCCTCCTGCACCGCGTGCCGGATCGCTTCGGACTTGCTCCGCAGCGCACGGCCACGCATCAGCGCCTCGAGGGCTTCTTCGAAATCAGGGGTAACGTGCAGGTTGATCTGTGTCATTTCTGTAATGTACAGTACATATCGAACGCTGCCATCTCGAGACATCTCGCATTCGTCCTCCAGGCGGCGCAATTCGGGCCGGAGTATCGTCAACCGATGACTTCCACTGTCCCCCTCCCCGGAGGCGAGCGCCTTGCCGCGCTCGGCATGGGCACGTGGAACCTGGGCGAGACGGGCGCCGCGCGTGCCGAGGAGATCGCCACCATCCGCCTCGGCCTCGACCTCGGGCTCACGGTGATCGACACCGCCGAGATGTACGGCGACGGACGCTCCGAATCGCTGGTCGGCGAAGCAATCGGCGGACGGCGCGACCAGGTTTTCCTGGTCACCAAAGTGCTGCCGTCGAACGCTTCACGCGACGGCAGCGTTGCCGCCTGCGAGCGCAGCTTGAAGCGGCTGCGCACCGACTGCATCGACCTGTATCTGCTGCACTGGAGCGGCAGTTTTGCGCTCGCCGACACCGTCGAGGGTTTCGAGGCGCTGCGCCGCGCGGGAAAGATCCGCCATTGGGGCGTGAGCAATCTCGACCTCGGCGAGATGCGCGAGCTGTGGTCGCTGCCCGACGGCACGCATTGTGCCGCCCACCAGCTGCTCTACAACCTCGGCCGGCGCGGCATCGAATGGGACCTGCTGCCGTGGCTGCGCGAGCGCTCGATCCCGGTGATGGCCTATTCGCCGATCGAGCAGGCAAGGCTGCTGCGAGACCGGCGACTGCAGGAGATGGCGAAACGCGTCGAACGCACGCCGGCGCAGCTCGCGCTCGCGTGGCTGCTGTCGAAGCCCGGCGTGATCGCGATCCCGAAAACCTCACACCGCGAACGCCTGCGCGAGAACGCCGAGGTGCTGCAGCGGCCGCTGTCGCCTCAGGAGTCCGACGAGCTCGATCGACTGTTCGCGCCGCCCGACGGGCCGACGCCGCTCGAGATGCTCTGAACGCCGGAGCTCCGGCGCATCGTCAGTCCAGCGTCCTGCGATAGAATCGCAGCCCCACGGCGACCGCCACGACCGCGAACAGCGCGATCGGCCACACCTGCGGCCACAGCTCGTGCCAGCCGTTGCCCTTGAGCAGGATGCCGCGCACGAGCACGAGGAAGTGCGTCAGCGGCAGCAGCGACCCCAGCCATTGCGCCCACTCGGGCATGCCGCGAAACGGGAACATGAAGCCCGACAGCAGGATCGACGGCAGGAAGAAGAAGATCGTCATCTGCAGCGCCTGCAGCTGGTTGCGCGCGATCGACGAGAAGGTGATGCCGAGCACCAGGTTCGTCGCAATGAACAGCAGCACAGCGGCGAACAGCACGAAGAGGCTGCCGCGCAGTGGAATGTCGAACACCCAGCGCGCGGCGGCCAGCACCAGCCCGACCTGCACGAGCCCGATCGCCACGTAGGGGACGATCTTGCCGGTCATCACCTCGATCGGCAGCGCCGGCGTGGCGATCAGGTTCTCCCAGGTGCCCCGCTCGCGTTCGCGCGTCAGCGCCAGGCTCGTCATCATCACCATCGTCATCGTGAGGATCACGCCGAGCAGCCCCGGAACGATGTTGTACTGGGTGATGCCTTCGGGGTTGTAGCGACGGTGCAGCCGCAGCTCGACCGGCGACGGCGGCGGCGCGCGCGGCAGCAGCACGCCCGTTGCATCGCGCGCGACGACCGCCGCGACCATCGTGTCGAGCGAAGCGAGCGCGGCGCCGGTGGCGGCCGGGTCCGTTGCGTCGGCCTCGACCAGCAGCGCGGGCCGCTCGCCGCGCACGAGGCGGCGCGAGAAGTCCTCGGGAATCGTCACTGCGAACTGCACGTCGCCGCGCGAGAGCATCTCGTCGACTTCTTCGGACGAGCGCGCCGAGGCGACCACCTCGAAGTAGCCGGTGTTCTGCAGGCCGGCGACGATGCTGCGCGAGAAGACGCTGTGGTCGAGCGCGAGCACGACGGTGGGCAGGTGCCGCGGATCGGTGTTGATCGCGAAGCCGAACAGCAGCAGCTGCATCACCGGGATGCCGACGATCATGCCGAAGGTGAGTCGGTCGCGCTGGAGCTGGATGAACTCCTTGACGACGATGCCCCACCAGCGGCTCGGCGAAAAGCGCGTCACCTCGATGCGCCGTCCGCGACGGGGCGCGCCCGCGGCGTGCGACCGGCTGCCGGCGCGTCCATCAGGCTGATGAACGCATCCTCGAGCGTCGGTTCGATGCGTTGCACGTGCAGGTGCTCGCGCAGCGCAACCGACTGCATGCTCTGTTCGAGCAGCGCGGCATCGTGGCCGGTGACGTGCAGCGTGTTGCCGAACGAGGTGACGCGAACGACGCCGGGCAACGCGCGAAGCCGCGCGACCTCGTCGGGCGCATCGCGCCCGGCCACCGACCACGCGGCGATATGCTGCCCGGCGATCACCTCGTCGGCGGTGCCCTGCGCGAGCAGCCGCCCCTCGGCGATGTAGGCCAGGCGATGGCAGCGCTCGGCCTCGTCCATGTAGTGCGTCGAGACGAGCACCGAGATGCCGCCGGCGGCGAGCCGGTGGATCTCGTCCCAGAAATCGCGGCGCGCCTTCGGGTCGACGCCGGCCGTGGGCTCGTCGAGCAGCAGCAGGCGCGGCTGGTGCAGCAGGCACGCGGCGAGCGCGAGGCGCTGCTTCCAGCCGCCCGACAACGCGCCGGCGAGCTGCGCGCTTCGGTCGGCCAGGCCGAGCGCGCGAAGAGCGCGGGCGACCGCCTCGCGCCGCCGGGGCACCTCGTACATGCGCGCCACGAAGTCGAGGTTCTCCGCGATCGTCAGGTCTTCCCACAGCGAGAAGCGCTGCGTCATGTAGCCGACGCGACGCTTGATCTGTTCGGTCTGGTGGATCACGTCGTAACCCAGGCAGGTGCCGCTACCGCTGTCGGGGCGCAGCAGCCCGCACATCATCCGGATCGACGTCGTCTTGCCGCTGCCGTTCGGCCCGAGGAAGCCGAAGATCTCCCCTTCGCGCACCTGCAGCGACAGGTCGACGACGACGTGCTTGTCGCCGAAATGCTTGTCCAGCCCGACTACGTCGATCGCGAGTGCCGGGCCCCCTGGATCGGCGTCGGGCACGCGCGTTTCGCTCACTGGCGCGCCTCCGGTCGCTGCCGGCCCCGCGTCACCCGGGTGCTCCGCCCTGCTGCGTGCCGAGAAGCTCGACGTCGAGCGGCTGCCCGGGGTGCAGGCGTGCCGCCGCGGTGGGCGAGGGTCGCGCCTCCACCAGGAAGACGAGCTTCTGGCGCGCATTCTCGCCGTAGATCACCGGCGGCGTGTACTCGGCGCGCGGCGCGATGAACGACACGCGCGCGTCGATCGGCATCTCGCATCCGTCGCAATGCGCGCGCACGGCATCGCCGATGCGCAGCGCGCCCACCCGTGCCTGCGGCACGAAGAAGCGCAGCTTCACGTTGTGCGGGGGCAGCAGGCTCACGACGGGCGCGCCCGCCGGCACCGACTCGCCGACGTGGAAATACGTGTCGGCCACCACCGCATCGGCAGGCGCGACGGGCGCCTTCTGCTCGACGCGCGTAGCCGCCTGCTGGTACGCCGCGCGCGCCGCCTCCAGCTCGGCGCGCGCGGCCGCGATCTCCGGCTCGCGTCCGATGCTCGCCTGCGCATTGCGCACCTGCGCCTGCGCCTGTGCAAGCTGGGCCGCGTCCCTTTCTTTCGCCGAGCGCGCAGCATCGAGGCTCGCCTGCGAGACGAAGCCCTGCGAACGAAGCCGCTGCTGCTGCCGGAGCGTTTCCTCCGACAACGCGAGCGACGCGCGAGCTGCGGCCGCCTGCTGCTGCAGCGCGTCGATTTCGGCGACGCGACGCGAGGCACTCAGGTTCTCGATCTGCGCCTGCGCCGCCTCGACGCGCGCCTGCGCCTCGTCGACGGCCGCCTGCTCGAAGGAGTCCTCGATCTTGAACAGCGCATCGCCGCGCTTCACCGTGCCGCCGCGTGCCACCGAAAGGCGCTCGAGCGTGCCGCCGTAGGGCGAGGCGACGAGCACGAACTCGCCTTCGACGTAGCCCTGCAACGGCGTCGAGGAGCGACCCGAGCAGCCGGCCGACAGTGCCGCAACTGCGAACAGGCAGGCCAGCACCGCACGCAACGCGGGGAAGCGCTGCGCGCTGGCGGACCACGCGGCTCGGCATGGCGAAAGGATCATCGGGCGGGCTCGCACGAGCGCGAGCAGGCTGGCACCTGGGCCGAATGATCGCCGATCCGCGGGGAAACGCGGCCCGGGCCGCCGCTCAGCGGCGGACGAGCGTTCGCAGCAGGGCGACCAGCGCGGCGTCGCGGGCTCGTTCGAGCTCGCCGACCGAACGCCCGGCTGCCTCCTCCAGCACGCCGTCGACCAGCGCGCGCTTCGTCGCATCGTCGAGCACCGGCGCGCCGAGCGACGCCCAGCGGCGCGCCTGGCTCGGACCCAGGTGCTCGAGGTAATGCTCGATGCCACCCTCGCCACCACCGAGATGGTAGGTGAGGTGCGGACCGAAGATCGCCCAGCGCAAGCCCGGGCCGTGCGTTACCGCGGCGTCGATGTCCTCGACGCTGGCAACCCCCTGCTCGACGAGGTACACCGCCTCGCGCCACAGCGCCGACGCCATGCGGTTCGCGACATGGCCGGGCATCTCCTTTCGCAGGACGATCGGATGCCGGCCGAGCCCCCGGTAGAAACGAACCGCGCGCTGCACGACTTCGTCGTCCTCGCCGACGATCTCGACCAGCGGCACGAGGTGCGGCGGATTGAACGGATGCGCGCAGATGTGCCGGCGTCGATGCACGCAGTCGACGACGAGACGGCTGCGCAGCAGCGACGACGTGCTTCCGGCGACGATGACCTCGGGCGGGGCGAGGCGATCGATGCGTGCGAGCAGCGCGCGCTTCGTGTCTTCGTTCTCCGGTGCGTTCTCCTGCACGAAGTGCGCACCATCGATCGCCTGCTCGAGCTCGCTCGTGAAATCGAGCCGCCCCTCGCCCGCGTGGCCGAGGGCGCGCAGCGGCTCACGCGCCCGCTCGACGAATTCGCGCAGACGCGCTTCTGCGCCCGGCGCCGGATCGGTTGCCTGCACCTGCAGACCGTGCGCGACGAACAGCGCCGCCCAGCTCGCGCCGACGGTGCCGCATCCGACCACGGCAACGGTCGCTATTGTCTCTCCGGTTGTCATCGGGCTACTTCGGACGCCGCTGCATGGACCGGAGCATGCAGGCGGCTTCGACGCATCGTCCAGAGCAACAGCAGGCCGACGGTGGACACGCCCAGTCCGTACCAGGTGGGCAACGCCGACAGCAGCGCGATCGCCAGCAACACCGCCGCGTTGAGAAGGCGGGAAGCGAAGAAACGCGCTCCGCCGAAGAACATCGCGAAGGCCATGGTGAACACGGTACCGGAGACGATCGCCTCGAAGAAATCGAGCGCGCTGCCGGTGGCCAGCATGCCCGGATAGGCGATGAACATGAACGGGATCACATAGGTGACCGCTCCGAGCTTGACCGCTTCGCGCGCCACCGAAAGCCAGTTCGTCTGCGCGATGCCGGCGGCGACGAACACCGCAACGCACACGGGCGGCGTGATCACCGAGATGGTCGCGTAATAGAACACGAACATGTGCGCGACGATCGGGTCCAGGCCGACCTTGGTCAGCGCAGGCGCAAGCACGGCGGCCACCAGCACGTAGGCGGCGGTGGTCGGCATGCCCATGCCGAGCACCGTGCAGACGAGCGCGGTGACGAGCGCGATGAGCCAGATCTCGTTGGCCGCCAGCGCGACGATCATCGACGACAGGGCAACGCCGAGCCCGGTCATGTTGACCATGCTCACGAGGATCTGCGCGCCGGCGAGCAGCACGCCGATCATCACGAGCGCCTTGCCGGCGTCCTCCAGGCTGTCGACGATCACGCGCAGCGAGCGGCCGAGGTCCGCGACCGAACGCACGTTCAGCAGCAGGTAGGAGGCGAACAGGCCGACGACGCCGAAGAAGGCGGCGCTCTGCACCGAGCGGCCGGTGAGCACGCCGTAGAGCAGCGCCGCGAAGGCGGCGACGATCGGAATCGTTCGCCGAGGTGCGAGCACGGTGCGCCACGCGGGCATTTCGTCCTCGGGAACGACGCGCAGCCCGCGGTCGAGCGCGATGAAGTGGATGGTGGCGAAGCAGCCGAGATAGAACAGGAACGCCGGCAGCACGGCGGACTTCGCGATGTCGAAGTAGCTGCGCCCGATGATCTCCGCCATCACGAAGGCGGCGGCGCCCATCACGGGCGGCGCGATCTGTCCGCCGGTGGAAGCGACCGCCTCGATGCCGCCGGCGAGCGCGGGCGGATAGCCGAGCCGCTTCATCAGCGGAATGGTGAAGTTGCCGGTGGTGGCGACGTTGGCCACCGCGCTGCCGCTGATCGTACCGAACAGGCCCGAGGCGACGGTGGCGATCTTGGCTGCGCCGCCGGGGCTGCGTCCGCTCAGGCGCACCGCCAGCTCCATGAAGGTCTGCCCGCCGCCGGTGAACAGCAGCACGCTGCCGAAGAGAATGAACGCGCCGATCGTCGTGCTCGCTACGCCGACGAGCAGTCCCCAGATACCGAGGTCGCCGAGCAGCAGCGTCTCGGTGACGAACTGTATGTCGAAGCCGCGATGCCCGAGCGAACCCGGAACGTACTGCCCGAACAGCGCATAGGCGATGCCGGCCAGCGCGATCGCCGGAAAGATGCTGCCGATCGCGCGTCGCGAGACTTCGAGCACTGCGACGACGATGCCGACCGTGAGCGCGACGTCGAGCGGCGTCGCCGTCGGCAGGCTCGTCATGATCTCGTCGTAGTGCACGACGACGTAGCCGCAGGCGGCCAGCGTCGCCGCCGCGAGCAACGCGTCGACGACGATTGCAGCGGGCCGCCAGGGCCTGCCGGCGCCCAGCGGGAACATCAGCAGCCCCAGGCACACGACCAGCGCGAGGAAGATCGCGCGCTGGATCAGGCCCTCGAAGGCGCCGAAGGCCGACGTGTAGAGGATGAAGGCGCCCAGCAGCGCGGCGAGCGCCTTCGTCGCCCATGCGCGTGCGCCGCGTGCCGGCTCGCTCATGCCCGTCGGCTCCGCCTGGACGGGCTCAGGGCAGCAGCTTCTGCGGAATCGACACGCCCTTCTCCTTCAGGTAGCGCACGACGCCGGGATGCAACGGGACGGTTCCGTTCTCGAGCGTGAGCTTGATCATGTCGATGCCCTTCAGGCTGCTCATCGCGCCGACCTGCACCGTCTTGTCCTCGAAGACGGCCTTCGCGATGCCGTACGCGGTTTCGTCGGACAGGCCCGGACGCGCGTGCACCGCCAGGCCGAAGCTCCAGGTGCTGTACGCCGGAATGCCTTCGGCCGCGCCGGCCGGAATGTCGACCACCGACAGGTCGGGGAACTTCTCGGCGACCGTCTTCTTCTGCTCGGGCGTGAGCGAGAGCACGCGCACCGGCGTGAAGGTCGCGATGTCGAGCGAGGAGCCGTCGAGCTTGTCGCCCACGCCCGATTTCACGTAGCCGATCACGCGGTTGTCCTTGATCGAGTCGACGATGTCGGTGGTCGATCCACGCACGTAGTCGGGTGCAATGCCGAGCGCCTTGAACACGCTCTCGGCGGTTTTCTCGGTCGCCGATCCCTTCAGCCCCGGATTGAAGCGCTTGCCGGCGAGATCGGCGAGCTTCTGCGCGCCGCTGTCGGCGCGCACGACGACGTTCTGCGGCGCCGGCGAATAGACGAACATCAGTCGGCTGTCGACCTTCTTGCCGGCGAAGTCGCCGACGCCCGCATACGCGTGGTAGCCGACGTTCGTCGTGACGAGGCCGAGGTCGATCTGGTTGCGCCCGATGCGCCGCAGGTTGTCCACGGTGGCGCCGGTCTCGACCACCGAGCTCTCGACACCGGGGACCTTCGCGTTGATCAGCTGCGACAGCGCGACGAAATAGCCGTACTGGCTCGACGAGGCCGACGTCGCCCCGATCAGCAGTTTCTCCTGCGCGGACGCTGCGCCGGAGAAGGCGACCGCCGCGCAGGCCGCGATCGCCGCGGCGAAGAGTTTCGGATTGCGCTTCATCTTTCGGGTTCCTCCTTCGTGGGATCCAGCAGTTCGCGCGGCACGCGAACCGTCATCGACAGCACCAGGTACGAATGCGTCTTGCCGTGTCCGTCGAGATTCAACGCGTCGTTGACGCCGCCCTCGAGCACGTCGTCGACGACGAAATTCAGCGCCCACAGGCGCGGCAACTCGTAGCGCCGCACGACGCCGGGGCTGCGGTGCGCGAAGCGCCGCGCGACGCGCTCGGCGCTCAGCTGTTCGCACAGCAGCGGATAGCACTCGGCACGGTATGCGATCACGCTGACATTGAGCCGGTCGCCCTTGTCGCCGGCACGGGCGTGGGCAACGCGGTGCAGCGGCACGTCGACGAAGCCGTCGGTTTCGCGGCTCGGGCTTGCTTGCTCGATGCCGCTCATCCGACGATCTCCACCGACGGCGCGACGCGCTCGCGCGCGATGTACGCCGAACTCGTCGCGATGCGCCGGCGCACCGAGCTGCGTACGCCGCCGCCGCCGGCGGGACCGCAGGTGTAGAGCGCGAGTACCTCCTCGCCGGCGCGCGCAACGAGCTCCTTCGACTCGCCGGCGACGGCGATGCGCACGCGGACGTCGCGCAGTTCGCGCGCTTGCCGCTCGCGCACGTCCTGGTCGCGCGCCTCGTGCCCGCCTTCGGCGGCACACGCGTCGAGGAAGCGACCGGCGTCGTCGTTGAAGACGCTCGCCACCCCGATCAGGTCGGCGCGCATGCGCACGTCGTCGCCGAGCCGGCGACGCACGACGTCGATGGCCAGCTGCCCGCGCGCAACGGCGTTCGGGCCGGCGTACGAGATCTCGGCCTCGCCGATCCAGCCCGCTTCGTGCCCCACGGTGACCTTCAGCCGCTCGGGACGCGCGTGCCCGATCGCACCGCCGACGGCGACGCGATTCGGCCCGGCCTCGGCAATCTCGACCTGCGTGACGTCGAGCACGACGTCGGGCGTGAGGTAGCGCGACGGATCGTGGATCTCGTAGAGGATCTGCTCGGCCACCGTGTGCCGGTCGACCAGCCCTCCGGTGTCGTCGGCCTTGCCGATCACGAAGGAACCATCGGAGCGCATCTCGACGATCGGGAAGCCGATGCGGTGCGGATCGGGAACGTCCTTGAAGCCGGGGTCGGCGTAGTAGCCGCCGCTGACCTGCGCGCCGCACTCGAGCAGGTGTCCGGCGAGCGTTCCCGCCGCGACGCGCTCGCGCTGCGCGAGCGACCAGCCGTGGTGGTGCGCGAACGCAGCGAGCGCGAGCGCCGGGTCGGCCACGCGTCCGGTCACGACCACGTCGGCATCGGCAGCGAGCGCGTCGATCAGCGGTTGCGCGCCGAGGTAGGCGTTCGCGCTCAACACGCGCTCCGACGCGCACGGCGAGCCGTCTTCCTGCTCGAGGTGGGCGAGCATCGCTCCCGCGACCAGGTCGTCCCCGGTGACGACGGCGATGCGCGGCGCGCGGCAGCCGAGGCGCTGCGCCAGCGCGCGGATCGCTTTCGCCGCAGCGGGTGGGTTGGCCGCACCGAAATTGCCGAGGATCGCGACCCGGTGCTCGAGGCAGAGGGCGAGGATCGGTTCGAGCATCCGCTCGAGCAGCGGCTCGTAGCCCCTGCCCGGGTCCTCGAGCCGGGCGAGTTGCGCGAGCGCGAGCGTGCGCTCGCCCAGCGTCTCGAACATGATCGCCGCCGGCCGGCGCGAGCGTACGAGGCTGCGCACGACGGGCAGCGGCGCATCGAGCCGGTCTCCCGAGAAACCGGCCCCGCAACCGACCAGCACCGCGCCTTGCGCCGTCATTCGACCCTTCCTCGCACCATCGGACGAGGTTGCCTGTCGCTCGAAACGCTTGGCAAATCGATTTATCGGATGTATTGATCGAATCGGTTTATGAATGTGACGCTTCGCCAGCTCCAGGCATTTCGCGCGGTGGCCGAACTCGGCAGCTTTCGCGAAGCCGCCGCGCGCCTGCACCTTTCGCAGCCGGCGCTCAGCGCGGCCGTGCGCAAGCTCGAGTTCGTGCTCGACGTGCGCCTGTTCGATCGGACGACGCGCCGGCTTGCACTGACCGCCGAAGGCCAGGAACTGCTGCGCCTGGCGTCGAGGCTGATCGAGGAGTTCGACGCGGTTACCGGCAACCTGCGCGACTACCTCGCGCGTCGCCGCGGTCGCGTCGTCGTCGCGGCGCTCCCCTCGCTCGCCGCGCTCACGCTGCCGCGCGCGCTGGCGCGGCTCAAGCGCCTGCACCCCGGCATCGACGTGGCGATCCGCGACACACTGCATGACGAGATCCAGG
Organism: Burkholderiaceae bacterium; assembly: GCA_021166725.1. Classification (GTDB taxonomy): domain Bacteria; phylum Pseudomonadota; class Gammaproteobacteria; order Burkholderiales; family Burkholderiaceae_E; genus Zeimonas. Next base: position 47,023 of record JAJPES010000065.1, on the reverse strand, counting down.
AACTCGTCGAAAGCGGCAGAGCCGATTTCGGCCTGACGGTCGCCCCCGCGGACGAGCGCTGTTTCAGCTTCGCGCCGATGCTGGTCGACCGCTTCGTGATGCTGTGCCGTCACGACCATCCGCTGGCGCGCCGACGCTCGATCTCGTGGCAGCAGATGCTGAAGAGCTCGCCGATGGTCTCGATGTCGCGAACCTCCAGCGTGCGCCAGCACATCGAAGCCGCTTGCGCGCAGGCCGGAATCGATGCGCGCGGCGGCTACGACGCGGCGCACCTCGCCACCGTCGGCGCACTCGTGCGCGAGGGCCTGGGCGTGGCCGCGCTGCCGTCGTCGACGACGCCGCTGCTGGCCTTCGCCGGGTTGGCCGAGGTGCCGCTGCACTCTCCGCGCATCGAGCGGACGATGGGAATGATCCGGCGCGCCGGGCGCTCGCCTTCGGTGGCCGCACAAGCGCTGATCGAACTGCTCGCCGGGCCCCATCCGATCGCGAGCACGCTTCGCTCCATGCGCGGCCGCCGGCAGGGCTTATAGTCGGCAGTCCCTGCGGCCAGGGGGATTTCCCTCTTCGACCTCCGCCGACGGCATCGTCGCCGTCCGCTCTCTGCCATCGATGCCCGCCGATTCCGCCTTTCGCTCCCGCCCCTCCGGACATTCGTCATCCGCCTGGGCGATGCTGCTCGCGCTCACCGGCGGCTTCGCGCTGAGCCAGGCCTATCGCACGGTGGCGGCGATCATGGCGCCGCAACTGCAGGCGGAATTCGGGCTCGGCCCGCAGGCGCTCGGCGTGTTCGCCGGAACCTTCCATCTCGCATTCGGCGCGCTGCAGTTGTTGATGGGCATCGGCATCGACCTGTACGGCGTGCGTCGCACGGTGCTCGTCGCGTTCCCGCTCACCATCGTCGGATCGGCACTGTCCGCGTACACGGATCGGTTCGGCGTGCTGCTCGTCGGCCAGGCGCTGATCGGCATCGGCTGCGCACCGGCCTTCCTCGTCTGCACGGTGTTCATCGCGCAGCGCTTTCCGGCCGCGCGCTACGCATCGGTGTCGGGGCTCGTGCTGGGGCTCGGCGGCATGGGCATGCTCGTCACCGGCACGCCGCTCGCCTGGTTGATCGAGATGGGCACGTGGCGCTCGGGCTTCGTCGCGCTCGGCGTTCTGTCGGCCGTGGCGTGGCTGGCGATCGCGCACTTCGTGCGGGAACGGGAAGCGCCTTCGACCCGCGTCGACGGCGAGCGTTCGACGACGGCGGCGACGGATTCACCGCAGGACACCGAACGCGAGTCGCTCGGACAGGCCCTGCGCGGCTTCGCGTCGTTGTTCGCGATGCCGCATACCTGGGGCATCCTCGCGCTGGCCACGGTCAGTTACGCCGCTTTCGTCTCGCTGCGCGGACTGTGGCTCGGGCCGCTGCTGGTCGATCGCTACGGCTTCTCGCTCGTGGCCAGCGGCAATGTCGCGATCGCGGTGTCGGTGGCATCGATGATCAGCCCGCCGCTGTTCGGCCGACTCGACCCGGGACGCGCGACGCGGCGACGCTGGCTGCTCGGCGGAACGCTCGGCTGCGCGGCGCTGTTCGTGCTGCTCGCACCCGGCTTCAACGCCTGGTTCGACGTGGCGATCTCGATCGCCTTCTCGCTGCTCTTCGGCTACGGCGTGCTGCAGTACCCGGACGTGCGCGACGCCTATCCCGCCTCGATGACGGGACGCGCGCTGTCGCTGTTCACGATGGCGCTGTTCCTCGGCGTGGCGTTGATGCAGTGGCTGACCGGTGCTGTGGCGTCGTTCGCGGTGGCGCGCGGTTGGCCGCCTTTCACGGCAGCGTTCGCGACGATCGCGTTGATGCTCGGCACGGGGGCGTGGCTGTTCGCACGGTTGCCGCAGCCACCGAAGGGCTGACTTCGGCGCAGGATGTCGGCAGGCTTTACACAACGCGTCTGCCAGGCGCTTCGGTACCCAGATTTCCCCTGAAAGCACGCGAATTGGCGTAATTCTTGCATGGTCTTTTGAAAGACAAGAACGGGTGGCGGGGAGCAACAGATGAACGAGTCCATTGGCAGGCCGGGCGATGCATGGACCTCGGCGCCTTCCTCGAATCGCATCCCCTCCACCGGCCGGCGCGCGTTGCTCGTCGCGATGCCGACGATCTTCTCGCTGCGCCAGGGCGTCGCGGCCGAAATCGCGCGCACCAGCGCCGTTCTTGCGAGATCCGAAACCGAAACGGCCTTTTGCGCCAAGGATCCTGGCCTGGGCGGAAACGACAAGGGTTGGTTCGTCCCGGACACCGGGCCGATCGAGGTCACCAGGTTCACGCCTGGCCGCACGTACTGCAAGTACGACGGCACCGGTTCCAATGGCAAGCCCACATACGCAGACGTCTCGACAACCGAGATGTGCGACCAGGGCGGCACGTACTACTACTCGCCGAACGGCAACTGCAACAACGCGCAGAACCTCGCCGAGAAGAACGTGAACGACGGTGTCCACGGCGCCTTCGTCTCGGCGCTTTCGATCGCGTCGTTCGGCGTGCGCGTGAACATCACCGACGTATGAACCCGCCCGCCGGCGGACCGCCACGCTGGCGGGTTCCGTCCGGCGCGCCCTTCGCCTGGGCGCATTCCGAGTCCGGACACGTCCTCTATCACCGGCCGTCCGGGCAGACGCATTTCCTGAACGAAGGCGCGGCACTGCTGCTGCGCGAGTGCCTGATCGAGCCACGCAATGCCGCCGAGGCGGCGTTTGCGCTGGCCGAACTGCAGGACGTCAAGCCCGATCCGCAATTCCTGCACCACGTCGCGAACCTGCTGCAGCACCTCGAGACCGTCGGGCTCATCGAGTCGGCCCCGATGTGAACGACGTTGCGGCAACAGTCGCCACGATCGACGCCGAAACGTTCGTCGAGCGAATTCGCGGCGGCCTCGGGCTGCGCATCGGCCCCTTCGACTTGCGCATGACCGTCGGCCTGCGCGAGCCCGCGCGAGCCCTGCATGCGCTGTATCGCAACTACCCGCTGGTCGACGACGAGCGCGTCTTCCACGGTCATGTGTCGCTGTGCGAAGCGCCGCTTCGCGGGCCGGGCTCCGCCCGACGCGTGCGCTTTCGAGTGGACGGGCGCGCGCCGCACGAAGACCGGCCCGCGGCGCACGCGCTCGCGGTTCTCGAATGGGGGTTGAACCTCGTCGTCGCACTGCGCTTCCACGGCTTCCTGATGCTGCACGCCGCGGTACTCGAGCGCGACGGCCGCGCTCTCGTCATGCCGGCGATGCCCGGCCACGGAAAGACGACGCTGTGCGCGGCACTCGCGCATCGCGGCTGGCGCCTGTTGTCCGACGAGTTCGGCCTCGTACGTCCCGGCACGATGGACTTCGTTCCTTTTCCGCGACCGATGCCGCTGAAGAACGAATCGATCGACGTGCTGCGCGCATTCGCGCCCGACGCGTTCTTCGGGCCGCGCATCGAGGCGACCGCAAAAGGCGACATCGTGCATCTGCGCGCGCCCTCCGACAGCGTCGCGCGAGCGAGCGAAACGGCGCGCGCGGCCTGGATCGTCTTTCCGCGCTGGGCTGCGGACGCCGCACTCGAGCTCGAACCCGTTCCCGCGGATCGAGCCTTCTTCTCGCTGGCCACCAACGCCTTCAATTACGAACTGCTCGGCGAACCGGCGTTCGACACCGTGAAGAAGATCGTCGGCGCATCGCGCCGGATGCGCCTTCGCTATTCGTCGCTCGACGAAGCGGTCGAGGCGCTCGAGGCGCTGGTAGAACCGGTCGATGCCTGAACGCGAGGCCCTCGGCGTCGACGCATCGCCCGCGACGCGCGTCGCGGGGCTCGTCGTCGCTGCACTGCGCGAGCCGCATCGCATCGTCGGCCTGCCGCCGCGCGACCTGGATTTGCTGCTGCGCGTGCTGCGGCGCGCAAGGCTGCTCGCGCGCATCGGGTGGCAGTTGCGCGAGGCAGGGCTGCTCGACGCGCTGCCCCGAGCGGCCGTCGATCAATTGCTCGGGGCGCTCGCCCACGCCGAGGCGCAGCGTCGCGCTGCGCTGTGGGAACTCGATCGGGTGATCCACGCGCTGCGCGACGAGTTGCCTGCGCCGCTCGTCGCGCTCAAGGGCTGCGCCTACGCGCTGGGTGGACTGCCGAACGCAGTCGGTCGCCACCTCGTCGACGTCGACCTGATGCTGCCGCGCGAACGACTCGCCGACGTCGAGTCGCGGCTGCGCCAGCGCGGCTGGACGGCCGTGCCGCTCGACGAGCACGACGACCGCTATTACCGCAGCTGGTCGCACGAGTTGCCGCCGCTGCGCCACGCCGAGCGCCGGGTCGAAGTCGACCTGCACCACAACATCGTGATGTCGACGGGACGCGCCAGGCCGGAAGCGCGACTGTTGCTCGAGCATGCTCGCCCGTTGCCCGGTACCGCACTGCACGTACTGTCGCCGATCGACATGACGCTGCACGCGATGGCGCACCTGATGTCGAGCTCCGACCTCGCCGATGCGCTGCGCGATCTCGTCGACATCGACGAACTGCTGCGCCACTTCGCGACGCACGAGCCCGGCTTCCGGGACGAATTCTGGCCGCGCGCCGAGGCGCTCGATCTCGCGCGTCCGGCATTCCACGCGCTGCGCCAGGCGCAGCGTTGCCTCGGCACGCCGATTCCCGCCGAGCTGATCGAAGCATCGCAGGCGGGCGCTCCGCCGGCTGCAGTGGTGCGTCTCACCGATCGCCTGATGCCGCTCGCGCTGTTTCCGATGCACCCCGATGCGACGAACCGCGCAGCGCGCGCGGCGCGGCTGCTGCTGTACGCCCGCTCGCACTGGATCCGGATGCCGCCGCCGATGCTCGCGCGGCACCTCGGACGCAAGTTCAGGGTGCGCCGACGAGCCGCGCGAGCTGCGCGCGCATCCGCAGCGGATCGACCGCCTGCAGCAGCCGCGCCACCCGCGGCGCCAGCTGCGTCACGTCGGCGCGAAGGATCTCGCGCTTGACGCGCAGCAGGCTCGCCGGGTGCATCGAGAACTCGCGCAAGCCCATGCCGAGCAGCAGGTGCGCGGCGCCCCAGTCGCCGGCCATCTCGCCGCACACCGCCACCGGCTTGCCGGCGCGCCGCGCGGCGCGGATCGTCATCGCCACCAGCCGCAGCACCGACGGGTGGAAGGGTTCGTAGAGCGACGCGACCTCGTGGTCCGCGCGGTCGATCGCCAGCGTGTATTGCGTGAGATCGTTGGTGCCGATCGACAGGAAATCGAGCCGGCGCACGAACAGACTGGCCGACAGCGCCGCCGCCGGGATCTCGACCATGCCGCCCACCGGCATGCCCTCGTCGAAGGCGATGCCGCGCTCGCTCAGTTGCACCTTGGCGATGCCGATCAGGCGCAGCGTCTGGTCGATCTCGTGCCCGTGCGCGAGCATCGGGATCAGCAGCCGCACCGGACCGTGCGCCGAGGCGCGCAGGATCGCGCGCAGCTGCGCGAGGAACATCGTCGGTTGCGACAGGCAGTAGCGGATCGCGCGCCGGCCCAGCGCCGGATTCTGCGCGATCTGCGCGCCGCTGCGCGCGAGCGCCTTGTCGGCGCCTACGTCGAGCGTGCGAATCGTCACGGGCCGCCCCTGCATCGCCACCACCGCTTCGCGGTAGGCCTCGTACTGCTCGTCTTCGTCCGGCAGCTCGCGCCGGTTCAGGAACAGGAACTCCGAGCGGAACAGGCCGACGCCCTCGGCACCGCCGGCGAGCGCCGCAACCGCTTCGTCGGGCCGCTCGATGTTCGCGCACAGCTGGATCGACGTGCCGTCCTTCGTGATTGCCGGCACGTGCAACAGCTTCTGCAGCGCCTCGCGCTCGCGCAGGCTCAACGCCTGCAGATGGCGGTACTGAGACAGCACGCTTTCGTCGGGCGCGACGATGACGACGCCCTGCTCGCCGTCGAGCACGAGCCAGTCGTCGTCGGCGATCAGCCGGCTGGCCAGGCCGGCGCCGACGACGGCCGGGACGTTCATCCCGCGCGCGAGAATCGCCGTATGCGAAGTGGCGCCGCCCTGGTCGATCGCGAAGCCCACCGCGGAGCGCAGCGAAAGCATGTCGGCCGGCGAGAGGTCTTCGGCAACGAAGATGCGCGGCTCGTCGCGTCCGGTATACGTGCGCGTGCGCGACCCGGAAAGCACGCGCGTCACGCGGTCGGCGACCTGCAGCACGTCGCGCCCGCGCTCGCGCAGGTACTCGTCGTCGATCTCGTCGAACTGCGCAGCAAGGTGCGTGGCCTGCGCGGCGAAGGCCCACTCGGCGTTGCGCAGGTGCTCGCGCACGCTGTCGCGCGCCGCATCGACCAGTGCCGGATCGTCGAGGATCATCGCGTGCACGTCGAGCAGCGCGCGCGCTTCGGCGGGGCCTTCCTCCGGCAGCTGCTCGGCGATCGCCTGCAGTTCGGCCTTGACCACCTCGATCGCCGTCTCGAGCCGCGCCAGCTCGCGCTCGACCTGGTCGTCGCAGACACGGTAGCGCGGCACGTCGCGCTCGCTCGCTTCCAGCCGGCGCGCTCGTCCGATGACGATCCCGCCGCCGACGCCGATGCCGTGCAGGCTGAACATGGGATCAGCCCGGCTCCTCTTCGAAGCCCGCGGCGACCAGCGCGCGCAGCGCCTCGACGGCCTCGGCCTCGTCGGGCCCTTCCGCCTCGATGACCAGCGTGCTGCCCTTCGCGGCGGCCAGCATCATCACGCCCATGATGCTCTTGGCGTTCACGCGGCGCGCGCCCTTCGACAGCCAGACTTCGGCCCGATAGCGCGACGCGGTTGCGGTCATGCGCGCCGACGGGCGCGCATGCAGTCCGAGCCGGTTCACGACGATGACCTCGGCCTTCGTCATGGCGAGGCCGGCCCGGGCGGGGACGCCGCACCGTCGTCGGCGTCGAGCGCGCGAATCGAACGGTGGCCGCTGTCGAGCAACGCTTCGACGAGCTCGTCGACCGGCATGCGCCGATTCTGCAGCGCCTTGAGCAGCATCGGCAGGTTTGCGCCGGCCACGACGCGCACGCGATCGGGCACGGCGAGCTGCGCCGCAATGCGCGAAGGCGTGGCGCCGTACGCGTCGGTGAACACGACGGCGCCGCTGCCGTCGTTGATGCGCGCGAGCAATTCGCGCCCGGCGCTCAACGCCATCTCGGGGTTCTCGTCGGGGACGACGTCGAGCGCGGCCAGTTGCGGCGGCAGCCGACCGAACACGTGGCGCGTGCAGCGGATCAGCGCGCTGCCGAAGGGTTCGTGCGAGACGACGAGAATGCCGATCATCGCAAGCGGTGCGCGTCGCCGGAACGACTGGTCATCGCTCAGGCCACGCTCGGCTGCGCGAGCGCCGCCTCGAGCTTGTCGACGAACAGGCGCGCGACGTCGAAGCCCTTCTGCTGGCGGATCTCCTGGAAGCAGGTCGGGCTCGTCACGTTGATCTCGGTGACGTAGTCGCCGATCAGGTCCAGCCCGACGAGCAGCAAGCCGCGCGCCGCCAGTTTCGGTGCGAGCGCCTCGCCGACTTCGCGGTCGCGCGCCGACAGCTCCTTCGCAACGCCGGTGCCGCCGGCAGCGAGGTTGCCGCGGAACTCGCCGGTCCTGGGGATGCGCGCGAGGCTGAAGGGAACGACCTCGCCGCCGATCAGCAGCACGCGCTTGTCGCCCTCGCTGATCTCGGGGATGTAGCGCTGCGCCATCACGCTGCGTGCGCCGAACAGGTTCAGCGCCTCGATGATCACCGACAGGTTGGGGTCGCCGCGCTTGGCGCGAAAGATCGACGTGCCGCCCATGCCGTCGAGCAGCTTGAACACCGCTTCGTCGTGCTGGTCGACGAACGCGCGCAGCTCGTCGGCCGAGCGCGTCACCAGCGTCGGCGCGGCGAACTCGGGAAACTCGGCGATGGACAACTTCTCGTTGTGATCGCGGATCGCACGCGGATCGTTGAACACGCGCCCTCCTTCGCGCACCGCCTGCTCGAGCAGGTAGGTGGAGTAGACGTACTCCATGTCGAAGGGCGGATCCTTGCGCATCAGCACCGCGTCGAAGGCGGCGACCGGCTCGCGCACCGGCTCGCCCAGCGCGTACCACGGCGCACCGCTGCCGGTGGCATCGGTGATCGTCAGCGGCGTGGCGACGACCATCGCGCGCTCGTTCGCATACGACAGCTGGTGCTGCTCGCAGACGAAGAGTGCGTGGCCGCGCGCGGCGGCCTCGACCATCATCGCGTAGGTCGTGTCCTTGTAGGTCTTGATCTGCGGCAGCGGATCGAGGATCACCAGCAGGCGCATGTTCAGCTTCCTTCGTCAACCGTACAGCGAGGGGTCGGGGTCGGTCTGCTCGAGTTCGATCGCCGCGGCGAGCAGCGCAAGACGCGCAACGACACCGTAGACGTAGAAGCGGTTCACCGCGTGTTCGACCGACTCGCCGCGATCGGGCAGGTTGCAGCTCGCCGCGAAGGGCAGCGGCACGTAGTGCATGCCCGGCGCATTCAGGTTCTCGTCCGGCCCGCGCTGCGTGTGCACCCGGTAGAAGCCGCCGACGACGTAGCGGTCGATCGTGTAGACGACGGGCTCGGCGACGCCGCCGTCGACCGTCTCGACGGTGTACACGCCTTCCTGCACGACGACTTCGTTCACCGTGCGCCCGCTCGCACTCGAAGCCATCGCCGCGCGCTCGACGGGGCTCGCCCGCCGCACCTGCGCCGCCTCGCGCACCGCGGTGACGCCGATGCCGCAGGTGCCCGCGTTCGCCTTCACGACCGCGAAGGGCGGCTCGTCGATCTCGTGCTCGCGATAGCGCGCGCGCGACTGGCGAAGGATCCGGTCGACACCCGCCGCGACGCGATCGACACCCGCTCCGCCGACGAAATCGACCTCGCTGCATTCGACGAAATTCGTCGTTACCAGCCACGGGTCGAAGTCGAACTGCCTGGCGAAGCGGCGCGCGACATCGGTGTAGGCGGCGAAGTGCCGCGACTTGCGTCGCAGCGCCCAGCCGGCGTGCAGCGGCGGCAGCAGCACCTGCTCGTGCACGTTCTCGAGCACGACGGGCAGGCCCGCGGAAAGGTCGTCGTTCAGCAGGATCGAGCACGGATCGAAGTCGGCCAGGCCGACGCGGAATCCGCGCCGCACCAGCGGCTCGACCAGCAGCGCTTCGCCGTCGCCGGCCTCGATGCGCAGCGGCGCTTCGAGCGTCGGGTCCACGCTGCCGTAGCGCAAGCGCAGCCCGGTCTGGCGCAGGATCGTCGTCAGCCGGCGCAGGTTGCGCAGGTAGCGCGCGTCGCGGCGCCGGACGTCGGGAATCAGCAGCAGGTTGCGCGCGTCGGGGCAGTATTTCTCGATCGCCGCCATCGCCGCCTGCACGGCCAGCGGCAGCGTGTCCTCGGCGAGGTTCTCGAAGCCGTTCGGAAACAGGTTGGTGTCGACCGGCGCGATCTTGAAACCGGCATTGCGCAGGTCGACCGACGCATAGAACGGCGGCGTGTGGTCCTGCCATTCGAGGCGGAACCAGCGTTCGATGCGAGCGCTCGCATCGAGCAGGTGCCGCTCGAAATCCTGTAGCGGCGCGGAGATCGCCTGGGCGAAATCGGGGAGCATGGACGGAAACGGTGCGCGCTGCCGCGATGGCAGCCACGCACCGATTGTAGCGTCGGGGTCGGCGCCCCGACGCTCAGCTCGCGTCGCCCGGGTTCCGACGCAAGGCGCCGGTCGTCGCCGGCGCGAGACCCAAGGCGCCGGCGCCTGCCGGCGCGAGGCCCGCTCCCAGGACGGCGACCGATGCCGGCGGCAGCGCCGCGGTTGAACTGGCACCTGCCGTTGCGCTCGCGCTCGCACGCGCCCGTTCCGGCACGCGCGCGAGCGCGTTGCAGGCCAGCGCCGCCGCATAGGGCAGCGATTGCAGCAGCAGGATCGTCGTCCACATCGTCGCCTCGAGCTGGCGCTGCGGCTGCGTGAGCAGCACGCCGATCGCACAGGTGACGAGCCCGGCGAAGAGGAACGCCTCCTCGCGCACCGGCAGCGCGCGCCAGGACGAGGTCGCCTTCGCATCGTTGCCGCTCGCCTTGCGCGTGATCTCGAACACCGCGCGACGCAAGGCCAGGCCGCTGAAGACGCCGCGCGCGATCGCATGCGACAACGCCATGCCGGCGAGCGCCGAGCCGGCGATGTCGGACGCCGGGCAGCGCACGCGACGCGCGTAGAGCAGCGGGCCGAACCCCGCCTTGACGACGAAGAAGACGAACAGCGGCAGCATGAACAACGCGATCGGCAGGCTGAACCAGTGCGGCGCGGCCAGCACGCCGACCGTCCACAGCATGGCCGCAAAGGCGAACACCAGGTGCAGCGCGTCTCCCAGCCACGACAGCCAGCCGGTGAGGAAGTGGTAGCGCTGGCCTGCGCTCAGGCGCTCGCCCGACACCAGCGCGCCCCAATGCCCCTCGAGGATCTGCATCGCGCCCTGCGCCCAACGCCTGCGCTGCTTGCGGAACGCGCCGAAGTCCTGCGGCACGAGCCCGTGGCCCATCGGCTCGTCGACGTAGACGGTGGAATAGCCCGCCTGCATCAGGCGCAGGCCCAGCTCGGCGTCCTCGCAGATCGTCCACTCGGCCCATTGCCCGTGCTCGCGCAGCGCCTGCGCCCGGATCAGCGTCATCGTGCCGTGCTGGATGATCGCATCGCGCTCGTTGCGATGATGCATGCCGATGCGGAAGAACCCGTCGTACTCGTAGTTCATCATCCGGCGCAGCGGCTGGTTCTGCCAGTCGCGATGCGCCTGCGGCGCCTGCACGACGGCGACCTTCGCGTCGTCGAAGTGCGCGACCAGCGAACGCAGCCAGTCGCGACGCACGACGTAGTCGGCATCGACGACGCCCACCACCTCGGCCGCCGGATCGGTCTGCCCGAGGCCGAAGTTCAGCGCGCCCGCCTTGAAGCCCGGCCAGCTGGGCAGGTGGAAGAAGCGGAAACGCTCGCCCAGCCGCTCGACGTGCGCCTGCACCGGCTTCCACAACGCCTCGTCTTTCGTGTTGTTGTCGATGACGAGCACTTCGTAGTTCGAGTAGTCGAGCCGCGCAAGGCTGTCGAGCGTGGCGATCACCATCTCGGGCGGCTCGTTGCAGCAGGCCAGGTGCACCGACACGCGCGGCTCGCGCGCACCGTCGGGCAGCGGCCGCGGCGCGAAGCCGCGGCGCAGGTTGCCGGACCAGTACATCTCGACGAACTCGAATCCGTTGGCCAGCAGGATCGCGACCATCGCACCGAGCGACGGCAGCAGCAGCACGAGCGCGGCCCAGTCGGTGGGGCGCAGGTAGTAGTCGAAGGGCAGAGCGAAGAGCCACACGGCCAGTGATGCCACCGCCTGGATCATCGCCGCGAAGGCGACGCGGCTGGCCAGTCGCATGCGCGCGAAGGCCGCGAAGAACCACAAAATCGGCCCCAAGGCGAGCAGCGACGCCGCCAGCGCCTTGTCGCCCCAGTGCGGGTCGTTCTCGACCGGGCCGGTCATCGCGAACTTCGGTGTGCGGTCTGCGTCGAACACGCCCCAGTACGCGCCGACGCGGCCCTCGTTGGCGCTCTTCCACGGCTGGTCGACCGCTTCCATCAGGTAGTAGTCGATCGAGTTCGCCCGCGCATGGGTGACGAAATCGCGGATGAAGCGCGCCTGCATCGCCGGCGTGGCGCGCGCCTCCTCGAAGCGGTCGCCGCGGCTCGGCCAGCCGATCTCGCCGATCACCACCGGCTTGTCGGGGAAGCGTCGTCGCAGCTGGTCCAGTCGCTGCATCGCGTGCTCGAGCGCGGCTTCCTCGGGAACGCCCTCCCAGTACGGCAACAGGTGCACGGTGATGAAATCGACCTGCCGGGCGAGCTCCGGGTGCGTGAACCAGACGTGCCACGGTTCGGCGGTGGACACCGGCACGCGCGTGGCCTTGCGCATCTCCTTCAGGTAGCCGATCAGCTCGGCCACCGTGAGGTCCTCGCGCAGCAGCGATTCGTTGCCGACGATGATCCGTTCGATGCTCGAATGCTCGGCAGCGGCCTGCTTGGCGGCCTCCATCTCGCGTCGGTTGTTCAACGAGCGGCGGTCGAGCCAGACGCCTGCAGTGAGCTTCAGCCCGTGGCGCTCGGCGAGCGCGGGCAGTTGCGGAATCTCGCTCGAGCTGTAAGTGCGGATGCGCCGCGTATGGTCGGCGAGCATCGCCAGGTCCGTATCCACGTCCTCGATGCGCGGGTAACGTCGTTGCGTGGGGTCATCCCAGCGCTGGAACGCGTTGTACGCCATGCCGGTCACGCGGCCGTGAAAGTCGGGCGCCTCCACGGACGGGTTGAGCAACTGCCAGCCGGCGAAGTTGACCGCGACGACGGCGAGCGCGAGCAGCAGCGCCGGCGCCGATACCATGGAGGGGATCCGGCGGACTGCCGCGTACAGGCGCCGCGCCGGGGCACGCAATTCGGTCAGCATCGACTCGGGAAACGAATGGACATGGGGTGCGAACATTACCGAAGTTCCCGTCGAACCACGGGAAAACCCGGTCTTGTTCCTGTTCCGCCGCGGGGATAGCAACCCCGGTGCCTTCCACTTCGATCCCTGAACCCGCTTCAGCCGCCGGCCCGCGTGCTCGCGAGCGGTTCGTGCTCGCGCTGTTCGCCACGGCGCTGCTCGCATGGTGGACCTGGCAGGGCGTGGAACGCTCTGTTCCGCAGCCGACGGTCGAGCGCGTCGACTGCGTCTCGTATGCACCGTTCCACCAACCCGGCGAGACGCCGTTCGATGCGGCGAATCGAGTGACGCGCCAGCGCATCCGTGCCGATCTCGTTCGCCTGGCGACGATCACCGGCTGCGTTCGCACCTACTCGATCGACCAGGGGCTCGACCAGGTACCGGCGGTGGCGAACGAGCTCGGCCTGCAGGTGCTGCTCGGCGTGTGGATCGGGCGCGATCGCGAGCGCAACGAAGTCGAGCTGAAGCGTGCGCTCGCACTCGCGAAAAGCCACGCTGGGACGATTCGTGCGCTCGTCGTGGGCAACGAGGTGCTGTTGCGCGGCGAGCTCGCCGAAGACGAGCTGATCGCGCTGGCCGAGCGGGCGAAACGCGAGCTCGACCTGCCCGTCACCTACGCCGACGTCTGGGAGTTCTGGCTGCGCCATCCACGCCTGGCCGATGCGGTCGACTTCGTCACCGTGCACGTGCTGCCGTACTGGGAGGACGAACCGGTAGCGGTCGGGCGTGCGGTCGAGCACGTGCTCGCCGTGCGCCGGAAAGTGCAGGACGCCTTCCCCGGACGCGAGATCCTGATCGGCGAAACGGGCTGGCCGCGCGCCGGACGGCAGCGCCGTGCGGCCGTCCCCGGACGCGTCGAGCAGGCGCGCTTCGTGCGCGCTTTCGTCGATGCGGCAGCCGAGCGCACGGTGCGCTACAACCTGATCGAGGCGTTCGACCAGCCGTGGAAACGGCGGCTCGAGGGCGCGATGGGCGGGTACTGGGGTTTGTTCACCCGAGACGGCGAGCGCGCGTTTCCCTGGCACGGACCGGTGAATGCCGATCCGCATTGGCGCCAGGGTCTGGCGGCAGGCGCCACCGGCGCGCTCGTCTTCGCGCTGCTCGCCGCCTGCCTGCCGGCGACGAGGCCACGCCGCAGCGCCGGGCAAGCGGCGCTCGCGCCGATATGGGCGGGGGCGCTGGTCGGCTGCGCCGCCGGAGCGCTGCTCGTCGCGCAATGGCGCCACGCGGTGCAGTGGAACCAGGACTGGACGGACGAACTGCCGGCGATCGTCGGCGCGCTGGCGACTCTCGCCTTTGCCTGGCTGGCGACGCTGCGGCTTGCGCGACCGGTCCACGGCGCGGCGCCGGCGACGGTACCCGGCGTGTACGCGGCGCTCGGGCGCGTACGCGGCGACGTCGCCGGCGACACGAGCGCCGACCCCGGCCGCGATTCCGTCGGCGACGAAGCTTCGGCGACACGCGTCGGCGCAGCCGAACGCTGGCTCGGCATATTGCGTTTCGGCTGGCTGTTCGCAGCGGCGACGAGCGTCGTGCTGCTCGTCTTCGACGCCCGCTATCGCGGCTTTCCGTGGGCGAGCTTCGCCATGCCGCTCGTGCTGCAAGGACTGCTCGCGTTGCGCGGGGACACGCTGCCGCGCGATGCGCGCGAAGAGCGCGCGCTGTGCGCGGTGCTCTTCGCCGGCGCCGCGCTGGGCCTCGCGCAGGAGACGCTGGCCAATGCTCAGGCGGTCGTGTTCCTCGGCGGGCTTGCGCTGTTCGCCCTGGCGTGCACCGGCACGCGCCGCTCGCGCGCGAGCACGAGCATGCCGAGCAGCGCGCCGACCGCAGAGGGCGTGAACGAGTAGAGCACGAGCCCCGCTGCGCCGAGCACGAGCGCGAAGTGCGCGAGCAGCGGGACGCGCGCGACCGTCGCCGCGAGGCCCGCGGCGAGCGCCGCCCATCCGATGCCCTGCGTGACGAAGGCCAGGATCACCAGCGTGCGAAGCGCGCAGGCGCCGGACCAGGGCACCGGATCGCAGGCATGCGCGATCGGCGTCGGCTCGACGACGAGATGGCGCACGAGCAGCGCCAGCGCGACCGCAATGCCGAACGGCGCTGCCTGCCGCAGGACGGCAGGCAGCGCGCGCACGAACGGGTGGACGGCGAGCGACGCGGGCGGGGGCAGGCGGAACCGCACCTCACCGATGATAGGCGGTCTCGCCGTGGGCGACGATGTCGAGTCCCTGGCGTTCCTCGTCCTCGGGCACGCGCAGCCCGATCGTGTACCGGACGAGCTGGAAGCCGACGAAGGCGACGACACCCGACCAGGCGATCGTCAACAGCACCGCCTGCAATTGCACCCACAGTTGTCCGACGATCGAATAGTCCGACGACACCCCATTCGCGACGTAGTCGTAGACGCCCGTGCCGCCGAGCGCCGGCGCGGCGAACACGCCGGTGAGCAGCGCGCCGACGATGCCACCGACGGCGTGCACGCCGAACACGTCGAGCGCGTCGTCGACGTCGAGCCGGCGCTTCAGTCCGTTGACCCCCCACAGGCAGACGAGTCCGGCGACGAAACCGATGACCAGCGCGCCCACCGGACCGACGAAGCCGCATGCGGGCGTGATGGCGACGAGCCCGGCCACCGCGCCCGAAGCGGCGCCGAGCATCGACGGCCGCTCCTTGAACCACCACTCGCCGAAGGTCCACGACAGTGTGGCGGCTGCGGTCGCGATGAGCGTGTTCGCGAAGGCGAGCGCAGCACCGCCGTTCGCCTCGAGGTTCGAGCCGGCGTTGAAGCCGAACCAGCCGACCCACAGCAGCGACGCGCCGATCATCGTCGAGACGAGCGAATGCGGCGCCATCGACTCGCGCCCGTAGCCGATGCGCTTGCCGATCACCCACGCGCCGACCAGCCCCGCCACGCCCGCGTTGATATGCACGACCGTCCCGCCGGCGAAGTCGAGCGCGCCGCGCCGCCACAGGAAGCCGGCGCCGGCGCTCACCACGTCGAGCGACGCGGCGTCGGTGATCGCATCGGGCCCCGCCCAGTACCAGACGGCATGCGCGATCGGCAGGTAGCTGAACGTGAACCAGAACGCCGAGAACGCGAGCACGGCGGCGAAGCGCGCGCGCTCGGCGAATGCACCGACGATCAGCGTGCAGGTGATCGCGGCGAAAGTGCCCTGGAAGGCGACGAAGCTCAGTTCGGGCAGCACCACGCCCTTGCTGAACGTCGCCGCCGTCGAGCCGGGCCCGATACCGACGAGGAACGCCTTCGAGAAGTTGCCGAAGAACGCACCGTCGCCGCCGAAGGCGATCGAGTAGCCGTAGATCGTCCACAGCACGACGATCAGCGCGAACACGACGAGCACCTGCATCAGCACCGACAGCATGTTCTTCGCCCGCACCATGCCGCCGTAGAAGAGCGCGAGCCCGGGGATCGTCATCATCACGACGAGCAGTGTCGCCACGGTGATCCACGCGACGTCGCCCTTCACCGGCTCGGGCGCGGCGAACGCGGGTGCGGCGGCGAGCAGCGACGCCGCGGCTGCGGCGAGGCGGGGCGCAACGCCGGCGAGGCGCGCGTGCGAGGCGGTGTCGCACGCCGAACGGAAGGCAGCCATCGGTTCTCCCCGGTATCTCACAGCGCCTCGTTGCCGGTCTCGCCGGTGCGGATGCGCACGACGTGCTCCAGGTCGAAGACGAAGATCTTCCCGTCGCCGATCTTGCCGGTACGCGCCGACGCCTGGATCGCTTCGACCGCCTGTTCGAGCAGCTCGTCGGGCACGGCGACGTCGATCTTCACTTTCGGCAGGAAGTCGATCACGTACTCGGCGCCGCGATACAGCTCGGTGTGACCTTTCTGGCGACCGAAGCCCTTGACCTCGGCCACCGTGATGCCCTGCACGCCGATCGCCGAGAGCGCCTCGCGCACCTCGTCGAGCTTGAAGGGCTTCAGTACTGCAGTGATCATCTTCATCGTCGTCTCCCGGGTTGTGCCTCGGTTGTGCCTCGGTGGTGCCTCGGCTGCACGTCAGAACGACCTGCCCGCCGTCAGTACGACAGCGGCCTTGCCGAGGTCTCGATTGCGAGCGCTGCGATAGCACTCGCCGGTGCCTGCCTTTGCGTCGGTGTCGACGTACGAGAGGCTCCAGTCCAGTCCGGCCCACGCTTTCGCGACGCCGAGCTTCCAGTCGGTGTAGCTGCAGTCGTCGGACGAACGAATGCGGATCCCGCGCAGCGAGCCGGACGGGATGCGCTGATGGCCGACGTGCGCGGCGAGCGCGAAGCCCCCGCCCACGTCGAGGTTCGCCGCGAGGTCGAGGTACCGCGAACCTTCGCTGTCGGGAACGCCGAACAGGTTCGTCGTCGCGTGCGAGTACTTCAGCGTGAACATCCGCCAGCTGCCCGCGGCGTACAGCTCGGTGGTATGCGGCGCGACGAAGCCGTCGGGATAGCTGCCGGGATAGAGGTAGCGGAGCACGCCGACGTCGTAGCCGACATCGCCCAGCTTGCCGCGCCAGCCGCCGTAGGCGTCCAGTTCGACGCTGTTGCTCACGTCGTCGTTGCTGTCGGCGAGCCAGCTGACATTGGAGCCCCACGTGCCCAGATAGACGCCGCTTGCATGCGAGTAGTCGAACCCGCCCTGCAGCGCAGGCTTGCCGTCGGTCTGCGCGATGCCGCGGTAGCGGTACTGGCTGGCGAACGACACGTTGGTGGTGAGCGCGTGCGGGGTCGGTGCATTCGGATCGGTCGTCGTCTGCGGATGGACCGACGTCGCAAGGACCGGAAGGAAGGCCACGGCCAGCATCGGCAGGGCTCGGAACGCGCGCATCGAAGGTTCTCCGTGCAAGGCTCGACGCCCATGCAGAGGCAGCTTCCGTGCCACCGCGCATTCGGCCCGCGCGCGGTGCGTTTCGTCCGCGTTGGTTGCGCCGCATGCCCCGCGGCGATGCATCGGCACGCGTGGCTGCGCGTTCGTGCACCGGGCGTGCACCGAACCTTTCGCATCGGCCACAGGGCCGAGGGGCGAAGCGCAGCGCCGCGGATCGCCGGTGCTAGACTCGTTTCACGATGAACACGACACCGCAATCGCTGCTCGCCGAGCTGCAACAGCGCGTCTCCGATCTGTTCCGCAACAGCCCCGCGGCCGACATCGAGCGCAACCTGAAAGCGATGCTCGCGCAGACTTTCCAGCGCGTCGATCTCGTCACGCGCGACGAGTTCGACGCGCAGCTCGAGCGCATGTCGCGCCTGCAGGAACGCATCGCAACGCTCGAGCAGCGCCTCGACGCCGAGGCGCCGGGTGCGAGCGCCTCGGAGGGGGGCGCCGCGCAGGCCGGCACGACCTCCGACGCGTCGGAAGCAGCGGCCGGCCGTTCGGCGGGTGCGCGCGACGACGCGCCCATCGCCATGCCCGGTCCGGGCCCGTCCACGCCCGACGACCCGGGTCCGGTTATCTAGGAGGCTCTCGGACTATGGACAGGGGGGGGGGCGGGGGGGGCGGGGGGTGGGGGGGTGCCCCACGCCGTTCCATACACCCGCCTCCCCCCCGAACCCGGGCCTGGCCCCGGGGGTTTTCGGCCACCACCGCGACCCCTGTCCATAGTCCGACAGCCTCCTAGGAGGCTGTCGCTGCGCGTACGCGCAGCGCAGCTGAAGCCCGGCGCTCCCCCGCTTCGAGAACCGGACGCCGCCGGGAGTCGCCATGCCGCTCGCCGTCGTCCGCAGCCGCGCGCTCGTCGGCCTCGACGCGCCTGCCGTCAACGTCGAAGTCCATATCGGCGTCGGACTGCCGGCCTTCCACATCGTCGGACTGCCCGAAGCCGAAGTGCGCGAGAGCCGCGATCGCGTGCGCGCTGCGCTGCTGCACGCCGGGTTCGACTTTCCGAACCGGCGCCTCACCGTCAACCTGGCACCAGCCGACCTGCCGAAGGCTTCGGGTCGCTTCGACCTGCCGATCGCCGTCGGCATCCTCGCAGCGAGCGGGCAGGTACCGGCCAACGCGCTCGACGAATTCGAGTTCGTCGGCGAGCTTTCGCTCACCGGTGCGATCCGCCCGATTCGCGGCGCACTGGCGATGGCGCTCGCCGTCGCGCGCGAGGCCCACCAACGCTCGCTGCTGCTGCCCGCGGCCAACGGCGACGAAGCGGCGCTGGTCGACGGCGTGCGCCTGCTCGCAGCGGAAGACCTGTTCGGCGTCGCCGCGCACCTGAGCGGGTCGAGCCCGCTCGTGCGCATCGAGCCCGCCGCGCCGAATTCGGCTTCCCCCGCCGGGGACGACCTCGCCGACGTGAAGGGGCAGCCCTTCGCCAAGCGCGCGCTCGAGGTCGCGGCAGCCGGGGCACACAACCTGCTGATGATCGGCCCGCCGGGTTCGGGCAAGTCGCTGCTCGCGCACCGCATGCCGACCATCCAGCCGCCGATGGAAACCGCCGAGGCGCTGGAAAGCGCGGCGCTGGCAAGCCTGCATGGAGCGTTCCGCACCGAGCATTGGGGCCGGCGTCCGTTCCGCGCGCCGCATCACGGCGCCTCCGCTGCGGCGATCGTCGGCGGCGGGTCGAACCCGCGTCCGGGCGAAGCGAGCCTCGCGCACAACGGCGTGCTCTTCCTCGACGAGTTGCCCGAGTTCTCGCGCGCCGTGCTCGAAGCGCTGCGCGAACCGCTCGAAACCGGCCGTATAGCGGTGGCACGCGCCGCCCGACAGGTCGAATTTCCGGCGCGCTTCCAGCTGGTCGCGGCGATGAACCCGTGCCCCTGCGGCTACTTCGGCGCAGCGCGCTGCCGCTGCACGCCCGAGCAGGTGCAACGCTATCGCTCGCGGCTGTCGGGGCCGCTACTCGATCGCATCGACCTGCTGATCCCGGTCGCACCGGTGAGCGAAGCGAAGCTGATGCAGGCCGCCGACGGCGAACCCAGCCGCGTCGTCGCGGCGCGCGTCGCGCGCGCACGCGCGCTGCAGCGCGAACGCCAGCAACTGGCCAACGCGTTCCTGCCGCCGCCGCAGATCGACCGGCACTGCACGCTCGACGAGCGCGCGGCGTCGCTGCTGCGACAGGTCGCGCGACGGCAGCACTGGTCGTCGCGCGCATTGCACCGCGTGCAGAAACTCGCGCGAACCATCGCCGACCTGGCCGGCGAAGCGCGCATCGGCGCACCGCACGTGGCCGAGGCAGTCGCTTATCGGCGTGCGCTGGACTTCGGCGCCGCAGCCGGTGCTACGATGCCCGGGCCATGACCGAATCCGCATCGAAACTACCGCTGGCAGGCCTGAAGACCGTCGAACTGCACGCGATCGGTCCGGTGCCTTTCGCCGGCCAACTGCTGCGCTCGCTCGGTGCGCGCGTCGTGCGCGTTTCTCCGCCCGCCGACCCGGGCCTGGGCGTTCGCGTTCCGCCGCAATACGACCTGCTCAACGTCGGCAAGGAGAAGCGGCTGCTCGACCTGAAGGAGCGCGCCGGCCTCGATGCACTGCACGCCGAGCTCGCCGACGCCGACGTGCTGCTCGAAGGCTTCCGGCCCGGCGTGCTCGAACGGCTCGGCATCGGCCCTTCTGCTTTGCTCGATGCGCATCCGCGCCTCGTCGTCGGGCGGCTGTCGGGCTGGGGCAGCCGCGGGACGCTCGCCGCGCGCGCCGGGCACGACATCAACTACCTGGCGCGCGCCGGCGTGCTCGCGGCGATCGGCCGGCGCGAGCAGCCGGTGATCCCGTTGAACCTCGTTGCCGACTTCGGCGGCGGCGCGATGCATCTGCTGGTGGGCGTGCTCGCGAAACTCGTGCAGCGCTCGATCACGCAGCGCGGCGGCGTCGTGGAAACCAGCATCCTCGCCGGCACCGTCGGACTCACGCCGATGTTCTACGGCCTGCTCGCCGGCGGCGTCTGGAACCTGGAAAGGGCGAGCAACCTGCTCGACGGAGCGATGCCCTTCTATCGCATCTATCGCTGCAAGGACGATCGCTTCGTCGCGGTCGGCCCGCTCGAACCGAAGTTCTACCGCGAACTGCTCGACGTCACCGGCCTGCTCGGCGAGGTCGATCCGAAGGACCAGTACCGCCCGCCCACCTGGCCCGCCACCATCGCGAAGTTCGAGCAGCGCTTCGCCTCGCGCACGCGCGACGAGTGGGCGCAGGCGGCGCACGATCGCGACGCGTGCCTGGCGCCGGTGCTCGACTTCGCCGAAGCGGCGCGCGACGAGCACAACCTGGCCAACGGGTTGTATCGCACGCAGCCGTTCGCGCAGCCGGGGACGACAATCCGCTTCGACGAGGCTTGAGGGCGAGCCTCAGCGCACCGGCGACGGCCGCCTCGGCTGCACCTTCCAGAACACGAGCACGGCGAGCGCACACGCCTGCATCGCCACCCACAGCAGCATCGCGCGGCGAAAGCCCTGCGGATCGTGTTCGCCGCCCAGGCGGTCGACCATCACGCCGAACAGCCACTGCGCGACGAACATGCCGCTCATCGTCAGCAGGTTGTACGCGGTGAACGCGCGCCCGGTGAGGCGCTCGGGGAA
Organism: Burkholderiaceae bacterium; assembly: GCA_021166725.1. Lineage (GTDB taxonomy): Bacteria > Pseudomonadota > Gammaproteobacteria > Burkholderiales > Burkholderiaceae_E > Zeimonas. Next base: position 26,029 of record JAJPES010000065.1, on the reverse strand, counting down.
CGAAAGACTCACGTGCGTCTGCGAGAGCGTGTGGCAGGTGGCGGCGATCGCCAGTGCGACCCACAGCATCCACGCCCACGCGCCGCTCGACAGCGCGATGGCGAGCTCGAGCACGAGCATCGTCGCGGTGCCGGTGGCGACCACGCGCAGCGTCGACCAGCCGCGGCGCACGAAGTAGGGAACGGCCATTCCCAGCCCCAGATAGCCGAGCATCAGCACCAGGTTGAAGACGAACAGCGCCTGCGCCGCGGCGTCGGCCTGCATGTCGAGCACGCGGCGCAGCCACGGGCCGATCCACAGGCCCTGGAAGGCGACGAAGCTCGCCTGCACGGTGAGCGAGACCACGCCGAAGCGCCAGAAGTAGCGATCGGAGAAGACCTGCCGGTACACGTTCCACGACGACTCGGTGTCGTGGCGCGCGGGGATCGGTTCGTCGGACGGCAGCAGGAAGAAGATCGCCGCGCTGGTCGCGACGAGCAGCAGCGCCGCGACGGCGAACACGCCGCGCCAGCCGATCGCCGGCAGCGCCAGCTGCACCGGCACCGTCGTCGCCAGCGAACCGAGCGCGCCGGCGACGAGCATCCACGCGGTGAGCTGTTGCTGGCGGCCCGGCGCGTACCAGAAGCGGAACGCGCGCAGCGACGCCATCAACGCCGCCGAGACGCCGACGCCGATCAGCGCGCGCGAGATCCACAACATCGACGCCGAGCGTGCGCCGGCGAACAGCAGGCATCCGCCGGCGGCCACCAGCAGCAGCGTCGCATCGACGCGGCGCGAGCCGAAGCGATCGAGCAGCACGCCGAGCGGCACCTGTACCGACGCGAAAGCGAGGAAGTACGCCGACGACAGCGACCCGAGCTGCGCGTTGCTCAGCCCGAATTCGGCGATCAGGTCGGGGGCGATGACCGCGTTCACCGAACGCAGCCCGTAGGACATGAAGTAGCCGCTGGCGAAGGCGACGAAGACGCGGATCGCCACCGGTGCCGCCAGCACCGCGCTCACTTCGCGATCCGGAACGATTCGTGGAAGAGCTTCGCGGCCTCCCTGTCGGCCGACGGCGAGATCAACACCACCTGCCACGCACGATCCCCGCGCGCGACGAAGGTCGCGCTCATGTGCGCCGGCTCGCCGGCGACGCTGCCGTCGACCTCGACGTGCGTTGCGGCGACGCTGCCCGCGGGGCGACCGGCCGTATCGAGCACCGGGACCTCGATTTGCGCGACTTTCGTCTCATGCCCCTGCACATTGCGCTCCATCGCCGTACGCATCGCCTGCGTCGCGTGCGCTCGCGTCTCTTCGTCGGACGACGGCAGCACGACCGACCCCACGGTGAACAGGGCTTCGTCGACGCGAGCGCCCGTCATCGACATCGTCACCGCCACGCCGTCGAGATCGATCGGCCGCGTCATCGATACGGGCTTGGCAGGCAGCAGGATGCGGTAGCCTGCTTCGGGTTCGTGGATTTCGCGCCAGTCGTAGGCCGGGTGGCAGGCGCCGAGCGCCAGCAGCATGCCGACGACGAGCGCACCCGGCATTCGGGTTTGCCGGCGCATCGCAGCCAGGAAGTTCATTCGATAATGGTAGGGCTGTAGGCCCACAACGGAGGTCCAGATGATCTACGAGTTCAAGTCGCGCGCCACCGGCTCCGTAATCATGACCAAGCCCGTCGCCGAGTGGATCCTGCAGATCATCGGCAAGGAGCCGGGTCGCACGGGAGTCATCACGGTCGCCCAGATGCCGGGCGCCGTCGACGCGCTGAACCGGGCGATCGCGCAGGAGAAGGAAGAGCTGCGCGCCGAGCGCCGCGCGATGGAGTCGGTGGGGCCGGCGCCGGGCGCGGCTTCCGACGCCGAGAAGAACGATACCGAGAACGACCCCTATCCGGTGTCGCTCGCGCAGCGCGCGTTTCCGTTCATCGACCTGTTGCAGGAAGCGCATCGCGCGGGCAAGGACATCACCTGGGGGGTGTAGCCGCAGGCGCAGCCGGAGCTTCGTCGGCGCGCGGCGCGCGCGCGCCGATGTGCTGCGCCGACGTGATTCCCATCGACACGTAGATGCTGGTGAGTCCGTCGACGCCGATGTCGGCGGGCCGCACCCATTCGGGCGGAACGTAGAGCAGGCCGCCGCCCACCGGAACCGGCGCGGTGGGAACGATCACCGCGAGATATTCGCGCCCGCCGATCTCGACGGGCTGCGGCGTGGACAACAGGCCGAGTACCGCGGCGCCGTCGCCGCCGCCGAAATGCAGCCACACCGGGCTCATCGATCGCATGCCTTCGCGATCGCGCTGCGCGACCAGGTCCACGAAACGGCGCGCCGTCTCGTAGACGTTGCGCACGACCGGAATGCGCTGCATCACCGCGTCGAGCACCGTCTCGACCGCGCCGCGCAATCGTGTTCGCACGAGCACGCCGAGCAGCAGGATCGCCAACAGCACGATTGCCACGCCGATTGCCCACGCGATCACCTCGTAGCCGGTGACGCCCAGGCCGATCGACACCAGCACGTCGCCGATCAGGCTGCCCGGACCCACCCAGCCGACGACCAGGCGCGCGCCCCAGACGACGATGAGCACGGTGGCCGCCAGCGGCAGCGCGGCGAGCAGGCCGGTGACGAAGATCTTCGGGAGCTCGCGCATCTGCGCGTTTCTCGGCGTGCCCGGGAGTCGGCGATGGCCGCAGTCTCGCATGCGCGCGCTTGCACGTTCGTTCAAACTGCATGAAACTGCGTGCATGGACGATCAGGGCGCCCGCCATCAGGAGCTCGCCGTGCGCGTGGCGAAGCTCTACTACTACCAGCGACTCACCACCGAGCGGATTGCCGAGGAACTGCGCACGTCGCGCTCCACGGTGTCGCGCCTGCTGTCGTGGGCGCACGATCACGGACTGGTCGAGATCCACGTGCACGATCCGGCCGAGCAGCCGTTGCAGCTCGAGTCGATGCTGCGCGAGCGCTACGGCGTGCGCAGCGTGCGCGTCGTCGCGGTGCCCGATTCGGCGCGCGAGGCCGACTGGCTCGAGCGGGTGGCGGCCGATGCCGCCGGATACCTGAACTCGGTGATCGGCAACGATTGCGTCGTCGGCATCGCCTGGGGCACCACGGTGCGCCGGCTGTCGGAGCGGCTCAAGCCCAAGCCGACGAAGAACGTCGACTTCGTCGCGCTGAACGGCGCCGGAACGCCGCAGAGCATCGACAGCGCCTTCGGCACCGATCTCGTGCTGCGTTTCGCGGCGAACTACGGTGCGCGCGCGCACGCCTTTCCGGTACCGGCGTTCTTCGATCATCCGCAGACGAAGACCGCGCTGTGGCGCGAGCGCAGCGTTCGTCGCCTGCTCGACCTGCAGCAGCGCGCCGACATCCTCGTGTTCAGCGTCGGCGCGTTCTCCAGCGAGGTGCCCAGCGAAGTGCATGCGGGCGGCTTCCTCGAAGCGTCCGACCGCCGCGACCTGCGTCGCGAACGCGTGGTCGGCGACATCGCCACCGTCTTCTTTCGCGGCGACGGCAGCTGGCGCGACGTCGCGCTGAACGCACGCGCGAGCGGACCCGACCTCGACCTGTTCCGCGCGCGGCAGTCGATCTGCATCGCCTCCGGCACCGGCAAGGTCGACGGCATCCGCGCGGCGCTCGCCGGCGGCTTCGTGCATACGCTGATCGTCGACGAGCCGACCGCACGGCGCGTGCTCGGCGACGTGAAGGCGAAGGCGGCGCGCCCTGCCGCGACGACATCGACAACGCGGCGGGAGCGCACGACATGAGCGCGCCGGCAGCACGACGCGAGCGCGTGCGATGAACGCTTCGGCCGCCTTCGGCGCAGCCCCCGCCGACGCGCCCGCAGCGATGCGCCGCTTCGACCTGCTGGTGGTGGGCGGCGGCATCAACGGCGCGGGCATCGCGCGCGACGCGGCCGGGCGCGGCATTTCGGTGGCGCTCGTCGAGCAGGGCGACTTCGCCGGCGCGACCTCGTCGGCGAGCACGAAGCTGATCCACGGCGGCCTGCGCTATCTCGAACAGTACGAGTTCCGCCTGGTCGCCGAGGCGCTGGCCGAGCGCGAGGTGCTGCTGCGCATCGCGTCGCACATCGCCTGGCCGCTGCGCTTCGTGATGCCGCACGCCGCCGGGCTGCGTCCGTCGTGGATGATCCGTGCGGGGCTGTTCCTCTACGACCGGATCGGCGGGCAGATCAGCCTGCCGCGCTCCGAATCGATACGCCTGTCGCGCGACGGCACCGGCGCTGCGCTGGCGGCGCGCTATCGCCACGGCTACGCCTACTCCGACGCCTGGGTGGACGACGCGCGGCTGGTCATCCTGAACCTCCGGTCTGCGCAGTCGCACGGTGCGACCATCCTTCCCCGCACGCGCTTCGTCGCGGCGCGTGCGCGCCAGGGCCGCTGGCGGGTGACGATCGAGCACGAACACGGCGAACGCGAGACGCTCGATGCCGGCGCGCTGGCGAACGCGGCCGGTCCGTGGGTCGAATCGGTCGCCGCTTCCGCGGGGGGGCGCTCGCCGCGCGCGTCGGTACAGCTCGTCAAGGGCAGCCACGTGGTCGTGCCGCGCATCCATGCACAGTCGCATGCCTACATCCTGCAGAACGACGACCGGCGCATCGTCTTCCTGATTCCGTACGAAAGCGACTTCACGCTGATCGGCACCACCGACGTGCGCGTCGATTCGATCGGATCCGCGCGCGCGATCGACGCCGACGAGACCCGCTACCTGCTGCGCGCGGCGAACCGCTACCTCGCGCGCCCGCTCGCCGAACGCGACGTCGTCTGGAGCTACACCGGCGTGCGCCCGTTGTACGACGACGGTTCGAGCGACCCGTCGGAGATCACGCGCGACTACACGCTGGAGCTGCGCACTTTCGACGGCGCCGCGCAACTCGACATCTACGGCGGCAAGATCACCACCTACCGGCGACTGGCCGAGGCAGCGCTCGACCAGCTCGCGCCGTACCTGTCTGCGCGCCGCGGGCGGTGGACGCACGGCGAGCCGTTGCCCGGCGCACCGAAGGACCCGATCGTCGCGCGCACCGAGCTGCATGCGCGCTATCCGCAACTGCCGAAGGCGCTGCTCGACGCGCTGTTCCGCCGTCACGGCACGCTCGCCGAACAGGTGCTCGGCGGCGCGACCACGCTCGCGACGCTCGGCGAGCACCTCGACGGGGGGCTGTACGAGCGCGAACTGCAGTGGTTCGTCGAGCACGAATGGGCGCGCGGCGCCGACGACGTACTCTGGCGTCGCTCGAAGGCCGGACTGCACATGAGCGCGCAAGGTCGCGCCCGCGTGGCGCAGCTGCTGGGCGAATCGGAGAAGGCCGCATGAACTGGCTGACGGACATCGCGAACTGGTTCGCGCACTCCAGCATCGTGAGCTGGCTCGCAAGCTGGAACATCACGTTCATCGACCAGGACATGATCGCCATCGTCGCGCACCTGCTGGCCTCGATGCTCGCGGGATCGGCGATCGGCATCGAGCGCAGCTACCACGGCAGGCCGGCCGGATTCCGCACCCACGTGCTGGTGTGCATGTCGTCGGCGCTGCTGATGCTGGTGACGATGTACCAGTCGCATTGGTTCCCCGGTTCGTCCGACATCGTCCGCGTCGATCCCACGCGGATGGCGCAGGGAATCATGACCGGCATCGGCTTTCTCGGCGCCGGCGTGATCATGAAGGAAGGGCTGTCGGTGCGCGGCCTCACCACCGCCGCGTCGATCTGGATCACCGCGGCGATCGGCATCCTCGCCGGCATCGGCTTCTATTTCCCGCTGATCGTCGGCACCGTGCTGACGATCAGCGCGCTGTCGCTGTTCCGCTGGATCGAATCGAAGCTGCCGGTCTTCTACTACGCGTACCACTACGTGAGTTTCTCGCGCGAACAGGCACCCGCCGAGGAGGACCTGCGCGCGGTGCTCGCCGAGCACGGCTTCGACGTGAGCAACATGAGCTGGCGGCTCGACAACCACGGGCGCGTCTTCGAATACCGGATGACGATCCGCTCGCGCAACCGCCGCAACGCCAGCCGTCTCGCGCAGACATGGAGCCGCAACGAAACCGTGCTCGAATTCCGCATCACCCCGACATGAGCACGCTTTCTCTGCAGCACGTAAGCAAGCACTGGGGCCCGACGGCCGCGGTGGACGACGCGAGTTTCGCGGCCGCCAGCGGCAGCTTCGTCGTGTTGCTCGGCCCTTCGGGCTGCGGCAAGTCGACGACGCTGCGCATGATCGCCGGGCTCGACGCGCCCACCCGCGGGCGCATCCTGATCGACGGCAGCGACGTCACGGCGCTGCCGCCGGCCAGGCGGCGCATCTCGATGGTGTTCCAGTCGTACGCGCTGTTCCCGCATCTGTCGGTACGCGAGAACATCCTGTTCGGCGTGAAGGTGCGGCGCGAACCGAAGGCGAATCGCGCCGCGCGCCTGGAACGCGTCAGCGAACTGCTCGGCCTGTCGGCGCTGCTCGAGCGCAAGCCGTCGCAGCTGTCGGGCGGGCAGCAGCAGCGCGTCGCGCTCGGGCGCGCGATCATCGCCGAGACACCCGTGTGCCTGATGGACGAGCCGCTGTCGAACCTCGACGCGAAACTGCGCCAGGAGATGCGCCGCGAGATCCGCGCGCTGCAGCGCAAGCTCGGCATGACGATGGTGTACGTCACGCACGACCAGACCGAGGCGATGAGCATGGCCGACCAGGTCGTGCTGCTCGAAGGCGGGCGCATCGTGCAGGACGCGCCGCCTGCCGAGTTGTATGCGCGCCCGGCCACCGTGTTCGCCGCGCGCTTCATCGGCACGCCGCCGATGAACGTGCTGCCGTTCGGGCTCGTCGCATCCGACGCGCCGAAGGACCTGCTGATCGGCGTGCGACCCGAACACGTGCGGCTGGCACAAGGCGGCCGCCTGCGCGCGCTCGTGCAGAGCGTCGAGTATTTCGGCGCCGACACGATCGTAGGCTGCACGCTGCCCGGCGCCTCGAATGGCGTCGAGACGATCGCCGTGCGCGTGCCCGGACGGTTGTCGATCGGCGCCGGCGAGCCGGTCTGGCTCGACTGGAACGACGACGCGCAGCATTTCTTCGACGCCGCCGGCGGCCGGCGCCGCGACGACGCACCGATTCCTGCCCGATGATTTTCTCCGTTGCCCACCCGAGGAGTGTCCCGTCATGAGAAGAAGAGTCCTGCAGGCGATCGGCGCAACCGCGCTCGCCGCCGCGCTGCCCATCGCGCACGCACAGAAGCCGGTCGAGCTCACGTTCTACTACCCGGTCGCCGTCGGCGGCCCGGTCACGAGGACGATCGACCGGATGGCCGCCGACTTCGAGAAGGAGAACCCGAACATCCGGATCAAGCCGGTGTATGCCGGCACCTACCAGGAAAGCATCGTCAAGGCGCTCACCGCGTTCAAGAGCGGACAGCCGCCGCACCTGGCGGTGCTGTTGTCCACCGACATGTTCACGCTGATCGACGAGGGCGCCATCGTGCCGATCGACGGCCTGGCCGGCGCCGACGGCAAGCAGTGGCTCGACGGCTTCTACCCGGCGTTCATGGAGAACAGCCGCACGGGCGGCAAGACCTGGGGCGTTCCGTTCCAGCGCTCGACGATCGTCATGTACTGGAACAAGGACCTGTTCAAGGAAGCGGGGCTCGACCCCGACAAGGCGCCGCAGAACTGGGACGAGCTCGTCTCCTTCGGCAAGAAGCTCACGAAGACCGACGCCAGCGGCAACGTCTCCACCTGGGGCGTGAAGATCCCGTCTTCGGGCTTTCCGTACTGGCTGTTCCAGGGGTTGACCACGCCGAACGACACGATCCTGATGAACGAGGCCGGCACCGAGACGTACTTCGACAAGCCGGGCTCGATCGAGGCGCTGCAGTACTGGGTCGACCTGTCGGCGAAGCACAAGGTGATGCCCGGCGGCGTCATCGAGTGGGGTACGACGCCGAAGGACTTCTTCGAGCGCAAGGCGGCGATCGTCTGGACGACCACCGGCAACCTCACCAACATCCGCACCAACGCGCAGTTCCCGTTCGGCGTGGCGATGCTGCCGGCGAAGAAGCGCCGCGGCAGCCCGACCGGCGGAGGCAACTTCTACGTCTTCGACAAGACCTCGCCCGAGGAGCAGCAGGCGGCGATGAAGTTCGTGCGCTGGGCCACGCAGCCGCAGCGCGCCGCGCAGTGGAGCATCGCCACCGGCTACGTGGCGGTGACGCCGGCCGCGTGGGAGACCGACGAGATGAAGAGATACGTGCAGGAGGTGCCGCAGGCCACCGTCGCGCGCGACCAGCTCCAGTACTCGGTGGCCGAGTTGTCCACGCACGAGAACCAGCGCGTGACGAAGGCGTTGAACGACGGGCTGCAGGCGGCGCTCACCGGTTCTAAATCGCCGGCCGACGCGATGAAGGACTCGCAGCGCGAAGCCGACCGCATCCTGCGCGCGTACCGCCGCTGATGATGGTTGCGCCGCCGCGCAACCTGCAGACGCAGATCATCGCCTGGCTGCTGTTGCTGCCGGCGATGGTCCTGCTCGTCGCGTTCACGCACTGGCCGGCGGTGGCCACCGCCTGGCACAGCTTTTTCTCGACGCCGAAGGGAGCGCGTCCGTCGGTCTGGGTCGGCCTCGAGAACTACCAGCTGATGCTCGACGACGACGTGTTCTGGCAGGCGCTGTGGAACAACCTTTGGTTCGCGCTCGGCACGATCCCGACCTCGATCGCGTTGGCCATCGTGATGGCGCTGTGGGTGAACGGACGCATCGCCGGCCGCGGCTTCCTGCGGCTCGCCTACTTCACGCCCACCGTGCTGCCGATGATCGCGGTGGCCAACATCTGGCTGTTCTTCTACACGCCGCAATACGGCCTGCTGAACCAGGTCGGGCAGGCGCTCGGCTTTGCGAGTCGCAACTGGCTGGGCGATCGCGACACGGCGCTCGGCGCGATCATGGTCGTGTCGGTGTGGAAGGAAGCCGGCTTCTTCATGATCTTCTACCTGGCGGCGCTGCAGCAGGTGTCGCCCACGCTGGCCGAGGCGGCGGCGCTCGAAGGCGCGTCGCGCAGGCAGTATTTCTGGCGCGTGCTCTTTCCGCTGCTGATGCCGACGACGCTCTTCGTGCTGATCAACGCGCTGATCAACTCGGTGCGGATGATCGACCAGCTGTTCGTGATGACGCGCGGCGGCCCCGACAACGCGAGCACGCTGCTGCTCTACTACATCTACCAGGTCGGCTTCAGCTTCTGGGATTCCGCCTACGCGGCCGCGCTCACCGTCGTCGTGCTGGCGATCCTCGGCGCGACGGCGATCGTGAAGTTCCGCTGGCTCGACCGGCGCACGCATTACCAGTGACGCAGAGTCCGCGATGAACCCCACCGCCCAGGGTTTTCCGCGCAACGGCTTCGCGCACGCGCTCGAGAGCGCCGGCGCATGGCTGCTCGGGCTGCTATGGATCCTGCCGCTCGTCTACGCCGTGTGGACGGCGTTCCATCCGTCGGAGTTCTCCACGCGCTTCGCGCTCGACGCGCCGCTCACGCTGCGCAACTTCGTCGATGCCTGGCACGCGGCGCCCTTCGCGCGCTATTTCCTGAACACCTTCGCGCTGGTGACGATGATCCTCGCCGCGCAGCTCGTGCTGGGCACGCTCGCCGCCTACGCCTTCGCGCGCTTCGAGTTCCGCGGTCGCGACCTGCTGTTCTTCCTCGTTCTGCTGCAGCTGATGGTGATGCCCGACGTGCTGATCGTCGAGAACTACGCGACGATGAACGCGCTGGGGTTGCGCGACACGATCCTCGCGATCGGACTGCCGTATTTCGCTTCGGGCTTCGGCATCTTCCTGCTGCGCCAGACCTTCAAGACCGTGCCGAGGGAACTCGACGAGGCCGCGCGCGTCGAGGGCGCCGGCGCGCTGCAGGTGCTGTGGAAGGTGTACGTGCCGCTGGCGCGCCCGATCTACCTGGCGTACGCGCTGGTATCGGTCAGCTACCACTGGAACAACTTCCTGTGGCCGCTGATCGTGACGAACTCGGTGGAAACGCGTCCGCTCACCGTCGGCCTGCAGGTGTTCTCGTCCACCGACCAGGGGGTCGACTGGTCGATCATCACCGCGGCGACGCTGATGACCTCGGCACCGCTGCTCGTGGGCTTCCTGCTGTTCCAGCGTCAGTTCGTGCAGTCGTTCATGCGGGCGGGAATCCGCTGACGGTTGCGCCGAGGCTTTCGTCGAAGGTGCGCACGCTGCGCATCACCTCTTCGCGCGCCTCGTCCACGCCCGACCAGCCGAGCAGCTTGACGAACTTGCCCGGTTCGAGGTCCTTGTAGTGCGCGAAGAAATGCTCGATCTGCTGCAGCACCGCGGCCGGGACGTTGTCGAGCGTGCGCATCGAGTCGTAGATGCGGCAGGTGGACGACACCGGCACCGCCAGCATCTTCGCGTCCTCGCCGGCCTCGTCCTCCATCTTCAGCAGCGCCACCGGCCGGCAGCGCACGACGCTGCCGCTCAGCACCGGTACCGGTGCGAGCACGAGCACGTCGAGCGGATCGCCGTCGCCGCACAGCGTACGCGGCACGTAGCCGTAGTTGCACGGGTAGTGCATCGCCGTGGACATGAAGCGGTCGACGAACAGCGCACCGCTCGCGTCGTCGATCTCGTACTTGATCGCCGGCGCGTACATCGGCACTTCGATGACGACGTTGCAGTCGTCGGGAAGGCTGCGTCCGGCGGGGATGCTCCTGGGCTGCATGTCGAATCTCCTCTTCGGCGCGGCAAGCAATCATAAGGACATCGACGCTACGCTGGATTCGGCCGAACGCAGGTGATAGGATTCAATCCTATTCGATGGCGACCCGTCTTCATGCGTTCGACCCGACAGCTGAGCATTACCCTGCCCAACGAGATGGCCGAATTGGTGCGCGCGAAGGTAGCGGCCGGCGAATATGCAAGCGAGAGCGAGGTGATTCGAGACGGCCTTCGCGTTCTGCTCGCCCGCGACCGGGCAGTCGAAGAATGGCTCCTCAAAGACGTCGCAGCTGCCTATGACGCGTCGCGCGCCGATCCGGCGCGCGCGTCGAACATCGAGCAGGTCAAGGCAAGACTGGCCTCGACCGCCAGTAAGGCGCGGGCGAGAAGGTGAGCACCTGCTCGGTCGTCTTCGCAGCTGAAGCAAGCGACCCGTTGGAAGTTGTGGACGAACCAAAGAAGGAAGTGCCGATCCTCGTGATCTTCCCCAACGGGAAAGCATGCGAGACGCATATCGACTCTGACGTCGACGACCAAGGAGCCCCTTGAAACTCGTCACCTGGAACGTGCAATGGTGCCGCGGCGTCGATGGCCGCGTGGACCCCGAGCGCATCGTCGAGCATGCGCGCAGGCTGGCCGATTTCGACGTGCTGTGCCTGCAGGAAGTGGCGGCCAACTTTCCCGGCCTGCCGGGAAGCCGCGGCGAGAACCAGTTCGCGATCCTCGCGCGGCTGCTGCCCGGGTTCACGCCGATTCCCGGCGCACCGGTCGATGTCCTCGCCCAGGGGAGCAGCGCGAAGCCGGGCGAGCGTCGCGCCTTCGGCAACCTGATCCTGTCGCGGCTGCCGGTGCTGCAGGCGCTTCGCTTCCAGTTGCCGTGGCCGTGCGACGCGCAGGCGAAACGCAGCATGCCGCGCATGCTCGTCGAGGCGACGATCGCTGCGCCCTTCGGGCCGCTGCGCGTGATGACGACGCATCTCGAGTACTACTCGGGCGTGCAGCGCGCTGCGCAGGTCGAGGCGATAAGGGCGCGCCACGCCGAGGCCTGCGGTCACGCGCGCGGCGAGCGCGAGCGCGACCAGGAACGCGAGCGTCGACGCGAAAGCACGAGCGAAAGCACGAGCGAAAGCGAAGCCGGGTCCCGCGACGACCCGTTCCGCGCCGCCGCCCAGACGGTATCGACGATCCTCACCGGCGACTTCAACCTGCGCCCCGACGACCCCTTGCACGCGCGCATCCGCGAGCCTTTCGACGACGACACGCCGGAGCTGATCGACGCGTGGCAGCAACTGCACCCCGGCGTCGCGCACCAGCACACCAACGGCGTGCACGACCGCGAACAGTGGCCCGCGCCGTACGCCTGCGACTACGTCTTCGCCAGCGCCGATCTCGCTGCGCGGCTCGAGGCACTGCGCGTCGACGCCGATACGCAGGCTTCCGATCACCAGCCGGTGCTGGTCGAGCTCGAATGACGACCGGCGCTGCGCCGACGGGCCCTCGCCGGCCCGCGACTCCCGCCGCAACGCCGCGCCCGCTGCGCGACTGGCCGCTGGCCGAAGCAGCGCGCGTGCACACCGTGTTCGCCGACATCGACGACACGATCAGCACCGAAGGGCGAATCACGTCGATCGCGTACGACGCGCTCGAGCGGCTGCGCGATGCGGGCCTGCGCATCGTTCCGGTCACCGGCCGACCTGCCGGCTGGTGCGACCATATTGCGCGCATGTGGCCGGTGGACGCGGTGGTCGGCGAGAACGGCGCGTTCTGGATGTGGCGCGACGAGACCGCTGGCAAGCTGCGCACGCGCCATCGGCTCGACGAAGCCACGCGCGCGGAAAGCGCGGCGCGCCTGCGCGAGGTCGCCGCACGCGTGTTGCGCGAGGTGCCGGGCAGCGCGCTCGCCTCGGACCAGTTCTGCCGGCTCTACGACATCGCGATCGACTTCCGCGAGGACGTGCCGCCGCTGCCGGTGGACGCGATCGAGCGCATCGTCGCGACGATGCACGCGGCGGGCATGCATGCGAAGGTCAGCTCCATCCACGTGAACGGCTGGTTCGGCGACTGGGACAAGCTCGAGACGGCGCGCCTGATGATGCGCGAACGCTTCGGCATCGACGTCGACGGGGTCGCCGAACGTGCCCGCTGCGTTTTCGTCGGAGACTCGCCGAACGACGCGCCGATGTTCGCGTTCTTCCCGAACGCGGTCGGCGTGGCGAACGTGGCGGATTTCGCCGGCCGCATCGAGGCGATGCCGGCGTGGATCACGCCGTCGCGCGCGGGAGCAGGTTTCGCCGAGCTGGCGCAGCGGCTGCTCGAAGCACGCACGGCATTTCCCAGGGAGATCGATCGATGAAGCTGTTCTACTCGCCCGGCGCCTGCTCGCGCGCGGTGCGCATTGCATTGCACGAAGCCGCAATGCCCTTCGAAGGCGTGCTTGCCAGCACGAAGACGCACGAGCTGCCCGACGGCACCGATTACTACACGATCAACCCGAAAGGCTACGTGCCGCTGCTCGAACTCGACGACGGCCAGCGCCTCACCGAGGCGCAGGTGATCCTGCAGTGGGTCGCCGACCAGAAGCCCGAAAGCAGGCTCGCGCCGCCGGCCGGGACGATGCCGCGCTACCGGCTGATGGAGTGGCTGAGCTTCGTCTCCAGCGAAGTGCACAAGCAGTTCAGCCCGCTGTTCGATCCGTCGTATCCCGAGGAGGCCAAACAGATCCAGCGGGGGAAAATCTCCCGGCGACTCGCATGGGTGGACGCGCAACTCGCCGACCGGCAGTACCTGATGGGCGACACCTTCACCGTCGCCGATGCCTATTTCTACGTGATCAGTGGCTGGACGGCGCCGATGAAGATCGACATCTCGTCGCTGAAGAACCTCGTTGCGTATCGCCGGCGCGTGGGCGAGCGGCCGGCCGTGCAGCGCGCGGTGAAGGAAGAGGAGCAGGCGTAGCGCACGAGCGCGCGCCGCGCACGAAAAGGCGTAGCGCCGCGCATCGTCGTCAGTAATGCAACTCGGCCACTGCCGCCTCGTTCGCGGCGGCCGGCCAGGTGCGCACGGCGATGCGCTCGCCGTTGAATTCGGCAACCACCGTCCGAGCAGGGCCGCTCGGCAGCAGCAACGTGGCGCTCGACACGCCGGGAACGCCGGGCGTGACGCCCGGCAGCGGCGCACCGTCCAGGCTCATGCGGTCGCGCTGCAGGTCGAAGTAGCCGCGCGGACGCGTCATCGTGACGACGCTGCCCGCCTTCCTCTGCGCGTCGGTGAGCATCTCCGGGCGCATGTGCACCACGGACGACGAGCGCGGAAAGGCCGACCGGTACAGGTGCAGCGTCGCGAAGCCGGGCGCCGCGACGACGAATTCGTAGGGAACGTCCGGGCGTGCCGGCATCGGCCCCCAGCGGCCGTCTTCGCCGGTGGTGTGCGCATGCAGCGGTCCGCCGAGTCGCTCGCCGGTCACCGGCGCGACCTCGTAGACCTCGACGCGCACGCCGGCCATCGGCAGGTTGGTTTCCGGCCGGAAGATACGGCCGTCGAGCGTCGGTGACGACTCGGGGACGATCGCCGTGCGCACCGGCCAGTCGCCGGTGAGGAAGCGCCACATGTGCTCGAAGGCGCGGGGTCCGAAGGCCGCTTCGCGGTGGTCCACCGGGCCGAGCGCGACGTTGCGCGCGCCGGCGAGTGCCGGCGAACTCGAATCCACGCCGGTGGCGAAACCCGGACGCCCGAGCCAGCGTCCGTCGGGCTGCGCGTACTTGTCGTTGCCGTCGGAGCGCAGCGTCATCCACTTCGGCCCGGGCGTGACCTCCAGTTCGCGCGGCCCGCGCGGCGCATTCAATGCGGCGAGGAACGGACCGCTTCCGTTGAACTCGCTGCCCGGCAGGAAGTCACCGGTCCACACACCGTGGTTCGGCGTGGCGGCAAGGATCACGTGAGAGACCTTCTTCGCGCCGCCGCCGTTCTCGATGTAGTTGCGGATCGCGTATCCGCCGCGCGAATGCCCGATCAGCACGACGCGCGACGCACCGCTCGCGGCGAGCACCGCATCGACCTGCTGCGACAGATAGCGCATCTGGTCTTGCGCCGACGAGCGCCCGGGTTGCGCCTTCGTATCGTCGTCGCGGGCGAGCGGCCAGGGAAAGTCGATCGCATGCAGCCGGTTGCGCGGCCAGCCGTTCGACTCGAAGCGCCAGAGAGTGGTGGTCCACACCGCCGCGTCGTCGCCGTTGCCATGCACGAAGACGATCGGAGGCCGGCGATCGCCTCCGGGGACGATCGACGCGCAGCCGCCGAGCACGATCGCCGCGCCGAGCGCTGCGACGGTCCAACCCCACAACGCGCGCAGGAAATACTGCGCACGCACTGCCTGTCGCTGCATGCCGGTCTCTCCTCGTGGCGGCCGCGGAACCCGGCAAGCGTATCCCAGCTTCGTCGCCGACGAGGCAAAGCGCGCCCCGAGCGGCAGCGCCGGTCGATCCGATCGATCGTCCGCGCGGTCGTGCAGAACGGCGCGAGGCCTTCACGCCGGATACGGAGCCGTCAGCCGATGGCGCGAATGGATGCCTCGACGCGCGATGCGCGGCCGGCGAGCAGCACCGTCGCCAGGGGCCAGACGATCGCCCCGACGATGGCCGCAACCGCCGTGGCGATGAGCGCGAGCAGCAGCCAGTCGACGACATACGAGAGATCGGACCACGACGCGCCCGACAACCGGGGCAGCACGAGCGCCGCTGCCGCGCCGGCGAACAGCGCGCTCTTCCATGCCCAGCGCCAGCCAGCGCGCCAGTCGCCGCGACGCGCCAACGCGTGCACGACCAGCCCGGCGAAGACGATTGCGAGCGCAACCGCCCACACCGACTGCGCGACTGCGATTTCCCAGGCGATGTTCACGGCGAGCCGGATTTCGTACATGCTCGTCTCCTCAGACGCGGCCGTGCAACGCAGCGAGGTACGCGGGCTTCAGCATCCGCGTCTTCATCACCCATGCTGCCCAGCTCTCCTGCAGCGGATCGACGAGCGGAATAGTCGGCGTGAGCCGTCCGTCGTAGTCGAACTCGATGAGCATCGCCGAGCCCTCGCGCACGAGCAGCGGGCACGATGTGTAGCCGTCGAAGCGCTGCCCCGGCTCGCGCCCGGCGATGAGATCGGCGAGATGCCCGGCGACGATCGGCGCGCTCTTCTTCACGGTGGCGGCCGTCTTTCCGCGCGGCGTGCCGTTGATGTCGCCGACGCCGAACACGTTCGCGAAACGCCGGTGCCGCAGCGTGTCCTTGTCCACCTCGAGCCATCCGCCGGCGGCGAAGGGGCCGTCCTTCCAGGCGAGATCGCTGTTCTTCACGGCGTCGATCGCCCGCATCGGCGGAACGACGTGCAGGAAGTCGTAGGTCAGTTCCGTGCGCTCGCCTTCGGGAGAGGCGAACACTGCGCGACGAGCGCCCGGGGCGACCGCGACCAGCCTGCTCAGGTACTCGGTTTCGATGCCCTGTGCCTTCCAGCGCGCGAGCACATTGTCGTTGACCGCCTTTACGCCGAAGACGGTGTCGGTGGGCAACGCCGAATGGAAGCGCACCGTCGAGCGCTCGCGCGTGCCGGCCTGTCGCAGCCGATCGGCGAGCATGAAGGTCATCTTCAGCGGCGCGCCTGCGCACTTCAGCGGCGTGGACGGCAGCGTCATCACCGCCGTGCCGCCCTTCGCCCGGAACGTGTCCATCGCCGCCCACGTTGCCGCCGCCTCGCGCGGGCCGGCATAGACGCTGCCCAGTCCGTTGCTGCCGATGGCGGAAACGTCCATTCCCTCGATCTGCGCGTAATCGAGGTGAAGACCGGTGGCGACGACGAGATAGTCGTAACCGATCTTCCTGCCGCCGATGGTCTCGATCCGGTTGGCCTGCGGGTCGAACGCGGCGACGGCTTCCTGCACCCAGTCGACGCCGGACGGAACGAAGCTCGCGTTCTCGTCGCGCACCTTCGCCATCGGCCAGATGCCGGTGGCGACCAGCGTGTAGCCGGGCTGGTAGTTGTGCTCGGTTTTCGCGTCGACGATCGTGATGCGCGCGCCGTCGAACATGCCGGCGAGCCGGTTGGCAACGGCCAGGCCGCCGAATCCGCTGCCGGCGATCACGATGTGCGCGCTGGTCTTCACGCGTTCGGCACGCGCGCGCGCCGAACGCGCGGCGAGCGCGGCGCCGGCGCCGAGCGTGGCGGCGCCGAGCAGCCACGTGCGGCGCCCGGGCTGGTCGATTCGGTCCATTCGGTTTGCCTCCCGCGCGACGATGCGTCGCTTCCCGTGGAACGTAATCGCGCGCGGTTTGCGGACCCTTGATCCGGATCAGGAATCCGGCGATATACCCGGCAGGGTATAGGGACGACTTAGACTGGACAGCGACGGTGGCCAGGTCCACCGACCGACGATGCCCGCCTTGCCGCCCAGTTCCCGATCCGCCGTCCGCACCCGACCTTTCCTCGCGCTGTTCGTCACGCTCGGCGTGCAGATGCTCGCCAGCCTGGTGCTGACCACCCCTTCGGTTCTCGCGCCGGTGGTGGCGCCGCGCCTGGGTTTCGCGCCCGAACGCATCGGCCTGTTCGTCGGTCTCGCCTACCTGATGGCGATGCTGTCCGGGCTGTGGAGCGGGCGCGGGGTCGCGTCCATCGGTGCGGTGCGCATCAGCCAGGCGGCGATGTTCTCCTGCGCGCTCGGCGCCTTCGCCGCCACCGGCGGTTCCACGGCGCTACTGCTCGTCGCCGCGATCACGATCGGCAGCGGCTACGGCGTCATCAACCCGGCATCGACAACGCTGCTCGAACGACACTCGCCCACCGCGCGGCGCGCGTTGTTCTTCTCGATCAAGCAGACCGGCGTGCCGCTCGGCGTCGCGCTGGCGGGCCTGTTGATGCCGTGGGGACTGGCGACGTTCGGCTGGCAATGGTCGGTCGCGATGGCCGCGCTCGCCTGCGCGCTGCTCGGCATCGCTCTCTTTCCCGCGGTGCGACGGCTGCAGAAGGCGCGAAACCCGTCGGCGCCGGCGCCCGACGCGGAACTCTCGGCAGAGCCGCTGAATGCGCCGCCCGACGAGCGGGCTACCGCCCTGCCGCGGCTCCCGGCACGGGTGCAGGCCGGCGCGACTGCCGCACACGACGCGGACGCGATGCGCGTCGAAGCCAAGCCGACGGCGGCCGGGCTCGGCGCGCTGTGGTCGGTGTTGCGCGATCCGCCGCTGCGGCGACTGAGCCTGATGTCGCTCGCCTTCGCCAGCACGCAACTCGTCTTCGTCACCTTCCTCGTTTCGATGCTGAACCTGCAGCTGTCGCATTCGCTGGCCTGGGCGGCGGGCATCCTTGCCGCTGCGCAGGTCGTCAGCACGATCTCGCGGATCGCGCTCGGCTACGCGGCCGACCGCTGGATCGACGCCGCACCTTTGCTCGGCTGGCTCGGCGTGGCGATGGCGGCCTCGCTCGTGGCACTGGCGCTGCTGCAACCCACGACGGGCGACGCGTGGGTGTTCGCCGCAGCGATCTTCTGCGCAGCAACCGGCATGGGATGGAACGGCGTCTATTTCGCCGAACTCGCGCGTACCGCCGCGCAGCGGGCCGACGTCGCGACGGTGGCCGGCGCCTCGCAGTTCTTCACCTTCGCCGGCAGCATGTCGGGGCCGGTGCTGTTCGCCGTCGTCATTCGCGCCGGAGGCTCGTACAGCCTGGGTTTCGCATTGTTCGCGCTGCTGCCGGCGGCGGCCGGCGTCGCGATGCTGCGCGCCTCTCGGCAGCAGCGCCGCGAAGCGTAGCGCGCGGCCTGTTCAGAGCCGCTCGAAGGCCTGCGCCAGCGTAGTCACCGTTCGATCGACGTTCGCCAGCTTGTCAAGGCCGAACAGGCCGATGCGGAAGGTGCGGAAGCCGGCCGGCTCGTCGACGGCCAACGGCACGCCGGCGGCGATCTGAAGACCGGCGTCGAGCAGCTTGCGTCCGGAATGGATGTCCTCGTCCTCGGTATACGAGACGACGACGCCGGGTGCCTCGAAACCCGGCGCAGCCACGCTCGGGAAGCCCTTGCGCGCGAGCATCGCCCGCACTTCCTCGCCCAGCCGCGATTGCGCGCGACGCGCCGCCTCGAAGCCGAAGCGCTGCGTCTCGTGCATCGCGTCGCGCACGTGGACCAGCGAGTCGGTGGGCAGCGTGGCGTGATATGCGTGCCCGCCGTTCTCGTAGGTCTCCATGATCTGCAGCCACTTGCGCAGGTCGCACGAGAAACTCGTGCTGCGCGTGCTCTCGATGCGCTCGCGCGCCTGCGCGCCGAGCGCGACGAAGGCGCAGCACGCAGGACCGCTCCACCCCTTCTGCGGCGCGCTCACCAGCACGTCGATGCCGAGCGCGTCGATGTCCACCCACAGGGCACCGGAGGCGATGCAGTCGAGCACGAACAGGCCGCCCACCGCGTGCACGGCATCGGCCAGCGCACGCAGGTAGTCGTCGGGCAGCAGGATGCCCGACGAGGTCTCCACGTGCGGGGCGAAGACGATCTCCGGCCGTTCGCGCGCGATCGTCGCGACGACCTCGCCGATCGGCGGCGGCGCGAACGGCGCCTGCGCGCCGGAGCGCACCGCACGCGCCTTCTCGACGAGCGTCGCGGAAGGGATGTCGCCCATCTCGAAGATCTGGCTCCAGCGATAGCTGAACCAGCCGTTGCGCACGACGAGGCACTTGCGGCCGGTGGCGAACTGGCGGGCGACGGCCTCCATGCCGAAGCTTCCGCTGCCGGGAACGACGATCGCCGAGCGCGCGCCGTAGGCCTCCTTCACCGTCGCCGAGATGTCGCGCATCACGCGCTGGAACTTCTTCGACATGTGGTTCAGCGCGCGGTCGGTGTAGACGACCGAATATTCGAGCAGGCCGTCGGGGTCGACGTCGGGCAGCAGGCCGGGCATTTTGTTGATCTCCTTCCGGGGGCAGGGCGTAGCGTAGTCCGCTCGACGCGAATCGGGGGGAGACATTGTGCGCTGCTGCCGCCGCTTCGATGTCGACGATCGCGGCAGCGCGAGGGGGATGGGGTGCGCGCACCCGACGGGCCGACCCCTTCGGCTATGCTTCGGCGACCCCGCGACACGGGCCCGTCCCGGGGGGCGCGCGCGCAACGACGCGCCACGGAAGGAGACGCGAATGCCCTTCGAACTGCCGAGCAACGAACGCGTACGCCGCCTCGGCGCGGAGCTCGGAATGGGACATCGCGCCCGAGTACGCGCAGGAGTTCCTCGACTTCTGCGCGGCTTTCGTTCCCGGTTTCCGGCTGGTCGATCGCCTGCCCGACGAAAAGCCGCCGGTGAAGTATCCGCGCGCGCCCGGTTACCGGCCCGACCCCGCCGACAACCCGCTGAACGCCTGGTACGTGCGCACCGACATCCGCGGAGCGACGGGCGGCAAGCTCGCCGGCAAGCGCATAGCGGTGAAGGACAACACGATGATCGCCGGCGTGCCGATGATGAACGGCGCATCGGTGCTCGAAGGTTTCGTGCCCGACATCGACGCGACGATCGTCACGCGAATCCTCGACGCCGGCGGTCACATCGTCGGCAAGTCGGTCTGCGAGTATTTCTCCTTCGCGGGCGGCAGCGCAACGAGCGCCACCGGACCGGTGATCAGCCCGCGCAACCCGGGCCACACACCCGGCGGTTCGACCACCGGCAGCGCAGCGCTGCTGGCCGCGGGCGAAGTCGATCTCGCCACCGGCGCCGACCAGGCCGGCTCGGTGCGCATACCCGCATCGTTCTCCGGCATCGTCGGGCTGAAGCCCAGCTTCGGGCTCGTCCCGTACACCGGGATCATGGGGCTCGACTATTCGATCGACCACGCCGGGCCGATGGCGCGCGACGTCGCCGGCGTTGCGCTGTTGCTCGAAGTGATGGCGGGCGAGGACGGCATCGACGGTCGGCAGCGCAACCTGAAGCTCGCACCGTACACCGAGGCGCTCGGCAAGGGCATCGACGGCCTGCGCATCGGCGTCGTGCGCGAGTCGTTCGGCCTGCCCGAGTCGCACGCCGGCACCGACGCAACGGTGCGCGCCGCGATTCCCGCGTTGAAGAAACTGGGCGCCGTCGTCGAGGACGTCTCGATCCCCTGGCATCGGCACGGCGCGACGCTGTGGGGCACGCTCGCCAACGAAGGCACGTACCGGACGCTGTACAGCGGCACCGGCGTCGGGCACCACGGCATCGGCCGCGTACCCTCTGGGACTGGCCGCGATGCTCGCCGCGTTGCGCGAGCGCGCCAACGAGCTGCCGCACACGATCAAGGCAGGGATGCTGCTCGGGCGCTACCTGGCCGACGACTGTGGCGGACGCTACTACGCGAAGACGCAGAACCTGCGTCGGCGGTTGCGTCGCGAGTACGACGAGGCGCTCGCGCGCTTCGACCTGCTGCTGATGCCGACGCTGCCGTTCCCCACGCTGCCGATTCCGTCCGAGGGCGCCTCGCTCGGCGAGGTGCTCTCGCACAGCTGGACGATGCTCGCGAACACGTCGCCGTTCAATCTGACCGGGCATCCGGCGATCTCGGTGCCGTGCGGCGAAACCGAAGGCAAGCCGGTCGGGCTGATGTTGATCGGCAGGCACTTCGACGAGATGACGGTGCTGAAAGCGGCGAGCGCCTACGAGCGGCGCTGACCTGCAACGGAAGAATCAGCGCGGCCCTTTTGACAGTGGCCGCGTTTAGCCCGATCCTCGGGATCCCTCGTATTCCCGATTCCCGGAGTCATCGCAATGCGCGCACCGATCGCTGCCGCCCTCGCCACGCTGTGCCTGGCCACCGCCGGCACCGCCGTCGCCCAGACGAAGCTCAACATCGGCATCGTCACCAACCCGAGCTTCGTGCACACGCGCGCGGCGAACTGGTTCAAGGAGTGCGTGGACCAGCGCGTACCGGGCAAGATCGACGTCGTCGTGCACCACTCCGCGGTGCTCGGCAGCGAGACGCAGGTGCTGCAGCAGATCCAGCTCGGCACGACGCAGATGGCGGTCAGCACCACCGGGCCGGTGGAAGCCTTCGTCCCCGAGATCAAGGCGCTCGAGATGCCGTTCCTCTTCCCGTCGTACGAAGCCGCCGACAAGGTGCTCGACGGCCCGATCGGCCAGGACCTCGCCCGCCGCTTCGAGAAGTCGGGCTTCGTGGCGCTCTCGTTCCTCGACAACGGCTTTCGCAACGTCACGAACTCGAAGCACGACGTGAAGGATCCGTCCGACCTGAAGGGACTGAAGATCCGCACGATGGAGGCACCGACGCACCTGGCGATCTGGCGCGCGCTCGGCGCCAACCCCACGCCGATGGCCTGGCCGATCTTCACGCAGTTGCAGCAGGGCGTCATCGACGGCCAGGAGAACCCGATCGCCGTCATCCACGCGGCGAAGCTGCCCGAGGCGGGGCAGAAGTACCTGTCGCTGACGCGGCACGTGTATTCGGCGCTCGTCTTCGTCGCCAACAAGCGCTTCGTCGACGGCCTTCCCGCCGACCAGCGTGCGGCGGTCACCGAATGCGCGCATACGGCTGCACTCGAAGGACGCAAGTACATCCGCGACAACGAGCGCCAGCAACTGGCCGAGCTGAAGGCGGCCGGCATGCAGGTCGACGAGAACCCCGATCTCGCGGCATTCCGCAAGGCGACGCAGCCGGTGATCGACTCGCTGACGGGCGACACGAAGAAGCTCGTCGAGCAGATCCGCGCCGAAGTGCAGTAAGACAGTGGCGACGGGGGCGCTGCAGCGGCTCAGCGCCGCGCTGAACGCTGCGGCCGAGAAGCTGCTGATGGTGATCGGCGCGGCGATCTGCGTGATCCTCTTCGCGCAGGTGGTGTTTCGCTACGCCGGCTACTCGCTCGGCTGGTCGGAGGAGGTGAGCCGTCACCTGCTGGTGGCGATCACCTTCCTCGGCGGAACCGTCGCCTACAAGCGCGCGAGCTTCATCGGACTGCAGGGCATCGGGCACCGTTTCGGACCGGCGTTCCAGCGCTCGATGGTGTTCGCGCTGCAGCTGCTCACGCTCGCGTGCTTCGCGCTGATCGCCTGGTTCGGCGCCGCGTACACGATCAAGGCCGCCGAGCATACGTCGGCGTCGCTGCAGATACCGATGTCGATTCCGTATGCGGTGATCCCGATTGCGTCGATCGTCTTCATCGTGCACGTGCTGGCCGACATGGCGGCGGCGCGAAGCGGCGTGCAAGCCGCCCGATGAGGGAACGTTTGCGCCGATGAGCGAAGCGTCCGCCCGATGATCGTCGCGCTGCTGTTCGGCGGCCTGTTCCTGCTGATCGCGCTCGGACTGCCGATCGCGCTCGCCATCGGCCTTCCCGCGATCGGGCTCATTCTCGCGCCGGGAGTCTTTCCGCCCGGGATCGACACCGCCGGGCTCGGCCAGACGATCGTCCAGCTGCTGTTCGCCGGCGTCGACTCCTTCGACCTGCTCGCGGTGCCGCTGTTCATGCTCGCCGGTTCCATCATGGAGCGCGGCGGAATCTCGCAGCAGCTGATCGACTTCTCCGATTCGCTGGTCGGCTGGGTGCCCGGCGGACTCGCCTGCGCGGTGATCGTCGCATCGATGTTCTTCGCCGGCATCTCGGGCTCGGCGGCCGCCGATACCGCGGCGCTGGGCGCGGTGGCGATTCCCGCACTGGTGCGCCAGGGCTATCCGCCCGCCTTCTCGGCGGCGCTCGTCGCCGCCGGCGGCGCGATCGGCGTGATCATCCCGCCGTCGATCCCGATGATCATCTACGGCTTCCTGACCAACGTCTCGATCGCCGAGCTGTTCGCCGGCGGGATGATGGTCGGTCTGCTGTTCGGCGTGTCGTTCATGAGCGTGGCGATCTGGAAGGCGCTGCGCCACGGCTACGGAACGCGCCGGCCGTTCTCGCTGCGCTACGCGCTGTCTTCGCTGCGCCAGGCGATCTGGTCGATCGGCGCGCCGGTGATCGTGCTGGGCGGCATCCTGAGCGGCATCGTCACCGTCACCGAAGCGGCGGCACTCGCCGTGTTCTATGCGCTGCTGGTGGCGATCTTCGTGAACCGGCAACTGACATGGCGCGAGTTGCCCGGCCTGATCGTCGAATCGCAGGTGATTGCAGCGACGATCCTGTTCATCATCGCGATGGCGAAGGTCTTCACCTGGCTGGTCGCGATGCAGCAGACGGCACAGCTCGTGCAGGGCGCGATCACGTCGATGGCGCTCCCCGCCTGGGGCGTGCTGCTGCTCGTCATGATCGGCCTGCTCGTCGTCGGCTGCGTGCTCGAAACGACCGCAGCGCTGATCCTGCTGGTGCCGGTGCTCGCGCCGCTCACCGTGCTGATGGGCGTCGACCCGATGCACTTCGGCGTGCTGATGGTGGTGAACCTGGCGATCGGCATGCTGACCCCGCCGGTGGGCATCTGCCTGTTCGTCGCCTGCGGCATCGCAAGGCTGCCGCTGGGCGTGGTGGGGCGGGCGATCCTGCCCTTCGTCGCGGCGGCGGTAGCGTCGCTGATGGTGGCGAGCTACTGGCCGCCGCTGACCACCTGGCTGCCTGCGCTGATCTATCGGTGAGGGGATGCCCGCGCTGCGTAGCGCCGAGCTGCGTCAGCGGGACACCGGGCTGGGCCGGCGTATCGCGCGCTCCAGGACGAGGCCCGACGGCGTGAGCGCGTAATACCTTCCGTCCAGCACGTATTGCGCGCTGCACGGCGTGCGGATCGTGTCGTACACGGTGTCGAAGCAGACGCGGCCCTGTCCGTCGATGCTCCACGTTCCCACGAAGGAATCGCCTCGCGTGGTGACGCCCTTGTAGTTTCCGTCGTCGTCGGTGCGCAACGTGAATTCGACGCCGTTCGGATCCTTGCCCTCGACGGTTGCCTGCGTGAAGAGCTTGCGCAGTTCGACTCCGGACACGAGCCGGCCGTTCTTCGTCAACTCGTCGGCGCCGATGCGGCCTGCGGAGGTGGCGCAGCCGGCGACGAGCAGGGCGAGGGCTGCAACAACGGGAAAGCCGATAGGCATTCGGACGACTCCAGGACCTACGCTGCTTCCACGGGGACACCGCCGAGCTCGCGCGAACGCGCGACGAGCTTGCGATCGAAGGTGACGAAGCGTTCGGCTCCGACGGCCGAAGCGAGGTGCAGCGCGTCGGCGAAGTCCATCCCTTGTCGAAACCACGCGAGGGCCTGCGCGAGCTGCCGCGGTTCCTCGCCGTTGACCCGAGGCATGCCGAGAACCGCCAGCAGCGCAGCGTGGATCTCGCCGCGACCGATCTCGTAGCCGAAGCGCAGCACCCATTCGGTCTCGACGAGAACCGTCTTCGACAGCAGCACGTCGTTGCCGGCGAAGAGCGCTGCTGCCTTGCGGGCCTGGACGCGGTCGTCGTTCATGAGGAGCCGAACGACGACGTCAGTATCGGCCGCGATCACGCCGCTCCTTCACGCCCTTCTCGATCGCCTTCTCCATGTCGTCGAGCGACCTGCGCGGCCCTTCGTAGCGAACGCTTCCGGCTACGTCTTCGAGCCTGGTAGCGGGAAATGGCTTCACGGGGCGCAGAACGAGTCCGTCTTCGCAAGATTCGATGCGGAACTCGGTCCCCGCAACCCAGCCTCGAGCGTCGCGTACGGACTTGGGCAGGACGATCTGCCCTTTGGAGGAGAGTCGGGTGGTCTCCACGTGTGCTCGAGCGAAACTTTGCAGGACGCCGGTAAGGCGGCAGTAAGACGACTATAGCGCCTCCACGAGCGCCTGGCGCCTCGTGCAGGCCGTGCGCTCTCGTGCCTTGTGCCCGGCGCCCACCCCCTCAATACGTCTCCAGATGCAGCCGCCCCTCGCGCTCGAGCTTCGCCGCGAGCGACTCCCACGCCACGCCGCCCTGCTCGACCGCCTCGCGCAGCGCCGCGACCACCCCTTCCTCCATGCTCTTCAGTCCGCACACATAGACGTACGTATGCTCGTCTTTCAGCAACTCGAGCACGTCGGCGGCGCGCTCGCGCAACAGGTCCTGCACGTAGCGCTTCGGCCTGCCCGGCGTGCGCGAGAACGCGAGATTCACGTCGATGAAGTCGCGCGGCAGCTTCATCAGCGGGCCGAAGTACGGCAACTCCTGTTCGGTGCGCGCGCCGAAGAAGAGCATCAGCTTGCCGCCGTCGAACTTGCCGCTCGCGCGCAGCCGGCGTCGGTACTCGGTCATCGCGCGCATCGGCGCGCTGCCGGTGCCGGTGCAGATCATCAGCAGGTTCGAGCGCGGATGGTTCGGCATCAGGAACGACGTGCCGAAGGGGCCGGTGACCTGCACCGTGTCGCCCTTCTTCAGGTCGCAGACG
>JAJPES010000054.1 GCA_021166725.1 Burkholderiaceae bacterium | reverse complement strand
CGAAGCGAGATGCGCGCGCATCTCTTCGATCTCCCGCGTCTGCGCGGCAACCATGTTCGCGCACATGGCGCGCACCTCCGCATGCGGCGCAACGCTCGCGCATTCGCGAGCGGGAGGCAGCAGTGTCGCGTGATGACCGCTGAATATCTCCAGGAAGGCGATATTGAACGGATCGCCGGACGGCGCCGCCTCCAACGCGTCGACCAGTTGCCCCTGGGACGAACGCATTCTCGGCACGTAGCCAATGTCGTAAAAGTCTTCCAGCATTCCCTGCGTATCGACGATCTCCATGCGCTGGGCCGAATTCGCGGTCGTCGCCATTTCGAGAACCACCGGATCGGTAGCCCGCGCCGGGGTGGAGGGGAACGCGTTGGGCGAGCCGGCGAAGTGCGACGAGGAACCCGTGGCTGCGGTACCCGCGGCCAGCTCGGTGATGCGCAGCGCCGAAAAGTGATGGTCTATGGTGAACTCGAGGAAGTCGGCTTCGTTACCGAAGGGCGGTGGCTCGACGAACGGCACCGCTCGGGCTGTCATCGGAACTGCGGCACCGACGACGATCGCGACAGCGGCGGAAAGCCAGGCGAGCCTGCGCGGTCTTGCCGGGATCCCGCTGGACGAAAACGGGACGCTGACGAATTTGCATCTGCCGTCCGGGACAATGCTGGCGCACATCGGAAGCTCTCCTTCAACGGGCCCGAAGCGACGGCCGCAGACCGTGTTCCGCGTCAGCAATATCGGCGCCCGACGATGGCCGTGGTCGATGCGCAACTCCCGGCGGGACCGACACCTGCGCTACAGCCACCCGTTTCGGAACCCCGCCCGCCGAAGTCCGGCCACGACGTATCGGCACGAGCGCATCAGCCGCCACAGAAGCTCGGAGCGGTAGTTCTCGCACATGAGCACGACCGGCCCCAGGTTGATGCCGAAGTGATGGGGCGAGGTCCAGCCGGTCCCGCCCTCGACGTCGTCCGGAAAGGTCAGATTGAAGCTGCAGCGAAAGCAGTACTTCCCCGTCACCTGCGGGTACACATCCTGGAAATTGCGGACGGCCGGCAGCACGATCTCGGGAGCGAACGGCAGCGAGGCAACGATCGCCCACGGAGCAACAGTGCCGTCGTCCGGTCCGAACGGCGCGCCGCGAGCGACGTAATCGAAAAACGAGCGATCGATGCCGTCGATACGCCTTGTCGTCCAGCCGGGACCGTCGCTCGCGGTGATACCCCAGAAATCCTTGCCGTAGCCGACGAACGCAAGCGGGTTGCGAATTGCATACTCGCGCTGCACCCAGGTCGCGCGTCGGCTGTTCTCGAAGTAGTCGATCCCCTTCTCGTGCACGAACCGGTCCTGGATGCCCCGGAAGTCCAGCCAGATGTGCGAGTACTGGTGCATGAAGAGCGGACCGCCGTAGATGAACTCGTGGCCGTAGATCGTCTTCCACCGGTAGGTCGAAAGCCACGCTTCGTAACTCTCCGCGGGCAGAGGGTGCTCCGGCGAGCCCAGGGCCAGCACGTACAGCAGCAAAGACTCGTCGTAGCCTTGCCAGCGGTACGGCAGGAAGCTGCCCTCGGGCGTCCATCCGTGGGTAACGGTCGCGCCGCCATTGCGCGCCCAATTCCACTGTGTTCGTCTGTACAGCGCATCGGCAAGCCGGCGTATCTCGTGCTCCTCTTCGCACTCGCCGTCGAAGAACGCCGTGGCGGCCAGCATTCCTGCCAGCAGGAAGGCGGTATCCACCGTCGACAACTCGCAGCCTCCCGCCCTGAGGCCGCTGGAGATGTCGAGGAAGTGATAGTAGAAGCCCTTGTAGCCGGTCGCGTCCGGCTCCGGTCCCTGCCGGCTGTCGCGCAGGAACCGCAACAGTGTCAGCGTTCGTTCGACGGCATCGGCCCGCGCCATCCAGCCACGCGCCACACCCACCGGAAAGGCCGCAAGCCCGAAACCGGTGGCTGCGATGCTCGCTGCGGCCCCCGGATGCGAGGTGTCCGCAACGAGACCGTTCGCCGGGTTGGTTTCGTGCAGGAAGTACTCGAACGCATGGCGCTGCAGCGCGTCGAGCCGCGACTCGCCGAAGTCGCGAAGCGGAGCGTGCTGCGATGCCGACATGAGTGCTGCACGAGCTCAGAGAGCGAAGGCGAGTGCACCGGCAACGAGGCCGATGGAATACCCCTGCAAGACCGGCAGCCCGACTGCGCGGCCACCGATTACCCAGGCAATGGCGCCCTTCACGATCATGTTCGTCATGGTCGCCACTCCGACCGCAGTCCCTGCGACCAGCGTGGAGAATCCGTCAGCCGCGAACTGCGACGCGACCGAGACGACGACGGCGTCGACATCGGCGAAACCGGAAATCGCCGCGACTGCATACACGCCCCCCGCTCCCATCCATTCCTTCGCCGCCGGGATCAGAACTGCGATCAGCGCAAGGAACGCACCGAAGCCCAACGCGGTTGCGAAATCGAACGACGCTATCGGGGGCATCGACGCATCTTGCGGGACCGCTTCGGTCGATCGGTCGCGCCACCGAAACAACGCAACAAGCAGCAGGGCGGAACCCGCCGTCAGCAGCGGAAGGCCGATCGGCCGTGCCAGAGGCGCTGCAACCGCGAGAACAAGCACCCACATCCGGAAGAACATCACGCCGCATGCGGCGAGTGCGCCTGCAGCGACGGTTGCGCTCGATCGGGGCTGCCCTCTCGCGAAGCGTGCCAGCGCCAGGGTCGCCGCGGTGGACGATGCGAGGCCGCCGAGCAGGCCCATGCCGAACAGCCCGCGTTGCACGCCGGCCAGCCGCATTGCGAAGTGCCCCGCCAGCGACAGCCCGGCCACCAGGATGACCGCCCACCACAGCCGGTACGGATTCAGCGCCGAGTACGGCCCGTACCCGGCGTCCGGAAGATTGGGCAACACGACGACCGACAACACCAGGATCTGCAGCGCCGCTCGCATCTCGCGGTGTTCGATGAGGACGAGCCAGCGATGCATCGTCGACTTCATGTCGAGCAGCACGGCCACGACGACCGCGGCGGACAGCGCGAGGGTTGGCGATATGTGCGCGGCGAACGCACCGAGTGCGAGCGTGAGAAGGAGTACCACCGAGCTGGTGGCGCTCAGGTCAGCGAAGGTGCGCACGTTCTCGCGATAGCCGACGCAGGCGAACGCCGCCACGCCTAACATGCCGCCCACCAGCGGCCACGGGCCGAACGCGGGCGCCAACAGCGCAAGCACGCCGCCGAGCAGCCCGGCGAACGCGAAGGTGCGAAGCCCGGCCACACGCTTGCCCTCGGCGCGCTCGCGGCCCCGCCAGCCTCGCTCGAAGCCGATCAGGAGGCCGACGGCGAGAGATGCCATCAAGCCTTTCGCGATGATCCAGGCGTTGTGAGGATCCGCGCTCATCCTCCGCGCTCAGCCCGATCCAGGCGCGCGGCAATCCTCGTTCGACACGACCGGGACTGTCCGGACTGCGAAGTTTGTCATCGAGTGAAAACGAGAAGCCCCAGCCCTCCTAGCGCGAGCCAGCAGACCCAGTAGAGGACATCGATCCAGCGCTCTCTCGGAAGGTTCGCACGATGCTCGATCCTGCGCTTGCCGAACATCGCGATGGCGTGAATCACGAGCCCGGACGAAAGGATCAGCACCGTGAACGGCGCGAGCCGATCAGCAAACAGCAGCGCAAGCCCTGCCCCTGCGAGCGCCACGCCGGCGGCGGAGACAAGCTCGACGCGCTCGAGCGCACGACGCGCAGAGGTGTCGATGAACGAGGGGGACTCGCCACTCCCCGCTCTCATCGCGTTTCTTCCTGGTTGTCGTTCACCCGTGATTCATCGGCAGACGACGGGGAGATTCCCGATTCGAACAACAGGCGGATCTGCTCCGCGATCGCCCCCGTCAGCGAGATGCGGTTGGACACGTGCGGAACCGTATCGCAACTAACGACATCCGCCGCACCCGCCAGTCGAAGCTCGAGCAGCGCCTCGCCCGCGAATATCGCGTGCACGACGACGCAAACCGGGGCCGGCGCGCCCGCGGCACGAAGGTGCTCGAGCGCGGCCACCATGGTCCTCGCCGTGGAGACGATGTCGTCGACGAGCACCGGGGTGTGCTCCGGCCACCGCTGGATGTCCGGCACCGACACTTCCACGTCGCGATCGCCCCGTCGATTCTTCTGCAGCACGACGAAAGGAGCGTCGATCCGGTTCGCGATGTCCGCAACCCATTGCTCGCTTTCCGAATCGGGGCCGACGAGTAGCGGCCGTCTGACGTTCTCTCGGAGCCAGGCGGATACATCGGGAGCCGCGTGCACGGCGCCGGCCGGAATCGAATACACCTGCGACAGGCGCTCGATGCGATGCAGATGCGGGTCCACGGTGACGATCCAGTCGAAGGCCGACGAGATCCAGTTCGCGACATGCCGGGCGCTGACCGTCTCGCCGGGGTGAAACCGTCGATCCTGCCGCATGTACGGCAAGTAGGGTGCGACCAAACCGACGTCGAGCGCCGCGTTGTCGCGGGCAGCCGCAGCGAGCAGCAGTAGCGGAACGAGCTTCGCGTCGGGCCGATCCAGCGTGCACACGACGAGAACGCGTCGATCCTGCACCGTCGACTCGATGCGCACGTAGGACTCGCCGTCCGGAAATCGGCGGATCGTCGCGCTTCCCCGCTCGGCACCGATAACCCGGGCGAGCTCGTCCGCTGCCCTCTCGTTGCCCGGCATCGCCAGCACGACCGGCGTCACGGCTTTTCCTCCCGGCTGATCGACAGGACCGGATGCGAGGCGAGGTAGCTCAGCGCATACGCGAGTTCGCCAGGCGCCTGGGCGTGCAACGTGAAGAGCGGCATTCCCGGGTTCACGCTGTCGCCCAGACGCACATGCAGTTCGAGCCCGGCCGCCGCGACCGCCGGTGCCCCGGCAAGCTTGGCCAGCCGGGCCAGCCGGCGATTGTCGATGGCCGATACGAAGCCGTCGTGTTCCGCGAGCACAGCGTGCCTGAGCGCCGCGCGAGCCGGTTCGCGCAGCCCTCCCTGCGCTTCGCAGATCGCCTGGAACTTGTTCCAGGCGAGGCCCGCATCGAGGATCTTCGCCGCGTCGTCATGCCCTTCGCCCGCCCGGCTACGGCCGCAGAATTCGAGCAGGCTTCCCGCGAGGGCGAGCGCCCGCGCTCGCAGATCAACGGGCGCGCCTGGCTCCCCGCGAAGCACGGCCAGCACGTCGCGCGCCTCGAGTGCGGGACCGATGCCGCGACCGACCGGCTGCGCTCCATCCGACAGGAGCACCCCGACGTGCAAGCCCAGCGCGGACGCGACCTGCTCGAGCAACTCGCGCAACCGGTTCGCGTCGGACTCGCTGCGTACCTTGGCCGTGGGCCCGACCGGCATGTCGATGACGACGTGCGTCGCACCCGCTGCCAGCTTCTTCGACAGTACCGACGCCACGAGCTGCGCATCGCCGTCGAGATCGAGCGGACGTGCGACGCGGATCAGCAGATCGTCGGCGGGACTCAGGCTGACCGCTCCGCCCCACACGAGGCACGCACCTTCGCTCTCCACGACACGGCGCATCGCCGGCAGGTCGAGAGCGACCCGCGTCATCGTTTCCATTACGTCGGCGGTACCTGCCGGGGATGTGATCGCACGCGAAGACGTTTTCGGCACCGTGAGGCCCGCGGCCGCGGCGATTGCCACGACGATCGGCGTCGTCCGGTTGCCCGGCAGGCCCCCGACCGAATGCTTGTCGGCGATCGGGGTGCGTTGCCACGAGAGGCGGTCGCCAACGGCAACCATCGCCGCGGTCATGTCGACCGTCTCCTGCAGGTCCATTCGACCACCTGCGCCGGCGCTGAGGAACGCAGCGATGTGGGCGTCGGAATAGTTGCCGGCTGCGATGTCGGCGACGATGGCGCCGATCTGCGCCGCGTCCAGGCGGTGCCCGAAGATCTTCGAGCGAAGCGCGCTCGCCGATTCGAGCGGCGGGGCATGCGAAACGAAGACGCGGCTTCCCGTACTCGCGCGCAATGCGTTCCACGCGCTCGTCGAGAACCCGACCTCATGCACTGCAAGCCAATCGGTCTGCACCACGTTCAGGGTGGCCACGACCGAACGGCCTGCGATACGCACTGCTACGCGCGCCTGCGCCGTGAACCCTTCGGCTCGGCACACCGGGCAGTCGCGATGCATGTAGATCACGTACTCCTGGTGCGTGTCGATGCCGAGTTCCCGGGCGACCAGCACGTCGGCGTCGTCGGAAAGGTCGACCGGAGAAACACCAGCGCTCATGATGCGAGTTCGATTCGCTGGCCGAGCCGCACGGCATAAGCGTTCCAGCCGAGCCTGCGCTCGATGCGCTGCCGCAGCGCATCGGCCGGCCCCGGTTCGCCATGGTTCAGGAAGATGCTGCGCGGTGGCGTCGGCGAAGTGGCGAGCCAGTCGACCAGCTGCTGCGCATCCGCATGGGCCGACATCCCTTCCAGTGCCAACACCTCGGCGCGAACGGGCACGTCCTGGCCATGAATGCGCGTGCTCGTTTCGCCGGCCACGAGGCGCCCGCCGCGCGTACCCGGCGCCTGGTATCCGGCAAAGAGGATCGTGTTGCGCCGATCGGGTGCAAGTGCCTTCAGGTGATGCAGCACCCGCCCTCCGGTCGCCATGCCGCTGGCGGATACGATCACTGCCGGATATTTCATCGCGTTCAGTGCGCGCGACTCCTCGACGGTACGCACCATCTTCGCCACCCGGCACATGCCGGCACATTCGGCGTCCGACAACCGATGCTCGCTTCGATAGCGGTGATAGATCTCCGTCATGTCGATCGCCATCGGGCTGTTCAGGAACACCGGAATGTCCGGAATCGCGCCCTGCTGCTTCAGCCGGTAGATCGCGTAGAGAATCGATTGCGCCCGCCCCACGGCGAACGCCGGAATCACGACGGTGCCGCCTCGGGCCGCGGTGCGCCGTATCGCCTCCCCGATCACCGGTTCGCTGTCGCGAACTTCGTGAAGCCGGTCGCCGTAGGTCGACTCGAGGACGACGTGGTCCGCGCGATCGATCGGCGCGGGCGCGTGCATGATGCGGTCGTCGGGCCTTCCGAGATCGCCCGAAAAGAGCACGGTCGTGCCGTTCATCGAGATCTCGACCGATGCAGCGCCGAGGATGTGGCCCGCCGGACGCATGCGCAGCCGTATTCCCGGAATGACATCGTCGATCTCATCGAAAGGCAGCGGCTCGAAGCGCTGCAGCGCATCGCGCGCGTCCTGTTCCGTGTACAGCGGAAGCGCCGGAACGTGCTTCGATGTCTTCCGGCGGTTGGCGTACTCCGCGTCCTCCTCCTGCAGCCTTCCGCTGTCGGGGAGCAGGATTCTTGCCAGTTCGATCGTTGCAGGGGTGGCGAACACCGATCCGCGAAACCCCTGTTTCACGAGCAGCGGCAGTGCGCCCGAATGATCCAGATGCGCGTGCGTCAGGACGACGGCATCGAGTCGTTCGGGATCGAACCCGAACGACTCGCGGTTCATCAGCCGCAGCGTCTTGTACCCCTGGAACAGGCCGCAATCGAGCAGGAAGGTGCGGCCCCCGGCTGAAACGAGGGTGCGCGAACCGGTGACCGTACCGGCGCCGCCGAGAAAAGTGAGCTGGATCGGACGAGACAAGTCGCAGGTCCCGCTCTCAGCTGCAGCAGCAACCGCCGGACCGACGAGCCGGTGCTGCAGACGACGAGGCAGCGCCGTCGACTACGCGCGCGGGATAGCCCGCGTCAGCGACTGCCGAAGCCAGCCGGTCCGGCTCCGTTCCCGGACGCCCTCGTACCGCTACGCGCCCCGATGCGAGATCGACCGCCACGTCCTCCACGCCGTCGACCGCCTTCAGGGCCGAGGTGACGTGTCGGACGCACGAGCCGCAGGTCATTCCCGTTACTTCCATCAGGATCTCGTTCATGTTCGCCTCCGGGCAGGTCAAAGGTCAGATCTCGCTTCGCTCGCCCGGCCGTCTTCGGTCGGGCGGTATCGAAAGCATGAGACCCACGCGCCTACGGGGAGATGACGCGTTCATTACGTTCGTGCAAAGAAGCGATCGCAGGCTTTGGCACGCGATGCCAATAGGACGCGCGAATAAGGGCGGGGCAATGCCGCTCTCGAGAGCGATCGTCAGCCCGAGCCGCCCCGCCGATGACGATCAGCTTCGTGTGCTTCGAGCAACTCGGAGGAACACGTCCGGTCGAAGCCAGAGGTGCCGGATCGCGTTCGCTTGAGGGGGAAACTCGCGCCGCCGGTTGCGGCGGGCCTGTTCAGCGGGCCGGCATCGAGGGCGAGGTACCCGGCTGCTCCATTCGACTGCGCATCATCTGCTCCATCATCATCTGCATGATGTCGAGGCGGCGCTCCATCCGTTGCAGATCAGCAGAATCGGGTCCACCAGCCTGCCCGCGACCCATCATTCCCGGGCTCATCATGCCGTGGCCCATCATTCCCGGGCACATCATCCCGGAGCCCATCATTCCACTCATCATTCCGGGCCCCATCATCCCTGGGCCCATCATGCCCGGACCCGTCGCACCGGAGCCCATTCCACCGCCCATCGCTGGATTGCCGCCCATCGCGCCCATCATGATGTTACGTCCCAACATCATGTTGCCCTGCATCGTCCTCATGTGCTCGACGAGTGCGGCCCGCCGTTCGTCGTCGGTTTTCGCGTTCGCCGCGCGTTCCAGTTGCGACTGCATCTGGCGAACGTTTTCCTGCATCTTCTCGATCGTCGGGCCGGTCTCCGGGGTGGACGCCTGGACAGACGGCGCCGTTGATCCAGCCGCCGCTTCCGGGTGGTGCTCGTCAACCGCGCCAGCCGGCGCTGCAACGAAGGCGAGCACGATCGCCGCGCTCGCCAGCAATGGGGGCAACGGCCTCCTGCGGCTTGCAGTTGTGAACGATTCGCCGGTTCGCTTCATCGCAGTTCTCCTGTGGAAGGAAGTCTCGCCCGAGACCAGGAACGAGCATTTGCATGCACATGCAACGATCGCGCCGACAGATGTAGCGACCCAGGTAGGACGCATGGCAGCGAGCAAACTTAGCGAGGAGTGGCTGCTGCAGGACGCACGGTCTTTGCGACGAACTCATGATATGCCGCGTGCGTGACGAGAAGATTACGCGCTCGTTACATCGTGCCGGGCAAGAGCCAGCTGATTCTGTTGCTATGGCCACGTTACTGCTTCAAACGCGGGACCCGTTAGTGTTGCCCATCGACTAGGAGACAATCGTTCTGTGTGCGCGCACTTAGCGCCGACCAGGGGCGATCAATGGACGGACGCGGGCGTTCGTTGACCAGGAGCGGGTGAAGGATGGCCACGGAACGTTCGTTGGCCACGTCGGGGCGGAAATTGGCCGGAGCAGGGCGATTATTGGCCGGACGTGGGCGATCATTGCCAGAGGCGGGCGATCGGATCGACGCTCGATCGCGGTCGCCAACGCGCTGCGCCTGCTGACGTGGGGAACGAAACACTCAAGCCGTAGCCGGGCTTGCATTGAAGACGCCGTGAAGCGAGCCGAAGCGCGCTCGGCAACGACTTGCGAGCAATGCGGTCGGACAGGCGAGATCCGTCGAATTGGCGGCTGAGTGGCGACGCTGTGCGTTTACGTTGCTGGGAACCATGAATTTTACGGGCACCGGTTCTCGGACGTTCGCGCACAACTGCGCGATGCGTGCGCGGCAACAGGTATCCATTTCCTGGACAACGGAGTCGTGGTGATCGACCGTACGCGCTTCATTGGAGCGACGCTCTGGACCGATTACAGCCTTGGCGCTGGGAGCCCGCAGCGATCGGTCATGCGCGAGGCGCAGCGTTGTATGAGTGACCATAGCGTCATTCGCGTGAGCAGAGGCGCTTTCACACCCAACCGCGCACTCGCGGAGCACCGACGCTCGCGCGCGTGGATCGAAAATGCGCTCGAGGCGTCACACGATGGATCCACCGTCGTTGTCACACACCACGCTCCGCACCCACGATCGATCGCGCCACGATTCGTCGGCGACCCCTTGAACGCCGCGTTTGCGAGCGATCTGACGGGCACGATCGAAAAGGCGGACGCGTGGATTCACGGTCACACACACAATTCGTCGGACTATGAAGTCGGACTCTGCCGCGTCGTCGCGAATCCGCGCGGCTACCCGGTTGCGGTTGCGAGCGCTAAGTCGCTTGAGGAAGTCATCTACGAGAACCCGAACTTTGACTCGGCGTTGGTGGTAGAAGTATGAGCCAGATGCAGTTCCGAGACGGCACACTTCATTCTGGCACTTGATTTCATTGCCAGAGTAAGCGCGGTCGGGTCGAGACAGGATCTCGCCAAGCCAGGTACTGAACCGCCCCGGAATCTCCGGAGGCTCCAACTCTTGAGAAGATGGAGCCATGAGCAGACAAGGAAGGTTTTCCCCGGAGGTCCGGGAGCGGGCGGTGAAGCTGGTCCTGGAGCACCAGGCCGAGTACGACTCGCAGTGG
>JAJPES010000002.1 GCA_021166725.1 Burkholderiaceae bacterium | reverse complement strand
GGGGGGGGTTGTGCCCTCCCCCGCTTTAATGCTGGGGTTGTGGTTCTTGGGGGGGGCACCGGGGTTTATTGTCACCGGGTACTGGGGCTCCCCACGCGTTTTTCGACCCACCACCGGGGGCCTCACCCCGATTTCCGATTTCCGATTTCCCCGATTTCCCCCGCTCTTCCCGATCCCTCTCTCATTTCTCGGGTGGTACGTACCCCGCCACCCGGTCCGCTCCTTCCCCGAAGAAATAGTTCTCCATCTGCTGCGCCAGGTACTTGCGCGCGCGCGCGTCGGCGAGGTTCAGGCGGTTCTCGTTGACGAGCATCGTCTGGTGGCGGATCCAGCCCTGCCAGGCCTCCTTCGAGACGTTGTCGTAGAGCCGCTTGCCCAGTTCGCCGGGGTAGGGCGGGAAGTCGAGCCCTTCGGCTTCGCGGTTCAGCTTGATGCAGTGGACGAGGCGCGCCATGCCGGTGATTCCTACAGGTTCTTGATCAGCACCAGCGAGCGGCGCTGCAGGTTGTACAGGTTCTTGCGCTCGGCGGGGAGCTGGTCGACCGGCGCGACGACGAAGCCGCGCTTGAGGAACCAGTGCATCGTGCGCGTGGTGAGCACGAAGAGCTTCTTCAGCCCTGCCGCTCGAGCGCGCTGCTCGATCCGGCGCAGCAGTCGCTCGCCGTCGCCGCGGTTCTGCACGTTCGGGTTCACCGCCAGGCAGGCCATCTCGCCCATGCCCGATTCGGGAAATGCGTAGAGCGCTGCGCAGCCGAAGATGACGCCGTCGTGCTCGATGACGGTGAAGTTGCCGATCTCGCGTTCGATCAGCGCACGGTCGCGCTTGACGAGCGTGCCGTCGTCCTCGAGCGGGCGGATCAGCGCGAGCAGTCCGCCGACATCGTCGGGCGTGGCTTCGCGCACCGACTCGAGTGTTTCCTCGACGAGCATCGTGCCGACGCCGTCGTGCTGGAACAGTTCGAGCAGCACGCTGCCGTCGATGCCGAAGGGGATCACGTGCGCGCGCGCGACGCCGCCCTCGCAGGCGCGCAACGCGTGGCGCAACGTGAAGGCGCTGTCCTCGGCGAGCGCTCCGGAGTCGAGCAGCTGGCGTGCGTCGGCTTCGGAGATCTCGCCGTGCAGGACGCCATCGGCGCCTTCGATCGCCGTCTCGGCGAG
Source organism: Burkholderiaceae bacterium (assembly GCA_021166725.1). GTDB lineage: Bacteria > Pseudomonadota > Gammaproteobacteria > Burkholderiales > Burkholderiaceae_E > Zeimonas. The sequence continues at coordinate 28,939 of JAJPES010000002.1, read as the reverse complement.
AACGATCAGCTTGTCGGCGTCGAGCGCGACGGCCGTGCTTGCCGCGACGTCTTCCATGCTCAGGTTGAAGGCCTCGCCGGTGGGTGAATAGCCGAGCGGCGACAGCAGTACGATCGAGCCGCTTTCGAGCGCGAAGCGGATCGTGGGAACATCGATCTTGCGCACGAAGCCGGTGTGCTGGTAATCGACGCCTTCGACGATGCCCACCGGGCGCGCGGTGACGAGGTTTCCAGAGACGACTCGCACCGCCGAGTGCGCCATCGGCGTGTTGGGCAGGCCCTGCGAGAACGCCGCTTCGAGGTCGAGGCGGATCTCGCCCGAGGCCTCCTTCGCGCACTCGAGCGCCACCGGCCCGGTGATGCGCAGGCCCTCGGCATAGGCCGCCTCGACGCCGCGCAGGCGCAACTGCTCGTTCACCTGCGGACGCGAGCCGTGCACGACGACGATGCGCATGCCCATCGCGTGCAGCAGGCTGAGGTCCTGAACCAGCGCGTTCAGGCGCCCGGCCTGGATCAGTTCTCCGGGCACGGCGACGACGAAGGTCTTGCCGCGAAACGCGTGGATGTAGGGGGCGACCTGGCGCAGCCAGGCGACGAAACGCGCTTCGTCCTCGGCGGACGGATCGATCGGGGCCGAGGTTTCGGCGGGGGAATCCGGCTCGCGGGTGGCGTTCATCGCCGCATTATAATTTCGCTCTCATGCATTCCCAGCAGCGCCCGCCCCTGCGACCGCTGCCGCCGCTGCGCTTTCCCGAGAACCTGCCGGTTTCGGCGCGTCGCGACGAGATCGCCGAAGCGATCCGCCGCCACCCCGTCGTCATCGTCTGTGGCGAGACCGGTTCCGGAAAGACGACCCAGTTGCCGAAGATCTGCGCGCTGGCCGGCCGAGGCCGGGCCGGGCTCATCGGCCACACGCAGCCGCGACGCATCGCCGCCACATCGGTTGCCCGACGCATCGCCGAGGAGATCGGCTCGCCGCTCGGCACCCACGTCGGTCACAAGATCCGATTCGACGAGCGCATCGATCGCGGCGCGACGATCAAGCTGATGACCGACGGCATCCTGCTCGCCGAGACCGCCTCCGACCCGCTGCTGCGCGCCTACGACACGCTGATCGTCGACGAGGCGCACGAGCGCAGCCTGAACATCGATTTCCTGCTCGGCTACCTCAAGCAGTTGCTCGACGGACCCCGCCGCGACGACCTGAAGCTCGTCGTCACGTCGGCGACCATCGATGCCGAGCGCTTCGCGCGCCACTTCGGTCGTGCGACCGACCGGATCGACGAGAACGGTCATGCGGTGATCGAGCCGGCGCCGGTGGTCGAGGTCTCGGGACGGCTCTATCCGGTGGAGATCCGCTACCGGGGTTTCGACGACGCGCATCGCGACGACGACGACGAGTCCGACCTGCCGTCGCGCATCGACGAGGCGATCGAGGCGCTATGGCGCGAGAAGCCGGGCGACGTGCTCGTGTTCCTGCCCGGCGAGCGCGAGATCCGTGACGTGGCCGAGCACCTGCGCCGTTTGCACGCGCGCGAGAGCGCCGCGCGCGGCGGCTCGCCGTGGTCGCGCGGACCGATCGAACTGCTGCCGCTGTATTCGCGGCTGTCGGCGGCCGAGCAGCAGCGCGTCTTCGGCGCCTCGAACGGGCGGCGCATCGTGTTGGCGACCAATGTCGCCGAGACATCGCTCACCGTGCCCGGCATCCGTTACGTCGTCGACCCGGGGCTCGCGCGCGTGAAGCGCTACCGATATCGCGCCAAGGTCGAGCAGCTGCAGATCGAGCCGGTTTCGCAGGCGGCGGCCAACCAGCGCGCCGGGCGGTGCGGACGCGTCTCCGACGGCGTCTGCGTGCGACTCTACGACGAGGCCGATTTCCTTTCGCGTCCGAAGTTCTCCGATCCGGAGATCCTGCGCTCGTCGCTGGCGGCGGTGATCCTGCGGATGAAGTCGTTGCGGCTGGACGATGTCGAGCGCTTCCCCTTCGTCGATGCGCCGCCGCGCAAGGCGATTGCCGACGGCTATGCGTTGCTGCACGAACTCGGCGCGGTCGACGAGAGGAACGAGCTCACGACGGTGGGCCGTGCGCTCGCGAAGCTGCCGGTGGACCCGCGCGTGGCGCGCATGCTGCTCGCCGCGCACGAGCTCGATTGCCTGCGCGAGGTCGCGGTGATCGCGTCGGCGTTGTCGGCGCAGGATCCGCGCGAGCGCCCGCTCGATGCGCAGCAGGCCGCCGACCAGCAGCACCGGCGCTTCGCCGACGAGAAGTCCGACTTCGCGTCGTACGTGAAGCTTTGGGACTACTGGAGCGCAGCGCAGCGCGAGCGCCAGGCGAACGGAGAATCGAACCGCGGGCTCGCGCAGCGCCTGCAGCGCGAGTTCCTGTCGGTGCGACGTTTGCGCGAGTGGGCCGATGTGCGCGAGCAGCTGCTCGATGCCTGCCGCGCGCTGAAGTGGAAGGAGAACGAGCGGCCGGCTGCCCACGAGCCGATCCACCGCGCGCTGCTCGCCGGGCTGCTCGGCAACCTCGGCACCCGGTCGGCGGACGACGCGCAATATCTGGGCACGCACCAGACGAAGTTCTCGATTCACCCCGGCAGCGCGCTGGCGAGAAAGCCGCCGCCGTGGGTGATGGCGGCCGAGATGGTCGACACCGCGAAGCTGTATGCGCGCACCGTGGCGCGCATCGATCCGGCGTGGATCGAGCGCGCGGCGGTGCACCTGATCCGGCGCAACACCTCCGATCCGTACTGGTCGCGCACCAGCGGCCAGGCGATGACGAACGAACGCGGCACGCTCTACGGTCTGACCATCTACGCGCAGCGCCGCGTACCGCTCGCACCGATCGACGCACGGCACGCGCGTGAACTGCTGATTCGCGAGGCGCTGGTCGCCGGACAGTCGGAGACGCGCCTGCCGTTCTTCGTGCACAACCGCAAGCTCGTTGCCGAGATCGAGGCGCTCGAGCAGCGCATCCGCCGTCCCGACCTGCTGGTCGACGAGCGCGACCTCCACGACTGGTACGACGCACGCATCCCCGACGACGTGCACTCCATGCAGGGGCTCGAGCGCTGGTGGAAGGCGGCCTCGCGCAACGACCCGCGCCTGCTTTTCCTGTCGCGCGACGCGCTGCTGCGCAAGAACCCCGATGCGGTGGGCGCGCAGGCGTTTCCGCGCTCGATCGAATTGCACGGCGCGGCTTTCGCGCTCGATTACCGCTTCGATCCGGGCGCCGCCGACGACGGCGTGACGATGACCGTGCCGATCGCGGCGCTGAACCTCGTCGACGCGACGCGTTGCGAGTGGCTCGTCGCAGGCATGCTTGTCGACAAGGTGCAGGCGCTGGCGAAGTCGCTGCCGCAGCGGCTGCGCCGGCATCTCGTTCCGCTGCCCGGATACGCAGCGGGCTTCGCCGAGCGTTGGCGCGAGCGCGCAGGATCGCGCGGACTCGTCGAGGCGATCGTCGAAGACCTCGCCGAGCAGCACGGGCTGCGCGCGCAAACCGCCGACTTCCGCCCGGAAACGCTGCCCGCGCATCTGTCGATGAACTTCCGGCTGGTCGATGCGCACGGCGGTGTGCTCGCGCAGTCGCGCCAGCTCGCCGCGCTGCGCGCCGAGTATGGCGTACGCGCCAAGGGCGCGTTGCAGCAGGCCTTCGAGCGCGCATCGCTGCTCGCCGCTCCGGCAGTCGCGGCACCTTGCGACCCGGTGCGCGAAGACAGCGCCCTCGCTGCGTTGCCGTTGCGTCGCCGTTTCGTCGACTGGTCTTTCGGCACCTTGCCCGGTCAGCTCGAAGGCGCGCGCTCGAGCGCGGCGGGGCTCGTCGGCTATCCGGCGCTCGTCGACCTCGGTGACGCGGTCGAGGTCCAGGTTTTCGACGATCCCGCGCAGGCCGCTGCGTCGACGCACGCAGGACTCGTTCGACTGTTCACGCTCGCGCTGAAGGAGCCGCTGAAGTTCTTCGCGAAGAACGTGCCCGGGTTCCAGCGGATGTCGCTGTTGTACGCGTCCTTCGGCGGCGCGGACGAATTGCGCGACGAACTCGTCGCCGCCGTCGTCGCGCGGACCTGCCTGGCGGAGCCCCTGCCGACCGACGCGCAAGCCTTCGCCGCGCGCGCGGCCGAGGCGCGCACGCGGATCAACCTGGTGGGCCAGGAGCTTGCGCGCACGGTGGCGGAGGTGCTCGACGCCTGGTCGCTGGTGCAGAAGAAGCTGCCCATCGCGAAGGCGCACGCCGAAGTGCACGAAGACCTGCGCGCGCAACTCGCTGCGCTGCTGCCCAGGCGCTTCGTCTCGCATACGCCGGCGGCGCGCCTGCGCGAATTGCCTCGCTACCTGAAGGCGATCGCCATGCGGCTCGACAAATTGCGCGAGGCGCCGACGCGCGATCTGCGTGCGCGCACCGAACTCGAGCCGCTGCTCGTGCGCTGGCGTCGTATCTTGCAGCAGCGGCGCGGCCAGCCCGACCCGCGCGTGGACGAGGTACGCTGGCTGTTCGAGGAGTTGCGCGTGTCCTTGTTCGCGCAGGAACTGCGCACGCCGATTCCGGTGTCGTCGAAACGGCTGGGCAAGGCGATCGACGCGTTGCGCGCCTGACCCGACATCGAGGCGCCGTGCGTCCGGTTCAGCCGGCCATCACCAGCACCGGCTGCGGCGTCGTTTCGCCCGGCAGGAAGCCGATCGGGTCGGGCAGCCGGGCGAACAGCTCGACGTACTCGGGAGCGCCGAGCTGGATCAGGCTGAGCAGCTTCGGCGTGATGCCGACCTGCTGGCGCTCGACGTGGCCCGCCAGCCGCAACAAAGTGTCGAGCGTCCGCGTGGTGAAGCCGCCGGTGCCCTCGGCACCGGCGCGGGCGAGTACCGCCTGGACCATCGCTGCACGCACCATGAAGCCCTCGCGCCGAGCCTGCGAAAGCAGGTTGCGCAGCGACTGCAGCCCCCATCGCATGTCCGTCAGGCACACCAGGAGCTGGCCGGCTTCGCGATCGACGACGCTGCCGCCCGCCTCGCGCACGCGTTCGGCGTACGAGACGATCGCGCGATCGATCGCGTCGAGGCCCGGTTCGGCGGCCTCGAAACGCAGCAGGACGAGCAGATTGAGCATGGTCGCGTCCGGCAGCATAGCGCGACGCGCCGGCGCCCGACAGCGACCCGGCGACGGGTGGCGGACGCAAGCCGACGCGCTCGCGCGCCGGTATGATGATTCGATGCAGGCCGTCCTGACCGCATTCGGGCGCGCGATCGTCAGCCAGCTTCACCCGAAGATGCTCGCGCTGCTCATCGTGCCCTTCGTGCTCGCGATCGTCTTCTGGGTGATCACCGCGTGGTGGCTGTGGGCGCCGATCACCGGCTGGCTGCAGGGCTGGCTGTTCGGCGGCGGCTGGATGGGCAGTCTCGACGCATGGGCGGCCTCGCACGGCTTCACCGGTTTCTCGCAGTGGACGGTCGCGCTGCTCGCGCTGCTCGTCGTCGTACCGGTGATGTTCGCCAGCGCCGTCGTGATCATTGCCGTGTTCGCGATGCCGATGGTCATCCGGCACCTGGGAAACGGGCCGTACCGCGACGTGACGCGTGAAGGGTCGATGGCGCTGGCGCCGAGCCTGTGGAACGCGGTGTCGAGTACGGTGCTGTTCGCGATCGGCTACCTCGTCTCGCTGCCGCTGTGGTTGATCCCGCCGCTCGCCCTCGTGGTGCCGTGGCTGTGGTGGAGCTGGCTCACGGCGCGCGTGATGCGCTTCGACAGCCTCGTCGAGCACGCGGGCGCCGCCGAGCGCGGCGCGTCGATCGCCGCGCATCGGCGCGACTACTTCCTGCTCGCGCTGCTCGTCACGCTGCTGAACTACGTGCCGCCGCTGTTCCTGATCACGCCGGTGCTTTCGGCCCTGGCCTTCGCTCACTATTCGCTCGCGCTGCTTCGAAGGCAGCGTGCTGCCATGGAGGTACGTCCCGCATGGGCTTCGGACTCATCGTCATAGGCGACGAGATCATCTCCGGCAAGCGCCAGGACCGCCACTTCGCGCGCGTCGTCGAGATGCTGCGCGGGCGCGGCCTGTCGCTCGCCTGGGCGCACTTCATCGGCGACGACCGGACGGCGATCGCGGCGCTGCTGCGCCGAAGCTTCGCCGGCGACGACGACGTCTTCTGCTGCGGCGGCATCGGCGCGACGCCCGACGACCACACTCGCCAGGCGGCGGCTGCGGCGCTCGGCGTTGAGCTGGTCCTGCACCCGCTGGCCGCCGAGCTGATCGCGCAGCGCATCGCCGAGATGGCCGCCGAAAGCGGCGCCAGCGCCGACCTCTCGCTGCCGGAGAACCGGCAGCGGCTGAAGATGGGCGAGTTCCCGGCCGGCGCCGAGATCCTGCCGAACCCGTTCAACCGCATTCCCGGCTTCGCGGTTGCGCGGCATTTCTTCGTGCCGGGGTTCCCGGTGATGGCCTGGCCGATGATCGAGGATGTGCTCGATACGCGCTTTGCCGACCGCTTCCATCGGGATGCGCGCGGCGAGCGTTCGTTCCTCGTGTTCGGGCTGGCCGAATCGACGGTGACGCCGTTGATGGAGAAGATCGAGCGCGATTACGACGACGTGCGCGTCTTCAGCCTTCCGTCGGTAGGCGAGGACGGGGGACGCAGGCACATCGAACTCGGCGTACGCGGCCCGGCGCCGGCGGTCGACGAGGCCTTCGCGACGCTGCGCGCCGGCGTGCAGGCGCTCGGCGGCGAAATCCGTTGACGGATTCGCCGGGCTTCGTCGAAGCGTGGAGCGACTCGACGAACAGGAAGAGCAAGGAGAAAGACCCACCATGAATGCACCGGTCGAAGCAGCGTTGCGACGCGCATCGCTCGACGATCGCTACGAAGCGACCGAAGGGAACGTCTATCTCACCGGCACGCAGGCGCTGGTCCGCTTGCCGATCCTGCAGCGCCAGCGCGACGCAGCAGCCGGCCTGAACACCGCGGGCTACGTTTCCGGCTATCGCGGCTCGCCCTTGGGCGGCTACGACCAGGCGCTCGAGAAAGCGCGCGCGCACCTCGATGCGCATCACATCCGTTTCGTCCCGGGGCTGAACGAAGACCTCGCCGCCACTGCCATCTGGGGCACGCAGCAGATCGATGCGCTGCCCGGCGCACGCTACGACGGCGTGTTCTCGATCTGGTACGGCAAGGGACCCGGCGTCGATCGCAGCGGCGACGTGTTCCGTCACGCGAACCACGCCGGCACCGCGCGGCACGGCGGCGTGCTCGCGCTGGCCGGCGACGACCACGGCGCGAAGTCCTCGACGGTCGCCGCGCAGACCGACTTCGTGTTCCAGGCCGTGTCGATCCCGGTGCTGTCGCCGGCCACCGTGCAGGACTACGTCGACTTCGGCGTGCACGGCTTCGCGATGTCGCGCTACGCGGGGCTGTGGGTCGCGCTGAAGTGCGTCACCGACACGATCGAATCGGCCGGCATCGTCGATGTCTCGCGCGATCGCGTGCACATCGTGCAGCCCGAGGACTTCGCGATGCCTGCCGGCGGCCTGAGCCTGCGCTGGCCCGAGGAGCCGTTCCTGAAGCTCGAGGAGCGACTGTCGCGCTTCAAGGTGCCGGCAGCGCTCGCCTATGCGCGCGCAAACCGGCTCGATCGCAACGTCTTCGGCCGTCCCGACGACAAACCGGCGCGGCTGGGCATCGTGTCGAGCGGCAAGAGCTGGCTCGACGTGATGCAGGCGCTGGCCGACCTCGGCATCGGCGACGAGGACGCGCGCGCGCTAGGTGTGCGCGTCCTGAAGGTCGCGATGCCGTGGCCGCTGGAGCCGCAGTCGATGCGCGCGTTCGCCGAAGGGTGCGAGGAGCTGCTCGTCATCGAGGAGAAGCGCTCGCTGATCGAGGCGCAGCTGAAGGAGCTGCTCTACGGGCTCGCCGAGCGCCCGCGCGTCGTCGGCAAGACCGACGAGGACGGCGCGGCGCTCGCACCCGACTACGGCGAGCTGACGCCGGCGTTCTGTGCGCGGCTGATCGGGCAACGCCTGGCGCGCTGGAGTGGCGCTGCCGACGATGCGCGCGGCGCGCGCGCCGAGGCGGTGCGCGAGCGCATCGACGCACGGCTGGCCGCGCTCGATGCGCGCGAGCGCGCACCGGCGAAGCGTTTCGAGACGATCGAGCGCATTCCGTACTTCTGCTCGGGCTGCCCGCACAACACGTCCACCCGCGTGCCCGAAGGCTCGCGCGCGCTCGCCGGCATCGGCTGCCACTACATGGCGCAGTGGATGGATCGCTCGACGGCCACGTTCACGCAGATGGGCGGCGAGGGGATGACCTGGGTGGGGCTGGCGCCGTTCAGCAATACGCCGCACGTCTTCCAGAACATCGGCGACGGCACCTGGTTCCATTCGGGATCGCTCGCGTTGCGCCATGCGGTGGCGACCAACACGCGGATGACCTACAAGATCCTGTTCAACGACGCCGTCGCGATGACCGGCGGACAGCGCCACGACGGCGCGCTCACGCCGCAGCGCATCGCGCAACAGGTGCGCGCCGAGGGCGTTCGTCGCATCGCGGTCGTCACCGACGAACCCGACAAGTACCCGGCGGGCTATTTCGATCCCGATATCGAAGTGCACCACCGCAGCCGGCTGGACGACGTGCAGCGCGAACTGCGCGACTACGACGGCGTCTCGGTGCTGATCTACGACCAGACCTGCGCGGCCGAGAAACGCCGCCGGCGCAAACGCGGCGAGTTTCCCGATCCGCCGAAGCGCGTGTTCATCAACGAGGCAGTCTGCGAAGGCTGCGGCGACTGCGGCGTGCAGTCGAACTGCGTGTCGATCGAACCCGTCCAGACCGAGTTCGGCCGCAAGCGCGCGATCAACCAGTCGTCGTGCAACAAGGACTTCTCCTGCGTGAACGGCTTTTGTCCGAGCTTCGTCACGGTGCACGGCGGGCGCGTGCGCAGGGCGAGTGCCGGCGCCGCGGCGGCATCGGTTGCGCCGGGCGCGCCCGCCGTGGCGCAAGCCTCGCGCGTCCCGGGGGCGAGCGCGCGTCCGACCCTGGCGCTGCCCGAAGTGACGCTCACCGAGCCGACGCTGCCCGACCTCGCGCAGGCCTGGTCACTGCTCGTCACCGGCATCGGCGGCACCGGCGTCGTCACCATCGGGCAGTTGCTCGGCATGGCGGCGCATCTCGAAGGCCGGCAGGTCACGGTGCTCGACATGGCGGGCCTTGCGCAGAAGAACGGTGCCGTGATGAGCTTCGTCCGCTTCGCGCAGGCGGGCGAGGCGCTCTACGCGCCACGCATCGGCGTCGCCGGCGCCGACGCGGTGCTCGGCTGCGATCTCGTCGTCACCGCCGGGCGCGAGGCGCTCGCGCGGATGAGCGCCGCCACGCGCGTGGTGACGAACGTGTCGGGAACTCCCACCGCCGATTTCACGCGCAACCCCGACTGGAAGTTCCCCGCCGGCGGCATGCAATCGGCGATCGCCGATGCGGTGGGCGAGCACAACGTCGCGTTCATCGACGCGACTCGACTGGCCACCGCGCTGCTCGGCGATGCGATCGCATCGAACCTGTTCCTGCTCGGCTACGGCTGGCAGCAAGGGCTCGTGCCGCTGTCGGGTGCGGCGATCGATCGCGCGATCGAACTGAACGGTGTGGCGATCGAGCAGAATCGCGCCGCCTTCGCCTGGGGCCGCGCGGCGGCGCTCGATCGCGGCCGCGTCGAAGCGGCGGCCGGCGTCGGGCTCGACAAGAGCGCGCCCGTCCCGGTGTCGCGTCGCCTGTCCGTATCGCTCGACGAGACGATCGCGAGGCGCGTCGACTATCTCGTCGACTACCAGGACGAGCGCTATGCGAGTCGCTATCGGCAGCGCGTCGAGCGCGTGCGCGACGCCGAGCGCCCGCTCGTCGGCGAGGCGCCGCTGGCGCTCACCGAGGCGGTCGCGCGCAACCTGTTCAAGCTCATGGCCTACAAGGACGAATACGAGGTCGCGCGGCTGTATACGGCGAGCGCGTTTCGCGAGCGGCTGAACGAGCAGTTCGAAGGCGATTTCCGCCTGAGCTTCCATCTGGCGCCGCCGCTGCTCGCGCGGCGCAACGCGAAAGGCGAACTGGTCAAGCGCGAATACGGTCCCTGGGTGATGAACGCCTTCGCCGTCCTCGCGCGTCTGCGCCGGCTGCGCGGAACGGCCTTCGATCCCTTCGGGCGCACCGAGGAGCGACGCAGCGAGCGGCAACTCGTCGTCGACTACGAGGCAACGGTGGACCGCCTGCTCGCCACGCTGGACGAGCAGCGCCTGCCGCTCGCCGTGCGCATCGCGTCGATTCCGGACGAGATCCGGGGCTTCGGCCACGTGAAGGCGCGCAACCTCGAATCGGCGCGCAAGCACTGGACGGAGGAGATGGCGCGCTACCAGGCGCAGGCCGCTGCACCGGCGCAGGTGTCCTGAAATAAAAACGAGGCACCGCGGCGCTGCCGTGGTGCCTCTTCGATCAGGGTCGCATACGGCTATTGAAGCCGTCGCCCTGCTCGCAGACTTCCCGCTGTCTTCGTATCGCTCAGGCCGTCTTGCGCTGCTGCGGCTGGGCGGCGCGGGTCGCGGCGCTTGCGGCGGCGTTCGACGTCGTCTTCGCGGCGGCGGTCATGTTGGCCTCGGCCACTTCGACGGCCTGCTTGGTCGCCTTGTTCAACTGGTCGAACGTGGTGTTCGCCGCGCTGACTGCCTGCTTCATCAGCGTCACGACGCCTTCGCTGCCGGCCGGCAGGTTACGCGCGAACGTGTCGATCGCCGCGTAGATCTGGCGGTTGCTCTCCGCGTACTGGCGTTCGAACAGCCGGGCCAGTTCGCTGCCGGTTTCGTTGGCGATTTCGTAGACGTGCTTGTAGTACGCGGCGACCTTGTCGGTCGTCGGCTGCACCGAGGTGGTGGCCAGGTCGGCCCATTGTTTCGGGTCCTTGACTTCGACCAGCGTGCGCAGCGTCTCGGCGGACTCCTCGAAGGACGTCTTCGTGGCCTGGACGTTCAGCGCGGCCAGTTTTTCGAAGCCGGCGATCGATGCGGCGGTCGCGTTCTGGAAGGCCTCGAGTGCCGATTTCTGCATTTGCGCGAATTGTTCGGGGTTGGTGATCATGCGGCGGCTCCTGTATTTCCGGGGGCGTTGTCAGGGGGAGGGGAAGGGCGGAGCAGCTTTTGCTGCAACGCAACAATTCACAGTGTAAGGTGCGTCGCGCCGAAGTCAAGTCTTTTTTGCTGCAATGCAACGAAGACGCCGTCGGTGCCTGCACGAGACTGCGGAATTGTCAAGGCAGAAAGGGCCATTCGTCGCACAGAAGCGACCGATCATCGAGAAACCAGTTCAACGTTCCTCGGCAAGTCACTCAATTCGTTGCATTTTCTGTAGACTCGCGGCTCGGGGGAGTTGGGGTTCGCGGAGATGGCAATGGCGGGTGGATCGCGGCGGGACTGGCGACGTGCGTGCGTCGCATTCTTGATTTCCTTCGGTCTCGCGGGGGTATTCCAGCCGAGCGTCGCGCTTGCCTCGGGAAAACGCGCCGCCGCCGACGTCGCGAAGAAGCCGGCAACCGCGAACCGCACCTCCCGGACCGCCGCAGCGACGGACCGCGCCGCGAGGCCGAAGACCGCCCGCGCGTCGGGCGCCAAGCGCGTCAGGACATTCGTCGGCGCGCGCACGAAGGCGGCCGCCGCATCGCGCTCCGAGGTCGTCGATGCAGCCCGAAACGTGCAGGCGCGCCCGTCGATCGGGCACGCCTTCGGGTTGCACGATGTCGAAGATCCGCTGTCGCTCGAGTCGGCCGTCGCGCTCGTGCTCGATCAGCGCAGCGGCGAGGTGCTGTTCGAGAAGAACTCGCGCGCGGTGCTGCCGATCGCCTCGATCAGCAAGCTGATGACCGCGATCGTCGTGCTCGACGCGAAGCTGCCGCTCGACGAGATGCTCGACATCTCGGAGGCCGACGTCGATACCGAACGGTTCACGCGCTCGCGCCTGCGCACCGGCACCCGCCTGACGCGCGACGAGTTGCTGCACCTGGCGTTGATGTCGTCGGAAAACCGCGCTGCGCATGCGCTCGGCCGCCACTATCCGGGTGGCATGCCGGCCTTCGTCGCGCAGATGAATCGCAAGGCGCGCGAACTGGGCATGACGAGCTCCGGCTTCGTCGAGCCTACCGGGCTGTCGAGCAGCAACGTCTCCAGCGCGCGCGATCTCGCGCTGCTGGTTCAGGCGGCGTCCCGCTACCCGCTGATCCGCGAGTACTCCACGGCGAGCGCGCTGTCGGTGGACACCGGGCGCCGCACCGAGAGCTACCGGAACACGAATCGGCTGGTCGATCGCAGCGACTGGGACATCGGCGTGCAGAAGACCGGCTTCATCTCCGAGGCGGGCAACTGCGTCGTCATGCAGGCGCGCATCGGCTCGCGGCCGGTCGTCATGGTGCTGCTCGATGCCGAGCAGCGCACGGCGCGCGTCAGCGACTCGCTGCGCATCCGCCAGTGGGTCGAAGGCCTGGGCCCGAGTGGCGTGCGCCGCGTGTCGCATCCGGACGGCGAGACCGAGCCGCCGGCCCGCGAGGCCCCCGCGCACAACGTCTGAAGACGGCGTCGTTACGCCCCCGGGCGCGTCGCCCGGGCGTCGAGCGGCAGGCGCTCAGGAAACGGCGCGCTCATCGGCGTCGTAGCCCAGCGACGACGAGATGCCATCGGCGGTGCGGCACAACTGTTCGATCCAGTCGTCCTGGATGAAATCGGCCGGCGCCGAGATCGACAATCCCGCAACCAGCTTGCCGCTGTCGTCGCGCACGCCGGCGGCGATGCATCGCACGCCCAGCTCGAGTTCCTCGTTGTCGCGTGCATAGCCGCGCGCGCGCACCAGCGCAAGCTCGCGCTCGAGTCGCTGAAGGTCGGTGATGCTGTTGCGCGTGTGACCGGCCAGGCCGGTGCGCGCAGCGTATGCGCGAACCAGGCGAGTGTCGTCCGCGGCCAGGAACAGCTTGCCCACCGAGGTGAGGTGCAGCGGTGCACGGCCGCCCACCGCGCGCACGACCTGCATGCCGGAGCGCTCCGAAACCGCGCGTTCGATGTAGACGATCTCGTCGCCCTGGCGGATCGACAGGTTCACCGTCTGCCCGGTGGCGCGATGCAACTCGCGCATCGGGTCGAGCGACGCGTCGCGCACATTCATCCGCGCCTTGACGAGATTGCCGAGTTCGAGCAGGCGGATGCCGAGCTGGTACGTACCCGGCTCGGCGCGATCGACGAAGCGCGCGGTGACGAGATCGTTCAGGATGCGGTGCGCGGTGGACGGGTGCAGTCCGGTGCGCAGCGAGAGTTCCTTCAGGCTCACCGGATCGCGCTGTTCGGCCAGCGCATCGAGCAGCGAGACGAGGCGCTCGATGACCTGGATCGCGGTGCGACCTTCTTCGTTCGGAGCGGTGCGAGGGCGGGGCATCGGGCTAAGTAGGTTTCCGAGCGGCCTGCGCGCTAGGGTAGCACGATGTGCGAATGCATCCTGCAATGTGAAACCGCCAGCGCCGCTGCTCGTGCGCAGGGCCGCCACGCGTTTCGCCCGGCGCAGCACCACCGGTACACTCGCAAGGCAGCACCCGGCACGGTACCCGTTTCGATGATCCCCCTGACCGACCGACGCTTCGCGAAGAATCGCCGCCCGCCGACCGCCGGTCGGCGCGCTGGCCTGCAGTGATCGGCCGTTCGCTCGCCATCACGCTATGGCGCGTCTTTGCGCTCGTCAACGTCGCGCTCGCGCTGCTCGGCACGGTATTGCCCGTGCTGCCCACGGTTCCGTTCCTGATCGTCGCCGCGTGGGCGGGCAGTCGCGGATGGCCGCGCCTGGAAACGTGGCTGATCGAGCATCCTCGACACGGGCCGGCGATCCGCCGCTGGCGCGACGACGGGGCCGTTCCGCGGCGTGCGAAATGGCTGGCCTCGACGATGATGGTGATCAGTGCGCTGACGCTGGCGATGATGTCCGTGCCGCTGTGGACGAAGCTCGCCGCTCCGTCGATGATGGCCATCGTCGCGATCTGGTTGTGGACGCGGCCGGACGCCTGAGGAGCGCAAGCGGGAAGGGCAAGGCGCGACGGTTTCGCTTCGTGCGGCGGGGTCAGCCGAGCCAGGGACGCAGGAAGCCGAGCGGGTCGTGCGCGCGGGCGATCGATACGATCATTCCGAAGCACGCCAGCGCGGCGATCGACCACGCGATTCGAGCGGAGGTCGAGCGCGCGCGCCGCAGCGCCATCGTGCCGAGTCCGATGTACACCAGCAGCAGCACGATCTTGGCTGCCAGCCACGGCACGACGAACGGGTTCAGCTGCAGTACGTACAGCAGCAGCAGCGCCGCGGCGAGCAGGCCGGTGTCGATCAGCCAGCTCGCACGGCGCGCCGCTTTCGAGGCGCTCCATCGCGCCCCGGTCATCGTCGCGATCGCACGCAGCGTGAACAGCGTTCCGCTCGCCGTGACGAAGCCGATGTGCGCGAGGCGGATCTGCGGATAGAGATCGAGCAGGAGCGCCGAGGACATCCGCGAACCGATCAGCGAATCGTGAAGTCGATCACGATCTCGCCGGGGTTGCGGCTGACGTATTGGATCTCGATGTGCTCGCCGAAGCGATCGAGGATCTGGTCGAGCAGCGGCAACGGATCGTGGTCGTTCATGAACCGCATCGTTTCACCCGGCTGCAATGCGCCGAGCGCGCCGAAGATCGCCGAGTGGCGGAAGCGTCGCGCCACGCCCCGCGCGTCGAAGGGATAGGTCGTTTCGCCGAGGATCCGCAGGGAGTTGTCCGACATGGTTGCTGCTCCGGTGAGCGACGGCGCTGGCCGCGTGACGGGCTCGTTCGCCGAAAGCGGAATCTAAGATGAAGCTTTTGTGTCGTCAAGCCTCGGCCTGCGCCTGCTCGCGCACCGGGACGCGGGTTGCGTCGCGCAGCGCGCGCGCGCATTCGCCGATCAGCATCGGTCCACGGTAGATCAGTCCGGTGTAGAGCTGCACGAGCGTGGCGCCGGCGACGAGCTTCGCGCGCGCGTCGTCGCCACACAGGATGCCGCCGACGCCGATGATCGGGTAGCCGCGCGGCAGCGCCGCGCGCAGCGCGCGAATCACCCGGTTCGACGCCTCGAACACCGGCGCTCCGGACAACCCGCCGGACTGCGCGGCGTTCGGCAGGCCGGCCACCGCCTCGCGCGAAACCGTGGTGTTCGTCGCGATCACCGCATCGATGCAGTGCCGGACCAGCAGTTCGGCGATCGCGTCGATCTGCCCGTCGTCGAGGTCGGGGGCGATCTTCAATGCGAGCGGAACGCGGCGCGCGTGCTCGCCCGCGAGCTCGTCGCGCCGCGCGCACAGCGCAGCGAGCAGTTCGTCGAGTGCGTCTTGCGACTGCAGTTCGCGCAGCTTCGCGGTGTTCGGCGACGACACGTTCACTGCGACGTAGCTCGCGTGCCGGTAGACGCGCTCGAGCCCGGTGCGGTAGTCGTCGACCGCCCGCTCGAGCGGCGTGGCTGCGTTCTTGCCGATGTTGATCCCGAGGATGCCGCGATAGCGTGCGCGGGCGACGTTGGCGACGAAGGCATCGACACCGTCGTTGTTGAAGCCCATCCGGTTGATCAGCGCCGAGCGCTGCGGCAGCCGGAACAGCCGCGGGCGCGGGTTGCCGGGTTGCGGCCGTGGCGTGACCGTTCCCACTTCGAGGAATCCGAAACCGAGCGCCGCGAGCGCGTCGACGTGCGCGGCGTTCTTGTCGAGCCCGGCGGCCAGGCCCACGCGGTTACGAAAGCGCAGCCCCATCACCTCGACCGGGTCTTCCACCGGGCATCCGGAGAGCAGGCGCGCGCCGCCCAGGCGGGACGCGCCGTCGAGCGTGCGCAGCGTCAGGTCGTGTGCGGCTTCCGGGTCGAGCGCGAACAGCAGCGGTCGCGCGGCCGCGTACGGAATCATCGCGAAGCGGGCGCCGCGCGCTCTTCGATGCGCACCCACTCACCGTCGTGCAGGCACTCGAGCGGGCGGAATCGCGATTTGTAGGACATCTTGGGACTCTGCTCGATCCAGTAGCCGAGGTAGAGGTACGGCAGCTGCAGGCGGCGGCACTGCTCGACCTGCCAGACGAGGTTGTAGGTGCCGTAGCTGGCCGGTGCGATGTCGGGATCGAAGAACGTGTAGACCGACGACAGGCCGTCGTCCAGCACGTCGATGATCGAGACCATGCGCAGCGCGCCGTCGGCTTCGCGGAATTCGACCAGGCGCGTGTTGACCTTGCTCTGCAGCAGGAACTGCGCATATTGCTCGCGACTGTCCTGGTCCATGCCGCCGCCCGCATGCCGGCTGGCCTGATAGCGCAGGTACAGCGCGTAGTGCTCGGGCGAGAACCCGAGGCGCGCGATCAGCGTGCGCAGCGCCCCGTGCGCCTTCGACGCACGGCGCTGGCTGCGATCGGGCACGTAGGATTCCACTGGAATGCGCACCGGCACGCAGGCGCGGCATGCATCGCAATGCGGACGATAGGTGAAGATCCCGCTGCGTCGGAAGCCGGCGCGAACCAGGTCGCCGTAGACGTCGGCATTGATCAGGTGGTTCGGCGTTGCGACCTGCGAACGCGCCTGGCGCTGCGGCAGGTAACTGCACGGATACGGTGCCGTGGCGTAGAACTGCAGTGCCGAGAACGGCAGCTCCTTCAGGTGCGTCATGCGTGCGGCAGTGCGATGCGCATCGTTCGCCAGTCCGGCGCGGGCTGGCGAACGAGTTCGTCGACCCTCTCGAGAAACGCCGCACGCGAAATTTCACGCGCGCCGAGCGACGCGAGATGGCGGGTGCTCTGCTGGCAGTCTATCACGGTGAATTCGTGCCCCTCGAGCATCCTCGCGAGTGCCACGAGCGCTGTCTTCGAGGCGTCGGATTCGCGCGCGAACATCGACTCGCCGTAGAACATTCGACCGAGCGAAACGCCGTACAGGCCGCCGACCAGTCGCTCGCCATTCCACACTTCGACCGAATGCGCGGCGCCGAGCCGATGCAGCGCGCCGTATCCGGCGCGGATCGCTGCCGTGATCCAGGTGCCGTCCTCGTCGGCGCGCGGCGCGGCACACTCCTGCATCACCCGGTCGAAACAGACGTCGAGCGTCACGCGCCAGCGCTGGTCGCGCCGCGCTGCGCGCAGCGTCTTGCGTAGCGAGCGCGACACGCGCAACTCCGGCAGGTGCAGCACCATGCGCGGATCGGGGGACCACCACAGCACCGGCTGGCCGTCGGTGTACCAGGGGAAGATGCCGCGCCGGTACCCCTCGAGCAGGCGTTCGACCGACAACTGCGCGCTCGCCGCGAGCAGTCCGTTGGGCACCTGCCAGGCCAGCGACGGATCGGGCAGCGGATCGTCCGGCCCCAGCCAGGCGAGCGCACGACGCGGCGAGCGGGACACGGCGTTGGCGATCGGCAGGATCAGTTGCAGCGCATCAGCTGTCGGCAGTAGCGCTCGATCGGCACGACGGTCGTCGATGCGCCTACCGGGCGGTGTTCGGCGCCGCCGTGCTCCAGCGAGAGCTTCATCGCGAAGCGCTCGAAGAAGCTGTCGAACAATTCGCCGCCGCGCGTGCCCACCGCATGCAGCGAGTCGTCGTGCGCATCGTGCTCGAGCACGATCGCCGCGAGCGGCTGCGTGGCCGGACCGGCCAGCACGCGCGCGCCCGCTGCCGGGTCGTATTCGCTGTGCTCCGAGCAGCAGTGGATGACGTGCGCGCGCCGCGTCACCGCCGATGGCTCGTCCCGATAGTTGATGAACGTGATCTCGCGCGTCGGATACGCCATCTTGTGCGCGCAGATCGCCGAGAACGCGACGATCGAGCGCTTGGGGCCGACGCCGCCTTCCCAGGTGTAGCGCTCGTCGTCCTGCGTCTCGAGTTGCACCGAGCGTTGCGTGGGCTTGTCGAGGTCGATCAGGAAGGCCGGCGTGCCGACGAACGGATAGGCGAAGAGCAGCGCCTTGCGCGGCTCGATCGAGGAAGCTTTCAGCGGCTCGCCGTCGGTGTCCAGCAACCGTGCGCGCGACCACTCGTGCGGTCTCTCGGCGGATGGCCGCTGTGCAGCCGACGCATGCTCCGCGTGCAGGACGGGATCGGCAATAGCTGCGGCGGCGGCGCAACCGAACAGGAAATCGCGACGTTGCATGCCCACGAACCTCCGGTATTCACGACGACGCTCGACGCGCGGCGACCGTTCCCGTGTGCATCGACCACGCCCCCTCGCTGCGGTCGGCGAAGAACCAGCGTAGCGCCTGCGTGACGCTGCGAAAGGCGAGCGCATCCCAGGGAATCTCGTCCTCGCGGAACAGCTTCGCTTCCAGGCTCTCCGGCCCGGGCTCGAAAGACGGATCGAGCAGCGTTGCGCGGAAGAACAGATGTACCTGGTTCACATGCGGCACGTCGATCATTGCGAACGGCGGGCCCAGCTCGATGCGCGCGCCGGCTTCCTCGACAGTTTCGCGCAGAGCGCCCTCGGCGGTCGTCTCGCCGTTTTCCATGAACCCGGCCGGAAGCGTCCAGAAGCCGTAGCGCGGTTCGATCGCCCGTCGGCACAGCAGCACGCGGTCTTCCCAGTTGCAGACCGTGCCGAGAACCATCTTCGGGTTTTCGTAGTGGATGGTTCCGCACTGCGCGCAACAGAAGCGCGCCCGGTTGTCGCCGGGCGGGATGATCGAGTGGACCTCGTGGCCGCAAACCGAGCAGAACTTCATCGCTTGCGGCCAGTGTAGCAGCGCTTGATTCGAGTCAAGGACGAGCGCATCATCCGAAAACAAGAATGAGAACAGTTCTCGTTGTCAACGAGTGCTTCGTTGATACCCCGTCGATACCCATTCCCGACGTCCCTCTGATCTTCGCTTGCGTCTTCGAGGAACCCGATGCTTCTCGACAAACCTGCCTTGGTACTCGCCGGTCCGGTGCTGTTGTCGGCGCTGCTGCTGTTCGCACGGGCCGCATCGGCGCTGGAGTATCCGATCGGCTCGCCGCAAAACGCCGCCGGCATGGAGATCGGAGCGGTCTACCTGCAGCCGATCGACATGGAGCCCGAAGGGCACATGCGCAGGGCCGCCGATTCCGATGTGCATCTCGAAGCCGACATCCACGCGCTGTCGACCAACGTCAACGGCTTTTCCGAGGGGGCGTGGATTCCGTTCCTGCTCGTGCGCTACGAGATTACCAAGGCCGGGTCGAACGAGACGATCCGCGGCGACATGATGTCGATGGTCGCCAGCGACGGACCGCACTACGGCGACAACGTCAAGCTGCTGGGTCCGGGCAAGTATCACGTCCGGTACATGGTGTTCCCGCCCAATGCACCGGAGAACACGCTCGGCATGCACTTCGGGCGGCATACCGATCGCGCCACCGGCGTGCGTCCCTGGTTCCGCGCCTTCGAGCTCGAGTGGGACTTCACCTACGCCGGCATCGGAAAGAAGGGCGGGTACTGATCGTGAGGCGCCTCGCGTATGCCGCGGTGGCTCTCGGCTCATTCGGTGGGGGCGTGCAGGCAGCAGACGATACCGTTGCGCTCGAAGCACGCGTACGCGCGCTTGCCCAGCGCATGGAGCGCCTCGAGCAGCGCAACCAGGAACTGGAGCGCGAAGTCGCCGAATGGCGACAGCGCGGCGCGCCGCAGGCATCGCCTGCGCCCCCGCTCGAGGCGCGCGTGCGCGCGCTCGAGGAGACGCAGGCTCGCACCGAGCAGTCACTCGCCACCGATCGCCTGAGCGAGGCCGAGCCCGAACTGGTGACGCGGCTCAAGGCCCTCGAAGCCCAGACCTCGTCGATGCAAAAGCAGGCGCGCCAGATCGAGGCGCTCGAAGGCATCACCGTCGCCGGTAGCCTTACCGCGATGGCGCAGCACGTTGGCGCCGGAGGCTCGGATTCCGGCGACCCGCAGTCGCGCCTGGGGTACCGGGGGGATCTGTCGGTGACGATCCCCGGAGGCACCTTCGGCAGCGCCGAGGGTTCGATCTTCACGCACGTGCGTTTCGGCCAGGGCGAGGGAATCGGCGTGCGTCGCGCATTCGCCAGCACAAACTCCACCGCCTTCGAAGTCACCGGCGTCGTACCCGACTCCGACTCGTCCTTCGCGATCCTCGCCCAGGCGTGGTACCAGCTCTCGGTGCCGCTGGGCGACGGCCTGCCTGCGCAGGCGCGGCGCCATCTGAACTTCAACATCGGAAAGATCGATCCCTTCGTCTTTTTCGACCAGAACGCGATCGCCGACGACGAGACCGTACGCTTCGCCAACAACGCCTTCGTCCACAATCCGCTGCTCGACGCCGGTGGCGACGTAGGCGCCGACGAATACGGGTTCTCGCCCGGACTGCGTGCCGCCTACGTCGACGAGAGCGACGCGGGGCTGAAGTGGCGCGCGTCGCTCGGCGCATTCGGCTCGGGCAGCGCAGCGAATTTCTCGGGCTCGCCCGGCCGGCCGTTCCTGATCGGCCAACTGGAAGTCTCGCCCCGGCTGTTCCAGGGGCTGACCGGCAACTACCGGATCTACGCGTGGCGCAATCCGCGCGCCACCGATTTCGACGGTGCCGAAAACCTGCACGTCGGCTGGGGTGCGTCGATCGATCAGCGCGTCACCGACGAGCTGACACTGTTCGGCCGTCTCGGTCGTCGCACCACCGGTCACGGCCCCTTCGATCGCGCGCTGACGCTCGGTGCCGAGCTGGACGGCGGCGCCTGGCGGCGAGCCGCCGACGGAGTGGGCTTCGCGGTCGGCTGGCTGGGCGTCAGCGACGAGTTCCGTCGCGCTACCGCCGCCGGCGAAGTGCCCGACTACACCGGGGTGGCCAGCAGCAATGCGCACATTGCCGAGCTCTATTACCGCTACCGCTTCAACGATCGCGTCGAGATCACGCCCGACCTGCAGTGGCTGCGGCACGCCGGCGGAGATCCGCGCGTGTCCACGCGAACGATCGTGGGCCTGCGCGCCCGCGTGGGCTTCTGAACCGATGCGCGTCGTGCTCGCCGCTGCATTCGGGCTTGCGCTGGCTGCCGGCGGGGGCAGCGCATCGGCGGCCGAGACGGCCACCTATCCGGTCGTCGTTCGCGACGGACGCATCGAGCCGGCGCGGCTCGAGGTGCCGGCCGGCGTGAAGATCAAGCTGACGATCCGCAACGAAGGGCCGGGTCCCTGCGAGTTCGAGAATCTCGACCTGCGCGTGGAGAAGGTGCTCGCGTCGGGCGCCAGCTCCTTCGTCGTCATCCATCCTCTGCGACCGGGCAGCTACCGTTTTTTCGACGAGTTCCATCCGGACACGTCGGAAATGGTGCTGATCGCGAAGTGACGGGCAGGACCCCTAAATGAACGCGCTGATCGTCGTCTGGCGCGAGAGCCTCGAGGCGATGCTCGTCATCGGCGTGCTGCTGGCGTGGATCGCACGACAGCCGGCGCCGCAGCCGCTGCGCCGCTCGCTGTGGGGCGGCGTGGCAGCCGGCATCGCGCTGGCCGCGCTGCTCGGCGCGGCGACGTTCCTCGCGCAGAGTCAACTGCAGGGCGAGGCGCTCGAGATCTTCCAGATCGCGATGGTGCTGTTCGCCGCCGGGCTGATCGTGCAGATGGTGTTGTGGATGCGCCGGCACGGACGCGCGATGCGACAGGAACTGGAGCAGCGGGCTACGCACGCCGCGGGCGGTATCGGGCTGGCGATCGTTGCCGCGCTCGCCGTCGCCCGCGAGGGCGCCGAAACCGTCGTCTTCCTCTACGGGATCGGCTTCGAGGCAGGCGGTGGACGCCTGGCTTCGGTTGCCGGCGCAGCCGCCGGCTTCGTGCTGGCTGCCGCCACCGCGTGGCTGGTCGCGCGCGGCGCGCGCTTCCTCAGCTACCGGGTCGTCTTCCGCGTCAGCGAGATCCTGCTGCTGCTGATCGCCGCCTCGCTGCTGGCCAACGGCATCGACCGCATGATCGCGATGGACTGGCTCTCGCCGATGCTCGATCCGGTCTGGGACACTTCTGCGCTGCTCGACGACCGGGTCGGCATCGGCCGCGTCGTGGCGGACTTCCTCGGCTATCGCGCGCGGCCCTCGGCCACGCTGCTCGTTGCCTACGCGCTGTTCTGGATCGCGGTGTTCGTCGGCTGGCGACACGGTGCGGGCCCGAGCGCACCGGCCGCGCGCAGCCGACAGCCCGGACAGCCGGCGAAGGGTGCCGACGCCGGGGTGCATGGCGCTTCGCGATGAACGATTCGACCCCGCTGCCGTTGCTGCACGCGCGCCGAGGCACGAAATTCGGGCCGACGCCGGGCGGCCACGGTCGTCAACGCGACGCGCTCGCGCGCCTGGGCGACGCGATGCAGCGACACCGGCGCGTGATCCTCGGCATCCAGTGGGCGGTCGTCTTCTTCTATCTGCTGCTCGTCATCGTGCCGGCGTTCCTGCCGCTGCCCCGGAGCGGCGAGAGCATCGTCTCGAATCTCGCGCTGTTCGCGCAGTTCGCGTTCTGGGGCATCTGGTGGCCGTTCGTCATCGCCAGCATGTTCGTCGTCGGGCGCGCCTGGTGCGGGGTGTTCTGCCCGGAAGGCGCATTGACCGAGTTTGCGAGTCGGCACGGACTGGGGCGCAGCATTCCGCGCTGGATCCGCTGGAGCGGCTGGCCTTTCGTTGCCTTCGCGTGCACGACGATCTACGGCCAGCTGATCAGCGTCTACGACTACTCGCGCGCGGCACTGCT
Source organism: Burkholderiaceae bacterium (assembly GCA_021166725.1). GTDB lineage: Bacteria > Pseudomonadota > Gammaproteobacteria > Burkholderiales > Burkholderiaceae_E > Zeimonas. The sequence goes on along the minus strand of JAJPES010000002.1, from coordinate 6,242 downwards.
GATCCTCGGCGGCTCGACGGTGCTTGCGGTTGCAGTCGGCCTCGTCTACGGACGCAACAGCCGCGTCTGGTGCCGCTACCTGTGTCCGGTCAGTGGAGTATTCGGATTGCTCGCCAAGGTCGCTCCGGTGCATTTCGCTGTCGACACGGAGCAGTGGAAACGCCATCCGGGCCGCGCCGAGCGCATCGACTGCGCGCCGTTGATCGACGTGCGGCACATGACCAGCGCCTCCGATTGTCACTCGTGCGGGCGATGTAGCGGCCACCGCGGCGCTGTCGCGCTGGAACTGCGTCGGCCGAACGCCGAGATTCTCTCCGCTGGTCCGCGGCACATCGGCACCGGGTCGGCGATCCTGCTGCTGTTCGGCATGCTCGGTCTGGCTACCGGCGCTTTCCAGTGGACGCTGAGCCCCTGGTTCATCGCGATGCGCCAGCAGGCCGCGCAATGGCTGGTCGAACACGACTCGTTCCTGCTGCTGCGCAACGACGCGCCGTGGTGGCTGCTGACACACTACCCCGAGGCGAGCGACGTATTCACCTGGCTCGACGGCATCGCGATCCTCGTCTACATCGTCGGCTACGCGCTGTTCGCCGCAGGCATCGGATGGCTGGCGTTGCTCGCAGCGGCGCGCTTGGCTGGCGCTGCGCGCTTCGACTGGAAGACACTCGCGCTCGGCCTGGTGCCGATGGCCGGGGCGGGTCTGTTCGTGGGCCTCTCGATGACGACGGCGACGCAACTGCGCGCCGAAGGATGGTTGCCCGCCGGGGTCGGTCTGTTGCGTGCGCTGCTGCTGGGCGGCGCAGTGCTATGGTCGGCATGGCTCGGGCTGCGCATCGTCGCGCGCTCGCCGGCGACGCTGCCGCGCCGTGCGGGTGCCGGCCTGCTCTATCTCGTGCCCGTCGCTGTCTTCGGCAGCACGTGGTACCTGATGTATTTTGCGTGGTGAGCGCGCTTTCGCTATAATCTCTGGTTCCAGACGCGGGGTGGAGCAGTCTGGCAGCTCGTCGGGCTCATAACCCGAAGGTCGCAGGTTCAAATCCTGCCCCCGCAACCAAGATCGAAAAAGCGCAGACTCGTTCGCCGGGTCTGCGCTTCGTTTTTTGGGGTGCCGACTCGCCGCCGCGGACGAGTCCGTCCGTGCAGGATCAGTTCTTCGACTCGCCGGCGCCGGCGCTCGTTGCCGTCGGGAATGTCGCGACCAGGTAGCGGTCGATATCGGCAACCCAGGCACGGTCGTCGAGGTGCGCCCAGCGCTCGTCGCTGATGCTTTTCATCGCCCTCGGATCGGAGTCGTCGACCTTCAGCACGAGCGCGCTGCCATTGAGGTTCTGGTGCAGAGCCTGCAGCGGAACAACGACGTGCCGTTCGGGCGACGCGATGCCCTGATCGAGTTCGAGCACCGCGTAGTGCACGCGCTGGTGATTCATGTCGATGACGAGATCCTCGAGCTCGCCGATGCCATCGCCGGTACGGCTGACGATGTCTTCCCCGATCAGGTCGCTCGCGCGGTGCGCTTGCTCTTCGGACGATGGCTGAGACAGGCCGTAGGCCTCGTCGAGGTTGTTCATCACGCGCTTCCCGTCGAAGACCAGCTCATCGTCGAACGAACTACGGTCGAGCGTCGCGCGCTCGAGCCGCTCGCGATCGAGGTCGTAGATCACGGCGTTTCCGCTCTCCGACATGCGCAGCTCGCTCGTCGGCACGCCCCACAGCTTCTCGTCGCTGAGGATGCCGGGGTCGAACGCGAGAATGGCGTAACGGACCTCGCCCGTCTTCATGTCGACGATCAGGTTCTCGATCTCGCCGAGCGACATGTCCTGGCTGTTGCGTACGTCTGCGCCAATCAGATCGGTCGCGCGCACCTCGCGCAGTTGCCGCCGATCTTCCGAAGGCTGCTGCGCGGGGCGCATCGCGGAATCGGCGTCGGCCCGCGGCTGCAGGGTCGGCGAGACCGCCGTGTTCGCCGCGCCTCCGTGCGCGCGGTCCGGGCCGGCAGCCCACGCGCCCGCCGTTGCGACCGACAGGGACGAGCACAAGGCGAGCGCAGCAAGTCGCCCGAGGACGTGGTTGATTCCGAGCATCTTCTGCTCCTTTCGATTCGAGATCTTGCCTCTCGTTTCGTCGTGGGCGACGCCGCGCTTCAGTGCTTCCAGGGAAGTGCGCGCCGGAGGTGGCCGCGTTGCCCTTGATTCACTTGCCTTGCGCGTTGCTGTCGCTCCACAGGAAGCGCTCCGTGTGCCGGCCCTGTGCAGGCACGTCGACATTGCGCTCGATCGTCCTGCCCTGCGGCAACGTGGCCGTGACTTCATAGCGGCCCGGGGGCAGTTGTGCATACAGCAGCGGTCCCGACGAGTCGACGTCGAGCACCGTGTTGCCGCGCTTGTCGGCGACTTCGACATCGACTTGCGCAAGATAGTTGCCGTTGCGCTGAGCGAACACCATCTGCAGGTTCATGTCACGGCCGAGTGCCTTCGTCCGTGCCTGGCCGTCGTCGCCGATGCCTCCGCTGACATAGGCGACGTCGCCCTGATGGCGAACCATCGGAGCGATCGATGCGCGATCGTTGCTCGCACCTTCCGGCAGGTTCACCTGTGGCGGAGTCGTCGCAGCCTGCGCATTCACGCCGATCGCGGCGCACGTCAGCGCGACGAAGAGCACCGCGCGCGGCGACCAGCGAAGCCGGGTGGCGGCGTGTGTATGTAGATCGGAAGTCATGAGAATCTCCTTGAAAACGCGACGTCCGGACCGGCCGAACGTCGCTCGAACCGGTACGCCTTCACGATGTGCAGGTCATCTTCACGGACTGAATGCTCTCGAATGTCTGCATCTTCTCGTCGAGGTCGCTCACCTTCTGCCCCGCCTGGAACGTCTGCGCCTTGTCCTTGTAGTTCTGCGCGTCGTATGCAGTCAGCTTCGCTTTCGGGCCCATCGCGACCGAGTCGAACTGTCCGGCCCAGTCGATGCCGAACTGCTTCATGTCGGGCATGTCGACCGGTCCCACGAGCGTCAGCTGATTGCCCTTGAAGTCGGTGCTGTCGTACAGCCTTGCCCAGCAGCCGTTGGCGTAGCGGTCGGTGTTCGCGATCGCCACGGGTACGAGAACGACTACCGGCATGCCCGTGCTGGAGGCCGTCGACGCCTGCGGCTTTCCTTTCGTCGATTGCGACTGGCTCTGGTTCCGCGCCTTGTCCTGAGATTGCGCATGCGTATCGGACGGCTTCTGCGTCTGGGTCTGCTGCGCCAGCGCCGTCGACGCGCCGAGCGCGATGGATGTCGCAATTGCAAATGTCTTGATGCCGGGTTTCATGGGGACTCCTTTCGTCGAAGTAACGAATCTGGGGAACACAATTGCCGCAAGCGTTGTGCCTCCCGCATTCGAGACAGCCGCCGCACGGGCCGCGAGACTCGATGGCCGAGCGGAGGCGGTTTCCGCGCCGGTGATCGGCGCAGTGAGTGGCCCTTCCTCGGCAGGTGCTCGCTCGCGCGACCCACGGTCCGATCGCTGACGCGGGTACGCCAGCGGGAAGAGGTAACGACGGGAAAAGCGCTCGCAAGATCGGGCGCAAAACGTTCATGCGCGTAAACCCGCGGGTTCTGCGCCCGCGGGTCTGCGCCGAACGACGGGCGCGATCAGAGCCGCCACTCCGTCATCCCCTTCGTGTATCATCGAAACGAAGCTCGAGCAGGTAGTGGACCACTACCTCCCGAAGTGCGGCGGATCGACCCCGGGGAGCTGCGCTCCTCCATACTCCGCAAGTCGCGCTTCTGCGAGCTGCAACGTCCTGGCGGTTACCCGATCGACGCTTCCGGTGGTTTCCGGGCGTTTTCGCGTTTTCGGGGCCGGCCGGTGGGCGGACGAATCGAACGAGCGCAGCGCGAAACCGCGGGACCGTTGCGCATCGACGTGGCTCACCAGAAGCAGCCCGTACCCGATGAACACCGAAGAAGCGAAGATCGTCCTCGAGACCGCGCTGTTGTGCGCATCGCAGCCATTGAGCGTCGGCGAGCTGCGCCGGCTGTTCGACGACGATCTCGACGTCGATACGATCGGCCGCCTGCTCGACGAGCTGCGCACCCACTGGAACGGTCGCGGCGTCGAGCTGAGTTCGCTTGCAACCGGTTGGCGATTCCAGAGCACGCCGCAGATGGCGGTGTATCTCGGCCGGCTGAACCCCGAGAAGCCGCCGCGCTACTCGCGTGCACTGCTCGAGACGTTGGCCATCATCGCGTATCGGCAGCCGGTCACGCGCGGCGACATCGAGGAGATCCGCGGCGTGACGGTCGCCGGGCATCTGGTGCGCACGCTCGAGGAGCGCGGCTGGGTCGAGGTGATCGGGCACAAGGACGTGCTCGGGCGCCCCGAACTGCTCGGAACGACGCGGCAGTTCCTCGACGACCTGGGCCTGCGCTCGCTTGCCGAACTGCCGGCACTGCTCGAACCGGGACAGGCGGCCGAAGGCGCCGACGCACTGGAACAGCGCGTTCTCGAGCTTGCCGGCGAAGGCGTAGGGACGTCGGTCTCCGAGACGGATTTCGCAGCGGCGCCAGGTGCGCCGGCGGAAGACGAATCGATCGCCAAGCCCGTCGACGCGCCGGCCGACGCCGCGCACGAACCCGATCTTTCCGACCTCGTCCGATCCACCGAACCCAGCGAGGGGTCCGCTTGAACCAAGAATCTTCCGGCCACGGCCATGCCGCAACCGTGATCGACACGAGCGGCGCCGACGAGCGACGCGGCGACGAGCGTCACGAGAGCAGCGACCGTCCTGGTCCTTCGCAGGCTGTCGCAGGTCCCGCCCAGCCGCAGAGTCCCGACGCGCAGCTCTCCCGGCCGCAGGCTCCCGGGCAGGAGCCTTCTTCTTCGCCGGATGTCGCTTCGACGCAGAGCGAAGCAGGCGAGGCGCGCGAAGCGCGGCAGACCCGAACGCCGTACAACCGCCGCCGCGGCGGGCGATCCGGTCGCGGGCCAAGGGGCGGCGTACGGCGCAACGACGCCGATACCACGACCCAGAGCCAGCCGGGCGCCGACGAGCAGACCGCGCTCCATGGGGCGCAGCCGGGCAGCGTTTCGGCGCGCGAGGGCGCGATCACCGATGCGGAACCCTTGCCGATCTATGCGGCGTCCGCGGCGATCGGTCTCGATTCGGCGCAGTCGCGCAGGCGTGGCGGACGCAGGCCCGTCGCAAGCGAAGACCAGCCGAAGCTGCACAAGGTGCTGGCCGACGCGGGGCTGGGCTCGCGGCGCGACATGGAGGAACTGATCCTCGCCGGCCGGGTGTCGGTCAACGGCCAACCGGCGCACATCGGCCAGCGCATCGGTGCCAACGACCAGGTACGCGTGAACGGTCGCACCATCCCGCGGCGTGCCGCGGGGCCGGTGCAGCGCGTGCTCCTGTACCACAAGCCGGCGGGCGAGATCTGTACGCGCGACGACCCCGATCGGCGCGCAACCGTATTCGACAAACTGCCGCGCATCAAGGGCGCGCGATGGGTAGCGGTGGGTCGGCTCGACTTCAACACCGAGGGCTTGCTGATCTTCACCACTTCGGGCGATCTCGCGAACCGGCTGATGCATCCGCGATACGGCTGGGAGCGCGAATACGCGGTGCGCGTGCTCGGCAGGATCGACGAGGAAGCGCGCGAGAAGCTGCTTGCCGGCGTGCAACTCGACGACGGTCTCGCGAAGTTCTCGTTGCTCGACGACATCGGTGGAGATGGCGCGAACACCTGGTATCGCGTGGTGCTCTCCGAGGGGCGCAACCGGGAAGTGCGCCGGATGGCGGAATCGGTCGGCGTCACGGTGAGCCGTCTCGTTCGGCTGCGCTTCGGGCCGGTGGCGTTGCCGCGCGGCCTGTCGCGCGGGCGCTGGCTCGAGCTCGACGAAGCCGAAGTGCAGGCGCTGATGCAGGAGGTGCGGGGCACGAAGGACGCCGACGCCACTGCACCCGCTGCCGGGCCGCAGTCGGGCGACGACGTGCCGCAAGCGGACGCAGAACGCGACCTCGACCGCGATGACGACGGTTACGAGGATCCCGACGACGCCATCGGCAATCGCCTGCTGCCCGGCGACGTCGACGAGGAGCAGCATCGCCCCGAGTACGACGACGATGAATGGCAGCCGCGTTCGGCCAACGCGCATCAGGAGGCGATCACACGCCGAGTGCGCAGCGGCGAACCGGGGGCGGCGCCTCCGGCAGGACGAAGGGGCGGCTTCGGCAAGTCGCGCGGCCGAGGGCCGCGCG
>JAJPES010000018.1 GCA_021166725.1 Burkholderiaceae bacterium | reverse complement strand
CCACTGCGAGTCGTACTCGGCCTGGTGCTCCAGGACCAGCTTCACCGCCCGCTCCCGGACCTCCGGGGAAAACCTTCCTTGTCTGCTCATGGCTCCATCTTCTCAAGAGTTGGAGCCTCCGGAGATTCCGGGGCGGTTCAGGGCTGCCAATCGACGCAAGCTGCATTACTTGGATCGCAACCGCGAACGACGAGCAGAAAATCGAGTCTGCGCTTCGCTCACGATTCGTAGTCATCGATATCCCCCAACCAACAGTCGCCCAAATGTACGCGGTAGTTCAAAGTATCAACGCCAGCCTCTTGAGCGACGCGCCATGGGCAAAGAGCTTCCCTGACGAACTGGACCGAAACGTAATCGAAAAGCTCAGCACCTTTACGCCGAGGCAGCCGATGCAGGCGCTGCGCGATGCATATGCATCGGCTGCAGAGCGCGATAGCGATAGAATCTGTGTAGACGACGTGCGCCCGCAATCCAAGACTCAACGACGAGTGGGATTCCTCTGAACAGCAAAGGTCTCCAAATGGAATCCATCAACGCAACCCATCAACTGGAAATGTCGCGGGCGACTCCGTTGACCTTGAGAGAAGCGATCGCGAATCTTGAGGAAAGGCGAGAACGGATTCCACGCGGTTGGCGACAACCCGTCGAGAAATTACTGATCGATCTTCGGTCAGTTGCATTTACCCGCGGTTCTCAATGTATCCCCACTGGGCCGCAAGACGCGCTTCGAATTGACCCCTTCACCCAGACCGCCGTGAAGATGGGGCCCGTCCTGGATGGAATCTTCAGGAAAGCAAGAGCGCGTTGCTCATCTACCTGCGAAGAGTGCGGCCGGCGCGGAAAGGGTCGTCAACTGGGTTTCAAAAGGAGCGTACTGTGCCCCGCCTGTTTCGCACGTCACAGCATACCCCGTCAGGCCCGCCGCACACGCTTCCTGGTAGACGCGGCAAAAGCAAATGAGCGCTTGGTGATCCTGGAGCCTGAAATTCCTGCTTTGATTCGACACCTGCTGCCGGTAGAACTGTGGCGAACGTTCCGTTTTCAGCAGCCGAAAAACCGTCCTGTGATCACGATGAGATACGTAAATACGGCGGAGTTGGCTGAAATATGCCCTCGACTGGAAACACTCGAAAACAAGTGCCAGGAACTAGTCGGCAAGCACTAGTTGGCGGAAACTTCGCTCGGGCGGTAATGCGTCCGAGACACTCCTCGCATATGAATTGGTCTCGCTGCGCACGACCAACTCAGTGACCCCAACGCATGCGACGGGACACAAATTCTTCCACCCTTGTATCTTCCGCGCTCTTGCTCGATCTTCGCCGGAAGCCGGGGTTGCGCTGGAGCACCGCGTTAATGTCCTTCTGCGACGGCTCGACACCCAATCCTCCGCGACCCGACCAAGCAGGCGCGTAATGCTGCCCCGCCGTTTCCGCTGACGCGTGACCCATTAGTGCGGCAACAATTACTTGATCGAACATTGCCTTCGCGTCCGCAGCGAACATATGTCGTGCTGTATAAAGTGACGGGTGGCGCGACCTCTTCGGCCAAATAGCATCAGCTTTGCGGCGCACGAGTTGACGGCACGCGTCATATAGATCCTCGAAGTGGCCAGTTGAAGCATAAGTATGTACGGTGAGGAGGTGAAGGTGAACTATTCGTAGTTGGTCTTCGCGCAACCGAGTCAACGAGAGCGTGCGATGCTCACTATGCGCACGACGGTTCGTATTCTTTGCATTCTTCACCACAAGTTGAGACCCTTCCCGCTCGTCGACGTGCATATGCGCGGTCTGCCATTCCCCAGGGCGAAGCCCGGTTAAATAGCCCGCGATAAACCACCTGGCTGCTGGCCGCCCCCATGTGCTACGCGACCCGGCCAATTGCTTTAGCAGCTCCTCGGTATCTTTCCTAGAGAAGCGTTTTACTTTTTGAGTCGCGGTGCGAGGACGTCGACGCTTGGCGTCGCGTCTTTGCTCGCGGACCTGCTCGCGCAATCGGCTGACGGTTTCCTCGCTGGAATTGGAGATCAGCAGAACACGTCGTGCCTTTCGAATACCGACGTCTCCGTGGCTCTCGATTTGGTCAAAAACGTAGATAATTGCCGCGCGGTACAGCCTTGCGGTTGCCGCCTGCCAATCAGCTTCGTGCTTTCGGAAGAGACGGGCGACCTGTACCGGACCTTGGGCAGCATCCCACGTTAACCCCATCTCCGTCTTAGCCATCTTTTCCAATCTGCGATATATGAGTCGATATTGAGCGACCGTCGTTGGTGATCTTGACAGAGATTCTCTTGGGTGGACCTCTTCAGTCATATTACATCCCCCGCGGCGCAAACGTGCGATCTGATGGTCCGTAAGCGGCACAATCGAAAGAGCCAATTATGGCCGTTCGACGATAACGTTCAAGCGCAAATTGCGGAAAATTTCCACTTTAGATGTGAGGATCTAGCGCCTGCGACTCTTGGGAGCCGTGGCTCCCGCCGCCTTGGGGGATAAATTAAGGTCTGCGCGGATCGACGACCATCGAGGCGGAGTATTGTGCGTTCCCGCCCAACTCGGCGAGCTTGAACACCAACGTCTTGTTGCTGGAGTGCAGATCTCGAGCGGTAAACCTACATTCTCCTGACTATCCGATTACATACGTGTAATCCAGGACCCCAGCCTGAGCGCCGCCTGCACAATATGGCTACACAATGGGACTTAGGAAAGCGGGATGAAAATCCTGATCGTCGAGGATGAACGCAAGACGGGGGACTACCTGCGGCAAGGGCTGACTGAAGCTGGCTTCGTCACCGACCTCGCGCGCGACGGGACGGACGGCATGCACCTGGCGACGCAGAACGACTACGACCTGGTCGTGCTCGATGTGATGCTTCCCGGCATCGATGGCTGGGAAGTGCTGCGGCGCATCCGCGCAGCGGGTCGGTCAATGCCGGTGCTGTTCCTCACAGCCCGGGACCAGGTTGACGACCGCGTCAAAGGGCTCGAGCTCGGGGCCGACGACTATCTCGTGAAGCCCTTCGCGTTTTCGGAGCTGCTCGCCCGGGTGCGTACGCTGCTAAGGCGTGGGCTCGGGCGCGAGCAACAGCGATTGCAGGTAGCCGATCTTGAGCTCGACCTAATGAGGCGCAGGGTGATTCGAGCCGGCAAGCGCATCGATCTCACTGCCAAGGAGTTCGCTCTGCTCGAGCTGCTGTTACGCCGGCAGGGCGAAGTCCTTCCGCGATCGCTCATCGCATCTCAGGTCTGGGACATGAATTTCGATAGCGACACGAACGTCATCGAGGTCGCGGTGCGCCGCCTGCGCGCGAAGGTCGACGACGACTTTGAGCCGAAGCTCATCCGCACCGTGCGCGGAATGGGCTACGTGATCGAGCCGCCGGAGCAGGCCTGATGCGAAAACCGCGGTCGATCACGTTCCTTCTCACGTTGTATTTTTCGATCGCGTCGACCGCCGTCCTTCTCGTCGGCGGCTACTTCGTCGGGCGACTGGTCGACGCGCACCTGGTGGAGCAGGACCAGGCAGTGCTCGAGGGAAAGCTCGAACTCGTGCGCAATCTGTTGGCGAAGGTGCGCACCGAAGGAGAACTTGCCGCAGTGCACGACACATTGGCCGAAGCGCTCGTCGGGCATCACGACCTATTCGTCACCGTAGTCGCGCCCGACGGCACGCGGCTGTACACGTCCGAGGGTTTCGCATCGGCAACGGGTCCTGCATGGTCGATTCCCCCGACCGAGCCGCCGCGGGAAGCCGAGGCGACCGTGCGCGAGCACGAAGGCCGACTGTATCGCTTCATCTCGACGAAAGCGGATACCGGAATCCCGGGCGCGCAGCCGGCAGCCGTCGTCGTCGCGCTCGACATCGACTTCCATAGACGATTCATGACCGACTTCCGCAACAGCCTTTGGCTGAGCGTCGCGGTGGGCATTGCGCTGTCCGCGCTGCTCGGTTGGTTCTCCGCGCGCCGAGGCCTGTCTCCTGCACGCAAGGCGCTGGAGCTGATGCACCGCATCTCTGCTGATCGACTTGGCGAGCGTCTGCCGCCTGAGTCGATGCCACCCGAGCTAGCTCCACTCGCCGCGGCCTTCAACGATATGCTCGCGCGGCTGGAGGATTCGTTCCGACGCCTGTCGGATTTCTCATCTGATCTCGCACACGAGCTGCGCACGCCGGTCAGCAACCTGATGACGCAGACACAGGTCGCGCTCGCCCGCGCGCGCACGTCCGAAGAATACCGCGAGATCCTGTACTCGAACCTCGAAGAGTACGAGCGGCTTTCGCAGATGACCTCGGACATGCTCTTCCTCGCGAAGGCCGACAACGGGTTGATCGCAACGCGCACCCAGAGCATCGATCTGGTTTCCGAAGTCGAGCGCTTGTTCGCGTTCTACGAGGCGCTGGCCGAGGAGCGTGGCGTACGGCTCGTGCTTACCGGAAAGGGGCGCGCACGCGCCGACGGAGACATGCTGAGGCGAGCGATCAGCAACTTGCTGTCAAATGCGATACGCCATACCCCGCGAGGCGGCGAGATTCGCGTCTCGATCGGCGCGGGCCGGTCCGGGCAGACCGAGTTGAGCATCGAGAATCCAGGGATACCGATCGCACCCGAGCAGCTTCGAAGGCTGTTCGACCGCTTCTACCGCGTCGATGCTTCGCGGCGGAAAGAGGGCGAGGGAGCAGGCCTTGGCTTGGCCATCGCGAAATCGATCGTCGAGGCGCACGGCGGATCGATCTCGGCGTCGAGCGCCGAAGGAACCATCCGCTTCGCATTCACGATGCCCGCAGCCTGAGCGAGAGGATCGCCAAGCCTCGCCGACCTCTGACTTCGTGCGGGTTGAATCAGCAACGGGCGCGGAGCATAGTGTTTGCCTCGGCAGGCGGGCGAAATCCGCAGCAACGAGATCATGACGGGCTTTGATGCGCTGCGCGACCACGAGGGCAATGAAGCCGTGCTGCCCGCTCGATGCGCTCGGCAGTATGAGAGGTAAATCGTGAAAATTGCATTGATCGGCGCAAGCGGGTACGTCGGTTCGGCGCTGCGAAACGAGGCGTTAACGCGCGGCCATCAAGTAACGGCACTCGTGTCCAATCCGGGCAAGCTCGAGCCGCAATCCGGGCTCGCCTTGACCAGGGTCGATGTTCTCGACGAGACGGCGCTGGCCGATTCCCTGCGAGGTCACGATGCGGTCCTGAGCGCATTCAGCGGACATGCGCAGGCCGACGTTCTCGGCTACTACCTGCAGGGCATTCACTCGATCATCGCCGCAGTAAAGAAGTCGGGCGTGCCGCGACTGTTGATGGTGGGCGGCGCCGGCAGCCTCGAAGCAGCGCCAGGCGTACTGCTGATCGACACGCCGCAATTCCCCGCGGCGTGGAAAGCGACTGCGGAGGGCGCGCGGCAAGCGCTGGAGTTGCTGAAGCAGGAACCGACGCTCGACTGGACCATGCTAAGTCCGTCCGCAATGCTCGAACCGGGCAAGCGGACCGGCAAGTTCCGCCTGGGAGACGGTCGATTGCTCGTCGACGCCAAGGGCGAGAGCCGTATTTCGCTCGAAGACTACGCGGTGGCGATGATCGACGAGCTCGAGAAACCAGCGCATTCGCGCCGGCGGTTCACGGTCGGGTACTGAGCTTCAGCCGCCCCGCACTGCCCGCTCGCGCTCTTCGTGGCGTCGCTTCACGTCCTCGGGCCACGTCGAACGAATGTAGCTGAGCACGGCCCGGATTTCGGGGTCGGAAAGCGTTCCACCGAACGCCGGCATATCGCTTTCGTAGCCTGCGGGCGCGTATTTCTCGACACCGTCCTTCACGATCCCGAAGAGCACATCCGACGGATGGTGCCAGGTATGACCGGTCGCGTCGTGCGGCGGCGCCGGCATGCGCCCCGAGGGCAGGCGCTTCATCCAGTCGGGCTGGCCTTCGAGATTCGCGCCGTGGCAACTCGCGCAGTACTGTTCGTACAGCTCACGGCCGTGCTCGAGAACGGCAGCATCATTCGTCTCGATCCACTTCCCCCGCGGCGAAAGCGCGATCTGTTGCCATCCCAGCGCCGCACTCGCCGCGATCGCGAGTGCGGCCAGCGAAATCCAGACCCATCGTGTCATCCGTTCTACCTGCTTGCGCCTCAGGTGCGCGCCCTTCTCAGGCGTAAGGCGTTCGATACCACCGAAACCGAGCTCAGACTCATCGCCAGCGCTGCGATCAACGGCGAGAGCAGCAAGCCGAACGCCGGATAGAGAACACCGGCGGCGATCGGAACGCCGAGCGCGTTGTAGATCAGCGCGAAGCCAAGGTTCTCCCGCATGTTGCGCACCGTCTGGGTGGAGATTCGCCGCGCACGCGCGATCGCGCGAAGGTCACCCTTGACCAGGGTGACGTGGCCGGCATTCATAGCGACATCGGTGCCGGTGCCCATCGCGATGCCGATGTCGGCGCGCGCGAGCGCCGGTGCGTCGTTGATCCCGTCGCCGGCCATCGCGACGCGCCGGCCTTCGCCCTGAAGCCTCTCGACGAGCGCTACCTTGTCGGCCGGCTTCACCTCGCCGATCACCTCGTCGATACCGAGCTTTTCGCCCACCGCGCGCGCGGTCGTCCAGCCGTCGCCCGTCGCCATCACAATGCGCAAACCTGCGTGCCGCAGGTCTCGCACCGCCTCCGGTGTCGTCTGCTTAATCGGATCGGAGACAGCGAGCAGTCCGGCCGCCTGCCCGTCCACCGCGAGGTACATGACACTCGCGCCCTGCGCGCGAAGGCGCTCGGCGTCGCCCGTCAGTGCACCGTATGGCACACGCTCGTCGTCCATCAGCGCGGTATTGCCTAGCGCAACATGGCGGCCTTCGACCGTGCCCCGTACGCCGATGCCGCTCGCCGACTCAAAGCTCTCCGCGGCAACCAACGCCAGCGCGCGGCGCCTGGCCTCGTCGACGATGGCATGCGCCAGCGGATGCTCGGATCCCTGATCGAGGCTTGCGGCAATCCGCAGCACTTCGGCCTCGTCCCATCCCGCCGCGGCAACGACACGATCGAACGCGGGCTTGCCTTCGGTCAGCGTGCCGGTCTTGTCGACGACGATCGTGTCGATCGTGCGGAAGGACTCGATTGCCGCTGCATCGCGAAAGAGGATTCCCTGCGTCGCGGCCTTGCCGGTGGCGACCATGATCGACATCGGCGTCGCGAGACCCAGCGCGCAGGGGCAAGCGATGATCAGCACCGCGAGCGCATTGAGCGTGGCGAATACCCAGCTCGGCTGCGGACCGAAGAACCCCCAAACGACGAAGGTGACGACCGCGATTGCCAGGACCGCGAGCACGAACCAGCCAGCGACGACGTCGGCCAGGCGCTGCATGGGGGCGCGCGAGCGCTGCGCCTGCGCGACCATCGCGACGATCTGCGAGAGCATCGTTTCGGATCCGATGCGCTCGGCCTGCATCACGAGCGCACCGCTCGTGTTGATCGTCGCGCCGACGACCTTGTCGCCCGGCTGCTTGCGCACCGGGATCGGCTCGCCGGTGAGCATCGATTCGTCGATCGAGCTCTCGCCCTCGAGCACGACGCCGTCCACCGGCACCTTCTCGCCGGGCCGGATGCGCAACCGGTCGCCGACGTGCACATGGTTGAGCGGAATGTCGCCTTCCGTGCCGTCGTCGTTCAGGCGTCGCGCCGTTTTCGGCGCAAGACCGAGCAACGACTTCAGCGCTGCCGAGGTCTGGCCGCGCGCCTTCAACTCGAGCATCTGGCCCAGCAGCGTGAGCGACACGATCACCGCGGCCGCCTCGAAGTACACCCCTACGCGACCGTGCGCAATGAACGAGTCGGGAAACCATTGCGGCGCAATCGTCGCAGCGACGCTATAGAGAAACGCCGCGCCGACGCCGATTCCGATCAGCGTCCACATGTTCGGACTCGCGTTGCGAATCGACTGCCAGCAGCGCACGAAGAACGGCCATCCCGCCCACAGCACGATCGGGATCGACAGCACGAGCTCGACCCACGATTGCGTCGCCGGCGACATCAGCGCGAATCGATGACCGAACATCGCCAGCGCTGTGACAATCACGGTCAGCGGCAGCGTCCACCAGAAGCGGCGCCTGAAGTCAACGAGCTCCGGGTTCTCTTCGTCCTCGAGTCCGGGAAGAAGCGGCTCGAGCGCCATTCCGCAGATCGGGCAGTTGCCCGGCGCATTGCGGCGGATCTCCGGGTGCATCGGACAGGTGTAGATCGTCTCGCCCGCGGTCGGCGCTGGTGCGAAGGAGCCCGCCTCGGCGCGTTCGGTGTCCGCTACGTGTGCCATCGACTGGTGCCGGTTGCCGTGGCCTGCCTGCTGCGCATGAGCTGAGTGGTCGTGTCCATGCTCGATGTGGTGCGCGTGCTCGCTGTGACCATGCTCACCGTGATGCGCATGTTCACTGTGATGCGCATGTTCACTGTGATCGTGCGCGCCGCACGTCGCCGGTCGAGTGCCGTCGTCAGTCGCGCCGCGCGAGGCCTTTGGCTGCTCCGATCCCCGGCCATCGACCATGAAGTCACTCCTTTTCGTGCTCAATCCTCGATGCTAACGACTGAATAGAACCACACCCTTACGCAGCGATTACATTCCGGTCATCTTCAAGAGACCCACGCATTACACGATCCTCATCCTCCGGTCGCCGTCGCGTCATCGACGGAAAGGCACGATCGCTGCAACCGCATGGCGCTGCACGTCGTGTGCGCGTGTGCGGTCAATTCGGAGGAACTCGAATCGTGTCATTCGTGAAAACCGTTACCGCAGCGCTCGTAGCGAGCCTCTCACTGCCCGTCTTCGCGGGGCCCGATTTCTGGCTCATCGAGAAGACGCGCAGCGCACGCCAGGCAGAAGCGCAGCGCTCGGGCTCCGACTCGAAAGATGCAGCCGGTTGCCCCCCGGACAGGCTCGTGCTGCCGCTAGATCACGGCCCTCGCGCGCAAACGACGCCCTATCTGAACGAACGGCGCAAACAGCGATACGAGGAGCAACTGCGCAATTGTGAGAGTGCGCGATTTCCAGCCGCCCCGGGTGCTTCATGATCCACCCGCGATGCGGGCTGATCGGCGCGCCACATCGAGTGCGCCAACGGAGGATCCGCATCTGGCGCCTCCTGGTCAGCTCGTCGCTGGATGCAATGCGTCACTTCACGCGCGCGACCACGATGTTCGAGTGCATGGGGAAGACGAGAAACCCGTCTTCGCTGAAACCGCTTGTTACGGCCCGCAGGTCGTCGCCGATCGCCTCGACCAATCGTTTGCGCCGCTTCGTCGAGCCGTGCAAACGCAGGAATCGAGGTGGGCCGCCCCCGCTGTCGTGAGTTGCAGGAAGCGCTCGGGTTCCGGCAGGCGCACGGTAAGCGTATGCGGGACGGTCTCGACCTCCGAGAATCCCGCCGCAACGAGCAGTTCCCGCAACGTCCCGGAGTCGGGCAAGCAGAACGAGAGGTCCAGATCCGAAACGGACGCACCGAGGTGGCCAGCCGCGCGGCATCCCCTTGCCGCCAATCGATGCGCGCCGCCTGCGCGGGCAGCGCAAGCTTGCTGCCGACAGCGAGCAAGTCCTCGTTGATGTCCACGGCCACGACCTTCCCCGAGCGCCCTACCCGTGCGGCCGCCTGCCAGGCGACGCTGCCAGTACCAGATGCAACGTCCAGCACACGCTCCCCGCTTCGCAGCGCTGCATGCCCCAACACGAGCAGTTCCTGCGTCCACGGGTCAGCGATCGCAGGCCCGAGATATTCGTCGTATACCTGAGCTGGCGTCCGCTCGCTTCGATCGATCATTGCGGTTCTCCGATTACACGAACGTAATCATCCAGTCAGCGCGCTGACCACCGTCGTCCGCCAGCCTGCGCACACCGATCCCATTGGACTGGAAACGACGAATCATGAACGACCGCATCCTTCGATCGACGGCTCTCGCCGTCCTGCTGGGTCTTCCTTTTGGCGGCGCGGCACTGGCGCAAACGCACCATCACGACTCCGGGCACGCAGCACCGACGAGCTCGGACTCGGCGAAGCAGGCCGACGGAACGGTGCGGAAAGTCGACACCACGACGGGCAAGCTAACCATCGCACACGGACCGCTCGAAGGGCTCGGAATGCCGTCGATGACGATGGCGTTCCGCGTTGCCGAAGGCGCGATACTCGAAATCGTGAAAGTCGGCGACAAGATCCGCTTCGTGCCCGCGCAGGTGGGCGGAGAGCTGGTCGTCACCAGCCTCGAAGTCGTTCGCTGACCCTATCGCACCGACAAGAGACCGTCTTCGCGCCCACACGTCATGCGCTTTCCGTCTTCGACACTTGGACCGCACCGGCGCCGTCGTGTCGCGCCGACACTCGCCGCGCTCGCCTTCGCCTTCTCCAGCGCTTTCGCATTCGCCGCCGGTAACGCACCCGACGCGCCGGCGTCGACCGAACCGGTGCTTGGAGCAAACGTCGACGAGCTGATCGAATACGCGCGCCGCAATCACCCTGCCTTCGCTGCCGAGCGCGCCGAGGCCGCGGCCGCCCTCGAGCGGATCGTGCCCGCCGGCGCGCTTCCGGATCCGACCGTCGGGATCGAGCTGATGGACTTCGGCAACGCAATGCGCAACCGCTCGGCTTCGCTCGTTCCGGGGCAAGTCGGCGAAACTCGTTATCAGATCTCGCAGCCGCTGCCCGGATGGGGAAAGCGCGAACTCGCGATGCGCGCCGCGCAGGCGCGAGCCGGGCAAGCCGCGGCGACACGAGATGCGGCGTGGACCGAGATCGTTGCGCGAATCGAAGCCGCCTGGTTGCGCTACTACGTGGCCGGCCGCGAGATCGCGTTGAGCCGGCAGGGGCTCACGCTGCTGCAAACGCTCGAAGAACTCAGTCTGAAGCGATTCGAACTGGGGCTGGTACCGCAACAGGCGGTGCTGCGCACGCAACGCGAAATCACCGCGCAGCGCGTCGCGTTGCTCGAGGCCGAACAGCGCATCAGGGGGCTCGCCGCTGCACTGAACGGGCTGCTTGCGCGCCCGTCGCAAGCGCCGCTCGCCGCACCGACCGAAGCGCCGCCCCTGCCCGAGCGGCTCGAAGCAGCGGCGCTCTTCGATGCAGCGCGCACTCGCAACCCGGATGTCCAGACGAGCACCGCGGGAGTCGAGGTCGCGCGAGCCGAGCGGGAGCGCACGTACCAGGATCGCCTGCCGGATTTTAGCGTCGGGCTCAGGAACGACCGTCCCTACGAAGGCAAGAGCTCGTGGGCACTGATGTTCGAAGTGATGGTTCCGTTGCAGCAGGCGAGCCGCCGCGCCAGGGAGCGCGAGGCGGAATACACGATCAGCGCTGCCGAGGCTCGACGCGCCGACGCCGAGGCTCGCGCCGGCGGCGAGCTCGGTCAGGTCTGGTCGGCGTTCGCGTCGAATCGAGACAGCCTGCGACTGCTCGAGCGAACGCTGATGCCGCAGGCGATCGCCACCCGTGACGCGGCTCGCGCAGCACTGGCCAACGGCAAGGTCGACTTCGACAGCGTGATCGAGGCCGAGCGCCAGCTCATCGACATCCGCACCCGGGCATTGCAGGCGGAACTGGACGCGCGCCTGGCGCTGGTCGAGATCGAAAGAATCACGGGAGCACCGAAATGACTCCGACCCGGACCGCAGCATTCGCCGCGGCGTTCACGCTGGCCGTGGGCGCCGGCTACTGGATCGGCAGTGGGAAGGTTCTTATTCCCGCTGCCGTATCGAGCGTCGCGCAGCACAGCGCGGAATCGGCCCGCTCGACGGCCGCTCCCTCAAATGGCCCCGCAACCGATCCCACGACGACGTCCGGCGGCGCCACCCCCGCCGGCGAGCGCCAAATCCTCTACTACCGCAATCCGATGGGGTTACCGGACACGTCGCCCGTGCCGAAGAAGGATTCGATGGGGATGGACTACATCCCGGTGTACGCGGACGACAACCCCGGCGACGCCGGCGTCGTCGTCGTGAGCCCCGCGCGCGTCCAGACGCTCGGCGTGCGCACCGCACTGGTCGAGGAGCGCCCGCTCGAGGCGATGGTGCGCGCAAGCGGCCGCGTCGAGGTGGACGAGCGCGCGCAGGTGGTCGTGGCACCGCGCTTCGAAGGGTGGATCGAACGCCTGCACGTCAGCGCCGTCGGCGACAAGGTGCACAAAGGACAGGCGCTCTTCACGACATACAGCCCCGAGCTGCAGTCGGCCGGCGAAGAGCTGCGCATCGCCGAGCGCCTGGCGCGCGACAGCGAAGGCAACGACGCGATCGCGAACGAATCGGCCCGGAGGCTTGCGGAGGCCACTCGCGGCCGGCTGCGCAACCTGCAGGTCGCCGACCAGACGTCGCCGCGCCAGACCTTTCATTCGCCCGCCACTGGGATCGTGCTGGAAAAGCCGGCGATCCAGGGAGCGAGGTTCGCAGCGGGCGAAACACTGTTCCGCATCGCCGATCTTTCCCGCGTCTGGATCATCGCCGACGTCTACGAGCGCGACCTGGCGCGTGTGCGCATCGGCCAGCCGGCCCGCGTCACGCTCGACGCCTTCCCCGACCGACGATTCGAAGCCAAGGTCGCGTACCGCTATCCCATGTTGAATGCGACGACGCGCAGCACATCGGTTCGTCTCGAGCTCGACAACCGGGAGGGGCTGCTGCAACCGGGAATGTTCGCGCAGGTCGAGCTCGACACCGGCGGCTCCACGCTGCGAACGACCGTGCCGGCCACGGCGGTCATCGACGACGGCCAGCGGCAGGTCGTGCTGCTCGCGCTCGGCGAGGGTCGCTTCCAGCCGCGCCCCGTTCGGCTTGGCGAGCGCGGAGTCGACGCCGTCGAGGTGCTCGAAGGGGTGAAGCCGGGGGATCGGGTCGTCGTCTCGGCGAACTTCCTCATCGATTCCGAGAGCCAGCTCCGGGCCGCGCTCGCGAACCTGGTCGACAGCGGCACCGGGCAGACGGGCAGCGATGCGCGAAGCAGCGGCGAACGAGCCGGCGCAGGCACGACGCATCGCGCGCAAGGGACGATCGACGCGATCGATCGAGCCTCCGGCAGCGTGACCGTCACGCACAGTGAAATCCCGTCGCTGAAGTGGCCGGCGATGACGATGGACTTCATGCTCGCCGACTCCGCGCTCGTCGACGGCATCACGCCGGGCACCGCCGCGCGCTTCGAGTTCCGACAGGGTGAACCCGGCGAGTTCGTGATCACGCGCATCGAGCGGGTGCCTACCGGCAACGCCTCGCGGGGCGCGAGGCACGAGGGCCACTGAGATGACGGCGATACGCGACGAAGGCCCAGCCAGCGACCACTCGGGCGTGCTGGGCCGGATCATCGAATGGTCCGCACGCAACGTCTTTCTCGTGCTGCTGGCAACGCTGTTCCTCGTGGGCGTGGGCGTCTATGCGGTCCGGCACACGCCCGTCGACGCACTGCCCGACCTCTCCGACGTGCAGGTGATCGTCTACACCGACTATGCGGGCCAGGCGCCGCAGGTCGTCGAAGACCAGGTGACCTATCCGCTGACCACGGCGATGCTCGCCGTGCCGCGCGCGAAGGTCGTGCGGGGCTTCTCGATGTTCGGCGCCTCGTACGTCTACGTGATCTTCGAGGACGGCACCGACATCTACTGGGCGCGCTCGCGCGTGCTCGAATACCTGAGCACGGCCGCCGGACGACTGCCGCAGGGCGTGGCCCCGCAGATCGGCCCCGACGCGACCGGCGTCGGCTGGGTCTACCAGTACGCGCTGCTCGGCCGCGACATGACGCTCGCCGAGACGCGCAGCCTGCAGGACTGGTACGTGCGGTACCAGCTCACCAAGGCCCAGGGCGTCGCCGAGGTGGCGAGCCTGGGCGGCTTCGTGCGCGAGTACCAGGTGGTCGTCGACCCGCAGCGGCTGGCCGGCTACGGCATCCCGATCGACGAAGTCACGAAGGCGATCCGCGCGTCGAACCGCGATGTCGGAGGACGCGTGATCGAACTCGCCGAGAAGGAGTACATGGTTCGCGGCCGCGGCTACCTGCGCGGCGTCGACGACATCGCCGGGATCGTGCTCAAGAGCGAGCGCGGCGTTCCGGTGCGGATCGGCGACGTGGCGCGCGTCGAGCTGGTGCCGGCCGAGCGACGCGGCGTCGCCGAGTTGAACGGCGAAGGCGAAGTGGCCTCGGGAATCGTGATGGCGCGCTTCGGCCAGAACGCGCTCGACGTGATCGCCAACGTGAAGGCGAAGATCGCGGAGATCGCACCGGGCCTGCCGGCCGGTTCGGAAATCGTGCCGGTCTACGACCGTTCGACGCTGATCGAACGCGCGATCGCCAACCTCAAATGGACGCTGCTCGAGGAAAGCCTGATCGTCGCGGCGGTGTGCATCGTGTTCCTGCTGCACGTACGCAGCGCACTGGTGGCGATCGTCACGCTGCCGCTCGGCATCCTCGTCGCGTTCATCGCGATGCGGGCGCTCGGCCTCGGATCCAACATCATGAGCCTGGGCGGCATCGCGATCGCGATCGGCGCGATGGTCGATGCGGCGATCGTGATGATCGAGAACGCGCACAAGCGTCTCGAGCACGTGCCGGCGGGCGCCTCGCAGGCCGAGCGTGCGGCGGCGATCGTCCGCGCGTGCAAGGAAGTCGGACCGGCACTCTTCTTCTCGCTGCTCATCATCACCGTGTCGTTCCTGCCGGTCTTCACGCTCGAAGGCCAGGAAGGGCGGATGTTCTCGCCGCTCGCCTTCACCAAGACCTTCGCGATGGCCGGCGCCGCGCTCCTGTCGGTGACGCTGGTTCCCGTGTTGATGCTGTTCTTCGTGCGCGGGCGCATCCTTCCCGAGGCGCGCAATCCGGTGAACCGTCTGCTGGTCTGGCTGTATCGGCCCATCATCCACACGGTGCTTCGCTTCAAGATCGTCACGCTGCTGCTCGCCGCGGTGGCGCTCGCCGCCACCTTCCTCCCGGCGCGCCAGATCGGATCCGAGTTCATGCCCACGCTGAACGAAGGCACGCTCTTCTACATGCCCGCAGCGCTGCCGGGGATGTCCGTGACGGAGGCCGGCAAGCTGCTCGCGACCACGAACCGGATCATCAAGACCTTCCCGGAGGTGGAGTCCGTGTACGGCAAGGCCGGACGCGCCAACACCGCCACCGACCCGGCACCGCTGGAGATGTTCGAGACGGTGATCAACCTGAAACCATCCTCGGAATGGCGGCCCGGCCTGACCGTCGATGCGTTGGTTGCCGAGATGGACGCCGCGCTGAAGTTTCCGGGGCTGGCGAACTCGTGGACGATGCCGATCAAGGCACGCATCGACATGCTGTCCACCGGCATCCGCACGCCGGTCG
Source organism: Burkholderiaceae bacterium (assembly GCA_021166725.1). Lineage (GTDB taxonomy): Bacteria > Pseudomonadota > Gammaproteobacteria > Burkholderiales > Burkholderiaceae_E > Zeimonas. The sequence continues at coordinate 1,297 of JAJPES010000018.1, read as the reverse complement.
GCGTCAAGGTGTTCGGCAAGGATCTCGAGACGCTCGAACAGGTCGCCCGGCGCGTCGAAGCCGCGGTGCGAAAAGTTCCCGGCACGAGCAGCGCCTATGCCGAACGGGTGGCGGGCGGCTACTACGTCGACATCGCGCCGCGACGCGACCAGCTTGCGCGCTACGGCCTGACCACCGACAGGATGCAGGACGTGATTTCGACCGCGCTGGGCGGCGAAACGGTGACGACCACCGTCGAAGGCCTCGAGCGTTACGGTGTTTCCGTGCGCTATCCCCGGGCGCTGCGGGACGATCCGCAACGCCTCGGCAGCGAGGTGCGAGTGCCGACGGCCAACGGATCGATCCCGCTCGGTCAGCTCGCCGACATGCGCATCACGCGCGGCGCACCGAGCATTCGTACCGAGAACGCGCTGCTCGCCGCCTACGTCTACGTGGATACGCGCGAGACGGACATCGGGGCGTTCGTCCGGCGCGCGCAGCAGGCGGTGGCCGACGAAGTCGAGTTCCCGCCCGGCTACTATGCGACCTGGAGCGGCCAGTTCGAGAACATGGAGCGGGCCAAGGAGCGTTTGAAGGTGGTAGTGCCGCTGACGCTCGCACTGATCTTCGTGCTGCTGTACCTGAACTTCCGGCGGCTCACCGAAACGCTCATCGTCATGCTGTCGGTGCCCTTCTCGCTCGTCGGCGGCGTCTGGCTGATGTGGGCGCTGGACTACCAGATGAGCGTCGCCGTGGCGGTCGGCTTCATCGCGCTGGCGGGCGTGGCCGCCGAGACCGGCGTCATCATGCTCATCTACCTCGACCACGCCTGGCAGGAGACGCGCGAGCGATGCATCGCCGAAGGCCGGGAAGCGACGCTCGCCGATCTGTACGGCGCGATCATGGACGGAGCCGCCGAACGCGTGCGGCCGAAGATGATGACGGTGGTCGCGATCATGGCGGGGCTGCTTCCGATCATGTGGAGCAGCGGCACCGGCAGCGAGGTGATGAGCCGGATCGCCGCTCCAATGGTCGGCGGCATGGTGTCGTCGACCGTGCTGACGCTGGTCGTGATCCCGGCGCTGTATGCGCTGGCCAAGCAGGCGGAACTGCGCCGAAAGCGCCGTTCATCGGACGTCTTGCAGCCTGCTTGATCATGTCAACGCATGCAGTTGGTTAGCAGGCTGTTGAATTTCGCCGCGATGCGAGTGCGACGATCGGTTTAGCGAGCTTTCCGGATGAACTTTGGCATCCAGATGGATCGATCCGTGCGAGTTGCACGCCGAGAAGGCGGGCATCGGCTGCTCTTTGCCGCGTC